>CAUSDE010000020.1:0-89534 GCA_963530045.1 uncultured Achromobacter sp.
CGCGGGTCAACGATTGCGGTCCGGAGCCTTCGCTCCGGACTCCCCCTGCGTCATCCTCGTACGCCTTCGGCTCCCTACGGATTCCCTCGGGCTTATCGACTCCCCGCGCACCGCGGGCGCGCGCCACGCCGCGCTCCGTCAGCGGCAAGCGGCCGTCAGCGGGGGAGAGCGGTGTGCTTGGGGTGCTCGCCGCGGGCGGGGTGGTGAGGGAGGATCTTGCGGGGCTCGCCCCAGGCCGGCCGCGCGGGCGGCCTTTTGGGGCTTTGGTGGTGTCTTGCGTCGTGGCAAGGCACGACGGTGGCCCGGTACTACGGCCGTTGCGATGCGATCGTTTTCAGGTAGTCCACCAGGCGTTGGCAGGCGGGCGTCAGCGGGCGGTCGGCGCGGATGGAGTAGCCGACGTCGCCAAAGTCGCCGAAGACGTCGGTGGGCAGGCGGGCCAGCAGGCCCATCGAGAGGAATTGCGCGGCGGCGTCGTAGGGGATCAGGGCCAGCGCGTCGCTATGCATCAGGACGCCGATGTTGGTCAGCAGCGATAGGGACTCGACGTGGCGGGCGGGCAGGCGCAGGCCGGCGTCGAAGAAGGTGCGTTCGACGGAGGCGCGCAGCGGCGAGGTGGGCGCGGGCAGGATCCAGATGTGGTCGATCAGGTCGGGCAGCGACACCGATTGCGCGTTGGCCATCGGGTGCTGGGCGCCCACCACCAGACAGAGCGATTCGCGGTAGAGCTTGTGGTGGTCTACCGCCACGCCGGAAATCGAGGCCATGTCGGCGCCGGGCAGGCGGCCCACGACGATGTCGACGTCGCCGGTGGCCAGCGCGGGCAGCAGCTGGGCGGACGGGCCTTCGCGGACCGTGACCTGGATGCCGGGGTGCTCCGTCATCAGGCGGGCGATGGCTTCGGGCAGCAGCTTGGCGGAGGCGGCGATCAGGGTGCCGACGACGACGTGGCCGCTGGCGCCGCCCAGGACGGCGTCGATATCGTCGGCCATGTACCGGACTTCGGCCATCATGGCGTGGACCCGGCGGCCCAGCACCAGCGCAAGTTCGGTGGGCGTGACGCCCCGGTTCGACCGTTCGAACAGCGTGGCGCCAAAGAACGCTTCCAGGTCGTGGATGGCTTTGGTGACGGTGGGTTGGGTCAGGTGCAGTTCGCTGGCCGCCCGCGACAGCGAACGGCGCGCCAGCACGCGTTCGAAGATCTGCAGTTGGTGCAGCTTCAGCTTGTGGCTGAGCGCGTTGGGCGTGATGCGGAAGTTCGACATGCGTGGGACGGCGTCGGCGGTGCGCCGCGAGCCGTCATCCTGTTTCCTGTGTGAACGCGAAACGCCGTCGCCCATCATCTGTCCGCCGCGCAGCCGGGGCTAGCGCGCAAGCGGCTTGTAGGCGACCGCCTTGATCTCAATCAGCAATTGCGGGTGCGGCAGCTGATGCACCGCGACGGTGGTGCGTGCCGGGCCATCGGCGTCGAAGAACTCGCCGTAGACCTGATTGTATCCACCGAAGTCGTTCATGTTGACCAGGAAAGTACTGATCTCGACCACATCGGCCAGCGTGGCGCCGGCGGTCGCCAGGATGTCGCCGATGTTTTCGATGACGGCGCGCGTCTGCACGCGGATGTCCAGCGTGGCCGTGCCCATGGCGTCGACCTCGGCGCCGGCGATGCGGTTGTCGGGCAGGCGCGAGCTGGTGCCGGAGACGAACAGGAAGTCGCCGGCGCGTTTGATGTGGGGGTACTTGCCGCGCGGCGTGGCCTTGCCGGCGACGACGGTGGCGCTGACGTTGGACTGGGTCATCGTGCGTTCCTTTGTGGACAGGGTCAGAGCTTGATGCAGACGTTGGTGGGTTCAGTATAGAAATGGAGCGAATGGCGGCCGCCTTCACGACCGATGCCGGACAGGCCGCTGCCGCCGAACGGCGTGCGCAGGTCTCGCAGGAACCAGCAGTTCACCCAGGCCAGGCCCACTTTCATGGCCTGCGCCACGCGGTGCCCGCGTGTCAGATTCTGCGTCCAGACGGCGGCGGCCAGGCCGTAGCGCGTGTCGTTGGCCAGGCGGATGGCCTCTTCCTCGGTGTCGAAGGGCGCCACGTGGCACACCGGGCCGAACACCTCTTCCTTGATGCAGCGGGCGTCCTCTTTCAAACCCGTCCAGATGGTGGGCTGCACATAGGCGCCCGCATCGCGGGCGTCGCCAAATACCGGCACGCCGCCGCCTGCCACCACGGTAGCGCCTTCTTCGCGCGCCAGCGCAAAGTACGACAGCACTTTCTCGCGGTGTTCGCGCGACACCAGCGGGCCCATTTCCG
This sequence comes from uncultured Achromobacter sp., assembly GCA_963530045.1. Lineage (GTDB taxonomy): Bacteria > Pseudomonadota > Gammaproteobacteria > Burkholderiales > Burkholderiaceae_B > Achromobacter. Next base: position 2,308 of record CAUSDE010000020.1, read on the forward strand.
TGGCCGGGTCCAGGGGCCAGCCGATGCGCATGTCGCGCGCACGTGCCGCCAGCGCGGCGACGAAGCGTTCGTAGATCGGGCGTTCCACGTAGACGCGTTCCGTGCACAGGCAGACCTGTCCGCAATTGGCGAAGACCGACCGCGTGACGCCGTCGACCGCTGCGTCGAAGTCAGCGTCGGCGAACACCAGTGCGGCGTTCTTGCCGCCCAGTTCGAACGACACCGGCTTCACGCCGGGCGCGACGGCCCGCATGATGGTGGCGCCCGTGGCGGATTCGCCGGTGAAGGTAATGCCGTCGATGTCCGGATGCGTGGTCAGGAATTCGCCGGCCGATCCCGGCCCGAAACCGTGCGTCAGGTTCAGCACGCCGGCGGGCAACCCGGCCTGGTCCGCCACTTCGGCCAGCAGGGTGGCGGTGCTGGGCGTGACTTCCGACGGTTTCATGACCACGGTGTTGCCGAACGCCAGCGCGGGCGCCACCTTCCAGGTCAAAAGCAGCAGCGGCAGGTTCCACGGCGAGATCACGCCCACCACGCCCAGCGGCTTGCGGTAGGCGTAGTTCAGCGCCTGCCGGCCGTCGGGCGTGTCCGTCATGTAGCTTTCCATGTCCAGCGTGCGGGCGAGTTCGGCAAAGGCGCGGAAATTGGCGGCGCCGCGCGGGATGTCGATCTTGCCGGCCCAGCCGACCGGCTTGCCGGTGTCGCCGATCTCGGCCTGCAGGAAGTCGTCAAAGCGCCGGGTGATGCCGTCGGCCAGCGCCAGCAGATGGTCCGTGCGCGCCTCGACCGACAAGCCGGCCCAGGCCGGCAGCGCCCGATGCGCAGCCGCGATGGCGCGGTTGACCTGGTCCTGGCTGGCTTCATGGACCTGGGCGATACGCTGCCCGTCCACCGGGCTGTGCTTGTCAAAGGTGGACGCGCCGTCTTCAAAGCGGCCGTCGATGTAATTACGCAGTTGGCGGATCGTCACGATCGGGCCCCTTGGATGGTGTTCGGGTTGGCGATTAATAAATACGTATACGTACTATATTTCCGGATCATAGGCAGCACCCGGCGCCAAGTCAATGCGCATTTTCGAGAGAGCCTACGCCTACAATCGGCAGGCATAACCCATGGAAGCCCGATGACCGCCACCGCCCGTTCCGCAGCGGCCCCGCCCCGCGACCTGCAAGCGTTCGACCTGACGCAGGTCGCTTCGCACCTGCTGCGCCGCGCGCATTTCCGCGCCGAAGCCCTGTTCGCGCAAGCCTTTCCGGACGAAGACCTAACACCGCGCCAGAAGGCGCTGTTGATCACCGTCTATCAGAACCCCGGCGCCACGCAGAACCGCATCGCCGAGCTGATCGCCCTGGACCGCAATTCCTTTGCAGAAATGATGGCCCGCATGACCGCGAAGGGATATGTGCGCCGCACGCGGTCCACGGAAGACGGGCGCGCCTATGCGCTGGAGATCACGGACGAAGGGGTGGCGCTGCTGGCGCGCATCCTGCCGCAGGACGCCGACGTCGAAGCCGCCGTGCTGGCGCCGATTCCGCAGGAACTGCGGCCTGTGTTTTTGAAGTGCCTGCGGCTGATGGTGGGGCTGGAGCCCCAGGACCCGGCCTGACTTGGGTCAGGCGGCGGGGGGCGGCGGGGAATCCGCCGAAGGCGGGGTGGCGGTCGGGCCGGTCGGGGCGGCGTCCGCCGCCTTGCCGAAGCGCAGCGCGAACTGCCGCGTGAACACCGCGCCGAAGAAGAAGATCTGCGCCGAATAGTAAATCCACAGCAGCAGGGCGATGAGCGAGCCGGCCGCGCCATACGCGGAGACGGCTGCGCCGCGGCTCAGGTAGACCCCGATGCCCCATTTGCCGACCAGGAACAGGGCCGCCGTCACGATGGCGCCGGGGATGACATCCTTCCAGGAAATCCGGGCGCTGGGCAGCAGCTTGAAGATCACGGCGAACAGCGCCACCACCACCGAGAAAGAAAACAGGCTGGACAGCCAGTCCGCCACCGTGGCGAACGTGGATGCCATCCATAGGTCGCCGTAGAACTTGCGCGCGGCGCCCAGGCCCGCGTTCACGGTCAGCGAGATCAGCAGGAACAGGGCCAGCACCAGCACCAGGCCGAACGACAGCATGCGGCTGCGCACCATGCCCTGGATGCCGCCCTTCTGGTTGGGCGGCACTTCCCACAGGTCGTCCAGGCTGGCCTTTAGTTCAGCAAACGCCGTCGTCGCGCTGAAGATCAGCACAAAAATCGAAATCAGCGCGGCAATCCAGCCGCCGCCGGATTCATGGGCGCTTGCCAGCACGGTCTGGATGACTTCCGCGCCCCGTTCGCCGGTCAGGTCCCGCAGGGACGAGAACAGCTCGGAGCGCACCGCATCTTCGCCAAAGAACGCGCCCGCCACCGCGATCACCAGGATCAGCATGGGCGCCAGCGAGAACACCATGTACAACGCCAGCGCTGCCCCCTTGCTGGAGGCGCGATGGCTCGACCATTGGTTGGCGGAATCCATCAGCAATCCGCCGATTTCGGACGGACGCAAGGCTCGCAGGCTCTGAGGAAGGCGCATGGGTCTGGACTCGGTCTGTGGACCCTTTATTGTAGGGACGCATGCGCCCAGGCGAAACCAACAGTTTGTGCGCAAACGTGTTCGCACCGCACAGGGCGTGTTGCGGTCCATGGGCGGACGGCGAGCACAAAAGAAAAACCCCCGGGGCGAAGGTCCGGGGGTTTCTCAGGATACTGCGTTCCCCGGCGTGAGCCGGGGAGGCCTTGCAAGGGAAGCGGGACTTAGAAGTCCATGCCGCCCATGCCGCCCATGCCACCCGGCATGGCCGGGGCAGCGGGCTTGTCTTCGGCCAGTTCGACCACGGCGGCTTCAGCCGTCAGCAGCAGGCTGGCGACGGAGGCAGCGTTTTGCAGGGCGGTGCGGGTCACCTTGGTGGGATCCAGCACGCCTTGCTCAACCAGGTCGGTGTACTCGCCGGTTGCGGCGTTGTAGCCGTAGTTGCCCTTGCCGTTCAGCACGTTGCTGACCACGACGCTGGCTTCTTCGCCGGCGTTCGTGACGATGGTGCGCAGCGGCTCTTCCACAGCACGCAGGATCAGCTTGATGCCGGCGTTCTGGTCAGGCGTGTCGCCCTTCAGGTCAGCGATGGCTTGCTTGGCGCGCAGCAGTGCAACACCGCCGCCAGCCACAACGCCTTCTTCCACTGCAGCGCGGGTAGCGTGCAGGGCGTCTTCGACGCGAGCCTTCTTTTCCTTCATTTCGACTTCGGTGGCAGCGCCAACGCGAATCACGGCAACGCCGCCGGCCAGCTTGGCCACGCGTTCTTGCAGCTTTTCACGGTCGTAGTCGGACGTGGCTTCTTCGATCTGGATGCGGACTTGCTTGACGCGAGCCTCGATCGACTTGCTGTCGCCAGCGCCGTCGATGATCGTCGTGTTTTCCTTGCCCACTTCGATGCGCTTGGCTTGGCCCAGTTCAGCCAGGCCGGCCTTTTCCAGCGACATGCCGGTTTCTTCGGAGATCACCGTGCCGCCCGTCAGGATGGCGATGTCTTCCAGCATGGCCTTGCGGCGGTCGCCGAAGCCCGGAGCCTTGACGGCGGTGGTCTTCAGGATGCCACGGATGTTGTTCACAACCAGGGTGGCCAGCGCTTCGCCTTCGACGTCTTCGGCGATGATCAGCAGCGGACGGCTCGACTTGGCAACTTGCTCCAGCACGGGCAGCAGGTCACGGATGTTGCTGATCTTCTTGTCGAAGATCAGGACAAACGGATCTTCCAGCACGGCAACTTGCTTTTCCGGGCTGTTGATGAAGTAGGGCGACAGGTAGCCGCGGTCGAATTGCATGCCTTCGACGACGTCCAGCTCGTTTTCCAGCGACTTGCCGTCTTCGACGGTGATGACGCCTTCCTTGCCAACCTTGTCCATCGCGTCAGCGATGATCTGGCCGATGGAGGAATCGCTGTTGGCCGAGATCGAACCGACTTGAGCGATTTCCTTGCTGGTCGTGACCGGCTTGGATTGCTTCTTCAGTTCAGCCACGGCAGCGGCGACAGCCTTGTCGATGCCGCGCTTCAGGTCGATCGGGTTGAAACCGGCGGCAACGTACTTCAGGCCTTCCATGACGATGGCTTGAGCCAGCACGGTGGCGGTCGTGGTGCCGTCACCGGCGTTGTCGGAGGTCTTGGAAGCAACGTCCTTGACCAGTTGTGCGCCGATGTTTTCGAACTTGTCCTTCAGTTCGATTTCCTTGGCGACGGACACGCCGTCCTTGGTCACCGTCGGGGCGCCGAACGAGCGCTCCAGCACGACGTTGCGACCCTTGGGGCCCAGGGTGGTCTTGACAGCGTTGGCGAGAACATTCACGCCGCGGACGATGCGCACGCGGGCGTCGTCACCGAACAATACTTGCTTGGCAGCCATTTCTTAGCTTCCTTCGAAAATTCGTTTGAGGCGGGGTTTACAGAACCACGGCGAGGATTTCGTCCTCGCGGATGACGAGCAGTTCTTCGCCATCAACCTTCACGGACTGGCCGGCGTACTTGCCGAACAGAACCTTGTCGCCAGCCTTCAGGTCGACCGGCAGAATCTTGCCTTCTTCGGTCTTCTTGCCGGGGCCGACGGCCACGACTTCGCCTTGATCAGGCTTTTCAGCGGCGCTGTCGGGGATGACGATACCCGAGGCAGTCTTGCGCTCGTTTTCGAGGCGTTTGACGATCACGCGATCGCCCAGGGGACGCAAGGCCATGAGGAACTCCTGTTTACTTGAAAAAAGTGAATGATCGGTTAGCCCCGGGAGGGCTGTTAGCACTCACCGGTGTCGAGTGCTAATTATAGGGATGATGTTCCGGGCTTCAAGGGGGGGAGGCCGGGCTGTTACATATTTGATGGATGCGCCGGCTGTGGGGGGCGAACGCCACTCCACTTAGGCGTTGCGCCATGCGGATTGATATTAAACAAAATGTTTCAGATCCGCGCGCAACGCCTGTTCGGCCACCTGTCCTGGGCTTCACGCCGGCCATCATCGACGTAGTGAGCGCCTGCCATTGGTTCAAGGCATACGAGAGCCCAAAGTTGCGCAAGCTCTCGACAACCGGGAAAATCGGCCCCTTGGTCCACCATATCCGTGGCCGCAGACAATTCAGGAGTGAAGGACGTGCGCAACCCCGTTCTCGCGGCAATACCTACCGGCATCATGGAAGGCCGGTGCCGGCAAAGTGCTCAAGGCATACACGCGATCCTGCACGCTGCAATCTGTGCGGTCCTTGCCAGCGCTCTTTTCCTGAAGATCGACGCCGCCCATGCCGCCGGCTTTGACTGCAAGGCCGCGAAAACCCATGTCGAACATCTAATCTGCACCGAACCATCGCTGTCCAAGCTGGACGATCAGGTGAAGGAGCTTTACGACCAGATTCAGGCCGAAACCGCTGGCCGTGACGGTGAAACCGGTGAATGGCGCGATCCTGTAGCGAAAGAGCAGACGCAATGGCGCTCCACCGTGCGCGACCGTTGCCCCGACGCCGCCTGCCTGAAGTCCGCCTACGTGGACCGCATCGCTGTCATGAAAAAGAACTGGGCAGAGGCGCTGGGCCCCGCGGGCAAGTAATACGCGAAGCCCTCCCGGGGGGCGAGTGTTGCTATGTCAAAGCACCCGGTCGGCGCCCAAGTCAAAGTGAGCCAACGTGCCGCTGCAATCGTGTGCCCACAGCTATCAGGCGTTGCCCGTCGTGGCCATCCTCGACGCTCCAGCCTCGGGTGTTTAACATCTTCCGTATCTCATCGGCTTTTGCCCAGTCCTTTGCCTCTCGGGCTTGAGCGCGTTCACCGAGCAGCACCCGGATACTTTCCGGAATGTCAGACGCGACTGGGTTCCAATCGCGTAACCCGAGGCCCAGTACAGAATCAAAGCTGTCCACAGTCGCTTTCAAGGTCGCAGGTGGGAGCTCGCTCTTGACGAGTTTCCACAGCACGGCCAACGCCCTCGGCAGATTCAGGTCATCATTCAATTCGGCGTTGAAGCGCGCGGTGAAATCCGGATCGATGCGGCCGCCGTCAGACCAACCGGAATAGAGATGTCGCAGCCGGTTCAAGGCTGTCTGCGCGGCATCAAGAGACGCCCAACTGAAATGCAGCTTGCTACGGTAATGAGCGGTCATGCACAGGTAACGGTAGGCAAGCGGATCAATGTTCCGACTGCGCAAGGTCTGCAAGCGAACAAAATCCCCACTCGACTTCGACATCTTCGTGTCGGCATTGAGTGTTAGAAAATGTCCGTGTATCCAGAAGTTCGCAAGACGAGTGCCGTGGGCCGCCTGTGTTTGCGCGATTTCGTTGCTGTGATGCACGGCGATATGGTCTTCTCCGCCACAGTGGATGTCGAACCAGATGCCGAGGTGTTTCGCCGACATGGCCGAGCACTCGATATGCCAGCCCGGAAATCCACGTCCCCATGGGCTATCCCATTCCATCTGCCGCGCTACGCCTTCCGGACTGAACTTCCATAGCGCAAAATCCGTGATGTTCCGCTTCGCGCCAAGTGCTACGCGCTTGCCCGCCTGCAGGCCGGCACGGTCGAGCCGGGCCAGAAAGCCGTAATCATCCTGTTTGCTTGTGTCGAAATAGAGACCATCGTTGGTCCTATACACGTAGCCTGACCGGTCCAACTCTCCGATAAACGCGATCTGTTCGGCGATGTGATCGGTCGCGCGACACCATACCGTCGGCTCCAGCAAGTTGAGGGCATGCCAATCCGCGACGAAGGCCTCGGTGTAGCGCTGAGCAATGGCATATGCGGACTCCCCGGTCCGTGGCCAGCGTGGATTGGCGTGCACGAGCGCACGGTACGTCGCACGTCATTCAATACGGTACAGGCTGCCGAAGCTCCCCGCTTGCGCTGGCGTGCTGTCGATGCAGCCTGGCATTGGCAGGCCCTGTCCCCATCCGGCGGCCAAGACCTGCACGTCACGCAAAGGATCGGACGCTTTGGCCCGCTCGTTGCGCATGCGGCAGGTTTCAGGATCGGTGGCGAACAGCCCGCTTGCGAAAGCCCGACCTTGCTCCGCGAGCTTTGCAGTTTTGGGACTGCGGATCTTCGTGAACGCCCGAAAGGCGCGATCTAGGCTGCCGCTCGCGCCATCCAGGCACCGGGCCAGATGCCACGCATCCTCCAACGCCTGGCAGGCTCCCTGCCCCGACGTTGGCAACGGCGCGTGTGCGGCATCCCCAATCAGCAGTACATTCGCCCGACTCCAGGTATGCAGCGGTTCCAGGTCATGCACCGCAATCAGCCGGATGGCATTTGCGGGCGTGGAGCGGATGATGTGCGCGACCGGTTCGGGCCATCCCGTGAACAGATCTTCGACTTCCTTGCGTATATCTGGGGTCGGTATGGCTTTAGAAAGGGGCCGAGCCTGGGCGGCAGCCCAATACACCAGCTGGGGGCGAATCGCGACGCAGCCAAAGCGTTCGCCCGCTCCCCAGAAATCCTGAATCGAAATGCCGTCCACCAGCGCATGCTGCCCCTGCGCTACGCCAATCCAGTTCACGAAGCCCTGATAGACAGGTGTGTTGTCACCTGCGACAAACTTGCGAGCCACGGAATCCATGCGGCCGTCGGCCCCGATGAGCAGATCCGGGCGGATGCTCGCACCGTTCTCGAAATGGGCCACAGCCTTGCCATCGGCATCCAGCTCAATGCCCACCGCCCGGTGTCCGAACGCCACGGGTGTCCCGGCCCGGGCGACATGATCTAGTAACACCTCCTGCAAGTGCCGGCGCAGCACCGTGTAGGTCGGATATCCCATCGTCCGGTCCAGCAAAGCAATATCGAGGCCTCCCAATGCATTGCCCGCAGCATCCTGGCGGTGCATGGCCAGCGGTCGGCCGCCTATGGCGTCGATGTCTTGCAACAGCCCCAGTTCCTCCAGCACAAAGCTGGCATTGGGCCAAAGCGTCACGCCGGCCCCCATGGTCGCCGGCTCCGCCCGGCGCTCATAGACCCGTGGGTTGTAACCCTGCTTGCGCAAAGCCAATGCCACGCTCAAGCCCGCGATGCCGCCGCCAAGTATTCCAATTTCCACGCTGAATCTCTCCTGTGCATACGGTGCTCGATGCACGGATGGCCGCGTCGCATCGAACAGAACGGCATCTTAAATTCCGCCTTCACAGAGAACTAGCATGCAAAAATGGGACGTTTTCATACCTCAAACGGGATAATCAATGCGCGATGCGCTCGATCTGAATACTGTCCGCGTCTATACGGCCGTTGTGGATGAGCAGAGCTTTGCTGGCGCATCGCGTCTTTTGGCTATTCCCTCGTCCAACGTCAGCCGCCACGTTGCCGCACTGGAACGTAAACTCGGCACACGCCTGCTGGAACGAAGCACCCGCCATCTGCGCATGACGGAAGCCGGCCGACTGCTCTACGAACGCGCCAAGCCCTTGCTCGACGTGCTGCTCTCCACGCAGGAAGAGCTTGGCGCGGTACAGCGCGAACTGCGTGGTCCTCTCAGAATGTGCATGCCCGGCGAAGCGCCCAAACTGCTGGCTCCCATCCTTGCCGAATTCTGCAGCCTCCATCCCGGCATCGAGCTGGAATGCGATACCCGGATGACGGGACTGGAAGCGCTTCGAGAGGACGTTGACCTGTCCATCGTCTTCCACCGGGGCCATCAGGAGGACAGCGCCTTCATCACCCGCGAACTCGCCACACTGCCCAGCATCGTGGTTGCTGCCCCCTCTTTGTTGGCCAGGACCGGCACGCCACGTCACGTGCGCGAGCTGAAGTCTCTGCCCTGTATCACTACCCTCAGTGCGCTGAAGGGCCAGCCCTGGCAGTTTCAGGACGCCGCAGGCGAAATCGTCAAGGTGCCGGTACGCAGCCGCTACCGCGTCAACAGCGGAGAGTTGGCCGTGGCAGGCGCACGCCAAGGCATCGGCTTCGCGATAGTGGCGGCCTATCCCTGCCAGGAGGACCTTGCGACGGGCCGATTGCAGGAGGTACCACTGGACCTGCGCCCCGCACCCCTGCAATTGCTGGGGGCATACAGCCATCGCCATTCCGTGACCGCGCGGGTTCGGGCGCTGCTGGAATTGATACAGGTGCGGTTGGCGGGATCCGCGAGCCCTCCCATGGGCCCCAGACCGCGTGCGACGGTCTAGGATCGCTGGCGCCAGGATTTCGAAGTTCTGACGCTAGCTAGAGCATCAGCATAAAAAAGCCCGCATCCTTGATCAGGATGCGGGCTTTTTGCGTCAGGTCCGAAGCAGGCTTGATAAAGATGCCGTCATTCCTTCCTATATGCCAGGTAGTCCTGATGGATCCCGATATGGTCGGCGATGTAGCGGGCGTCGTGCCAAACCCCCCAGATGAATGAGGAGCTGCGGTTGGTGAGGTTGGGCAGGCCGAGGAAGTAGATGCCTTTTTCGGCGGAGATGCCGCGTTTGTGGATGGGGTAGCCCTTTTCGTCGAAAGTGTCGACGTCGATCCAGCTGAAGTCGACCTTGAAGCCGGTCGCCCACAGGATGGTCTTGATGCCGGCCTCGGCCAGGTTCAGGCTGAGGATGGGGTAGGTGAGGCACTCCGGGTCGGGCAGCAGTTTCCAGGCGTCGGGCTCGGGCGGAAGGTCTAGGCCGTTCTGCTCGATGTAGGCGTCGGCTTCGCGCAGGACTTCGAAGTAGTCGGCATCGCCCTGAGCGACATCGCGGCCGAGGTTGTCGGCGAAGTGCAGCACCCCGTTTTCATAGGAGGTCGTGATGCCCACCAACTGGATGCCGTCGCGGGCAAGGCGCCGGAAGTCGACGGTCTTGCCGTTCTCGTAGCCGCTCACGGCGAAGGCGACGTGCTCGCGCTTGGGCTTTTTCTTGACTTCGTCCCACATGCCCAGCGCGCCCAGCCACCAGCAGTAGTCGCGTTCGCGGTAGGAGCGGGGCGGCCGGTAGTGTTCGCCCACGGACAGGTAGACGGTGCGGCCGGCCTGGCGGAGCTCTTCGGCGATCTGCGAGCCGGAGGCGCCCGCGCCCACGACGAGCACGGCGCCGTCGGCCAATTGCCCCGGGTTCTTGTAGGCCGAGGAATGAAGCTGCTGGATGCCGGCGCTTTCCGGCACGATTTTCGGATAGGTGGGGACCTGGAAGGGGCCGGTCGCGGCGACGACGTGCTGGGCTTCGATGGTGCCCGCCGAGGTGGTGACGGTGAAGCCCGGGCGCTTGTCGTTGCGCTGGACGCGCAGGACGTCAACGCCGGTGCGCACCGGCGCATTAAGCATCTTGGCGTAGTCTTCAAAGTACTGGGCCATGCGCTCCTTGGGCGGGAAGACATCGGGCCCGACGTCATCGAACTTCAAGCCGGGAAAGCGGTCGTGCCAGGCGGGGCCGTTGGCCACCAGCGAGTCCCAGCGTTCGGAGCGCCAGCGTTCGGCGATCCGCCTGCGTTCGAGCACGATGTGCGCAATCCCCATGGCGCCGAGGTGCTCGCTCATTGCGATGCCGGCCTGGCCGGCGCCGATCACCAGCGTATTGGTTTTTTCAATTGACATGTGAAGATCCTAAGAAATACCGAGACCCTGGTGCGTCTCGAGGCTGACACGACGATCAAGGAAAAGAAAGCCGGCGAACCGCGTGCACGATCAGGGTGCGCGCTGAACGATTGGCACGCAGTGTGACCCCGAAGCCCCAAGTTGATAACTTCGTTTTTCGGACGGCTGACTTAGGAAAAAGCAAAGGTGCCGGTTTGCCCGGGCGACACGGGCCGCCGCGCTTGTGCCGTCGTGATTTCTTTTTTCCGATGGCCCCCATCAGCATCGGCAATGCACCGGAAATAGGGCTTTACCGTATTCTTGACTGCACCAGAACGCTGGCGCCGCAGCCTTGCGTGCCATGCGGCCACCGCCTGTTTTTCCCGGAGTCTTCGCGCCGGGAGACTGAACTCTGTGAGTGCAGCAGCCATGCCGAATAGTCCTTATTCCTCCGATAGCTCCAGCGCGGTCCGCCTGGAGGGAGTGGTCAAGAAATATCGCGGTCACGCGGTGCTCCAACAGGTGTCCCTGAAGATCGAGCGCGGAGAGTTCCTGACGCTGCTGGGCCCGTCGGGTTGCGGCAAGACCACCTTGCTGAACCTCATCGCGGGTTTCGCCGACGCGGACGACGGCGAGATCTTCATCGACGACACGTCCGTGACGGCGCTGCCGCCGTATCAGCGCCAGATCGGCATCGTGTTCCAGAACTACGCGCTGTTTCCGCACATGACCGTGGAGCGCAATATCGCGTACGGCCTGCGGATGCGGCGCGTGCCGGCCGCCGAGATCGAGCGGCGGGTGCGTGAAGCCATGGCCCTGGTAAAGCTGGATGGATTGGGCGAGCGCAAGCCACGCGAGCTGTCCGGAGGCCAGCAGCAGCGCGTGGCGCTGGCGCGGGCGTTGGTGATCCGTCCCAAGGTCCTGTTGCTCGACGAGCCGTTTTCCGCGCTGGACAAAAGCCTGCGCGGCGCAATGCAGGTGGAAATCCGCGAAATCCAGCGCAGGCTGGGCGTGACGACGATCTTCGTCACGCATGATCAGGGCGAGGCCCTCAGCATGTCGGATCGCATCGCCGTGATGAACCAGGGCGTGATCCGGCAAGTCGCCACGCCGGACGAGCTATACCGCAATCCGCAGGATCCGTTCGTGGCATCGTTCCTGGGCGACGTCAATATCCTGCCCGCGCATTATCACGGCACCAGCGCGGAAACCATCCAGCTGCGCCTGGGCGCGGGGTTGACGCATATCCCCCGCCAGCGCCTGGTGGGCGGGTCGCACGAGGGCCACCGGCTGGATCTCTACGTACGGCCAGAACATATCAAGCTGGAAGCCCTGCATAGCGGATCGGTGTTGAGCGGCACGGTCGTCAACCACGTGTTCCAGGGCGATCACGTGGATCTGTACCTGGATGTGCACATTCCTGTGGAGGGGCGCCAGCATGTCATGGTGCGCACCTTCGACCTGAACTGCCTGCATGAATGGCCCGTGGGCGCTGTGGCGGGACTTGCCCTGCCCGGCCACGGGGTCAGTGTCTTCAACGCGTCGTCCTGAAGACGGCTACACGCGATGCCCCTTCCTGGCGGTCGCGCCTGCGCAGCCGCCGAGTTTCCATTCGTCCGCGAGGCACAGTGCCATGACTCAAATTCCCGCTGAAATGCAAGCCATCATCGCCCGCGAGCCGGGCGACGCCACGGTATTGACGATGGCCGGCAGACCCGTCCCGACGCCGGGCGCCGGAGAAGTGTTGTTGCGCGTGCATTCGGCCGGCATCAACCGGCCCGACATCATGCAGCGCCAGGGCGTGAGCAAGCCGGCGCCGGGCATAACCGACGTGCTGGGGCTGGAAGCCTGCGGCGAGGTCGCGGCTTGCGGACCCGGCGTGTCGGATTCCTTGCTCGGGCAGCGCCTCATGAGCCTGCTTGCGGGCGGCGGCTATGCGCCGTGGTGCGTGGCGCGCGTGGATCATTCGCTGGCAGTGCCCGAGGCGCTGGACGACGCGCAGGCAAGTGCGCTGCCAGAAGGCCTGTTCACCGTCTGGCACAACCTGTTCGAACTGGGCCGCCTGCGCATGGGTGAGACGGTGCTGATCCATGGCGGCGGCGGTGGCATCGGCACGCTGGCCATCCAGATGGCGCATGCCGCCGGCGCGCGGGTCATCGTCACGGACGGCGAACGCGGCCGCTTGGACGCCCTGCGTGAACTCGGCGCCGACGAGGTGATCTGCTTTCATGACACGGATTTCGTGGAAGCCTGCGCGGCTTTCACGCAGGGCCGCGGCGTGGATGTCGTGCTGGATATCGTCGGCGGCGATTATGTGCGGCGCAATCTGCAGGCGCTGGCCTTCGGCGGGCGCCACGTGAGCCTTTCCTTCCTGCAGGGATCGGCCGTCACGATCGAGCTGCTGACCGTGATGCAAAAGCAGTTGAGCCTGCACTCTTCGACCATGCGTCCGCAAACCGATGCCGAGAAGGCCCGGATGGCGGTCGCGCTCAGGCGCCATGTGCTGCCGTTGGTCGCCGCAGGCCGCATTCGGCCCAAGATGGCGCAAAGCCTGCCTCTGGCCGACGCCGTGCGCGCGCATCAGTTGCTGGAAAGCGGGAAGGTGTTCGGCAAACTGGTCCTCAAACCCTGATAAATGGAGAATGGAATGAAACTTCTCTATGCCCCGACGTCGCCCTTCGTGCGCAAGGTCATGGTGTGCGCGCACTTGACCGGTCAGGCTGGACAGATCGAATGGCTTGCCAGCGCCGCGCATCCAGTCAACCGTGACGCGCGCATCGCTGGCCACAATCCGCTGGCCAAGGTGCCCACCCTGATCTTGCCGGACGGCAAAGCGCTCTACGACAGCCGCGTGATCTGCGAGTACCTGGCCGAGGCTGCCGGCGATACGCAGTTATTTCCGGCGGGTCCGGCCCGCTGGGTGGCGTTGACGCGCCAGGCCCTGGGCGACGGCCTGCTGGATGCCGCCCTGCTGGCGCGCTATGAGCACACGGCCCGCCCGGCCGAGATCCAGTGGCCGCAGTGGCGCGAGGCACAGCTGGTCAAGGTGCAGGCCTGCCTGGCGGACATCGAGGGACAGGCGGACGATCTGCCGCAGGCGCTTCCGAGCATCGGCGACCTGACCATAGGCTGCGCCTTGGGATATCTGGATTTCCGCTTTCCCGAACTGGACTGGCGCACGGCGCATCCACGCGCCGCGGCGTGGTTCGCCGTGTTCAACGCATTGCCTGCCATGCAGGCGACCCTTCCCCACGAAGCCTGAGACTGCCGCCATGACGACGCCGAGCGCCACCCCAACATCTTCCACGGTCTGGTTCCTGAACGGGCCGAACGCCAATCTCTATGGGCTGGATGCCAACAAGACCTATGGCTCCGACAGCTTTCCCGTGCTGCAGCAGCGCTGCGAAAGCAAGGCGGCCTCGCTGGGCATCCAGTTGAACTTCGTCCAGTCCAACCACGAAGGCCAGTTGGTCGACTGGATACAGGAAGCCCGCGGCTCCGCCCAGGGCGTCATCATCAACGCGGCCGGCCTGACCTATTCGTCGGTGCCCATCCTCGATGCCTTGTTATCCTTTCCGGGCAGGATCATCGAGGTCCATATGAGCAACATCTGGCGGCGCGAAGCCTTCCGCCATCATTCGTATATTTCAAAGGCCGCCGATGGCGTCATCGCGGGACTGGGCGGCGATGGCTATGAACTGGCCATCGAGGCCATGTCCCGTCTGATAAACCGCAGTACCTGAGGTAGACCGCCCATGCATGCATCCTCCCGCTCCGCTGTGTCGGGCGCAATGATCTTCTACAGCGAGTTCGACGACTACACGGCCTGGCGCGACGCCATGCAGGCGCGCCTGCCGGACCTGCGCATGGTGCACGGCAACGAAGACCACGATCCGGCCAGCATCCATTACGCCTTGGCCTGGAAGGCGCCGCTGGGATTCTTCGAGCGCATGAAGAACCTGCGCCTGATCGTGAACCTGGGCGCGGGAGTGGATTCTCTGGTCGGCCGCGAGGACTTGCCCGCCGGCGTACCCATCACGCGCATCACCGATCCCAATATGGCGCGCATGATGGCGGGCTACGTGCTGTTTGCCACCCTGCGCTATGCGCGCGATATTCCGTATTTTGAAGCGGCGCAGCGGCGCGGCGAGTGGGCCTATCGCCATCCGCGTGCGCCCCAGGACGTACGCGTCGCCGTGCTGGGCCTGGGTGAGCTGGGCGCCTGCGCGGCGCAGGAGCTGTGCCGCCAGGGGCTGACGGTGCTGGGCTGGTCGCGCAGCCCGCGCAGCATCGACGGGGTCGAGTGCCACAGCGGCATGGAGTCGCTGGACACGGTGCTATCGCGCGCCGACATCCTGGTGGTGATGCTTCCGCTGACGCCGCAGACCCGCGGCCTGCTGGATCGCGAACGTTTGCAGCGCCTGCCGCGCGGCGCGGCCCTGATCAATGTGGCCCGGGGCGCGCTGGTGGACCAGGCTGCCCTGACCGATCTGCTGCGCAGCGGCCATCTGGGCGGCGCGACGCTGGACGTGTTCGAGCGCGAGCCCCTGCCGTCTGGCGACCCGCTCTGGGCAATGGGAAACGTGCTGATCACGCCGCACCTGGCATCGGTCGCCATTCCGGCATCGGCAGCCGGACAGGTCGCCGACAACGTACTGCGAGTCAGCCAGGGCCTGGAGCCCGCCAACCGCGTCGATCCGACGCGCGGCTATTGAAGGGCTCGGCGGGGCCGCTCGCGGTCGTTCCGGCGATTTTTTTGCTTAGGCGTTGATATTCGGGATCTTGATCGCTGGTGGCCAGGTTTCCAGCTTGTGGATGTCAGAGCCTGCGGACGTCGGGGCTCTGAACCCGCCGAGGCTGCCCTGCGCCATTCCGATGCTCGCTCCACTGGGGCTGCGCTTCGGATGGCTCCGGGGTCCTCGCCTTACAGCCGCCCAATGCGAGGGTTTTGAAACCCGCTCATGGGCAGATGCCGTGAGCCGGGGGCCGGGCGGAGGGATCCGAAGCGCAGGACCACCGGGCCGAGCATCGGAATCCCGCAGTCCGGACTCCGGCGGCTTAAGAACGAACCCGGCGTCACAAAACCAACCTTCAGCATTCCACCCGAAAATTCTCTAGTGGTTGTCCTCGATATTGAGGATCCTGCCCAACCCCAGGAAGCGATTGGCGAAGATCAGCAACGTGGCCGTCACCACGATATACACCACCGACAGCGCGGCCAAGGTCGGATCGGCGAACTCGCGCACGTAGTTGTACATGGTCACGGGAAGGGTCTGCGTGCTCTGGGTGGTCACGAACAACGACGCGGTGAACTCGCTGAACGACATGATGGCGGCGAACAGCCAGCCGCCGAACAGGCCGGGCGCCAGCAAGGGCACGGTGATCGTGAACAGGACCCGCACCGGTGACGCTCCCAGGCTCGCGGCGCTCTGCTCCAGGCGCTCGTCCAGGTTCTCCATCGAGACATAGACGCTGCGCAGCACGAAAGGCAGGACGAGAATGACGTGGCACAGGATCACGATGCCGTAGCCACGATCGATGTTCAGCTGCGCCACCAAAATCAACAGGCCCAGTCCCACCGTGAAGTGCGGGATCACCAGCGGCGAGAGCAGAATCGCCTGCAGGATGTTCTTGCCGGGAAACGCCATGCGCTTGACGGCAATCGCCAGGCCGGTGCCGATGACCAGCGCCAGCAACGACGACCAGAACGTCACCACCATGCTGGCGTGAAAGCCGTCACGGAAATCGGAGTAGGTGAAAACACGCTCGAACCAGCGCCAGGACCAGGCCTGCGGCGGGAACGTGAGCAAGGCCTTTTCATTGAAGGAAGCCAGCACTACGACCACCACGGGCAGCAGCACGAAGGCGAGGATGAGCGTGATCAGCACCGGCGCGCCGATACGCAGCCACAGGGGCAGGGATTTCCGCAGGCCCATGTCAGTGTCCTCCAATGACCTTGAGACGGCGCGTGACGCGGCCAAGCAGCATCAGCGCGATCGCCGTCAGGCCCAGGCCCATGACGCTCAGGCTGGCCGCCAGGGGAAAGTTCATGGACGAGAATCCCAGCTGGTAGACCAATGTGGAAACCGTCGGTACGCGGCCTCCGCCGATCATTTGCGGCGTGGCGAAGGCGCTGAACGTCCAGGCGAATGAGGTGGTGATGCTGGCCAGGATGCCTGGCATCGACAGCGGAAGCGTGATGGTCAGGAACGTGCGGACCGGCCCCGCGCCCAGACTTTCAGCGGCCTTTTCGTAGTCGCGGTCGATGTGCGAGATGGCGGTGGCCAGCATCAGCACGACCACCGGGACGGTGACGTGCACCAGCGCCACCAGTACGCCAAGATGGCTGAACATCAGCGCCAGCGGCGTATCGATCAAGCCCAGCTTGAGCAGCATCGAATTGATGAAGCCCGTGCTGCCCAGCACGATGATCCAGGAATAGGTGCGCACGATTTCGCCCAGGAACAGCGGCGTGATGGAGACGATCAGGATGAAAGACTTGATGTAGCGGTTTCGCACCCTGACCAGGGCATACGCCAAGGGGTACGCGACGAGCAGGGAGAAGATCGTGGTTTCGACGCTAAGGCGCAGGGTGTTGACAAAGGCATCGACGTAGATCTGCTTGCCCATGCCCGAGAAGTTCGAGAGCGTCAGGCCTCCGACATCCAGCGAACCGGGAATGAAAGTGCGCAAGCTGTACTGCAGCACGGCCGCCATGGCGACGCAGATGCACAGCGCGATGAAGCTGGCCGGGGATATCAGCCATCCTCTCAAGGTGGAACGCGCATCCATGGTTGACCCATCCTTCGTGTACGTTGAAAGCGTGGCGGCGCCGCGGCCCGCAAGGCCGCGAGGCCGCGGTATCGGCAATCAGTTCATGATGTTTTCGGTGAACCACTTGCGCCACTCGGCGGTCTTTTCGGCGCGCAGCTTGTCGTCGATGACGATGGCCTGGGTATCCCATTGCTGCTTGGTCGTGAAGACGCCCGGCAGCGCGGCGTCTTCGGGCGAGACCTTGGCGTCGTCGATGACGGGGCTGGCCTTCTTGGCGGCCACGATCTTGGCCTGCACGTCCGGCGAAAGCGCGATGTTCATGAACTTGTGCGCCAGGTCGGTCTTGGTGCTGCCTTTCATGATGGCCATGGTGTCCACCCCCAGCACCGCGCCCTCCTTGGGCATCGCCACCTTGATCGGCACGCCCTGGCCGATCATGTAGTAGGCGTTCATGGACAGCACGATCTGCACGGGCGTCTCGCCGGCGGCGATCAGTTGCTGGCTATTGGCGTCGTTGGTGTAGAAGGCCTTGAAGTTGGGCTTCAGGGCCTTGAGTTTGTCCTGGCCCTTTTCCCAGCTGCTCGCGTCGCCGCCAGAGAGCAACGCCGAAATGTCGATGATGTGGCTGGGGTCGAAATCGGGCGCGGACAGCTTGCCTTTCAACGCCGGGTTCCAGAGGTCGTTCCAGCTGTTGAAGGTGATGCCGGCGGGAACCAGGTCGGGGCGGTAGCCGATGGTGTACACATACGCCCAGCTGCCGATATGGTACGGGCTGATCTTGGCGCGATCGACCAGGTGCGAGTAATTGGGGATCTTGTCCAGGTCCAGCTTCTCGTACAGGCCGGCATTGACGTAGAGCCAGCCGATGTGCGAAGTAGTGAACGTGATGTCGCTTTCCGGCTTGGTGGCGAGCTTGGCCTTGTTCAGGCGGTCGATGGTGCCGCCCGTGATGTACTTCACCGGCACCCCTGTCTGCCGCGTGAACTCCTTGGCGATGGTCTCATCGATAAGGTCCCGGAAGCTGCCGCCCCAGGTGCTCACCACCAGGGCATCCTGCGCATGCGCCGTGCTGGCGAGGGCCGCGCCGGCAAGCATGCCCGCGCAAATAAGTTTCTTGATCATGACAACCCCTTGTCTATGTTGTTGGCTACAGAACCTGTTCGAGGAAATGCTTCAGGCGCTCGTTCCTGGGCGAGGCAAAGAACTGTTCGGTGGGCGCGGTCTCGATGATTTCGCCGCACTCCATGAACACACAGCGGTCGGCCACCCTGCGGGCGAAGCCGATCTCGTGGGTGACGCAGATCATGGTGATGCCGGTCTGGGCCAGGTCTTCCATGATGCGCAGCACGGAACCGACCGATTCGGGATCCAGCGCCGACGTCGGTTCGTCGAAAAGCATGATGCGCGGCCGCAGGCAGAGCGCGCGCGCGATGGCCACGCGCTGCTGCTGCCCGCCGGAAAGCTGGATCGGATACTTGCCGGCCTGTTCGATCACATTGACCTTGGCGAGGTACTCCCGTGCCGTCTGTTCGGCTTCGGCGGCCGGCGTCTTCAAGGCGATCTTCAACGCGAAGGTGCAGTTCTCCAGCACCGTCATGTGCGGAAAGAGGTTGAAGCTCTGGAACACCATGCCCAGCTGGCGCCGGACTTGCTCCACGCTTTCCGGGCGCCGGGTCAGCGCGGTGCCATTGACGTGGATATCGCCCGAGTCGTGCTGTTCCAGATGGTTGATGCAGCGGATGAGCGACGACTTGCCGGATCCCGACGGGCCGCACAGGATGACGATTTCGCCGCTGGCCACCTCAAGGTGGATATCCCGCAGCGCGTGGAACGACCCGTAGAACTTGTTCAATCCCGAGATGGATACCGCAGGCGCGCATGCAGAACGGACGGAGGACAACGGCGGCGTGATGCTGGACAGGATGGCAGTCATGATGGTTCGCGCTCTGAAGGACGGTCGGCCGGGCGGCTCAGACTCTGACGAGATAGCGGTTCAGCCTGCGATCCGCGATCGAAAATCCAAGACGTATGCTGTTGGTAATGCACCAGTAGATGGCCGCCGCCGTGATCAGGGGCGTGAACGGGTCATAGGTGTAGTCGAACACGGTATTGGCGGCGGCGGTCAGGTCGACCAGCGTGATGGCGCTGACGGCCGCCGTGCTTTTCACCATGATCAGCAACTCATTTTGATAGGCGCGCAGCACATAGCGCGCGACCAGCGGGAGCCGCAGGCGGAACAGGATTTGCGCGGGCTTCAGCCCCAGGGTCTGCGCGGCCTCGATGGTGCCCTTCGGAATTGCCGCCAGCCCGCCGCGGATGATCTCCGCCATGAAGCCCGAGTGCGTCAGCGCCAAGCCCAGCCAGGCGCAAACATAAGCGCTGGAAAAGACGTTCCACAGAAAGGTATCGCGCACGAAAGAGAACTGCGGCAGTCCGCTATAGATCAGATACAGCAACACCAGACTGGGCACCCCGCGGAAAAAGCCGATATAGCTGCTGGCGAAGAGGGCGCGCGGGCCCGGCCGGAAGCTGGCCAGGGCGACCGGCAGCGCCAGCAGCAGGCCGATGACCAGCACCGGCAGCAGCACGGCGAATGTCGTGCCGGCGCCGGCCAGCAGTTTGGGCAGGCTCTCCCAGGCCACCTGGAAATCAAAGTGCATGAGAGGCTCCCTGGGTCACGACGGGATGAAAGCCCCGCGCGGCCCACGTTTCAACGCGGCGGGCCACGTAGTAGGTCAGCCAGGTCATCATCAGGAAGAAGCACGCCGCGAGTAGGTAGTAGACGAAGGGCTCCTTGGTCACACCGGAAGCGAGCTTGGCGTAGGCCATGATTTCCTTCAGGCCGATCAATGAAATGAGCGCAGTGTCCTTGAGCACGACGATCCACATATTGGTCATGCCGGGCAAGGCCAGGCGCAGCATCTGCGGCAGGATGACCTTCAGCCAGATGGCGCTGCGCGGCACCAGCAGCACGCGCGCGGCTTCGAACTGTCCGTGCGGCACGTTCTGGATTGCGCTGCGTATCAAGTCGGCCAGGTAGGCGCCGTACACCATGCCCAGCGCCGCCACCGCCGCCATGAAAGGCGTGATCTCGATACGCTGGCCGATGCCGAACGGCGAGAGCAAGCCGGCGATGATTTGCGAGCCGCCGTAATAGAACAGGAATCCCACCAGCAGCGAAGGCACGCCGGTGAAAATGGAGGCATACGGGATCCAGATGATCCTGGCCAGCCATGTCGGCCGTAGCGTGATCAGGGCAAAGAACGTCCCGATCGCGAGCGCCAGCAGATAGGCACAGACGGCGACCTGGATCGTCATCATCGCGCCGGTCGCGAGTTGCTGCACGAAACCCATCGAAGGCATGAGGTATTCCTATAGCCTGTTCACATTGAAAGGCGCCTTGCGCAGACCCTGGCAAGCGTATGAAACATGCCGCCCGGCCCGCCGGCCCCATGGCGGGCGGCCCAGGCGGGATGCGCCTATCCGGCTAGCGGCAGACCGATTCCTCGGGCAGCAGCTCCACTTCCATATAGGGTTTGCGCAGCTTGGTGAAGGTGCAGTCCTTGATGATGGTTTCCAGCGTGGCGTTCATGCGGTTGAGCAGTTCGCCGCTGTCCTTGCGGGCAATCCAGCTCGAGCCGGCTTCGCCGCCACCGGTCCACAAGTCGCCGCCCGCGAATTTCCAGCCCTTGCCCTGCGGCTTGGACAGGAACTCGTTGGTCCAGCTGATCTTGGGGCCCAGGCTCATGTCCAGCCGCCCGTTGGCGAGGTCAAGCCGGATCTGGTCGGGGTTGTCGTAGAACACGATCTGCACGCCGTTGCCGAACGTCTCGGACACGTATTTGGCTTGCGCCGAACCGCGCTGCAGGCCGATGCGCACGCCCTTGAGCCCTTCAGGCGTGAAGGTGTAGTTCTTCGCTTCCGGCACCACGTAGGAATCCGGGTTGAACAGCACCGGCCGGCCAAACAGCACCTTTTCCTTGCGTTCCGGCAGCGGCTTGGTCTGGCTGACCACGGCGTCCAGCTTTTTCTGCAGCAGTGCTGGAATCAGGGCCTTGAAGTCCATGACGACGATTTCGCAATCGACCTTCATCCGCTTGCACATTTCGCGCGCCAGGTCGGGTTCGAAGCCCGTCAGGCGGCCCGAGGGATCGACCATGCTGAACGGGGGATAACTTCCCTCGTTGCCAAGCACCAGCTTCTCGGCATGAGCCGGCGCCAGGACGAATAACGAGGCGCTTGCGAGTGTCAGCGCCGTGATGGTTTTGTGCAGATGCATCTTTTTTCCCCTTGTTTATTGCTTATCCGCCGTGGCGTCGTGCTTACATCGTGTCGGCCTTGGTCAGATTTGAGTTGAACAGCGACCCGTACCCGGGCTTGGCGCCTGCCGCGCCGGTGAGTTCCAGGCAGTGCCAGAACGAGGCCTGGATGGCCGAGATCACCGGCTTGCCGAGTTTCTGTTCCAGCGCCTCGATGGCCCCGACAGTCCGGAAGTTGGTGCACGAAACGAAGATGGCTGTCGCATCGGGATGGTCGACCGAGATCACATGGTCATAGACCTTCTCGAGCGACACCTCGGCCAGCGCATGGTCATCCGAGATGCCCAGGCAGGCGCTCCTGACGACCTCGTGGCCGTTTTCCTGAAGGAAGCGGATGGCGCGTTCATGGATTTCGGGCAGATACGGCGTGGCCAGCGCAACCTTGCCCGCGTGCACCTTCTTCAGTGCGGCGAGCGTGGCGGTGGACGCCGTGGTGATCTTCGGCCCTGGCACCCATTGCCGCAGCTTCTGGATAAGCGCCTGGTCGTAGGCGGTGCCGTGCAGAAACGAGGCGCTGGTCCCGCCAAACAGCAACACATCGATGGGAGCCGCGCCGGCCAGGCGCGCGGCCTGTTCGAGTTCCGGCGCGTTCATCATTTCCTCGATGCCCTGCACGGTGACCTTGGGCAGCTTGATGCGCGCGGTATGGGTGGAAACCCCCGGACCGGACATGGCCCACATTTCTTCTTCCATCACGACGCTGGAGGCGATGTAGATCAGCCCGATGCGGGCAAGATCGCCAGAGCCGTCGTAGCGGAATCGGGGGTAGGCGGCGGGTAGGGGCGTTGAGGCGGTGTTCATCCGGTTTCCCTGCAGAGTGAGGTGGCTTCGGCCAGCGAAAACCAATGATGAGAGACGCGATCCGAGCGACCAAGTCGCCTTTTCCGTTGGCATGGATAGATTTTCCTGATGGCCGGGCGAGGCGGCCCGAGGCAGGACGAACGCGCATTGCGGCGAGCGCCGCCCGCGTCAGGATTTCCGAGACGGGACGCCGGAAAAAACAAATAGGCGGCTGTGCCGCTTGCGCCGACCATCAGCGGGCAGGTCACGGCCTGATGCGATGCCGTTTTCCAGGCAGCCGCGGGTCCCCGGATAAACCCTAATAAAGAGTCGAGCCATGAAGCACAAGCGCATACGCACCTTCAATACCAAGGCAACCTACCCGGAACAGAAACTCGACAACGACCTGTGCCAGGCCGTCGTCGCGCGCGGCAGCACTGTCTTTCTGCGCGGGCAGATCGGCCAGAACCTGGATACGTCCGAGAGCGTCTGCGTCGGCGATGCCTCGGGCCAGGCAGAGCAGGCGATGAAGAACATCGACATGCTGCTCAAGGAAGCCGGCGGCGAACTGCAGGACATCTGCAAGATCACGATCTACATCATCGATCCCCGTTATCGCGAGGCGGTCTATCTTGTGGTGGGCAAGTGGCTCAAGGGCGTGTTCCCGGTGTCCACCGGTATCGTGGTGTCGGCATTGGCGCGCCCCGAATGGCTGGTGGAAATCGACGCGACTGCTGTTATTCCGGATTGACGCCACAAGAGGCCCAGGTCATGACTTTCTCCATCATTGCCCGTTGTCCGGCCACAGGCCAATTCGGCGCGGCCGTCTCATCGTCGTCGCCGGCGGTCGCGGCGCGCTGCGTCCGCGCGCGCGCAGGCGTGGGCGCGGCGGTCAGCCAGAACATCACCGACCCCGCGCTGGGGCCGCTAATCCTTGACGCGATGAGCCAGGGCCATTCGCCCGAGCGCGCGCTGCAGTCCCTGGCCGAACGTCCTTTCATCAGCTACCGGCAACTGATGGCCATCGACGCCACGCAGGCGCCGGCCATCTTCACCGGGTCGAACGCGCTGGGCCGCTTGGCCAGCGCGAAGGGCGAGCACGCCGCGTGCGCCGGCAATATGCTGGCGTCGCTGGATGTGCCCGCCGCCATGCTGTCGGCGTTCGAGAAGACCCCGGGTTCCCTGGCCGAACGTCTGATGCAGGCCATGCTGGCGGGGCAGGCGGCTGGCGGCGAAGAGGGACCGGTGCATTCGGCCGGGCTGCTGGTGGTGGCGGAGCTGGATTGGCCTGTCGTCGACCTGCGCATGGACTGGGTGGAGCAATGTCCTGTGGAGGCGCTCTACGAGGCCTGGAAGGTCTACGAGCCGCAGATCCAGGACTACATTACCCGCGCCCGGGATCCGCGCGCCGCGCCAAGCTTCGGCGTGCCCGGCAATCTGTGACAGGCTGTGGCAGGCGGCGAGTGCGAGAAAACCCGAGGAGCGCCCTGGCCGCTGTCCGGGCATAGTGGGACACTTTTCCTCGGTGCGGCGCATGCCGGCGCCGGGCCACGGTGACGGCCCGCCAGCCGGAACGCCACCTCCCTCAAGCCTGCTCCAGTTTTCTCACTTCGGACTATGCTCAATCGCATTTCGCTGCGCCAGATGGAGTACTTCGTCGCCACGGCCAAGCATGGCAGTATCGCCGCGGCATCCAGCCAGATCCACATCTCGGCGCCTTCGATTTCGGCCGCCATCGCACATGTCGAAACCGAGCTGGACGTGCAGTTGTTCGTCCGGCATCCGTCCAAGGGCCTGGCCCTGACGGTGCTCGGCCAGCAGGTCATGAGCGAATGCGAAGACCTGCTCGATCGCGCGTCGCGCCTCTACAAGATCGCGTCCGTCTCCAGCAATACCATCCAGGGCACCTTGCGGGTAGGCTGCTTCCAGTCGCTCACGGCCATGATCGCGCCCGAGGTGATCTTCGGATTCGCACGCGCATTCGACAAAGTCGAGCTGCACATGGTCGAAGGCGACCAGCAGTTGCTGATCGACAAGCTGCATACGCTGGAGATCGACGTCGCGCTGAGCTACGACCTGAGGCTGGGCGACGAGATATCGTTCGAGGCACTGGCACGGCTGCCGCCGCATGTGGTGGTCAGCGAACTGCATCCGCTTTCGCAGCAGATCGCGGTAACGCTGGAGGAGCTGGCCCGCCTGCCCATGGTGCTGCTGGACCTGCCTTTGAGCCGTGACTACTTCATGTCCCTATTTGCGAAGGTCGGGCTTGAGCCGAACATCGTGGCGCGTTCGCGTTCGGAGGAAGTGGTGCGGTCCATGGTGGCCAACGGCATCGGCTACGCCCTGTTCAACGTGCGGCCGAAGTCCACGCAAGCGCTGGATGGCAAGCGGCTGGTGCGGCTGCGCCTGGTGGGGGAGCACCGCCCCATGCTGCTAGGCCTGACGACCTACAAGCCGATGAAGCCGTCGCGCCTGACCGAGGTGTTCATGCAGCGCTGCCGCTCCTATATCTCGGATCAATACATTCCTGGCATGAGCGAAGGCAGTTTCTTCGATCCTTACGTGCTTCCCGAAAACAAATGAGCGGACAGCGCGCCCGCGCGTCCTCCGCATTCTTGCAGGCCCATTCCATGAGCGAACCGACTCCGACCAACAGTCCAGACCTATTGCGCGAATTGCTTGCGTTCCAATCCGTCACGCTGACGCCGAACATCGAACTCATCGAGCGCGTGCGGGAATTGCTGGCGCGGGCGGGCATCGAGTCCACGCTGGTGGCGGACCCGCAGGACGCCGGGCGCAGCAATCTGTACGCGTCCGTCGGCCCGCAGGATGTGCCCGGCATCCTGCTCTCGGGCCACACCGATGTGGTCCCCGTGACGGGTCAGCCCTGGACCTCGCCGCCCTTCGAGGCAACCCTGCGCGATGGGCGGATCTATGGGCGGGGCAGCGCGGACATGAAGGGCTTCGTGGCCTGCGCCGTGATGGCCATGATCCGCGCGGCTCGCCAGCCGCTTGCGCGTCCCTTGCATCTGGCGCTGTCGTTCGATGAGGAAATCGGCTGCGTCGGCGTGCGCCATATGCTGCGCGCGCTGGAACACATGGAACCGGCCCCGCTGCTCTGCGTCGTGGGTGAGCCCACGCTGATGAAGATCGGCACCGGCAACAAGGGCAAGGCGGCCTACCGGGCCCTATGCTGCGGCCAGGCGGGCCACTCCGGGCTGGCGCCGCATTTCGTCAATGCCATCCACACGGCCAGCGATCTGATCAGCGCCCTGCGTGACGTGCAGCACGACCTCGCCGAACACGGGCCGCGCGAATCCGGCTATGACGTGCCGTACACCACAGTGCATGCGGGCACCATCAGGGGCGGGACGGCGCTGAACATCGTGCCCGCGGAATGCGAAGTCAATTTCGAGATCCGCAATGTCGCGCAGGATGACCCGAACCAGATCCTGGAGCGGGTGTTGGCGCTTACCAGGACGAAAATGCGTGCCGCGGGCGCCCGGCCCGATGCCGAGCCGCCTCGGGTCACGACCGTCAATACCTATCCCGGCCTTGCCACGGCAGAGGACTCGGAGGCCGTCTCGCTGTTGGCCTCGTGGCTGCCGCCGGACACGCCACTCGTCAAGGCGGCTTTCGGCACCGAAGGCGGGTTGTTCCAGCAACTGTGGGCGCAGACGTCGGTGCTGATCTGTGGACCGGGCAGCATCGAAGTGGCGCACAAGGCCGACGAGTACGTCGATCTGTCGCAGCTGGAGGCGTGCGACGCCATGATGGAGAAGTTGACACAGTATCTGATGGCCTAGCGCCGGGATCCGGATCTTCTAAAGCGGATCCCGCGACGGAAATAGCAGTCCCTTGGCGTGGCGGCGAGGGTTGGTTGGGACACATCGATGGGGATTCAGGGCGTGACCTGATACCCGCGCTGTTGCATGCAACTCGTGTAGGCCGACGACGCGTCGGCATTGGCCTGCGCCGTTTGGCGCCGATCCTGGCGTTGGCGGGAGCCGCCCACCACTGCGCCGGCCACCGCGGCGTTTTTCGCCTTCTCTTGCCGGTAGTCCTGCTTGACGTCGTCGTCGACGCGGTCAGAGAGTTCTTCGTGTTGATTGCTGCGTACGCCCGCGACCGTCGCGCCGGCAACCGCTCCAGTCGCCGCGCCTCGGGCGCGTCCGCCGGACTGCGGCGCGGCGTTGCCCGTGCCGCCTGCCTGCGATTGGCATGCGGCGACGTCTTGCTGAGTCATGTCGGCAGACTGGCCTTTCATTGGCGTCACGGTCTGTGCCGTGGCGCAAAGGCAATAAAGAAGCAGGGAGGCTGCACCGGGGAAGATGGACTTTTTCATGAAAACGCCCTTGAGGTGAGGGGGATCCCTGAGGCTTTCAGTCTAGCCCCGCTTAGAGATACCGTGCCCCACTCATCCATACCCAAGATGGGGTATGGGCCCTTTGCGCGATCGGCATTCGAATAATTTATACCCGGGTAATATTGACGGATAAATTTAATCCGGGTAAAAATGCGTCCTGCGATGGTTCGCGATCAAGGACGCAAACATGAACACATTCGATCTGAACGCTGGCGCCACTGCGCCGCTGGCCGATGAATCCGACTTGATAGACCTGCCCGTGGAAGGCGCGTTGCCGCCTGGGCTGGAAGGGGTGTTGGTGCGCAACGGCCCCAATCCGCTGCGCGGGCGCTTCGAGGGCAACGACGTGCTGTCGTGGTGGCCCCAGCCGGCAATGCTGCACGCCATGGAGTTCCGGGCGGGCCGGGCGGCATACCTCAACCGCTGGGCCCGCACCCGGATCTGGGCACGTGAATATGCGCCGCATCTGGCGGCCGACCTGCCGGACACCAACCCCAACGTCAACCTGCTGCGCCACGCAGGCGAAACCTTGGCGCTGGCGGAAGGCGGCGCGCCGCTTGTGATGACGCCGGGGCTGGATTTCCTGGGAACCAGTCAGCGTCATCCTGGCCTGGCGGGCGGCATGACCGCGCATCCAAAGGTGGATCCCGTGACCGGCGAGTTGATGAGCTTCCGCGCCCATTGGGAGCAGCCCTGGTTGCGCTACGGGGTGGCGGGCCCTGACGGCCAGCCGTTGCTGGACCAACGGATCGACGTGTCCGCGCCATCAATGATGCATGACATGGCGATCACCGGACGCTACAGCATCCTGCTGGACCTGAACGTGGCGTATGACTTTTCCATGCTGTCGCGCGGCTACCGCATGCCGCTGCGCTGGCATGACGAGCGCCAGTCGCGCCTGGGCGTTATCCCGCGCCATGGCGGGCCGGTCCGCTGGTTCGAGGTGACGCCATGCTTCGTTCTGCACGTGGTGAATGCGTACGACCTGGATGCGACGACGCTGGTGCTGGACGTGGTGCGCTATCCGGAATACCTGCGGGTGGCGGGTAGCGGCGCGGGCTTCGCAGACAATCCCTTGGGCGTGCTGTGGCGCTACGTGATCGACCTGGCGCGCGGCGTGGTCAGCGAGCGGCAATGGGACGGGGCCGGCATCGAATTGCCGCGCATCAACGAGGGCCGAACGGGGCGTGCTTATCGTTATGCCTATGCGGTGCAGCAGCCCACCAACGTGGAAATGCGCGGCCTGGTGCGTTACGACCTGGAAAGCGGCGCGACCCAGCAGTACCGCGTGCCGCCGGGCGACCAGAACAGCGAGCCGGTGTTCGTGCCACGGCCTGGCGCGCGGGACGAGGATGACGGCTGGGTGCTCGCGTGCGTGTACCGCCAGGCCACCGACACCAGTGACGTGGTGGTGCTGGACGGGCGAGATCTGGGCGCGGGGCCGTTGGCGACGGTGCGATTGCCCCGGCGTATCCCGGCGGGGTTCCATGGGGCGTGGCTGCCGCGGGAGGACGGAACGGATTAGCGCGCTCGGCCGGCGCGTGCGGCTCCTGCCGTCAGGGCAAGGCAGGCGAAAAGGATCACGGCGGCATTGGCCGATAGCCGGTCCATCAGCAGCCCGAAGCCGGCGGCCCCTGCGGTCTGGCCAATCGCCAGCGCCAGAAACGCGATCGTCACGCCGGTGGCGGGCCGATGAGGCAGGGCCGACACCCCCCACAGCAAATAGACCCCCGTCAGCATGATGTAGGCGGCGCCGAACAGCGCGCCGCCGCTTAGCGTCACGGCTGCCGAAGTGCTTTCGACGCCGATCATCAGGATGCTTGCCGCCATCGCCGCAAGAAACGCCCGATGGATCCCGTCGATGCCGAACCGCGCGATCAGATGCCCGGCGCCTGCGCCAGCGATGCCTGCCGCCCCGATGGCGATCCAGAGCAGCCCAGCGCCTGTGCTGCCCCAGTTGAGTCGAAGCGCGACAAGTTGCCCCCCAAAGGACCAGACCGCGGTGCTGGCCGCGCCGGCGAGGAACGCCGCCAAGACCAGGCGCCGGAGCGCACCGTCAAGCGATGGCATGCCATGCGTGCTTGTCGTCTTGTTCGGTGCGCTTGGCGGCAGGGTCAACGCCGCGGCGAATGCCAGGCCGATCGCGACCGCTGCAAATCCCGCGAACGCGAAACGCCATAGATCGCCCATCATCAGCGCTACGGAACCCGACAACGCCACGCCCGCCCCGGTGCCCGCGTTGATGATCGTGTTGGTCGCGTTTTGCCGATCGGGCCTGACCGCCGCCGCCACTGCCGCCGCCAAGGGCGGCGATGCCAGCCCCGTGCTGGACCCGGCCAGCATGACCGCGCCAGCAAGCCACGCGGGCGAAGGCGCCGCCGCGATACCCGCCATGCCAACCGCCGCGATCAACGCCGCGCCGATGGCCACCTGGCGGGCGCCGATTCGTTCAGTCAGCCAAGCGGATAGCGTGACCGCGATGCAGTAAGTCAGGAATGCCCCGCCTGAAATCAAACCGCTCAGGGTCGACGACAGGCTCAGGTCTGCATCGATCCGGGGCAGGAACAGTCCGAAGGCGAAGCGGGCAAAACCGTAGCAAACGGCGATCAGCGCGAATCCCGTCGCACCCAGATAGCGGCCCGGGTTCATGGCCACGCCCGGTCAATGGTCAAATCTGGCGGTCTTGTCACTCGGCGTGGTCCTTGCCTGCCAGTTCGATGATGATCTCCGTGGATGTGGGTGCGCCGCGACGCCGAGACGAACTGATTCCGGTCGCGATGTTGAACTGCATGTTCAACGCGCCGGTTGCGGCGGCCAGGCCGGCCACATCGATGGAAGAGAAGCCAGTCGCTTGCATGGGGAGCCATCGACTGCTCGGAATTCAGCCCTGGCGCGGGGTGGTTCCACCTTATCGCGCGCCTTTCATTTCGGGCAATATCAGCGTCGCCCCGACACGTTGCAAGACGTTAGCGGTGGAAGGCGGGCAAGGGATGACCGGGCGCATCGTGATACACACTGCGCTTGGCGAGCCGGTCATCCCGCCCTACGATCAGCCTGCTGGGGCGGGCGCCGGCGTGTTCAGCAGCTGCTGTTCCCACAGATACGCGATGCCGCTGCCGGCGGCATGCTGGACGAGGATGTCGGTCAGCCCGGCGGCGGTGTCGGCGCGCGCCCAGTCGCGTTGCCACTCGGCAGCCACTGCCATCCACGTCATCAGATTCACGCCGGCCGCCGCCATGCGCTGGAGGGCGACTTCGTGCGCCTCGACCGACACGCCACCCGACGCATCGGTGACGACTGTCACATCCCAGCCTTCGCCCGCCGCCTGGATCGCCGGCATCGCGACGCAAACCTCGGTCCACAGCCCGGCGATGATCAATTGCTTGCGGCCCGTGGCCTTGGCCGCGTCGACCACCTTCTTGTCTTCCCAGGTGTTGATGAACGTGCGGTCTATGACTTCCTGGCCCGGAAAGACATCGGTGATCTGGGCAAAGAGGTGGCCGCCGCGGGCAGCGATCACGCTCGTCAGAATGGTGGGCACGCCAAAGACCTTGGCGGCCTTTGCCAACGCCGTCGAGTTGTTGACCACGGCATGCGGATCGTGGCTATTCAGGTTGGTGAGTTGATAAGGCTGGTGGTCGATCAGGACGAGTACCGAATCCTCAGGACGTAGAAGCGAATCGAGGCCATTGCGAAAAGTCATTAGCGATCCCTGGTTTGCTGTGGTTTGCAGAAATTGCATCGCGCGTTGCGGTGCAAGTCGCTTTCCGGAAAGCGCGCGTTGGCGGCGACGCGGCCCGGATCCCGCATTATGTTTTCGACCTTCCTGATGCGGTAGTTCCGTTCCAGGGAGTGCTGTGTCGCGCCATCAGGAACACCAGTGGCGCGCGCCGCTGGCCGTTTCGATGCATGCCTCGTAGTGCTATCCTGCGGCGAACTGCGTCGCAAAACGGGGAGCAACGCACAGTGGACATCGAAGAGCTTCAGACCTTCATCGAAGTCGCCGATGCGGGCGGCGTGTCGCCCGCCGCGCTTCGGCTGGGCGTGTCCAAGTCGATCGTCAGCCGCCGGTTGCTGCGGTTGGAGGCGGAACTTGGTGTCCAGTTGCTGGCGCGGACCACACGCGGGGCGGCGCTTACAGAGGCCGGGGCGATTTTCCGCGACCACGCGGCCAGGGCTTGCGCCGAAATCGACATGGCGCGGGAAACGATCGTGCCGGCCGGCGCGCTGCAAGGCCGCTTGCGCGTCGCCGTTCCCGTGTCGTTCGGCCTGACGCATTTCGCGCCGGTGGTCGCGGAGCTGGCGCGGCGCCATCCCAAGCTTCATGTCCACACCTGCTATAGCGATCGCTTCGTCGATCTCATCGCCGAGGGTTACGACTGTGCGATACGGGTGGGCTATCTGCAGGATTCCAACCTGATCGCAAGACGTGTCGGCCCCATCCACGGCAAGCTGCTCGCCAGCCCCGGCTACATCCACGCGCATGGCGCACCCGAAACGCCAGATCAGCTCGCCCAGCACGAGGCCCTCA
Source organism: uncultured Achromobacter sp. (assembly GCA_963530045.1). Classification (GTDB taxonomy): domain Bacteria; phylum Pseudomonadota; class Gammaproteobacteria; order Burkholderiales; family Burkholderiaceae_B; genus Achromobacter. Next base: position 33,589 of record CAUSDE010000020.1, read on the forward strand.
TGCAGGGCACCGAGACCTGGCAATTCATGGATGGCGACAAGACCCTCACGGTTCGCCCGCAAGGGCGCTTCAAGGCGGACAACGGCGCGGCCTTGGTCGCCGCCGCAACGGCCGGGCTCGGGGTCGCTTATCTGCCCGATTGCCTCACCCACGACCACGTGGCCGCTGGCGCGCTCGTGCCCATCATGACCCGTTATCCGCCACCGCCGGCCGGCGCCTACGTGATCCGCCCGCCGGGCCAGCATCCGGCACGAAAGATCCGGGTATTGACGGACCTGTTGATCGAACATTTCGGGCAGTCGCCGCATTTTGCGGGGACTGATGCGGAGTGAAGGCGCCGGAAGCGACGCCCCAGGCGGAGGCGTGCCGGCAGGCTATTGCGGCGCTTCCAGAAAGCTTGTGATCAATCCGACCGTGGCACCGGTGCTTTCTTCCATCAACCAGTGCCCGGCACCCGGCACGACGGCTCCGCGCACATTGGTCGCCGCATTGCGCATGACGATCGCCATGTTGTCGCCGAAGGATTTCTCACCGCCGATGGCAAGCACTGGCATGGCGAGCTTGGTTCTGGAGAGCGCGATGTTGTCGGCGACGTCATGCTTGGCGATGGCGTTGAACTGCGCGAAGGCGGCGCGCATGGCGCCCGGCTGGGAATAAAGCTTGGTGTAGTGGCGCCGCGTCGCCTCGTCGATTTTCGAAGGCGTGCCGGCAAACTCGTTCCAGAACCGGTCCAGATAGATGCGTTCGCGCCCGGCGACCAGCCGCTCGAAATCGGGGCCGCCGGCGTTGAAGTGCCACAGCGCCGGCCACAGGATGATCTGGTCCCAAGGCGCGATGCCGGGTACGGGGGCGTCCATCACGACAAGCTTGTCGACTTTGTCGGGGTAGCTCGCTGCGTACGCATAGGCGACCATTGTGCCGATGTCATGGCCGACGACGGCGGCCTTGTCCTGCTTGAACGCCGTCACGACCGTGCGTATGTCGACCGCCTGCGACTTCTTGTCGTAGCCGCTGGCGGGCTTTGACGATTTGCCCATGCCGCGGAGGTCCGGCACGATCACCAGGTGCGTCTTCGCGAGCGCTTGTGCCAGCGGAGCCCACATGTCGCCCGTGTCGCCGAAGCCATGAATGAGCACCACGGCGGGGCCGGCCCCTCCTGAGCGCACGAAGAGGCTCGCGCCATCCGCCATGGTGACGGTCCGGTTCTTGAAGCTGCTTGGGAAGGCTGGCTGTGCTGTGGCATTGGCGATACACAGCAACCCGGTCAATAGCGCTATTACCCACGCAAAGCGACTTTTCATATCGGAGCTCCAATATTCAGGACCAGATCCGCCCGATATATTGTGAGGCTTTGCGGCGCGGCGCGCTGAAGATATTTGGATTCAGTCGAATGGCCAGCGTCCGCTTCCGGCCGGAAGCGGACCGACGCGCATTTCTCCTGTCGTCCCCCGGCTACTGCCTGCTCAAATAGTCGATCAGACGCTCGCGCGCCTGGTCGTCGTAGTCGAACACCAGGTATTGGCTGGCATTGCGGGCGGGAGACTGGATGGTGCCTACGCCGTACAACGGCGGCGTGCCGCGTGCGCCGAAGCATCCCTGCGGGAAAACGACCTCGTCGACGTTCAAGGGGCCGGCACTGCGGCTGATCACGATTTGCCGTTGCGGCTTGCGCACCTTGCAGCCTTGGGCCAGGGCTTCCTGCACGATGGTGCTGTCCATGATCGAGCGGTCGGCGGCCTCCGGCACGCGCACCGCGAATCCGTAACCCGAGTACGGCTGCACGTCGCGGTTGGCGACGGCCGGTTCCGTAGTGCGGGCGGCGGGTGCGGGCGGGGCCACGCCGGCGCTGGCCTGGCGTTCGGCCATCGATGGCCGGTTTGCCGCGAGTCTGCCGCTGTTGGATGGGGCGACGGCGGAGGATGCTGGCGCCGCGGCCGGCACGGGATTGGCCGCAGGCTGGTGCGCGGGGGGAGGCATGCGGTCTGCGGCGGGAGCGGCGGCCGGTGCCTGCGCCGGGGCGGGCACCGGCGGCTGGACCGGGGCGGAGAACTGGAGCGACAACACCAATCGGTCGAAGGACGGCAACCATTCGTTGAATCTGGCCGAAGCGGTGGCGGCTTCGCCCGGCGATCCTGCGCCGCATACCACGCTCCAGGTGAAGCCCGGCACGCTGATGACGTAGAGCTTCATGAAGACAACGCCTTCCTTGCCCTTCTCTTTGAGCGTCATCTTGGCGGTGTACCAGTACACAAGCCGTTCACCCACCAGCATCTTGCCACCGTCGCGGACGCTCGCCGTCAGGTTGGGATCCTCCACATGGCTATCCAGTATTTCCGCGAATTGTTCCGGTGTTGCGGGATTGGCCAGCATGCGGGCGTTGATCTGCTGTTGCGACAACGCCCGCGAACGCGGTTCGACCGAGGATTTGAGGTGGCATCGCAGGAACCGGTTGGGGTCGACTTCAACGGGATCGACGACAATTTCGCCGGCCCGTCCTGTCCGTCTGATCTTGTGCGACCAGTTTTGCGGCGCCGTGAAGGCGATGCCCATGGAGGGCACGCTGATGATATTGGCGGGCGCCGGGGTCGCGACGGCAGGGGGCGCCGCGGGGGCGGGCGTCGGGGTACGGGACAACGCCGAGGCTGGCGTCGCCACGGCGGTGGCGGCCTGGCAGAGCATCGCCGAAGCGAGCAGGCAACGCAGTTTCATGGTTTTACTTCCGGGAGGATGCCGTGGACTGCGTCGGGTTCTGGATCGCGGCAAGGAATTGCGGATCGGTCGCCAGCGCTTCGATATTCAGACGGATGAGGTCGTTGAGGGCGCCCAGCACGTTGAGGAACTTCGGCGTGGTCCGCTTGATTTCCTTGACCGCGCTGTAGACCACGTCGCCATTGGACTTTTCGGCCACGGTGTACACCACGCGCAGCGTCCAGTCGATGTTCATGCCCAATTCGTCGACCATGAGGTTCTGCACCTCGCCCGTCAGCTCGCGGCTGATGGTGGGGCCCGACACGGTGATCCCGATCGCGCGCAATTCCGTAAGGGAGGCGTCGCGGATGATGTCGGCCACATTGCGTTCGAACAGCACCGTCCCTACCGCGGTATTGCGCGCCTGATTGGGCAGAACGTGCGAGTACGTCGAGCGGTACGCCCCGGGCGGTCCGCCGGTGTGCTGTTGCGAGGTGGACAGGCCCGCATTGCGGTAGCGCGTGTCGCGGGCGTTGGAGGGATCGTCGGACAGGCTTTGCAGATACTTGTTGGGTTCGTAGCTGAACTGGCCGACACCGACGTCGCCCGTGGCTGCCAGGGCCGATGCGGGCGTATAGGTATAAGGCAGCACCGGCGTGGCGCAACCGGCCAGCGTCAACACTGCGGCAGCCGACACGGCGCCGATCCACCCACGCGAGTTCTGCAGTAACAACACGGTCTGTCTCTGTTTAGCCAAACCGTGGTTTATACAAAATGCGTTAATTTATGTCACGAAAATTCATTCAATGCCTGGCATAGGGGTGCCATCGGCGAGACATGGCGCCGGCCCGGGTCGCTGCGCAAGAACGGGTCGTCGGCGCATGGCGCCATCGTGCCTGTTTGTCATTCAGGTTTGAGTCAGTATTGCCGGTTGGGGTTTTGCTGCGGCGCCGTGTACCATGTTTCCCCGACTATCCCTCTTGAATTTTGCCAAGGAACGCAAGCATCCCGTTTGGACATCGGCGCGCGGCTCCCGCCTGACGGCCATGACTGGCCGCCGTCTGGCGCGCGGGGCATCCTCGATGAACGCCCTGGGAGGCGTGCACTGCACGAATCACCGTCTATGAAACCCATTAAAAAATCGAGCAAACTGGCGCACGTCCTGTACGACATCCGTGGTCCCATCATGGATCGCGCCAAGCAGATGGAAGACGAAGGCCAGCAGCTCATCAAGCTCAACATCGGCAATCTGGCGGTGTTCGGCTTCGATGCTCCCGAGGAAGTCCAACAGGACATGATCCGCAACCTGCCCAATTCGGCGGGCTATTCGGACAGCAAGGGTATCTTCGCGGCGCGCAAGGCGGTCATGCACTACACCCAGCAGCAGGGCGTGCAGGGCGTGACGCTGGAAGACGTGTATCTGGGCAATGGCGCGTCCGACCTGATTGCGATGGCGACCAACGCGCTGCTGGACGATGGCGACGAACTGCTGCTGCCCACGCCCGACTACCCGCTGTGGACGGCGGTGACGAGCCTCTCGGGCGGGACGCCCGTGCATTACCTGTGCGACGAGGACAAGGGATGGATCCCGGACCTGGACGACATTCGCGCCAAGATCACGCCGCGCACCAAGGGCATCGTCGTCATCAATCCGAACAATCCGACCGGCGTGCTCTACCCCGATCACGTGCTGCGGGAAATCATTGCCATCGCGCGCGAACACGGCCTGGTCATCCTGGCCGATGAGGTCTACGACAAAGTGCTGTACGACGACGTCCAGCACACTGCGCTGGCAAGCCTGTCTACCGATGTGCTGACGCTGACCTTCAATTCGCTGTCCAAGAGCTACCGTGCCTGCGGTTATCGCGCGGGCTGGCTGGTGGTCTCGGGCGACAAGCACAGCGCCCGCGACTACATCGAAGGCCTGAACATGCTGGCCAACATGCGGCTGTGCGCAAACGTGCCGGGTCAGTGGGCAATCCAGACGGCGCTGGGCGGCTACCAGAGCATCAATGATCTGGTGTGCGAAGGGGGGCGCCTGCGTCGCCAGCGCGACCTGGCCTACGAGTTGATCACCGCGATTCCGGGCGTGACTTGCGTCAAGCCCCAGGCCGCGCTTTACATGTTCCCGCGGCTGGACCCCGACGTCTACCCGATCGAGGACGACCGGCAGTTCTTCCTGCAGCTTCTTGAAGCGACCCGCGTGATGCTGGTGCAGGGCACGGGCTTTAACTGGTCGCGCCCCGATCACTTCCGTATCGTGTTCCTGCCGCACGAGCCGGACCTGCGGATCGCCATTGGCCGGATCGCCAAGTTCCTGGAAGACTACCGCGCCAAACAGGGCAAGAAGCTGCCGGGCTCCGCTGGCGCCGAGCCGGTAAAGGGCGCCGTTGCATCGCCCGTGGAATTGGCGGTTGACGCCGATTGAATGACAGGCGGACCGGCGACTTGCCGGCCCGCCTCCCGCCGCCTGTCGGGCGGCGGATCCCCTCCTATTGACGTCCTGACGTGAGCGGCGTCCGCTCGCCGCCATCCGCGTAGTCACTGCGTACTCCTTCCCGTGTCACGGTTGAGTCATCTGGCTGAGCTAGCCTGCTGGCCGGCGTAGCCCTGTCCGGGCGTCCGCCGGCCCCATTCCATTTCCCGACGTCCATATCGCGCAATGTTAGGTACCCCGGCACCGCTCAGTGTGTTGGCGCTGGTTGGCGTGTGTCTCCTGTGTTTGGGGATGCCCGTCCTGGCGGGCGGCGCCGCGTCTGCGTCCGCCCCGTCGCCGGACCGCTTGCGCGGCGAGCGCTATGAGTTCGCATTGCCGGCGCAGCCGCTGGGCGACAGCCTGGAAGCCATCGGGCATCTTGCGGGCGTGGCGGTGCTGGTCGACGAGCGCCATGCGAGGCAACCCGCGCCGGCGCTGTCCGGCCGTCATACGGTCATGGAAGCGCTGCGCCGGTTGCTCGATGGATCGGGGTTGCGCATCCGCCAGACGGACGGCGAAGCCATCGTGGTTTACGCACCGGCCGCTGACGGGACGGCCCGGCAGTCCGGGGACGGCGCTGCCCTGCTGAAAGCAGAGGACATTCCGGGCGCGCGCGCCGGCGGCGCGGATTTCAGCGCTTATATCGGACGGCTGCAAAAGGCCATCTTGCGCACGCTGTGCGGCAATGCGGCCGCGCAACCGGGCAGCTATCGCCTGGCGCTGCAACTGCGGCTTGATGACGGTGGGCGTGTGGCGCGGATGCGCCTGCTGGACACGACCGGCAGCGACCGGGTGGACATGGCCGTCACGCGCGCCATCAACGGGATGGATGTGGGCGCGCCGCCGCCTGCAGGCCTGCCGCAGCCCGTATCGGTATTGCTGCTGCCTGGCGGCACGCATTGCGCGGCCCCGCGCCGGCCGGCGGAGTGACCGCATGTCCATGATTTCCGCCGCGCTGCTGCGACTGCGCCTCATCACCCGCTATGCCGAACTGCGACGCAGCCTGGAGCGCATCGTCGGCTCGCGCGACCAGGCGTCGGCTGCGCTGCATGAAACCTGGTTGCGGCTGGATGTGGCCAAGCCCGCCAGCCCGGTGCTGAATCCGGATGCCTATCTGCTGCGCATGGCGGCACGCATCGCCACCGACGATTGGCGGCGCAACCGCGAACCGCTGGGCGACGACGAGCGCGAGGCGTTGCTGCACGTTGTGGACGACACGGCGGACCCGCTGCGCATCGTCGCGGCGCGGCGCGACGTGCGTACGCTTGAAGCGGCTATGGACGAGCTGCCGCCGCGCCAGCGCGCCATCCTGGCCGCGGCGCGCGTGGACGGGCTGCTCAATGCCGAGATCGCGGAACGTTTCCAGATATCGGTGGCCATGGTGAAAAAGGAACTGGCCGCGGCCATGCGGCATTGCCGCGAGCGCCTGGCCGGCACAGAGGCCGTGGCCAATGGCGATCTTGTAGGCCGGCGGAAATTCTGACACGATGCTCGGCGCCATGAACCCTTCCGAAGATCCCGACCGCTTGCGGCGCGAAGCCGAGCAATGGTGGTTGCGCCTGCGCGACCGCGACGCGACGCGCGGCGACGCCGAGGCGATGAAGCAATGGCGCGCGCGCAGCCCGTCGCATGCGCGCGCCTGGAACGAGGTGGCGCGGCTGTGGCAGGACATGGATCCGGTATTGCGGCAGGCCGTCCGCCGCGATCCCGGGCTGGCGCATCCTCCCGCCAGGGGGCCAAGCCGGCCGGCCCGCCGCGCATTCCTGGGGGCGATGGCCGCGGGCGGTGCCGCGGTGGCGGTGTGGCCGCCGCTGTCCCTGTGGCCGTCACTGCTGGATTTCACGGCGGACTTCCGTACCGGCACGGCAGAGCAGCGCGAGCTGGCGCTGTCGGACCAGCTGCGCGTGCAGATGAACACGCAGACGCGCATCAACCAGCGCGGCGCGCAAGCCGGCAACGAGGCCATTGAACTGGTGGCGGGCGAAGCTCAGGTTGAAGCCGCCGGCGGCGGCGCGCCGGTGGTCGTCTACGCGGGGGCTGGCGCTACGCGTGCGCGGCAGGCTCGCTTCAACCTGCGCTATACCGGGCCGCAGGTCTGCGTCACGTGCCTGCAAGGTTCGGTCCAGGTGGAGGCGGCGGGCGCAATGCAGACCCTGGCGCAAGGCGAGCAGGTCATCTACGACGATGCCGGCCTGCAACCTGCGCTGGCGGCGGATACCGTGCAAGTGGATGCCTGGCGCACGGGCACGCTCAGTTTCGCGGGGCAGACGCTGGCCGAGGTGGTCGACGAGATCAACCGTTACCGCGCGGGCCGCGTGCTGGTGCGCAACGCTGACCTGGCAGCCCGGCGCGTGCGCATGCGCTTCGAAATTACGCAGACCGACCTGGCGCTGCACATGTTGCGTGACCTGTATGGCGCGCAGCTCACGCGCCTGCCTGGCGGCATCGTGCTGTTGAGCTGATTGCGCTGTTACAAAAAAAGCCGACGTTTCCGGTAGCCCTTCCATCGCGTCCTTTCGTCATTGGAGTATGAGCCGCCATCACGCGCCCTGACTGCGCCGATGACGTGCCTGTACTCCCTTGGCTACTCGGATCAGGATTGCCCGCTATGACATCGCGTCTCCGCAAACTCCCTATGACCCGCTCTCCTGCGGCCGGCTCGCGGACAGGTCGGCTCAAGCCGCTGCCGGCGGCGCTGGCGGTGTTGCTGGTGTCGGGGGGCGTCGCTGTGCCTGCGTCGGCCCAGCAGGCGTTCAGCGGCGGCTGGTTCGCGGCCAAGGGGGCGGTGCAGGCCCAGGCTGCCGCCACGGGCAGGCTGCCCAATGGTGCGCCGGTGACCACGCTTACCGGGGCGCGGCAGTCGCAGGCGGCGCGCGACCAGTTGCAGCGGTCGGTCGGCAATTTGGGGCGGACCGCGGCGGCGATCGCCGCGCAGCAGGCGGCGCAGCGCGCCGCGCGCGACGCGGCGCTGGCGTCGCGCGCATCGGTGCCGGACGGCCTGGCCGAGGGCGGTTTGAAGGTGGACACCAATCCGCTGACGGCCGGCTGGCGCAATGCGAAGGCGCCCGTGCAGACCCTTCAGGAAGGGCGCGCCAGGGTCGCGATCGAGCAGACGGGCGCGAAAGCGGTCCTGAACTGGGAGACCTTCAACGTGGGTTCGCGCACCACGGTGGAATTCCAGCAGGATCCGACCTGGGCGGTGCTTAACCGCGTCAACGACCCGAAAGCGCGGCCTTCGGTGATCCAAGGGCAGATCAAGGCCGGCGGCACGGTCATGGTGGTCAACCGCAACGGCGTGATCTTCGACGGCTCGTCGCAGGTGAACGCGCGCAACCTGGTGGCGGCCGCCGCGCGCATCACGGACGCGCAGTTCGAGAACAACGGCCTGTATGGACCCGACGACAAGACCCCGACCTTCACGGATGCGCTGGGCAAGGTGGAATTGCGGCCCGGCGCGGCCATCGAGACCAACCGCCCCGCGACCGTGACGCAGTCGGGCGGCTACGTGCTGTTGCTGGGCCGGGAAGTCGACAACGCGGGTTCCATCGTGACGGCCAAGGGGCAGGCCGCGCTGGCGGCAGGCGACAGCTTCGTGATCAAGCGCGGCCAGGGCACCGAGGGCAACGCCGCATCGACGACGCGCGGCAGCGAAATCGTGCCCACGGGCAGCGGCGTCGTGACCCATCGCGGCCTGATCCTGTCGCCGCAGGGCGACATCACCTTGGCGGCCCGGACGGTCGAGCAGGCCGGCGTGCTGGCGTCCACCACGTCGGTGGACTCGCGCGGCACGATCCATTTGAACGGCGTGGGCGGCGATGCCGCGGTAACGCTGCAGCCGGGGGCCATCACCGCCATCCTGGTGGATGCGGATAACGCGACCGCGTTGGACGGCCAGCGCGACAACCTGATGCCGCCCAGCGTCAATTCGACCGCCACGCTGGCGCTTGCCGACCGCAATCGGCGCGATCTTTCGCTGGTGCAGGTCGACAGCGGCGGGACGGTCGACTTCCAGGGCGATTCGCTGACGCTGGCGACGGGCGGCCAGGTCGCGGTCAAGGCGGGCGCGCGCACGCTTGTGCGCGATGGCGCGCAGATCGACGTGGCCGGTGCGATCGGCGTGGCCGTGTCGATGGAATCGAACAACATCAAGATCAATCTGCAGGGCAACGAACAACGCGATTCGCCGCTGAACCGCGACGACGCCCGGCTCAACAATTCCGACGTATGGCTGGACCGGCGCACGCTGATCCAGGTGGCCGGCGGGGCAGGTGGCTACGAGGGCGACCGCTGGTACAGCGGCGGCGGTCTGCTGGAAGTGGGCGGCTACCTGGGAACGCTGGCGGTGCCGGCAAGCCATTGGCTGGCGCAGGGTGGCCTGGTCCGCTTCGAAGGCGCCGAGGTGGTGACGCAGGCCGGTTCGACCATCAACCTGTCGGGCGGCACGCTGGACGTGCAGTCCGGGACCTTGCAGCAGACCTGGCTGCGCGGCCAGGACGGGCGGCTCTACACGGCTGACCGGGCGCCGGCCGATATGCTGTTCACCGGCATCTACCGGGGCTACGAGCAGCGCTCCGAGCGCTGGGGCGACAAGGCCACGCGCCGCTTCTACAACGCGCTGCTGGCGCCGCGCACGCGCGACGAGGATGGCTACACGGTGGGGCGCGATGCGGGGACGCTGGTCATTGCGACCCGCAGCGCCGTGCTTGAAGGGGACCTCGCCAGCGATACCTACCAGGGCGTGCGCCAGGACCTTGCGCCGCAGGCCGGGCTGGACGGCTACAGCCAGTCGCAGCGTGCGGCGGCGCGCGGCGGTGCGCTGGTGGTGGGCAACGACTTGCGCTATTACGACCCCGTCACCAAGCTTGTGCACTATCAGCTGGGCGCCACCGGCGATACGGTGGCCGACGTGACGCTGGGCACGGGCAGGGAACGCTTGGCCGACGGACTGGATCTTGCCGCGGCCCTGCCGCGGGAGAACCAGGGCAAGCTGTTCCTGGACGTAGACCGGCTCAATGGCTTTGCGCTAGGCCGGGTGCGCATCGCCGCCGGGCGGTCTATCACCGTCGACTCGGCCCTGCGCAGCGCTGATGGGGGCGAGATCACGCTCTATGCGCCCGAGGTGGACATCAAGGCCAATCTGGTCAGTCGCGGCGGCCTGATCCAGGCGGGCAATGTGTTGCTGCAACCCAGCTTCCTGGCCCCGCGGATCGAGGATGCGGCGCTGGCGCCCCAGCCCCAGCAGCTTGCGCGGTTGCACGTCGCCGCCGGCGTGGTGCTGGATGCGCGCGGCGTCTGGGCCAACTTGCTGCGCGACGCCGAGGGCCTGGCGGGGCTGCCGGTGCGCGATGGCGGCCGCGTGGCGCTGCGCGGTACGGGCGACGTGGTCGTGGACGTGGGCAGCGTGCTGGATGTGTCGGCCGGCGCATCGGTGCTGGCGGACGGCAAGCTGCGGGGCGGCAAGGGGGGCAGCGTGACGCTGGCCGCGCATGTTCCGAGCGGCGTTCAGTCCAGCGGCGGCCTGCTGTCGTTTGGCGGAGAGGCGCGCGGCTACGGCGTGACGGGCGGCGGGACGTTGTCCGTCTCCAGCGGCGGGCGCATCGTGCTGGGCGGTCCGTCGGACCCGCTGGAGGCAGAGGCGTTGCGGCTGGATCCATCCTTGTTCCGCTCCGGTTTCGGCAAGTACGAGATCAATGGCTACCAGGGGCTGGCCGTGGCAGATGGCGCGCAAATCGACGTCGCCATGCCGGTGCTGCGGTTCGAGGGCGGCACCACGCAGGCGCCCGGTTCCAGCGCCCAACCCGGTGACGTCCTGTCGCTGTGGACGCCGCCGCTGTACACGGAAGATCCGTTGCGCGCCGGCTTGACGCAACGCGTCGGCGCCGACCTGGCGCTGTATTCGGACCGGGCCGCGCAAGGCGGGCCGATCGTCGTGGGCGAAGGCGCGCGGGTCAGTGTCGACCCTGGCCGCTCCATTCAGATCAAGGGCGCCGACCAGATCTCCGTGCTGGGCCGGCTGGACGCCTGGGGTGGGCGCATTTCGATTCAGGAACCGCGCATTGGCGAGCAGCCCTACGTGCCCAAGGCCAATCCCCGGTCGGTCTGGATCGGTGAACAGGCCGTGCTGGACGTGGCCGGACGCAGTCATGTCGCCGTGGATGCCAAGGGCCGGCGCTACGGGCTGGTGCATGCGGGAGGCACGATCGAGATCGGCGGCAAGCTCGACTGGGAGGCTGATGTCGACACCCCCAGCCGTCCTATCGACCGGCACCTCATCCTGCGACCGGGTTCGCTGCTGGACGCGTCCGGCACGCAGGCCGTTCTGGACCTGTCGGGCCGCGGCGCCACGGTCGTGGGTTCCGACGGCGGCACCATCGTGTTGTCTTCGGCCAATAGCCTGCACTTGGACGGCACGATGCGCGCGGGGGCGGGGTCTGATCGCGCGGCTGGCGGCACGCTAGGCATTTCGTTCGGCGGCGCGTTCTATCAGCGCAATCTTTCGCCAGAAACGGCGGTGCAAAAAGAGCGGCAACTGGTGCTGGAGCAGCACCAGGGCGACACCATGCTGGCCGCGGACCTGCGGCCGGGCGAATCCACGCCGGCGCTGGCCTACGGCTACGGACGCCTGGGCGTGGACCGCATCGAGGCGGGGGGCTTTGACAACCTGGCGGTGAATGCCGACGTGCGCGCCGATGGCAGCGTCGCGCTGTCCATGCGCCAGAGCCTGCGGCTGTCTGGGGCGCTGTCGCTGGTCGATGCCGCGGCTGCCGCCAGCGAGGTGAGCCTGGCCGCGCCCTACGTCTTGCTCAACCAAGCGCGCTACAAGCCGCTGGATGGCGCCGACTTCTTCCTGCAGCTGGTTTCCGCGCCGTTGAAGTATTTCAACGTCGGTCACCGGCTGGACCTGTCGGCCGGCCTCCTGGATGTGCGGGGCAGCCGGAACCTGATCAGTTTTGACGATGTGCAGTTGGACGTGCGGGGTGACGTGCGCCTGGGCGCCGCGGGGTTCGGTGACCGCGGCTTGAACACCAAGCTGGCGGCCCCCAATCGCTTGACGCTGAGCGCCGCGCAGATCTACCCGGTCACCCGGTCTGGCGGCATCATCGCCATGGGCGAATACACGGTCCTGGGGCCGCAGGGAGAAATTGCCAAATACAACCCTGATGCCGTTCTGACGCTTCGGCGCGCCGCGGGCGACACGCCGGCCACGCCGTATTCCGCGTTCGGCGCCATCACGCTGGCTGCGCCGCTGATCGAGCAGGGCGGGGTGCTGCGCGCCCCGTTGGGCGGCATTACGTTCGAAAGCAAATCTGAAACCCCGAGCACCGTCCGGTTCCTGCCGGGCAGCCTGACGTCCATCAGCGGCGACGGATTGGTCATGCCGTATGGCGGCACGGTGGATGGCGTGAAGTACCTGTATGCCGGCAAGGAGGTGGAGCTGGATGCGACCCGCTCCGACGGCTTCCTGAGCCGCAAAATCAACATCCAGGGCAAGGTGATCGAGGTGGCCGAGGGTGCTGTGCTGGACCTGTCCGGCGGCGGCGAATTGACGGGCGGCGCCTTCGTGCGCGGTCGCGGCGGTTCGGTCGACGTGCTGCGTTACGCCATGGCCGACGCCAATCCGGGATTCGGATTCAGCCGCTCTGGCAATGCGGTCTACGCCATCGTGCCGGGCTTTGGGGGCAGCCAGGCGCCGGTCGCCCCCGACTCGGGCGCCGGCAGTCCCGCCGTGGGGCGGCAGGTGACGATCGAAGCCGGCGTGCCGGGCCTGCCCGCCGGCACTTATACCTTGCTGCCATCGACCTACGCGCTGCTGCCCGGTGCGTTCCGCGTCGAGCTGGGCGCGCAGGGCATCAATGAGGCGTCCGTGGCAGCGCGCACGCGCGGCGGTTCGTGGGTAGGCAGCGGCCGATTGGGCACGGCCTTGACCGGTCAGGTCGCGACGCTGTCCACCCGACTCTTGATCACGCCGGCCGACGTGGTGCGGCGCCATGCGCAATACAACGAGACGACCTACAACGCCTTCGTGCTTGCGGACGCGGCGCGCAAAGGCACCCAGCGAGGGATGCTGACCACGGATGCCCGGACGTTGCACCTGAGCCTGGCGGAAGGCGCCGGCCGGGAAGACAGTCCGGCGCTGTCGTTCAAGGGGGCGGCGCGGTTCGACATACCCCAAGGCAGCGGCGCCTATACGGGCCGCCTGGCGGTGACAGGACCGGCCAGCGGGATTGAGATCCTGGCGCCGGGACAGGCGCCCATCCTGCCCCCGAAGGCCGCGGCCCTTTACGCCACGGATCTGAACGCGCTGTCCCCGGGGGCGATGTTCATCGGCGGCGTGGCGGGCGTGGCGGGAACCTATGAAACTGGCGCACGCAGCGTGGGTGGCGATGCCCAGCAGGTGGTGGTGCGCACGGGCGCGGTGTTGCGGGCGCCAGAAATCTTCCTGTATGCGGTCGATGGCGGGCGCGGCATCGTGGTCGAGCAAGGCGCGACGCTGTCCACGCTTGGCCGCGGCGACGTGGCACAGGATGCGCGCACCGGGCTCTATTACGAGTCGATCTCCGGTGCCATGCTGGCCGTATCGAACGGCTTGGTAAACCTGTTGCCGCCGTCGAACGGCGCGGGCACGGCCGTGGACGTAGGGGGATGTATCGCGGACTGCGCGGGCATGGCCCGCTTGTTGTCGGAAGGTTCCATCGGCGCGTCCACCAATGGTGCGTTCACCTGGCGCGACACGGTGCAGTACGGCACCCGCAACCTGGCGCTGAGCGTCTCGGCCGTCAACATGGGCAGCGCCGAGGCGCTGGCGCAGGCCGGCGCGGCGGGCCGCCTGCCGCCGGGCATGGTGCTGAACCAGGACGTGCTGGGCAATTTGCTGCGCGGGAACACGGCGCTGGAAGCCCCGGCGCTTGAGAGCCTGATCCTGAACGCTGGCGAATCCGTCAATGTGTACGGCTCGGTATCGCTGGACGCGCGCGGCGCCGGCGGCCGGTCGCTGCAGCGCCTGGTGCTGGGCGCGCCGGCCATCTACGGTTACGGCGCGGCAGGCGATACCGCCACCATCGCTGCCGCGGAATTCGTCTGGGCGGGTTCGGTTGCCGCCGACCGCAGCGGCGCGAGCGGAGCTGGCGCCAGCAAACCCCAGGCGCCTGGGGGCGCGATGCTGGACAGCCTGGGGAACGGCGGCCTGAACATCGTGGCCGACGTGATACGGCTGGAGTCCTCGCCCTTCCAGTTGCCGAACGTGCTGGTGCCCGCCGAACGCCTGATGCTGGGCTTTGCCTCCGTGTCGCTGGATGCTGCGCAGATGATCTCGGGCCGAGCCCGTGGCGGCCTGTCCGTCTATCAGGGGCAGGACGGCTACTCCGCCGAAGCGGGCTGGCGCTATCGCGGCGGCGACCTGCTGATCCGCACGCCGCTCCTGACCGGCGAGGCCGGTTCGGCGATGGCGATCACGGCTGGCGGCGCGTTGACGCTCTCCGGCACAGGCGCGGCTCCCGCCGCGCGTGATGCGCTGGGCGCCACCTTGAGCCTGGCGGGCCGCAGTGTCGTCCTTGATACGACGGTAGCGCTGCCGTCGGGCAAGCTCTCGATCAAGGCCGAGGGCGACATCGTGCTGGGCGTGGATTCGCGGATCGATGTGTCGGGCCGCGAGGTGCGCTTGCTGGACGCGCCGCGCTACAGCTGGGGCGGCGATGTGGAACTGCAAAGCATGGCAGGCAACATCACGCAGGCGCGGGGAGGGCTTATCGACGTGTCGGCGCAGAACAACCGCGCCGGCCGCATTCAGGCCGTCGCGCTGGGCGCGGACGCCGGCCGGGTGGACTTGGGCGGCGCGTTCCGCGGCACGGCCTCCGGCCTGTACGATGCGGGCGGCACGCGGGTGGCGTACGAAAGCGCCGAAGCCGTGCTGCGGGCGCAGACTCTGGGCGACTTTGCCGACTTGAACGCGCGCCTGACCGAAGGGGGAGTCTTCGGCGCCCGGCGTTTCCAGATCAAGCGTGGCGACGTGGTGGTCGGCGACGAGCTGCGGGCCAGGCAAGTCGAACTGGTGGTGGACGGCGGCAGCCTGACCGTCAATGGCCGCATCGATGCCAGCGGCGCGCAGGTGGGCAGCATCCGCCTGGCGGCCATGCGCGACCTGGTCGTCAACGGCATGCTGGACGCCCATGGGGCCGGCCTGCGCGTGGACAGCTACGGCAAGATCATCGACAGCGCCAACCGCGCCATCGTCGACCTGACGTCCCGAGAAGGCACGCTGACGCTGGGCGCCGGCGCAGGCGTGGACCTGCGCGCCGGTAGCGAGGCGCAGAACCACGACGGTATCGCCCGCGGCACGCTGGACCTGAACGCGCGCCGCCTGGGCGGGGGCGCGGAGCAGGGCGCCATCGCCGGTTCGGGCGACGGCGCCCGCGACGTGGCCGTGGTGGTGGCGGGCAGCCCCACCATCCTGGGCGCGAAGACGATCGCCGTGAACGCCTTCCGCCGCTACAACGACGCGCCGCTGGCCGACGCGCCCGACGTCACCGGTAAGCGTCCCCAGCAGATTACGCAGGGCTATCTGGACGGCATCGATCTGCAGAGCCAGTCCTTCATGACCGCGGCGCTGGGCAATCCTGCGCTGGCAGGCCGCCTGTCCGGCCTTGGCAATTACCACTTGCGTCCCGGCGTGGAGGTAGTCAGCGCCACGTCGGACGGCGACCTGAGCGTGGTCGGCGATATCGATCTGTCCAATTACCGCTACGGGCCGAACGCCGACCGCATGACGCCGGCTCGGCGCGGCTACGGGGAACCGGGCGTGCTGGTGCTGCGCGCTGGCGGCAACCTCAACATCTACGGCAGCATCAACGACGGCTTCGCACCCCCGCCGGATTCGCCTGACGATGCGTCTGGCTGGCAGTTGGTGGAAGGACGCTACGGTTTGCAGGCCGTGACGCCTTACGGCGGCGACCTGGTGGTGCCCATCGGCGGCGTCAAGCTGGAAGCGGGTTCCTCGTTCCCGGCCGGCCGCGCGCTGAACTACGACTTGCCCGCCAGCCCCGCGACGCTGCCGGCAGGCACCGTGCTGCCGGTGGCAATGACGCTGAACGCATCCCTGTCCCTACCCAGCGGCCTGGTGCTGACCGCGAATGTCACGACGGCCGACGGCAGCGTCCTGCGCGCCGGCACGGTGTTGGCCGGCGAGGTCCAGCTCGAGCCCGGTGCGCAGCTGGGCGCGGGCTTTGTCCTGCGCAGCAACGCTTCCGTGCGCGCATTCACGTGGCCCAAGGGCGTGGCGCTACCGACCGAGCTGGTCGCCAGCAGGCAGATCGTGCTGGCGCAGGGCTCGCTGATCCCGTCCCAGACCAAGGTGGTGCTGCTTGACGGCAAGCCGGTGGATCTGCGGCCGAAGGGCCCCGACGGCAAGCAAGGCCGCAACTGGGCGCTGGCGCCCATGCTGGGCCCGGGCGCCAGCGCCTGGAGCCTGACCGCGGTGGCCGGCGCAGACCTGGATTCGGCCGACGTGCGCGCCCGCAACGTGCTGGGCAAGGGCGACCTGGTGCTGGCCGATACGCACTACGGCCTGTCGGGACGAGCGACCGAAACCACCAAGACGATTTTCGTGGGCGTCATGGTGTTGACGCAGGCGGGGGCGGATGAACTGTTCGGGGATTCCGCCCTGGTCGGCAAGCCCATCAAGGAACTGGCCGAGGAATGGGGTTTCGAATGGGAGGATATGTGCGGCTGGGGCGACTATTGCACGCCCGCGCCACGCACCGTCTCCGAGTCGGGGTCGTTGAACTGGTGGGGCGATTTGAGCTGGGTCGGCAAGCCGGTAGAGCAATTCGTCGTCGAGCTGGGCCTGACGCCGGAGGAATTCTGCGCAGACGCGAGCAACTGCGCCGGCGGCGGCACGTCGGAAACCATCGTTACCCGCGAGTACAAGTATGGCTTCGGCTCGCCGGCGTTCAGCGTGTTGCGCACCGGCGCCGGCGACCTGTCGCTGCTGGCCGGGCGCGACGTGGGCATGGCCTCGCTGTACGGCGTGTACACCGCGGGCACGCCATCGTCGCTGGGCGCGGCCGACGCGCGCTTCAACCTGCCGCGCGGCTACGATAGCAAGACCGGCCCGTTGGGATTGATCCAGATGGACGGCAAGTACGACGCCGCCCTGGCGGCCTACCAGGCCTGGTACCCCGACCAGGGCGGCAACCTGGTCGTGCAGGCCGGGCGCGACATCTATGGCGATGCGCTGGGTTCGAACGCCGACAACGGCGTGGTGGTCGACTATTCGTCCGCCCGCGCGCGTTATGCCAGCACGATGACCGGTACCTGGCTCTGGCGCCAGGGCAGCATCGGCACCCCGGGCGTGGCCGACATCGCGCCCAGTTGGTGGATCAACTTCGGCGCCTATGCGGTCGAGGGCGCCATCGGCGGCGGCAACCGTGAGCCCAGGCTGGTCGGCTTTACCGGGTTCGGCACGCTGGGGGGCGGCAACCTCAGCATCGCTGCGGGGCGCGACGCCGGCATTCGCGATGCGCGCGGCGATGCTGCTCGGTACGTCAACGGCGTGGAACCGCGCTCGCAGGGTTTGACTGCCGCGGTCGGCAGCACCGGCCGGGTGGTCGATGGCAATGTCGTGCTGACGGGCGGCGGCGACCTCGACCTGCGCATCGGCGGTAGCCTCAATTCGGCATTGAACGCCACCCAACTGGATGCGATGGGGCCGTATACCGGCGGCACCGACCACCTGGACCTGAACGGCGTGCTGGTCAACCTGCGGGGCCGGCTGGCCGTGTCGGCCGGCCAGTTGGGCGGCATGGAACTGCGCTACGGCGACGGCGCGGGCCTGCGCGCCAAGGATCCCTTTGCCGTGGCGTCAGCCCGGCCCATGGGCGGCCCGAGGCTGGTGTTGGGCGACGCGGTGGCGTGGATCGATACGCGCTCGGACCTGGTGCTGGGCGGCGTCAGCGACCCGGGGCGTGTCACGCAGGTCAACTCCAGCCCTTACCAGCGCAGTGGCGACGCGCAACCCGTGACCGGCGGCGGCAATGGCTGGTTCACGTTGTGGACGCCGACCACGGCCATCAATCTGTTTTCGGCGGGCGGCAACCTGACGCCGATGACCGTCAGCAACAGCCGGTTTTCGGGCGACGAACTGAACCCGGAATATACGCATATCGGCGCGGCGGGCCGCAGCTACTACGTCTATCCGTCGATCCTGCGCGCCGTGGCGGCCAATGGCAACATCATGCTCGCCGGCAATGCCGCGGACCAGGGCAACCCGGTGCTGCTGCTGGCTCCGTCGGCGAACGGCCAGCTGGAAATGCTGGCGGGCCGTTCCATCCTGGCGCAGAACGCGTACACCGTGTCGATGTCGTCCGCCGACGCGCCGTTGCCCACGCCGCTGCGCCCGGCCTTCAGCGCGTTCTCGACCGATATTTACGGCAATCCCATCCTGACCAACACCAGCGGGGAAGGGGTGCTGCGAGGAGCCGCGTGGTATGGCAAGCCGCTCTTCACGTTCGGACCCGGCACGCCGCTGGATCGTGCGTTGCACGCGGGGGATGACGCCGTCGCCCGTTTCTATGCCGTCACCGGCGACGTGGTGGGCCTCAAGAGCGGTTCGGTCGTCGATATGTCGCAGGCCGGCGGTTCGGTCGTTCGCAGCATCGATACCTGGTACGAAGCCGCCATACCCGTATCGGTTCGGGCCGGCCGCGACATCCTGGGGCTGGACGTCACCGCCGTGCACAACAACGCGCGCGACCTGTCGTTGATCGAGGCCGGCCGCGATATCGTCTATGCCAACGCGCGGGTCGCGGGCCCGGGCACGCTGCTGATGCAGGCGGCTCGCCAACTGCGCCAGGATGACGTGGCCAGCGTGCGCAGCCTGGGCGCCATTGTGCGGGGCGACACCCGGCCTGGCGCTGACTTGGCCGTGCTGGCGGGCGTAGGCACGGCGGGCCCGGATTATGCGGGCTTCCTGGCGCGATATCTCGATGGCTCGCGCGGGTTGCGGGCAGGTGAGGCGTTGGGCCCGAATCCGGACAAGGTTGCGCAGGCCTATGGCGGCGAGCTGACATTGCGCGGTTGGCTGGCCGACGAATTCGGCTATGCCGGCGACGACGGCGGGGCGCCGGCCGAACTGGCCCGCCAGCAGGCGCTGCGCGACGCCGATGCCGGCAAGGCCAGGCGCGACCTGGCGGCCGACTTCGAGCTGGATAGCGGCACCTACCTGGTGAACTGGCTGCGCAAGCGCCACGGCTACGCGGGGGGCGAGGAGGGCGCAGGCGCCGCGTTGGCGGCGCTGGCGCCGGCCGAGCGTGGCATCTACGCGCGCCAGTTGTTCTTCGCCGAACTGAAGGAGGGTGGACGCGAGTACAACGACGTTGGCGGCCCGCGCTTCGGCAGCTACCTGCGCGGGCGCCGAGCCATTGCGGCCCTGTTCCCGGATACCGACTCCGCGGGCACGCCCTTGCGTTATGAGGGGAGCTTCACGATGTATGGCGGCGCGGGCCTGCGCAGCAATTTCGGCGGCAACATCCAGCTGCTGACGCCGGGCGGCCAGCAGGTGCTGGGCGTTGAAGGCGTGGCGCCGCCGGCCAGCGCAGGCGTGGTGACGCAAGGGCAGGGCAATATCCAGCTGTATGCGCAAGGCAGCCTGCTGCTGGGCCAAAGTCGCATCATGACTACGTTCGGCGGCCATATCCAGGCCTGGTCGGCCGAAGGCGACATCAACGCGGGCCGGGGCGCGAAGACGACGGTGTTGTACACGCCGCCGCGGCGCGTGTACGACGCTTATGGCAACGTGACGCTGTCGCCTACCGTGCCTTCCACGGGCGCGGGGATCGGCACGCTGGCACCGGTTCCCGAGGTGCCCGCAGGCGACGTGGACCTGATCGCGCCCCTGGGCACGATCGACGCCGGCGAGGCAGGCATCCGCGTGTCGGGCAACGTCAACGTGGCGGCGCTGCATGTGGTGAACGCGGCCAACATCCAGGTGCAAGGCGACAGCAAGGGCATCCCGATCGCGGTGTCGGTCAACACCAATGCGTTGGCGAGCGCCAGCGCGGCGGCGACGACGGCTTCCTCCGCGGCGCAGGACGTCATGCAGCGCGAGCGGTCGGCGGCGCGCCAGAATCAGCCGTCCGTTTTCAACGTGCAGATCCTTGGCTTCGGCACGGAGCCGCTGCCGGCAGGTAGCGGCGGGGAACCTCCCCCGCCCAAACCGCCAGCGCCGTCGGCGTCCTATGACCCCGGCAGCGCGGTGCGGGTCTTGGGGCTGGGCGATCTGCCCGCGCAGGCGCAGCAGCAGCTGACCGAACGCGAGCAAAGCAACCTGGGTCGGCTGTAGCGGAAATGATGAATCCGATATCGACCGTAAGCCGGCGGCTGGCTCCCGCCTTGCCGCCCTGGCGCGAGGGCGAAGCGTGGCGCGCGCCGCGTCCCCGGGCGTGGCCTGCGCCGCAAGTGGCGAGGCATGACGAAGCGTCTGCGTCCAGGCCCGCGCTTGCGGGCCCGGACGCAGGCACCGACACGGCGGCGCGCTTGCGTGCGCATCTAAGCGGCAGTTACGCGGCGCTGCACGGCCGGCTTGTGCGGCGGTTCGGCTGCGCCGACCTGGCGCGCGAATGCCTGCACGACACGTGGCTACGGTTGGCGCGGCCGGTGGCCGCCGAGGTGCGGCAAGCGGACGCCTATGTGTTCCGCATGGCCTGTCATCTGGCGATCGACCGCCTGCGCGAGCAGGCCTCTTGGCTGTCGCTGGATGATCCGGACGCGGGGCTGCCCGAGCCAATCGACGAAAGTCCCGGTCCGCAGGCCGTGGCGGAGGGCAGGTCGGCCCTTATGGCGTTGGCGCGGATCATGGAGGGGTTGCCTCGCCGGCAGCTCGCCGTGCTGATTGCCTTGCGGGTAGAGGGGCGCAGCCGCGGTGATGCCGCCGAATGGCTGGGCATGTCGTTGCGGTCCGTGGATACCGCACTGCGCCAGGCGCTGCGGCACTGCGAGCAAGTGGCGGCGCCCGTCCGGTAAGCGGCCTGCGGTCCCTCTGAGATCGCGGGGGGGCCTTGACTTGCAACCGACCAACTAGTAGATTGGTTGCGTTGCGAATGCCCTCGCTACCGCCATTGCATGGCGCGGACGGGTGCCTCGCCCGTCCTTCAGCAAACCAGAGTGGATTCCTATGAGTGTGGCGCTTTCCCCGCGAGCCATCGAGATCGTCGAGCAGACCAAGCTGTTGCTTGCCGCCGGGGGCTATCACGGGTTCAGCTATGCCGATGTGTCCGAACGGGTCCGTATCGGCAAGCCCAGCATTCATCACCATTTTCCGGCCAAGGCGGACCTGGTCCTGACGGTTGTCGCCCAGCATCGCGAACAGGCCCGCGAGGGGTTGGCGGCGCTTGACCAACACGTCCAGGATCCGCTTGCGCGGCTGACGGCCTACACCGATTATTGGGCCACGTGCATCCGCGAGGGCACGATGCCCATGTGCATTTGCGCGATGCTGGCCGCTGAATTGCCCTTGATTCCCCAAGCCGTCGCAGACGAAGTGCGCGCCTATTTCCATGAACTGACCGGATGGCTCGCATCGTTGCTCCAGGCCGGCGTCGCCAAGGGGCAGTTCCATCTGCGCAATAGTGTCCAGGTGGAAGCGCAGGCCTTCATGTCGACCATACACGGCGCGATGCTGACCGCCCGGGCGTTCGGGGACACGGAGGTGTTCGCATCGATCACGCGCGGCGCCATCAAGCAGTTGAGCGTTCCGGCCTGACCGCACCAGGAAGCGCGCCCACGTGGCGCGCCATTTTTTTAACTTGATTACCGATCAACTAGTTGGTCGTTTTATCGAAAGGAACCCTCTTCCATGCCACATCCTATTTCCGCCTTGGGTGCCGCACACACCCTCATCAGCCTCGTGCCCGCCACCGTAGGCCTGTACAGCTTTGCGCGGTATCGCGGGATCGACAGCGCCACGCGAACCGGCAAGATCTATCTGGTCGGGCTGCTCGTGGCCGTGCTCACCTCGTTCGGCCTATCCAGCTCCGGCGGGTTCAACGCGGGGCATGCCCTGGGCATTCTGGCGCTGCTCTCGGTCGCGGGCGCGCTGCTTGCACCGCGGCTGCCATGGCTGTCCCGGGCGCATCCCTATCTGTCGCAGCTGGGCTTTTCCTTCAGCTTCTTCCTGATGTGGGTGCCCGGGATCGCGGAGACGCTCACGCGCCTGCCGGTGTCTCACCCGCTTGCCGAGGGGCCGCAATCCCCCCTGGTGCGCGGCGCCCTGGCCACGTGGTTCGCGCTGTTCCTGGTGGGTTGTGCGACGCAGTTGCTGTGGATCCGTTCGCAACGGCGCGCCCAGAGGGCCCCGGCTCGGCTTTCGTAGCCGTCATTGCGTCATCACCGGGACGTCGTGCAGTCCGGCGCGACCAGCCAAGGAGTTGCCATGAATGCCAGAGCCATTGATCCGATGGGCACCGCCCGGATTGACGATGTCCGGGACCCTTACCGCGCCGAACGGCTGCGTGCTCAGATGCGCGCCGACCGTGTGGCGCGTCCGCAGGCACCGCCGTTCGCGGGCATCCAGGCTGCGCGCCCACCAGCTGTGCCGACCGGGGCCGCGCCGCAAAAGCCGGTCATCGTCAGGAAGGACGATCGGGATCAATCTGTGAATCCGCTGCGCGACCAATACGCGGCGCACTGTCTGATGCACGCCAACGAGGCCTTCCATGACCAGCAGGCCAAGTTGGAGGCGCAAGCGCTGGCCGGCAGTCAGGCGTTAAAGGACGAACAGGTCGAGCAGCAAACGCGCGCGGAGGCGGCCAATGGCCTCGGCACGATCCAGGGCCTGCTGCCGCTACAGCCGTATCGCTTCGTGGCAGGGGTTCCGCCGATCATGGTGCAGCAGGTGGCCGCCGTGTCAGGCGCTGCACCGCTAGTCGTGGGCCCGGTGGCCCATGCCGCGCCGTTGCGCAACGCCACGGACGACGCGCTCAGCACCCACGCAAGCACGCGCGACCGTGCGCGCCGCCCGCGCAAAGAGGGCGCCTGACGCACTGATTTCAATCTTCCAGATACGCTTGCCCGCCGGGCTTCAGATAAGGCGTCAGCGCCTGGAACGGCACGGTGGCGTGCGTGCCCAGGCAAGCCCCTGATGCATGGCCCACGCCGGACACCGACAGGCTTAGCGCGCCCGGCGTCTGCGCGCCCAGGGCCAGATACTGCGGCCAGAGATCCGCGCAGTCTTCCAGGTTGGGATGCTGATCGGCGCGGTCTTCTGGCGGCCCAGCCTTGACCACCTGGTTCACCACCGCAAGCAATGCGGGGCTGGCTTGCCGGCCGAAGCTGCGCTTGCCCGGCACGTAAGCGTCGAACACGCGATTCCAGTCCAGGTATTCGCCGCGCAGCAGGTCGAAGGTATACGGTTCGAAATGGTTTTCGGGATGCGCGCCGCCGCAGTCCAGGCTGCCCGCTTCGGTTACCGTCATGAGCGCGCGCGACAGCCACGTGACGTTCACGTTTTCCTCGTCGAATCCGCCCAATGTGCCCGTGCCGGAATTCGTGGTGGTGTAGGCGGACGCCATGCATGCCAATGCCCCCAGGCTCTTGCGCCAGTGGCGTTGCTCCAGCAGGTGGTTGACGCGCTGCATGACCTGCGGGTCGGGATGCCGGCTTAGCCGGGGGTAGGGGAATTTGGTGCGCGGGTCCACCCACATGCGATAGGCCACCGGGCCGTTGCCGATGTCCTTGCCTACCGGTTGCGCGTGGCCTGCAAGCTTCAACGTTTCGTAGGGCGCACGCTTGGCGTCGATTCCCGCCTTGATATCGACGTCGCCAAGATCAACCTGCGCGGCCCGCACGGCGTTGCCGTCGCGCTCAAGCTGCTCGGTGTCGTACTCGGCGACCCGCTGCAAGTCGAAGCGGCGCTGTTTGCCGGTGCGGGAGTCAGTCCAATCCCCGCGAAAGCCCTTGGCGTCGCGCACACCCCGCCAGCTTGCGGCGCGATCGGCCGGGCCGATCAGGGCATTGGACGAGGACGGCGGTTGCGCCGGGTGCAGCCTGGGCTCGAACAGCGCGTCCAGCGTACCGCGCAACGGAATATCGACGCCGTTCCTGGCGTAGAAGTAGCGTCCGCTCAACCTCCCATCGACGCCGGCTTCGTTGTCCAATTCCAGCACGATCTCGCCGGCGCCTTGCAGGGCTCCCTTGTAGACGGTCCGCTGGGCTGCTTGGGCGTCCAGGCAGGTCAGCGACAGGGCGGCCAGCGCCACGGCGCCCAGGCGCGAACGATGATGCTGACCGGCCAGTGTGGACACCTGAACGGACATCTGCCTGTTCGCCGTGGAGATTGAGGTCCGGCCGGTCATGGGGGCTTTTCCTGCGCTTGCTATTTCGGGCGCGTCGCCGAAATGGCCTTGAGCTGCGCGCAGGTCTTTTCCTTATCCGCCGCGCTCAGCGAACCCAGCTGCCCCTTGGTCGCGGTGTATGACTGCGAGAACGCGGTGTCGAAGTCCGCGGCAGCCATGCCTTGTGCGCCTGCTGCCGTCTTCTGCTGTTGCTTCATCTGGTCCAGCTGCGCCGTCGTATAGGCATTGCAGTACTCGGCGGCCGCATGCATCTGGCCGCTCAGGGCGGCCAGGCTGGGCATCTGGCCTGGAACGCCCTGTTGAGCCAAGGCGGCGCCGCTGCTGAAGGTCAGGGCGGCAGCCACCAGGGCGGCCTTCTGGCCGCGTGAGGCCACGGTGCAAACTTGCTTGAAAATCGGCAATTCAAGTCTCCCACTCGATAAAGGAATCAGGCCGCGCGCCGCGCCGCCCGAAGGCCGCAAGCGCCGCGGCAACACGTCTCGCCGCGCACCGCCGGCGAGTGTGCTGCGGATGCAGCGCGAGCACTATGCCCGGGTCGTTGTTATACGCTTATGAATCGATGAAACAAAGTATTTCTTCCGCAGTGCGCGGAGGTCGAGCTTTCGCATGTTGGCTTGCGGCCTGTTGTCCGGCGATCCAAGGCGCGTGGCAGGTCGTGGATTCTCGCCGGCAAGGCGGCGGCGCCCAGCTGTTCACAATTTGACGCAAATCCAGGTCAAGGCGTGACCCATGGCGCGGGGTCGACGCCGGTGCCCTGCGGGGCCTACAGGGCAGGCTTGAGCACCATCAGGAAATACACCGCCACCATGGCCAGGAAGGCCGGGTAGCCCAGGCGTTCCCACCATTGCGCAAAGTGCCAGTAGCGCGCAGGCAGCGCGGTCTCGCCCGCGGCGTGGGTAGCGGCCGCCATTTTGGCCGTTTCGTACTGCAGCCACACGACCGGCAGCCAGCACACGCCTGCCAGCAGATACAGCATGATCGACAGGGTGACCCACGGCGTCGTCCATTGCCAGCCGGCGGCGTGCGCCAGCCACAATCCCGACAGGGGCTGGAAGACCACGGCCGGCGTGGTGAACCACAGGTCGGCTCGAACCACCAGTTTCGAGACGGCGGCGATCGCCGGAATGGAGCCCGTCCGGTTGGCGAAGAACAGATAGAACGCGGTGCCGAAGCCGGTGCCCACCAGCAGCACCGATGAAAGGATGTGCAGGGTCTTGACCGTCAGGTACAGGTTCATGGCTTGGTTTCCTCGGTAAGCAGAATGAATAGCAGCGCGACGATGGCGACGTTTTTCAGGACGGGCCCGAAAGGGTGCAGCAGGTATTCGGGCAAGGCTACGGCGATGATGGCCGTGTACGCCACGACCAGGGCAAGCTGCGCGGCCCACAGGCGTCGGCCAGGCCGCCAGAGCGTGGCGATGCCCAGTACGAAATCCAGCCCCGCGGCCAGGTACAACGCCGCCTGCGCGGCGGCGCCGTGCAGGCCGACGGGTTCCAGCAACACCAGGCTGCCGGCCACGGGATAGAGAAAGGCGCTGCACACGGCCGTCCACAACCAGATCAGCGCCAGCGCGCCGCGCAGCAGGCCGGGGCGCCAGGCAGCCAGCGCCTGATGGCGCAGTGGCAGCGCGTCGGAAGGGCCAATAAAGGATTCGATGCCGTCAGGCGCGCGACCCAGCGCCCGGGTCGTAGTCACGGCATCGGCCGTATTGCCTGCGCGCAGCATCCGCCAGGTGTCGCGCGTCAGCAATGACCCCGGCAGCCGGTTCAGCAATATCGCGCCGCCCGACACCAGCCATGCCGGCACGGGCACCTGCCATGCCGGGGCGAACCCCATCGAATTCCGGTAGACCGCCAGCATCTGGCGGAACTCGACCTCGGTGCCGCCGACCAGGTTCAGGACGGCGGGACCGTGAGGATCACCGCGCAGCAGCCGGGCGACGACCTCGGCCAGTTCTTCCACCCGCATCGGACGCAGCCGTTGACGTCCGCCCGCAGGCAGCAGGTGCACCGGTATGGACGCCAAGGCCCGGAAGAACCGGGCCGAGGCCCCTTGTTCGCCATAGACCAGCGCCGGCCGCAGGATGTGGTGCGCAACGGGCAGCGACCGCAGGTGATCATCGGCTGCGCGCTTGCTTTGGAAGTAGGGCGTATCGCCATGCTCGGCGCCCAGCGCCGACAGTTGCACGATGCGCCGGACGCCCGCAAGGCGGGCGGCGTCGAACAACGCGATCGGCGCGCGGCGGTGGACGCGGTCGAACGTGGCGCCCGCCTTTTCGATCAGGATGCCCACGGCATTGACCACCACATGGATGCCGCGCAGCCGATCCGCCCATGCGGCCGGGTCGGTGTCCGCCATGTAGTCCATGGCGATCTCGTCCGGCCGCGTCGCCACGCGCACGCCTTTCAGCACGCGATGGCCATCGCGTGCCAGGGCATCGCAAAAGGCCTGGCCGACAAAACCGTGGGCGCCGCACACCAGGATATTCATGCCGTTGCCTTCTTGGGTAAGCCGTTCATGGTTGGCGTCGCTATTCTTTTATTTCTGCAATTTCTGTACAGACAGAAATTTCTGGGTAAAAAAAGGGCGCGGCGCAAGGCCCGCCCGGGAGCATCACGACTTGGTACGCCGCATGGTCTTGCTGATTTTGGCGCCCATGCCCAGTGTCTTCATCAAGGTCTCGGGCTTCATGCGCAGCATCTCATCGGACCAGGTGGTCAGGATTTCCAGGAATTCCAGCGTCTCGCGCACCCGTTGTTCGGTGGCGCGGCTTTCGTTTTCGATTTCCGGGCTGGCCAGGCTGTCGCGCAGCATGGTCAGCGTGGGGTCGATTTCGCGTTGCCGGCGGCCTTCGACGATGAGCTTGAACAGCTCCCAGATATCGGTCGAGGTTTCAAAGTGGTCGCGGCGGTCTTCCATCACGTGCACCACCCGGGCCAGGCGCCAGGCTTGCAATTCCTTGAGGCTGTTGCTGACGTTCGAGCGCGCAACTCCCAGCGTGTCGGCGATTTCTTCGGCGGGAACGGGGCGGCCCAGCAGATAGAGCAGGGCGTGGATCTGGGCGACGGTGCGGTTCACGCCCCAGCGCGAACCCATTTCGCCCCAGTGCAGGATGAATCGTTCGGCGATCGGAGTCAGTTTCATGGAGCCACTGTAGGAGGTTTCTGTTATTTCTGTCAAGACAGAAATAACAGAAACGAGCGCGTTTGGCGAATGCGGCCGATCACTGCAGAATCCGGGGATTCGTCTTCCCTCGTTCCTGCCATGGACACCTTCAACTACATGCGCGCCTTCCGGCGCATCGTCGAACTGGGCAGCCTCGCCAAAGCGGCCGAAGACCTGGACGTGTCGTCCGCCGGCCTCAGCAAGCAGCTCCGTGCGTTGGAGGCCCACCTGGGCGCGGTGCTGATCCAGCGCACCACGCGCAAGATGAGCCTGACCGACACGGGCGCCGCCTACTACGCTGAATGCTGCCGGCTGCTTGATGAGCTGGACGCCCTGGAAAAGTCCGTCAAACAGCAATCGCGGCGCGTCTCGGGCCGCCTGCGCGTGAACGCGCCCGTCTCCTTCGCCTTGAGCGTGCTGTCGCCGTTGCTGGCGCGCTTCCTGCACCAGTATCCCGAACTGCGGCTGGACCTGGCCATGGAAGACCGTCTGGTCGATGCGGTGGGCCAGGGCTTTGACGTGTCGATCCGGCTGCGGGCCCAGTTGGACGATTCCTCGCTGATCGCGCGGCGGCTGGCGTCGCTGACGCAAATGCTGTGCGCGGCGCCGTCCTACCTGGACCGGCGCGGCCGCCCCGACAGCGTGCAAGCGCTGCGCGGGCATGACCTGCTGAGCTACACCCTCGCCGATAGCCCTGGCGCCTTCCCCGACGGGGAGGCCGGCCAGCCGCCAGACCTGCCTGCCGGCCCCTCACACGTCCAGGTCAACAACAGCCTGATGCTGCGCGACCTGCTTGAGGCGGGGTTGGGCATCGGCGCGTTGCCCTCGTTCCTGGCTGCGCCCGCCATCGCCGCCGGCACGCTCGCGCACGTGCTGCCGGACCTGCCCGCCGCGCCCCGCCACGTGTACGCCGTCTACCCAACCAGCCGCCACCTGCAGCCCAAGGTAAAGGCCTTTGTGGACTTCCTGGCCGACCACCTGCCGGCGGCCATGCACGGCGATTGTTGACGCCCAGCGAATAAAGACCTGCCGGCAAGCACCTTACTCGCACGGCGTCGCCTCCGTAAGCTGGCGTCCATCGAAACGAGAACGCACAAGGTGCATCATGACTGTCCGCTATACCCGCAAACTCCTCGGCCTGGCGTTGGGCGCCGCCCTCAGCTTCAACGTCCTGGCGCAGGGTGCGCCGTCCCGCGCGCCGGCTTCCGGCCAGGAAGTGGGCATCAGCCCCTGGGGGCCTGACGACGAAATCGGCCGCCTCAATCTCATCACTGCCGAATCGCGCGCCGCCGTCATGTCGCGGGTGGCGGGCGGCAAGGTCTACGATCTGGCCACGGAGTACTACGTGGGCATGCCCAGCTGGCAGGACGCCGGCGATCCGCACTACCAATTCTGGATGACCCACACGCCGCGCGGCACCGAAGTCGACGATCCGATGGGCGTGGGCCAGGACATGAACGCGATGCGCAGCTACACCGGCACCGCGTTCTCGATGTATAGCCACACCGGCACGCACATTGATGCGCTCAATCATTTCGGCATCCACGGCAAGATCTGGAATGGCTTCCGTGCCGACGAGCATCTGGGCGACCGGGGCTGGAAGCGCACCGGCATTGAGAAGTTTCCGCCGCTGGTGGCGCGCGGCGTCCTGATCGACGTGGCCGCGCTCAAGGGCGTGGACATGTTGCCGGACCAGTACCGCATCACCCGGCAGGATCTGAAGGCCGCGCTGGCGCGCCAAAAGACCGAGCTGCACCAGGGCGACATCGTGCTGATCCGCACCGGCCGCATGAAGCTGTACAACGACCCGGCCGCCTACATGGCCAAGCCGCCGGGCATGGGTCTGGACGCGGCCCGATACCTGGTGGAGGAAGGAGGCGCCATGATCCTGGGCGCGGACAACCTCAGCTTCGAGACCTTCCCGTCCGAGGTGTCCGACGACTATGTTCCGCTGCACACCTATCTGCTGGCGCAGCAAGGCGTGCCCATCATCGAACTGGCGGCGCTGGACGAGTTGTCCCGCGACCAGGTCTATGAGTTCGCCTTCATCGGCGGGCCGCTGAAGATCCGCGGCGGCGACGCGGCGCCGCTGCGTCCGGTCGCGATGCCGCTACGCTAGCCGCGGCGCCGCTATACCGGCCGTGACAGGGACGGTGGCGGGGTGGCCTCGGCCTCGTCGCGCGCTTCGAGTTCATTGCCCAGCACCTCGGCCGAATCCTCGCCGCCGGCTTCCGGTTTCAGGCGGCGGCGCGTGTGCCCGGCGGCGCGCGCGTCCTCGCCCTCGTCGGGGCGTTCGGCCTGCAGCGTCACGTTCGCCGGTGGCGCATAGCCACGCTTGTCCTGCCCGAAGTACACCACCGTGTGCGGATACGGCAGCTCGATGCCGGCCGCGTCGAAGTGCTTCTTCAACAGCCGGTTGTAGCCGCGCTGCACGGCCCATTGCATGCCGGGCGTGGTCTTGATCAGGATCCGGATGGTCACGCCCTTCTCGTTGACGGCCGTGACGCCGGCAACCGTGATGTCTTCCAGGATCTCGGGCCCCAGCACCGTATCGGTCATCAGTTCGGCGAAGGCGGCGCGCAGATGCTCGATCGCATCGTCCACGCTTTCGCGATGCGCAATGGTGTATTCGCCCAGGTGGTACGAGAAGTCGCGCATGTGGTTGGCCACCACGTCCACCGACGAGAACGGCACCAGGTGATACCCGCCGTCCAGCGTGCGGATGCCCACGGAGCGTATCGTCATGCGTTCCACGGTGCCGAATACGCCCGCGACTTGCACCACGTCGTTCTCGTTCATGCCGTTCTCAAGCTGGATGAAGACGCCAGTAATGATGTCCTGCACCAGCTTTTGCGCGCCGAAGCCGATGGCCAGGCCCACCACGCCGGCGCCGGCGATCAGCGGCCCCACGTCGATGCCGATCTGCGACAGCAGCACCATCAGCGTCATCGCCACGATCACGATCAGCGCGGCATTGCGGAACAGCGCCAGCAGGGTGCGCTCGCGCGCGCTGGGCATGCCCCGTCCTTCCCGTTGGCTCAGGCGGTGTTCGATGATGCTGGCGATCACGGTCCACGCCAACGCCGCGATCAGCAGCACGATGACGATGTTCAGCACGACCTTGATGGCCGCTCCGCCGGCGTCCGAAGCCAGCCAGCGCGACAGGTCGAACGCATGCCACGCATCCAGGATCAGCAGCACCACGACGATGCGGATGATCCAGCCGACCACTTTCAGGATGGCCGGGACGTAGGCGTTGACGCGCGCCTCCAGCAGCGGCAAGCGCCGCCGCAGGTCGTCCGACAATTGGATCGGCTTGGCCAGCACCGCGTTCAGCAGCAGGATCAGCAGGCTGCCTACGCCGATGACCAGCAGCGTCTGCGCGGTGGCGCGCGCCATGAAGGGCAATGCGTTGGTCGGGTCGATCTGGCTGACCACCAGCAGGATCGTGAAGTAGCCGATGCCCAGCACGTGCCACACGCGCGACAGGAAGTGCAGCCGCGATCCCACGAACGTGGCCGCGCCGGCGGCGTGGCGGTTCAGGCGTTCCCGCACCGACTGGCGGTTCTGCCAGATGACGCGCACCGCGTACCCGTACACCGCCAGCATGATGACCATGCTGGCCAACCGGCCGAGTGCCGGCGACAGCGCTGCCGCCATCACGGGGCCGACCAGCAGCGTGCCGTACCCAGCCGCCGCGACGACGCGCACCAGCCAGGCGTTCCAGTACTTGGCCAAATCGTCGGACATCGGCAAGAGGCGCAGATGCGGGTGCCTTACGGCGAATACCGTGCGGACCGCCACCTTCACGATCTCCACAGACACAAAGGCCCGCAGGAATACTGCGGCCAGCGTGTCCAGCGTGCCGCGCCCCGGTGTGGTCCACAGGGCGGCGGCACCGCCCGCCATGGCGGCGAGCAGCACGACGCCCACGTCGATCGCCAGGGCGCCGACGATGGCGCCGGCGCGCTGGTACAGCACGCGCATCGATGCCGGCGCGCCGCGCACCGGCGGCGAATCGGATGCAGCGCCGGCGCGCGACGCATCGGATTCCGGACCGTGCTCGGCCACCCAGCGGTCGATGCGCGTGTAGATGCGCATGGCGATCAATCGCAGCACCAGGAAGGCGATGATCGTGGCGATGGCAGCCAGCGTCAGGGGCAGCAAGGCAGTGCTTGCGGTACCGGAATCCATCCGCAGGCTGCGGCCCGATGCCAGCGCGCGCATGTCGTCTACGCCCTGGCCCATGTCGGCGGCCACGCCTGTCAGGAAGCGCTGCACGCCGTCGGCAACGCGTTCCTGAAGGCCAGGCTCTGCCGGCTTTTTGTCGTGCCCGGCGGCGCCAGCCGGGCCGGACGGCGCCTGCTTGACGCCGGCCGACTGCGCGCGCAACTCGTCCACCAGCGCCTTGCGGGCCTCGGGATTGTCCAGCAGGTCGGCGAGTGCCGCAGGGGTGAGCGCGGCCGGTGTCTGTGCGGTAGAGGAAGCGGCCGGCTCCGGCGCAGGCAGCGGCACGGCGGCCAGGGCGGCGGCTTGCCAGACGAACGACAGGCAACTCAGCATCGCCGCCAGCAGCAAGGCCGCCAGCCAGGGTCTCTCTCGTCGGTGCCGCCAGAAGGTGGCGGCAGGGGTGCGGGGCGGGAAAGAAATCGATGCTGTCGTTGCGAGTCTAACCACTAATAAATCTCCTCTACGATCAAGGCAAAAAACGAGGCGCGCGATCGCGGTCGCAACGCCGCTAGTGGTTAGATGATAAAGCCCCGGGGTTTTTCGGGCTCGCGCCGCCGCCAGGCCGGCCGGCGGCGCGTTGGCACAGTTAGCTCTTGCGAGCGGTCAGCCACTGCGCGGGTTGCAGCGCCCGGCCGACGATACGCACTTCACCGATGCTCCCGAAAAAACCGTCAGCCCGCGCGCCATCCCACGAACCGGCGCCGATCACCCAGGGCATATCGGCCGCAAGTGTCGCCAGCCCCGGCGCGTCTGATGTGTTGCGCAGTACCGGCGCGCCTTCGACGTACAGGATGGTCTCGTGCGTGGTGTTGTCGTTCACCACGGCGACGTGCATCCATTTGTCGGCGATGATCTCGCCCGACCAGTTGGCTTTCGCGTCGCGCGTGCCGGTACGTTCAGGCACCACTTCCCACTGAATCTCGCGCAGGCTGGACACCGCGAACAGCAGCGGCGGCGATTCCGGATCTCCACCGGAAAAGCCTGGCAGATTGCCGCGCTTGCCGTCGCGCGTCATGATGTTCATCCACGCGTTGCGGGATGCGGTCCAGTCGCGGTCGATCTTGATGAAGGCCTCGACGGTGTAGCCGTTGGGCACCGTTTCGGCATTCAGCACGGCCGCCGTGTCGGTGATGAAGTAGCTCATGCGGGCGGTGTTCTTGTCGGTATTCAAGAACCGCACGGATCCGGGTGCAGCCGACAGGTAGTGGTGGTCGTTGGACCAGACCACGTCGCCCAGTTGCGCGCCGGCCACGCCGTCGACGTTCAGCGCGGCGCGGCGGACAGGGTTCAAGCCGGTGCGGTCGGCAACCACCTCGCCCACCTGCACCGGCTGGCCGTTGGCGCCGCCAAAGAAGCGCCAGTGCGCCAAGGTGTCCGGCACCTGCGGATAATCTTCGCTGTCTGCAGCGGGCTTTTGCTCGGTAGCGGCCGGATCGGTGTAGTTGGCGAGGATCAGGGCGCGCGCCTGGTCGACCAGCGCGGTGTGCGACGGTTCCGCCGCCTTGAAGTCCTTGTTGAAGCCGCCAAAGCGCTTGGCGAAATCCATCTTGATGGTGAACTGCTCGTTGGCGCCGGTCAGGACCGCCTGGTCGAATGCGTTGAGGGTGTTCTTCGGCTTTTGCGGCACCCACGGCGAGAACGACAGCACCCGGATCTCGTTGTTGCTCAGGTCGAATTCGTACAGGCGCATCAGGCCATTGCCGCCCTGGTATGCCATCTGGTAGTCCACCACCATTTCCTCGACCGGGTTGCCAAAGGCATTGGTCTTGGCCAGGTGCGCGGCGCCGTGATAGTGGCCGTTGAGGGTCATGAAGATCTGATCGTTGTCGCGGATCAGCTTGTCCCACAGCATCAGGCCGTACGGCACTTCCAACGGCGTGACGCCGTCCTTGTCGATGTTGAGCAGTTGGTGGTTGACGAGGATGACCGGCAGCGACGGGTTGGCGCGGATGACCTGGTTGGCCCAGGTCAGCGCGGCGTCGGAAATGCGCCAAGACAATGACAGCACCATGAACTTCTGGCCTTCGGCCTGGAACACGTGGTATTCGTGAAAGCCGCTGGGATCGCGCCCGCCGAAGGTCGCCTGCTTTTTGGCACGGTCCGCGCCGAAGGTCTGCAGATAGGGTTCCACGGCCAGGTTGCGCTGGGCATCAGTGGCGCTCGCTTGGCTGCTGGCGTCCACATAGTCGCGGTCCAGGATCACGTCGTGGTTGCCGGCCAGGATGGAGTAGGGCACCTTGGCGTCTTCCAGGATCGTCATGGCCGCATCGGCCACCTTCCATTGGTCCGGCTTGCCCTGCTGGTCGACTACGTCGCCCAGATGGATCAGGAACGGAATGCTCAGGGATTTGGCGTGGTCGGCGACCCATTGCGTCTGGGCCTTGTACGGCTCGCTGCCGTACTTGCGCATGAACTGCTGGTTTTCGGCATCGGTCGCGTAGCGGGAATAGAACTGCGTGTCAGGCAGCACCGCTACCGCGAAGCTCGACACGTTGGCGGGCTGAGGCTGCGGCTGCGGTTCGGGCTGGGGTTGCGGCGCGGGCGTATCGGGCGCCGGGCTGTCCTCGTCGTCGTCGCTGGAGCATGCCGACAGCAAAAATGAACCGCCTACCGGCAGCAGCGTGGCGCCGAAGCCGGCCTTGAGCAGGCTGCGGCGGCGCGGGTCCGCGGCCGCCGGCAGGGTGGAAGGTGTCTCGGCAATGTCATGTTTGCCGTCGTGCTTGTCATGCGCCATCTGTGCCGCCCGTCTGAAAAAGTGGGAAGCTTAGAAACGCAGAATGACGGGATGATGAATGCGGGTATGCCCGCCGCGCGCATCGGTCGGCAAGGTGGAATGGCCGTATGGTGCCGCCATTCCAACGGTTCCTGATGCGG
The DNA here is from genome assembly GCA_963530045.1 of uncultured Achromobacter sp. GTDB lineage: Bacteria > Pseudomonadota > Gammaproteobacteria > Burkholderiales > Burkholderiaceae_B > Achromobacter. The sequence goes on from CAUSDE010000020.1 coordinate 68,365, forward strand.
ATGCCAGTCGGGGACCCAGGTATCCTTCTGACACAGGCCTCCCGGCCGCGCATCCACAGCGGGTCATATACTTTGCGCCTGCGATGCGGCGGTATTCGAGCGGCGGGCCTGCGCAACGCCACCCCGGCCGCCCCGGCACCTGCCGAGTCATTCGGGATGTGTCTTCGCGCCGTCGGGTGCTGACTTCGATTCGGGAGAGAGGGATATGGTACGCATGGACAAGGCGTGGGCGTTCGGGCGATCCCAAGGCAGGCTGGCCGTCACGTTGGCCCTCGTTGGCTTGCTGAGCGGATGCTCCTTGTCTTCCGGATTGTGCGACACGTTTGGTCCGAGCCAGCGCGCGGCGATTCCCATTCCGCAGGGCGCTTCGGTCGAAGAGGTCTTTGCCTGCATCGATCAGGAGACCGTCGGCAACGCAGAGCGTGGCAGCCTTTTCGATAGCGGCTACGCCATCCGGGATGCCAGGACAGGCGTGCTCGAGACCGAGCACTACGGCTCCAGCAATGTGGCGGGCTTGCGGTTCCGGGCCGACGTCTCGCAGAATGCCTCCACGCTGGATCTTTCGTTGCGAGGCGCTGGCGCCTACTGCACCGATCTTGGCGTAGACAAGGAAATGGCGCGACTGAAGACAGACGTGGCGCGTTGCCTGCAACGTTGAGGGCAACGCCAGGCGGGGCCGAGACCATTGAAGCCCAGCCGGTTGTCGCGCTGATTGCGTCGGCCTCTTGCAGGGGCAGCAGGCGACACGGGCTGTTGCCCCGGCCTCACGTTCAACCGTACTCCAGCTGATAGAAATGCTGGCTGGCGATGAGCGTCGCCCCGCAAGAGGTGCGCATGCCTTCCAGCGCGGTCATGCGGTCCGAGCTGACGTTTTGCACCCCTTCGACGATGGTGTGGGTGTCGCCGCATTTGGGGCAGGTGACGCGGTCGCCGACGCGCGCCATGGGTTGGCCGAAGATGACGACGGTTTCATCGCCGGTCACGACGACGCCGCCGTGCGACGTCTTGTCGCCCTTGCGGATGACGGAGCGTTGGGACATGGGTGGGCGCGAGATATTTGTTTACAGATACGTGCCGTCCGGCGCCAGCCGGGCCGGGCCGACGACGAAGGTACCATCGGGCGCCATGCGCACGGGCCCGCCGCCACCCTTGTAGCTGCCGTCGGGCGCGCGCTGCGGGGTGCCGGCGACATAGGTGCCGTCCGGGGCTCGGGTGATCGGGCCTTCTCCGCCCACGTAGCTGCCGTCCGGGGCGCGCCGGGGGGTGCCGGAGATGAAGTGCCCGTCGGGCAGCATACGGATCGATTTCGTCGTCATGAAGGCTCCTTGGGTGGAGCGCAAATCATAGCGAAGCATCGTGATGCGCCTTGTAATAGGACGTGTCATCTTTGAACGTTATACGTAAGCAGATGTGGGATGATTTGCGCCTACGACAGACCTGAGCCTATGACAGACATCAACGCCTTGTTGCAACCGATCCCCGGCGATGCGCCCTGCGGCGTCGACCTGGTGTTTTCGCCCGAGTTTGATGCGATCCGCGAAGCGCGCCGGCACGATGACCCCCAGCTCGACCAGGGCGACTGGGTCATTGATCTGAAAGAGGCCGATTGGCCGGAAGTCGCGCGTATCTGCTCGACGGTGCTGCGCGACCGCAGCAAGGACATTCGCATCGCGTCGTGGCTGGCGGAAGCCTGGGCCAAGACGCGCGGCTTCGCGGGCCTGCGCGACGGCTACCTGCTGATCGACGGGCTCTGCCGGGACTATTGGGAAGGGCTGCACCCGGTACCGGAAGACGGCGACGTGCAGCAGCGCGTGGGCAATCTGGCATGGCTGCTGTCTCGCTCCCAGCAGCTGATCGGCGAAATCCCGCTGACGCAGGCCGATGGCGCGCGCTACGGCGCCGTGCTCTGGGAGGCCGCGAGCCAGCTCGCCAACGCCGTCAAGCGCACGCCCGACAATGCCAACGAACTGATCCGTGGCAAGCTCACGCTGGACCGCTTCGATGCCGCGCGGCGCGATACGCCGCCCGCGTTCTACTCCGAACTTGATACGCAGCTGGAAGGCTGCGCGCAGGCGTTGGCCCAATTGGAGCGCACGTTGGACGAGCGCCTGGGGGATGAAAGCCCCGCGTTCTCGCGCGTGCGCGATGCGCTGCGCAATGTCACCGAACTCGCGCACCGCTTTGCGCGCGATGCCGGCCTGCTGGTACGCGCCGACCTGGCGCCGGCACAGGCGCCTGCGACGCCTGCCGTATCCGTCCGTGTGGAGCCCACCTTGCCCGCCGCCGACCATTTCCCTGCCGCCGATGCGACGCCCCATATTGCCGTGGCGCCCGCCGTGCGCGGCCCGATCCAGACGCGCGAACAGGCGCTGGCGCAGCTGCGCGACGTGGCGGATTTCTTCCGGCGCACCGAACCGCATAGTCCGGTTGCCTATCTTGCAGACAAGGCCGCGAGCTGGGGCGAGATGTCCTTGCACCTGTGGTTGCGCACGGTGGTCAAGAACGACGAAACCCTGTCGGGCCTGGAAGAGCTGCTGGGCATCAAGAAGGCCGGCGACGGCAACTGACGGCGTGCCGGCGATGGCAAGGGGCGGTCAGGCCTTGCGTCTGCGCTCCCACGCAAGGCCAATCGCCAAGTCTCAACGAGCCGCGCGGAACTCGATGCGCCGATTCTTGGCGCGTCCTTCCGCCGTGGCGTTGGTCGCCACGGGCTGATCGGGGCCGGCGCCCATGGCCTCGAAGCGCGACACCGGCAATCCCTTATCCACCAGATAATCCCGCACCGCGTCGGCGCGCGCCTGGCTCAGCGCCAGATTGGTGCTGCGGCTGCCCGAACTGTCGGTGTGGCCGATGATCTGGATCTTGTCGGCGCGCAGCTTGGGTACGGCATCGGCCACCCGGTCCAGCAGGTCGCGGCCGCGGGCGGTCAGGCGGGTGCTGCCGGTCTCGAACTCCACCACGCGGTTGCTCAGCAGGTTGTCCAGCACGTCCTGCTCGTCCTTGTCGGCCGACACGCGCAGGCCGTTGACGATCTTGTAGGTGGGATTCAGCGACGTGGCGAACGTGCTGGCGATCTGCTGGCGCGAGGCCTCGTTGTCGACCTCGCCTCGCAGTCGGATCTGCGTGCCGTCGATTTCCAGCTGGCCGCGGTTGATCTGCTTGAGCGGGCTGTCCAGCAGCTTGCCGACATGCTGGGACCAGTTCGGCGGGGCCACCACGCCGCCCACGTCGATCCGGTCGATCACATTGCCCACGCCATAGACCTTCTGCAGGCGGGCCAGCACGTCGGCCTTGGTGGCCTCGTCGGGCACCGCGCCGCTGGCGACCACCTGGCCGGGTTGGGGAATGACGTTGGCGGGCACCACGGTGGCGGCATCCTGGGCATGGGCCGCGCACGACAGGGCGGCGGCCAGGATGAGGGTAAGCGTACGCATGCCTAGGCTCCGATGAAGACTTCGCGGAACGTCTCCAGCGCCTGGCGCAGGGAGAGCCGCGGTTGATCCAGATAGCTCGACAGCTTGGCCAGGCCGTGGCTGGCGCTGACGTGGTCGCGCACCCAGGGGGCGTCTTCCAGCACGATGTAGTGCTGCGACAAGGTCTGCGGCGTGGACAGCAAGGTGGCCAGCGTCTGCGGGGACGCGCCCCGAAAACCCACCACCAGCCGGTGCTTGCCCGCGATCTGCCCGATGAACATGGCGATCTCGAAATCCGCGCGCGTGAGAAATGGCGCGATCAGCGTCATCCAGTAGGTGGCGACCAGATTGATGTAGAGCGGATCGTCCGGCAACGGCAGCGCCAGGCCGGTGTCCAGCTGCGACGAACCGCTGGACATCACCGGCGCAAGCAGGATGCCCAGCGCCAGCACGATGTCGTGCATGCTGGCGGCGTGGCCGTTGCCGCGCAGCATCGCCTCGACGCGTTCGATCGTCTGCAAGTCGATGAAGGCGTCGAAGCCGTCATCGGCGGCGGTACGGATTTCGCCTTCCAGATCGTTCAGCGTCTGCAGGGCCGGGCCGGGATCGCCCTCGCGCATCAGTTGCGCGGCGGCGGTGCCCATGCGGTTCCACATGCGGCTGAAGGCCAGCGGGCTGCGCGCGATGAAATCCAGCGGGCGGGCGACTTCGACGGACGTCGCGCTGATGAACGGGAAGCGCCGCCCGGACTGGTCGCGGCTGGGCTGCAGATGGCCGGCGATGGCCAGCTTGCCGCGCGAGCCCAGCACGGCAAACGGTACGGGCTGTGCTTCGTCGTAGAGGGTCTTCCAGTGGGGATCCTGGGCCAGGACCTCCATGGTGTTGGCTACCCACGCGTCCAGCGTCGCCATCAGCTGGGGGTGCGAGGTGTTCTTGACGAAGTCGCCACGGGACGGGATCTTGCCGAAGTAGGCCGTACGGAACATGGGAGACTGCGGGTTGCTCATTGCTGCGCTCCGGCAGGCGTCGGGGCGACGGAAGGTTGAGGGGAGGCGCCCGCCACCGATGCGGGAAGGCGCAGGTTGCGCAGGCCTTGGCTGCCCGGCTCGGTGCCGCCGGCGCTGGCCGCTTGCGCGTTGCTGATGATGCGAAGCTTGACCGGCACGGTGATGTTGGACTTGCTCCAGCTCATCTCGAAGCTGCCGTCCGGATTCGGCTTGCGTTGCGACCCGGAGATCAGGCGCTCCAGGCCGAAGCGGCCCGGCTCGTTGACGATCTCGACGACGGTGCCGTCAAACGCGGTGGCCGTGATGCGCGCGCCGGGTGCGCCTTGGGCGTTGGGCCAGACGAAGTTCACCCATTGCGGCGGCGTGTTGCGATAGCGCAGCTGCTGGCCGTCGATCTCGATCGTGTATTCGGTCACGCCGCTTGCAGGCTTGGGCTGGATCTGGAACAGCGTCTGCGGCTGACTGGCCGCGCCCGAGCCTGCGGCGCCGCCCGCCAGCGGAGCCACCCACTGCGCGAAGTTGGCGGTGAAGGACGGTTGCAGGTCGATGCCCATGTCGCCCCAGGTGCGCGCGGTCAGGATGTCGCCGCGGCGCACCGTCAGCGGGCCCAGCGTGTCGTTGACGTACTTGGCGATGCTGCCTTGCGGGCCGAACACCTGTCCGATCTCTTCGCCGCTGGCTTCGACGCCAGCCTTTGTGGAGAACGGGTACTTGTCGGCCAAGGTTTGCGTGAAGGGCTGGTAGACCTGCGCGTTCCAGACCTTGTTCAGCTCGGTCTGTGCCGGCTGCATGGCCACGGCGTAACCCTGGATCAACGGGCGGACCAGCAGCGGACGCAGGGTCTCGCGTTGCGCCGGCGTCAGGCCGGCCAGCATTTGTTCGTCGACCAGCTTGAGGGCATCGGCCAGCTCCGAATCCTTGCCCTCCAGCGTCTGCCGCATCAACAGCAGCGCGCCCGGACCCGGGTCGCCCTGATTGTTGATCAGGTTGAAACGTGTGCGGATCTTGGACAGGGCATTCATGTAGTTGCCCAGCAGCGACTGGTTGTCGCGCGTGACCACCAGACGGGCTACGTCGGAGAACTCGCGGCCCACCGGCCCCATCGGGATCTGTTCTCCGCCCGGCGCGACCTCGGTGGGCTTGGGCTGGCCCTGGCGCAGGATCACCCGCTTGAACCAGGCGACGACACCCGTCTGCGCCTGCGAAATACCGGTGTTGATCAACGAGGGGTTGTCCCAGGACGTCTGTTCGTACGTCGTATTGATCAGCTTCACCAACGGCGAATTCTGCGGGTCGCCCAGCCGGTTCATGCCCTGGACCGCCTGGTCGAAGCTCGTGAACGGTTTGATGGTGACCCCGCGCAGCATCTTCTGCCACTCTTGCGCGTATTCGGTCTTGTACATCGTGGCCAGGCTCTTCTGGATCTGCTCCGGGCTGCCTTCCAGCGTCAGATCGTCGCGCGCGTTCACGCCCAGCACCCAGTCGCTGGTCTGCACTTCTCGGCGCGCGGCTTCGCCGATGGCGGGCTCGATGTATTGCTCCCAGGCTTCGCGGGTGAAGGTGCCGGGCACGGCGTAGCTGCCGGCCACCACGGCGGCGTCGGCTTCGCCCATGATGCGCGCCACCGTCATGGCGGGGAAGCGCGTGGCCGCGCGCGCCTTCAACGTGGCGTACGCGCGTTCACGCGCCGGCATGCCTTGCATCACGCTGCGCAGGTTGCCGCGCGTGCGTTCGACCATCGCCAGGTTGGTGTCGATCTGCGGCCAATCGGCATCGGCCGCGCGCGCCACGTAGAACGAAATCAGCCGCTCCGCGCTGCGGATCAGCTGGTCGCGCGGCATGGCGCCGCGGTTGGTCTCAAGCCAGCCGCGCCAGAAGCGGGTGATCTGGTCGGACAGATGGGTGGGGTCCACGTGTTCGCGATTGGCCATCATCAGGTACGTCTTCAGCGCGTTGTAGGCGTCGTCGACGTTGGTGGGCGAGGCGTCCTGGAACAGCGTGTCGCCAGCGTTGGCGCGCACGGGCTGCGCCTGGGGCGACGGCGCCGCGGGACGCGTGCCGGCGGCCGCCGCCTGCGACACGTCGACGCGGCCCAGGTAGTCCTCCAGGCTGGCCTTGACGGGCACCAGCATGAACTGGCGCAGGCCGTTGTAGTACTCGGCCAGCAGGCGGTCCTTGAGCACGTCGCCCTGGTACAGGCCCAGGCCCAGCGACAGCGGCCGGCTCGAGGAATAGCGATCCAGCTGCTCAATGCGGTCCTGCAGGATCTCCATCGCTTCGAGGCGGCTTTGCAGGTCGGTGCGTTCGCTCTGCAGGCGCACCACCTTGTCCAGGTCCGCCTGCACGTTGGTCGCCAACTGCCGGTTGCCCAGGTACGACCAGCTCCAGCCCCCCAGCACCAGGCCCAGCGCAAGCACCAAGCCGAAGAACGTCAGGTAGCGCATGCGGACCTTGTTCGGACTGGCGTGCTGGCGCACCAGCTTCTTGTCGGCGAAGATCACGCTTGAAAACAGGTCGCGCAGGAAGAAGCCGTTGTGTGACGTCACGCTGCGGGCAGCTTCGCGCGCGGCCGGGCGCAGGGTGAAGCGCTCGGCGAGTTTTTCGGTGGAGGTGCTGCGCGAGGCGCCTTCCTGCAGCGCGCTGGTGAAGTAGAAGCCGCGGAAGACGGGCTTGTACTGGAACGGGTTGGTCTCGAATAACGTCGACAGGAAGGTGCGCAGCGCCGGCTTGATGCCCGCGAATTCCAGCGGGAAGGTCAGCAGGCCCGGGGGCAGGGCGCCGCTGCGCCGCAGCGAGATCTGCGCCGTGCCCATTTCCTTGAGCCCTTCATACAGTTCGTCGAAGCGCTCGTCGAACAGCGTCAGCACGTCGCGGCTTTCGTCGGCGCCGTAGGGCAGCGTCGCGCCCCAGACGCGGTCGCGCTCGCGCGCGTCGGCGTCGGCAAAGAACTCGGAGAAGCCGGCGATCAGGTCGGCCTTGGTGAAGATCACATAGACCGGCGCAAAGACCTCCAGCCTGTCAGTCAGCTCCTGCACGCGCTGGCGCAGGTTCTTGGCCAGGTTGATGGCGAACTCGGGGCCGGAATCCGTCAGCTCGCTGATGCTGGCCGCCACGATGATGCCGTTGATCGGCGCCTTGGGGCGATGGCGCTTGAGCAGATCCAGAAACCCCATCCACTCGTTGCGGTCTTCCTCATGGACCGAATAGCGGCCTGCCGTGTCCAGCAGGATGCCCTCGGTCGTGAAGAACCAGTCGCAGTTGCGGGTGCCGCCCACGCCGCGCACGGCCGCGCCGTTCTTGTCGGCGAACGGGAATTGCAGCCCCGAATTGATCACGGCACTGCTCTTGCCGGCGGCGGGGTTGCCGATGACGATGTACCAGGGCAGTTCGTACAGCGCTTCGTTGCCCGAAGTCTGACCGATCTTGGACGTCTTGATGGTGCGCACCGCCTGCGTCAGACGCGTGCGCAGCGCGTCGACCTCGTTGCGGTTGGCGGCGGGGCTGGCCGCGGCGCCGGTCTGCACTTGTTGTTCCAGCATGTCGCCCAGTTTCTGGTTGGCGCGGCGGGTGCGGCGCCGGCGCCACAGCCACACGCAGAGCCACAGCAACAGCAGGACCCCCAGCAACGCGCCAGCCCAGGTCATGGCGATCTGCATCGTGTCGGCGAACAGGAACAGGAACACGATCAACGCGATCAGTCCGATCACCATGAAGGTGCGTGGGTTGGCGAACACTCGAGCGCTCCAGTAGCGCAAATCGCTCATGGCGCTGGAAAATCGAGAAAACAATCCTGATGGGCTACGCATGGTTTTCGCTGTTGTTTTTGGGGTCAGGCGGTAGCGCGGGCAGCGGGTCGGGTGACCAGCGCCGCGCAGCGCAATGCGGGGTCTTGCAGGGTTAGGGTCAGTACGGGCTGTTCCAGCTGCACGCAGGTTTCGCCGGCCACGGCCAGGGTCAGCAACGACGCGGCCACGCCGGTGTGGCCACAGGCGGCGCCGACCGCCAGGCAGTCCTTGCTGGTGTCCAGATGGGTAAACAATTGGGACGCGACGTTCAGCGGTTCAAGCGGACGGCTGCCGCGATGATCGGCGTCGCTGATGACGTGCGCGACCTGGTCCGGGGCGACGTTCGCGCGTTGCAGCAGTTCGCGCGCCAGATCGGCCAGGGTCGGCTCGGCCAGCGCGCCACGGGCGTCGGCGGACTTCTGTCGATGCCATACCGGAGACAGGGCCACGCGCAAGTCGGCGTCGGAATTCGCGGGGCCAAGCAGCAGGCCGGCTGCGGCCTCACCCGGCACGCGGCCCTGCGGATTGGCGTGGGTAAGCAGCGTGGCAAGGCCATCCCAGAGCGCAACCTGTTCGGGGTCGATGTAGCCGTCGCCCGCCAGCACGATGCGCCACACCGGCTGCGCGGGGGCATCCGGCGGTGCGGATGCCAGCTCGCGCAACAGGTGGTCGCCAGCCATGGCGTTGCGCGCCAGGTGCTCGGCGGCGCTGACGCGGGCATCGGGCCAGACCCCGGCGGCGGCCAGGATTTCGGCGCGCGCGCGCTCGCGCGCCGCTTCCGGCCAGTCGGCCGATAGCAGCACCTCGAAGCGCAGCAAAGGCCAGTCGTCGTCGCGCGCGGGCACGTCCAGTTCGGTGACGCGCCGGTGGGCGTCGCCAGTGAGGGTGCGTGCAATATCCGTCAATAGCGTCGTGACGCGCAGCGCGGCCGTTGCCAAGGCCTCCGTGGGCGCGCCGCGTTCGTGGGCTGCCGCATACAGCTCCAGGTCGTTCAGGCCCGGTACGCGACCGGCGAAGATGGGAAAGCCCTGGGGCGTCTTGAGTTCGGCATCCAGTTCGGGCCGCTTCTGTTCGGCCATTGCCTGCCCGATGGCGGCGGCATCGACGCCGGCCGCCGCACGCGCGGCGGTGGCGACCACGCGCAATTCGGCAAGGTGCGGCGCGGCTGGCGTCTGCGCCTGAGGTTCGGCCGCCGGTTCGGGCTTGGGCGCGCGGGCGGCTCGCACGGCGCGCACGCCCAGCCACAGCGCCGCCAGCAAAGCCAGCGGCAACGCGAATAGATAGAGCCCGATGTCCACCCCCGTGGGCAACGTGCGCGATTCTTGCCACCAGATGATGACGGCCAGCCACACGGCGGCGAACAACGCCAGGATCAACAGCCCCTTTTTCAGCACGCGCGCCATTATTTCGCGGCCTCCCGCGCACGCTGCATCACACCGGGGCGGCGCAGCTCCACATGGCCGAAGTCCATCATCTTCCAGCGGCCGCCCCACGTCAGGCCAACCAGTTCCGCGGTCTCGCCAAACAGTTCATAGCCGCGCATGGCCCACGGGTCCTTCTCGGAGATGACGATCTTGCCGTCGCGGTAGAACGCGCTGTCGGCCGCCAGGCCATATTGGTGATAGCTCTGGAAGGCGCCGGCGTTCGTCACATGCGTGCCCATGCCGGCCAGTTCCTCCTGCCGCTCGGGGCTGCGGTAGCCCTCGATCAGCGCCATTTCGTAGCCGTGCTGCTCGCGCATGATGCGGTAAGCCAACAGCAGCCGCTGACGGAAATCGGAGTCGAACAGGTCCCAGTTCCGGCTTGCGCCACCCAGTTTCGGACGCACCAGTTCAACCTCGCGCGTGGTGAACGCTTCCGGGGGCAGCGCGGCCGGCGGAGCCAGTCTTTCACCCTCCAGCAATGCCTGGATCCGGCGGTCGGGACCGGCCGTTTGGGTGCTGTAAACGAATGTGTGATTGTGTCGCATGAGGAAAGCAAAAAGTGACGGAAGCAACACAACTGTCAGCCCGACCGCGACCTGCCACCGATACCTTCCGAACCAATCCAGCGACGCGCTCATGCCTTCGCGGACGGCGCCTGCGGTACCGCCCACGGCACCTCCCGCATGCGTCGCGCTACGCGTCGCGCCCCTTGCCACGCCCTGTACGCACGCGCGAAAACTCCGGACCGCGCCTTGGCGCAGAGCCGGAAAAAACAGGAGAGCGGAAACGCCCACCGCCAGTAAGAAATACAGGGGCAGCAGCAGCAGCAAGTTAGGTCCCTCATGTGAAGGCGTAATCTTTTGTTTTATTCGCGCATGAGGCAAGCGATCCGGCGTTGCAAACAGCGTCCGACCCTTAGGAATCGTAACAAGGAGCAATGATCGAAATAGGCCTATCGGGTATTCTCGTCGAGCTTGGTTACAGGGGGGCTGCACACGCCTCCTGCTGACACGGGAACCCGCATGGCAGAAGACAAAGAAGACGCTCGCCCTACGATGACCGCGCCGAGTTTGCTCAGCGCCTCCACGCCCGCGCGCGGCGAGGCCGAGTCGTCGCGAATCCTTGCTGCGCTTGAAGGACGCGAACCGGAAGCCGAGGTCAAACATCTTGCGACGCCGCGCAACACCCGTGCAGGGCGTTGGGTGGCGTTGGCGTTGCTGCTGGCGCTGTTGGCCGGCGGCATCAGCTGGATCATCCATGAAGACGGGGCCGAGCCGGTGGTGGCGCAGGCGCCGTCCCCTGCCGTCGCTGCCGCGCCCAGCGCGATGGCTTCGTTGCCGCAAGCTTCGATGGCAAGCCCGCCCGCGCCAGCGGCCGAACTTGCGCTCAGGCCCATGGATAAGCCCCCCGCGGTGGCCGCCATCATCGATGAAGCGCCGCCCGCCCGGGACGCGGGGGTAGGCCGGGGCGACCCCGAGCCGCAGGGCGTGCCGACCAATCCGCTATCCGTGCTGGCGATGACGCCGCCGGCCGCGGCCGCTGCGCCCGCGCCTGCCCCCGCAGCCGGCCCCACGCGCCAGGCCGCGGAACAGCGTGCGCAGCAGGCAAGCGCGCCCCGTGCGGCCAAGCCGGCCAGCACGCCGCCGCGCAAGACCGCAAAACCGTCGGATACCGATGCCGCGCTATTGTCGGCGCTGATGAACTACGGGCTGCCCCCGGCATCGCCGCCCGGCACGCGCGTTTACAAGTCCGACGGCGTCTTCATGCGCGAGATGCCGGGCTCGCCTCTGGCGGAGCGTTTGAAGGAATGCCGCAAGCTCAGCTTCATCGAAGGCGAGCAGTGCCGTCTGCGGGTCTGCGCGGGCCAGTGGGGCACCGCGACCGAATGCCCGACCCCGCAGGCCAACGTCGAACCCTGAGTCTCCACCGTCCGAATCGGGCCGGTGTCGCCCACGTCCCCCAAGAGGTTTTTGCTCCATGGCTGTGAACGCAAGCAACGGCAGTTTCAGCGCCCAGTCCCGTCTCTACCGGCTGGACGGCGAGGGCGCGTTGTCGTCCCTGCAGGTCGAGGGATGGGTGGCGCGTGAAGGCCTGTCCGAGCTCGGCGAAATGCGCGTGGTGGCGCTGGCTGATGACGCCGCGCTGGACCTGAACGACATGGTGTCGCGCCCGGCCACGTTGTGGACGACACGCGCCGACGGCAGCGAGACCGGCCGCAGCGGCGTCGTGCGCGCCGCCGAAATGCTGGGCGGCAACGCCGGCATGGCGCGTTATCGCGTGACGCTGGCGCCGTGGCTGTGGCTGGCCACGCAACGGCGCGACAGCCGGATCTACGAGGGCCAGCCTGTGCTGGAGATCGTGCGTCACGTGCTGGATGGCTACGAGGGCTATACGTACAAGGTATCGGCCGAGGTCGAGCACCATCTGGCCGATCTGCCCGCCCGCTCGTACACCACCCAGTATCGCGAGACGGACTACGCCTTCCTGTCCCGCCTGCTTGCGGAATCGGGCCTGGGCTGGACCACGGTGGAAGACGACGCCGCGCCCGCGCGCCATGCCGTGCTGATCTTTGCCGACAGCCGCAGCCTGGCCGAAGACCCCGAGTCTGCCGGCGCCGGCGTGCGATTTCAGCGCGCGCATGCGACGGAATCCCGCGATGGGGTGCAGGCCCTGGCGCGCAGGCGCCGCAGGGGGGTGGAGCGTGTGACGGTGCTGGCCTGGCACGACAGCGGCAAGCACGCCATTACGGGCGAGGCGCTGGCCGGCCCCGCCGACGCGTCCGGCGATGATGGCGCGGGGTTGGAATGGTTCGAGCCCCTGGGCCACGGCGGCCTGCTGAATCAGGCGCACGCGCAGTTCCAGGCGACGTTGCTCATGCAAGCCGTGCAGGCCAGCGCCGAGACGTTCCTGGGGTGTGGCAACGTGCGTTCGTTCCGGTCGGGAACGCGCTTCACGCTGCAAGAGATGTCGCCGCTGGGGCCGGCGGGGGAGTCGGGCTTCGAGCCGGTCTTTGCGCTGGACCACCTGGAACACGCCGGCGTCAACAACCTGCCCGGCCAAGCCGATGCCAGCATGGCGGCCCGGCTGGGGTCGCTGGACGACTTCCTGTGTTTTGACGACGACGAGGCGCGCGACGTCGGCGACGAAAACGGATGTGAACACGACGATGCGCCGATCGGCGTGGGGCGGCCCGACGCAGCGGTACTGGCGCGGGCGCGCGAGGTCGGGTATGCCAATCGCTTTCGCGCCGTGCGCTGCGACCGGCCCTGGCGCGCCTTGCCGGCCGCGGCGCGGGGCGCACGGATCGCCGGAGCGCCGTCCGCGGTGGGCGTGCACACGGCGATCGTGACCAATGCCGAGGGCGCGACCGAGGCCAGCGGCGAAGACGAGATCTACCGCAACGCGCGCGGCGACGTGCGCGTGCGCTTTCACTGGCAGGCCGACGGCGATGGCTTGGCGAAGAGCCGGTGGGCGCGTGTGGCCCAACGCCAGGCGGGCGCGGGTATGGGCATGAGTTTCGTGCCGCGCATCGGCCAGGAAGTGCTGGTGCGGTTTCTGGACGAGGACATCGACCAGCCGCTTGTCGTGGGCGCGCTCTACAACGGGCGCGGCGAAGGCGGCATTCCGGCCACCCCCGGCGGCAAGTCCGGTGAGGCCATGAACACCGAGGTGTTCGCCGCTGCCCGCGACGGCAAGCCGAGCGCGCAGGCCAACCTGGCCAGCGGCAATGCACCGGCCTGGCATGGCGCGGCAGGCGGCGACGAGCAGCACCGCAACGCGGCAGCGCTAAGCGGCTTCAAAAGCAAGGAGTTCGGCGGCGACGGCTACAACCAGATCGTGTTCGACGACAGCGACGGCCAACTGCGCATGCAGATCAAGTCCACGCAGTCCGCCAGCGAGCTGAACCTGGGCCATCTGATCCACCAGAGCGGCAACTATCGCGGCAACGTGCGCGGCGTGGGCGCGGAGCTGCGCACGGACGGATTCGGCGCATTGCGCGGCGGCGGCGGCGTGCTGCTCTCTACCTATACGGCCGGCGCCAGTGAGCCCGCGGGCGACGCGGCGGCGCCGTTGGCGCTGGCAGGGCAGGCCGACATCATGGCGCAGTCCTTCGACGGCGTGGTCGGCGCGCACCAGGGCGTGCGGCTGGCCTCGGCGCGCGGTACGACTTCCGCGGGCGCGAGCCGGCTGGACGGAGAGCGCGCACCGCTTGCCGCCATGACGCACGCCGTCTCCGGCACGGTGGCCGGCGACGCGGTGGGCGGCGCGGCGGGCGACGCCTCGGCCAAGCACACGGAAGTGGTCGACGGCAAAGTGCCGCACCTGACCGATCCGCTGGTGCTGATGGCGGGGCGCGCGGGCTTTACGCAGGCGGCGGGGCGCAATGTGCAAGTCACCGCGGGCGAGTTGGTGCATTGGTCATCGGGCCAGGACCACAACCTGGCCGTCATCGGTTCCTTGCGCGTGCATACCGGCCAGGCGCTGGGCATTGTGGCCGGCGTGCAGAAAGGCGGCGCGGAGTCGGGTCTGGATCTGATCGCCGGCACCGGCGAAGTCGACGTGATCTCGCAGCACGACGTGCTGACCATGCAGGCGCAGCAGGACCTGCGCATGGTCAGCGCCAACGCCGGCATCGAATACGCCTCGCCCAAGCGCATCCGCATTGCGAACGCGGCGGGCGCCAGCATCGTGATCGAAGGCGGCAACATCACCGTCACGGCGCCAGGCCGCATCGACGTCAAGACCGGCAACAAGCAATTCGCGGGACCGACGCAGATGCCATATCCGTTCCCGCAGTTCACGGTCTGCAAGAGTTGCGTGCTGGACGCCCAGGAGAGCGTGCAGTCCATCACCGATAAGGCGTAAGGGCGATGGTTATGGCTTATTCCTGGCAGGAGGCCCTGCTTTCCACGTTTGCCGAGCTACCGCAACACCGAGGTCCGTACGGCGAGGCCCCAAGGGCTTATGTGATCGTGGATTTCCGCGGGCATCCCGACTTGCTCGCGCGGATCACCGCCACCGAAGACTTGAGCTTCGGTTCGGTCTGGGCGCAGACGGGCCTGGACATCTACGGTGACGTGGCGCCGTTGCTGATCGAGGTGGACGGCGCCTCGCAAGGAGTCCTGCGCGGGCCGCGTTATGAGAATTTCAATACCGTGCTGGTGCGCGTGCTGGAGGCGCTGCACGAACGGACGAGCGGCCGCTACGCGATGATGAGTTTCGCTTCCGCCGTGCCACTGGAAAAGCTCATCGCGCACTTCGGTCGCTTCTGCGACTACGCCTTGCCTGATGCCAGCGAGTTCTTCCTGCACTGGTACGACAGCCGCATTCTGGCGCGCGCCTTGCAGGTGTGGACCGCCGAGCAGCGGGCGCGTTTCGCCGCGCCCGTGATCACGTTGCGCTATGCGTTGCGAGACGGGGCCGGGGCCGAACTGGCCGGCACCGGGAGGCTGCCCGCCGACAGGCCAGAAGGCATCGAACGATTCACGCCCGAACAGCATCAGAGGCTGTTCGACCTGGACTACCCGGACAAGCTCGCAGTGCAACTGCGCCGTCTGTATCCCGGCTTGCTGCCAGGCAATCCCGACCAGGACGCGCTGGTGCCGCGTGTCGAGGCGCAGGTGGAACGCGCGCGCGCGCATGGGGTGGCGGGCGATAAAGACATGTTCGATTATGTGGCGTGGGGGGTGTCGATCTCGCCGCGCTTTGATGAGCACCCTTTGATTCGAGAAGGGTTGCGCGGCTATCGGCCCGACGCCGAAGGCGGACTGGCCAAGGCGTTGGCGGGCGTGCCGGATGCCGTGTGGGACGACGTGCAGGCGCTGCACCTGGAAAAACGGGGAGTGAAAGATGCGTAAGGGACTGATTGCCGCGTTGTTGTGGCTAGGCATGTTGGCGGGTTGCAACAGCGAACCGGTCTACCAAGGGGTCAGTTTCATTGCCTACAACTACACGCCGTGGAATATCCGGTCGATCAGCGTCAAGGACAAGGGCGACGGCGTTGCCTCCACGATGCAGGTCAGCCCCGGTGGGGGCGAAGGCTCGGTCACCTGCTGCTTCACGCTCAAGGGCACGGCGTTCACGGTCGATTGGCGTGGCGTCGATGGGGAGCTGCTGCGCAAGCATCTGCACGACGGCAAGGCCGACTCGCTCTATTTCGACCGGAAAGGCGCCATCGACTTCCCCGCGGCCGAGATTCCGCCCGGAGACGGTCCGCTGTATCTGGAGCTCCACATCTATCCGGATGAGCATATGGAGCTGGCGTTGAGCCGAAAGTTGCTGGGCCAGACGCGAATCCCTATCGTGGATACCGTGGATTGGCTGTGGCGCGATCATCGCGCCTCGCTTGGCGACTACCGCAGCGATGCTGAACTGCTGCGTGTCACGGCCAAGGTGTTGCAGTCCGCGTGGAAGAAGTACCGCATTGAAGACAAGCAGGACTTGCGCCAGTACATGCTGCTGTATTTCACGGTGGCGTCGAACTTCGACTCTGATCCGCAGGTGAAGGCGATTCTGGAGAAGCCTGGGCGCGCGCCTGGTGACTTTGGCAGGGCGGTCGCGGCCTTGCCGGTCGCGACGCTGGAGCAGATAAAAGCCACGGGGACGCCGCCGGGAGATAAGAATGTCTGATGTGCAATCCAGCGATCTGCCGCAGGAGAACCGGACGCCGGCATCCGTGCTGAAGGCCATGGCGCAGAACGAGGCGGCGTACCCCAAGGACGACTGCAATGAATGTGGCGCCGTCCTGCGGATGGGATTCTTTTTCGACGGATTCGGCCGCAACCGCGATGAGGATGCGAAGCATCCGACCTACTATTCGAACATTTGCCGGCTCTGGGAAGCACATTACGTCCAGAGCGATCCCGGCCGTCCCGAAAAGCACCACTGGTTCCGGTTCTACTATTCGGGTCTGGGTACGGACCTGAATGCCGATGCCGAGAATGACGACATGATTTATGCGGCCGCGAAGGCCGGCATGAAGCTGGCGAGCAACGCGCAGAAGGCGGTGTCGAGCAACGTCGGCAATGTCCTGCGCACAGACGAGATCCCGAACCACAATGTCTCAGGCCGCGTCTCTGCCGCCGTGAAGAAGTCGATCCGGGAATCGTCTTATCAGCCGATGGTCAAGGCATACAAGGACGTTGTAAAGGACGTGCAGACCTTGCCGGAGAAGGCTGTCCGCATTTGGAACGCCTGGGACCCCGAACGCCTGCTCAATCGCGCGAAGGCAACCATCCGCGGATTCTGGGCCGCCTTCAAGAAGAACCCGCTGAAGGTAGCGTGGACGGCCGGCAAGGAAGCCGTCAAATCGACCATGATGGAGACGGTGCCGGTCATCCGCGATCAGGAAACGGTGGCTTATCTGTTGGGGACGGGTGTCGACGTGCGAGTCGATTCCGCATTGCGGCAGTTCAAGGCCGCCTACGACGCGGTAAGCGAAGGCCAGAATGTGCGGCGCATCGAGATCACCGTATTCGGGGCGGACCGGGGCGGCGTGGTCGCGCGCCAGTTTGTCAATGATCTGGTCAAGAAGTACCGCCGGCGTCACGATGTGGACTTGGCGGTGCGCGGCGACATCACCAAGAACAAGCCTGATGCCGATATCCAGATCCGATTCATGGGATTGCTGGACTCTGTCGCGTCCATCATGGACGAGAACACCTTCCTGGGTTTTCTGCCCATTACCGACCTCATCAAGCAGACGCACAAGGATCGGACGCTGACCGTGCCGGCCGCTGTGCAGATGTGCGTGCATTTTGCGGCGGCGCATGAATTGCGCCGCAATCAGCGCATGGACAGCCTGGAGAAGACGCGGGGCCTGCAGTACCTCTATCCGGGCTCCAGCGGCGACGTCACGGGCGTCAGCCCGCCCGGGTCGTTGAATTCGCGCGTTGAGCTGTCGCGCGTACCGCTGCGCGACATGATGAACCAGGCCTTGTCGCATGGCGCGGCATTTCACAGCCTGGAACGGCTTGCCGATCTGAAGCCTGATACCTACCTGCAGTTCTCCTTGTCGGAGCCGATCGTGGATGGCAGCAATCGGCACAAAATCCTGGAGCTCGTGAACGCATATCGCGGGGTCGTGAAGTACGAGCCTGGCATCGACTTCCTTCCGCACATGGAGACTTTCCTGCGCTGGCTGGCCGTGCGCTATCAGGATGCGGCATTCCGCGCCGAGCTTTCGGACCCGGCTGAAGCCTGGATCAAGGATCGCGACTTCTACACGCCTGACCAAGAGTTCCATGAAGAACTGCGGCGCGTTACCGCCTTGTCCCCTGAGCAACAGAAAAAGCCCGAGAATACGGCGCGCTTGCGCGAGCTTGAGGCGCTTAAGAACGAGCGCTGGGATCGCGCCTCCGCAAGCCGCGGCGAATTGCCGCCGCAACGGTTCAAGCCGCTATGGGAGCGCCTTGAAGAGGAGTACAAGAATCTGGAAAAGGCTGAGCAGCAGGATGCCGATACCGAACAGCGGCGCGCGGATTTGGAGCGCAATAACCCGCAAGTGCTGCGTGCGATGGAACAGATGGACAAGGACATGCGCGACCGCGAGAACATGCGCAACGAACTGATCAAGCGCCGTGGCGGCACGCCTCAAAAAACACCGGACCCGTTCGCCGACAAGAAGGCCGAGCGGCAAATCCAGAATCGCCTGTTGGCCGCCTGGCGCGATGCGCGCGACGGCAAGACGCAGTTGCCTCCCACGGTCATGACCTTGTTCGACTGGCTGGTGCATGACGCCATGTTGAGCAGCTGGCCCGACCATTTGCTGGCCAGCACCACGATGTATTTCCGCGTGCGCGACAAGGACGTGTTCGCCAAGACCGACGCCAAGGCGGAAATGGAACAGCGGGCGAAAGACATGCGCAGCGCGGAAAGGGTCGAGGCCCAGGCTGCGCGTACCGAGCAGAACATGCAGCAGATGACGCCCGCGCGGCCTTGAGCGGCGGCGTGGTGCTGGTTTCCGGGCGGCGCTCAAGGGGGGGGGGCCGTTGTTTTTTGCCACCGGCAGGGCGGCCTTTGATCAATCCGCCCCGGGCGTTTCCCGGTCCTTACTTCTGTCCAGCCTCGACCTCGATGGTCACCGTATTGGACTTCACGTCTTCGGCTTCGATATAGACCTCATAGGTCGCTGGCGTGGCCGGCAGATGCAGCACACCGGCCATGTCGGTGGTGAAGCGTGTCTCGACCGTCATGCCCGGCGGCAAGGCCAGCTTGGGCGGCGGCGCCCCTTCGCTCGGGTCGACCGACACATTGGGCAGCGTGGGGCGCTTGTAGTTGAATGCGACGCCGCGATAGACCTTGCCGGTGCGGGTGTCGACCGCCACGAAGCGCGGCAGTTGCGGATTCTCGACCACGGGCAGGATGCCGCGCGCGCATATCGGGATCGTCAGGGCATTGCCGTCGCGGATCTTCACGCGCGAGGGCGCGGCGATGCGCATCTGCGCATCGTAGCCCTGCAGGGGCGGCATGCAGGCATGCTCCTTCTGCGAGTGCGCGGGCACCGAGGCGAAGGTGGCGGGTTCAATCCAGTCGGTAGTCATGATCGGCATGTCGGAATCGGAATTTGCGAAAGATGGTGGTCGGCGGCGGTCATCGTTGGCGATTGTCGGCTGCGAGGCGGTCGCCTCAGAACGACGTCCAGCCTTCGGAGCAGTCGACCTTGCGCACGGCCTTGCTGCAGTTCGGGCAGAAATGGATGTTCGCGCAGGTGATGCCGTACATCACACACTGCCCGATTTCCTGGTCGTACTCGCCATTCTGGTCGGGCAGGCCGAAATGGCAATGGCCGCCCATGTTGTAGTAGAAGAACTGCGGAGGATCCAGCTTCGAGTCATCCGCGGATGGGTCTTCGTTGCGCAGGCCGGGCCAGTCCGGACCACTGGGCACCATCCCCAGCAAATGGCCCATTTCGTGGGCAAGCGTCTCCGTCAAGTAGGCCTGGGAGTTGGGTTCGTAGGGATCCAGTGTCGAGACGAACAGCAGGTTGGTGCCCGTGATGGCCAGGCCGGCATAGCTGGCGGCCACGGTGTTGAACTGAATGTTCAGCACGCCGCGCAACGGGGTGGCCGATAGCTGCGTCAGGTCCACGGTCACCGAAAAGACGGCGCCGGAGCTTTCGCGCACCGGCGTCATCAGGTGGCGCGGAATCGGCAGGGTGCGTTCCACGCCCGACGCGTCGGTGTAAATGTAGCGCGCATGCACCAGCCAATCGTCGCTTGCGTCGAATTCGTACCAGAGGCTGGCCAGACTGCGGTCGTCGTTGACGATGGGCACGGTCATCACGCGCCCGCCCGGTCCCGCAGGCACTGGCAGCCGCATGTCGCCGCTTGTGCCGGGCGCCGCCAACCGGTCGACGTGACAAACCACCAGGGTGTAGGGTTCGCGTTGCTTGCCCGGCGAACCGGCGTAGACGCGTCGAACCGCGTCCATGATGGCTTGCTGGGCGTCGACATTGTCCGCGGCATCGACCGCCGAACGGCCGCGGAACTGCAGGCGCGGCAGCTGGATCATGTCGATGCCATGCAGCGCGAATTCCGCCGTGACCGGGGTCACATCGGCCAGATGGCCGGCCGGATGCGCGCTCATGCACATCACTTCCTGGATGTACAGGCGGCGCGCCGTCTCGACGCGTTCTGTCTTGATCAACTGGCCCCGTTCGTCGCGCACCTCGAACAGATAGACGTTGCGGCCCGCGGCGGGTAGCGCGATGTCGTCCACGATGCGGGTGCCATCCGCGTTCGTGACGTAGTTGCGGGGATTGGCGTGCGGCTCCTGGTAGCTCGCGCGCCGCCCGCGCTCGCGGTTGGAGTAGGTGATGTTGCCGGGAGCCGCTTTCACGGTGATGGTAAAGCGGTGCTGGCCGGGGCGGTTGAACTCCACATGGATGCGCGGGCGGTTCGATTGCCGTTCCGTGGTGGTCAATGCGCTGCCGTCGTTCCAGCGGTCGGCCACCTGAGCCAGGTTCACGTATTGCAGGCGCGCGCCGTCCTGGCGGGCCCGATAGGTCGACACGCCAGGCACCACGCGGCCGGAACCCGAGGGGGCGGGCGTGTCGCCCGGCAGGTTCGTGCCTTGCGTGCGGGCCACGGGGCCCAGGCCGATCGTGTCCAGCACGTCGCGGGCGATCTGCGGCAGCGGCGAATCCGCCACGCCCGGTATCTTCATCAACACCTCGGCCACCTTGGGCAGCGTCTCGGTGGCGAGCGTGGGTGATTGCAGGATGGCGCCGATCACGCTCGGCACCGCGGACGACGACAGGCCAGGCATGCTCAGGATGGCGCCAGCGACCGACGGGATGTTGGCCTGTTTGACGTCCGGCAGCGTGAACAGCGTATCGACGGCGGAACCCAAGGCGGCCATGCGGTCGCCGCTGGCGTTCAAGGCCTGCGTCATGACCGGCACGATGGCCGCGCTGACGCTGGCGCTGACGCCGCCTGCGGCGAACGTGGATGCGCTGGTCAGCGCGGTAGAGGCGGCGCTGGCCTGTTGCGCAAAGGTCGCCAGGCCGCCGCCCGCCGCGACCGCGCCGATGCCCGCGAC
>CAUSDE010000021.1:0-88405 GCA_963530045.1 uncultured Achromobacter sp.
GTCCTGACCGGCGCCGCGCTGGCGCTGGGCGCCTTGCAGCCGGCCGCCGCCGCCGACTTTCCGGCGCGCCCGATTACGCTGGTGGTGCCTTTCCCTGCCGGCGGCACGCCCGACATCCTGGCGCGCATCCTGAGTGAAAACCTGGCGCGCCGCCTGGGTCAGCCGTTGATCGTGGAAAACCGCGCGGGCGCGGGCGGCAACATCGGCGCGCAGGCCGTGGCGCGCGCAGCGCCCGACGGCTACACGCTGCTCATGTGCGCGTTCGGCTGCACGGTCGCCCCGTCGCTTTATCAGCCCGCCCCCTACGACATCGTCAAGGACTTCGCGCCTGTCGCGATGATCGGCACGGTGCCCAGCGTGCTGGTCGTCAACCCGCAGGTGCCGGCCAAGACGCTGCCCGAACTGCTGGCCTACGCCCGCGCCAACCCCGGCAAGCTGAATTCGGCCTCGTCCGGCGTGGGCGGGTCGGCCCATCTGGCCACGGAATTGCTCAAGCAGCGCGCCGGGATCGACCTGGCGCACATCCCCTACAAGGGCGCGGGCCAGGTGGCGGCCGACCTGCTGGGCGGACAGGTCGACATGTATTTCGACAATCTGCCGGCGTCGCTGGCCAACATCCGCGCGGGCAAGCTGCGCGCACTGGCCGTGGCCAGCCGCCAACGCGCGCCCGCCATCCCGGACGTGCCGACCTTCGCGGAAAGCGGCGTGCCCGATTTCCTGATCACGCCCTGGTTTGGCGTCATGGCGCCGGCCCGCACGCCGGACGCCACGCTGGCCGCGCTGCATGACGCGTTCACCGATGCGCTGGCCGCGCCCGAAGTCGCCGCCAAGATGCGCGAACTGGGCGTGGAGACCGCCGCCGGATCCCGCCAGGCGCTGGGCGAATTCGTCACCGCCGAAACCGCGCGCTGGAAGAATGTGATCCAGGCCAACCACATCAAGGCCGAGTGATGGCGGCGGACCAGGCGGCCTTGGACGGCGCGGGCGCGCCGCCCCCGATCCGGTTGCGCGACATGGGGTCTTTCCACGTCGGCGGGCACGATGTCCGGCTGTCGGGCTTGCCCTGCCGCGAGGTCGTCATGGCCGAAGGCGGCCAGCCCGTCTCGCTGGACCCGAACGGCACCTATCGCGTCGAGCAGATGTATGCGCAGTATTTCCTGGCAGAACCCGCCAGTGGCCGCCCGCCGCTGGCTTTCTGGCATGGCGGCGGCATGACGGGCGCGGCGTGGGAAACCACGCCGGACGGCCGCGAAGGCTGGCTGAACGCCTTCCTGCGGCGCGGCTGGGACGCCTACCTGTGCGACGCGGTGGAGCGCGGCCGCGCGGGCTACGCGCTGGTGCCCGAGATCTGGCCCGAAGCGCCCATCGTGCAAACGCGGGAAGACTGCTACACGCGGTTCCGCATCGGCCGCCCGGACACGCGCCCCGGGCCGGACAGCGCCTATCCCAACACGCAGTTCCCCGTCGCCGCATTCGACCGCCTGGCCGCCCAGATGGTGCCGCGCTGGGTCCACACCGACGCGGCCATCCTGCAGGGCTATCTGGCGCTGCTGGAACGCGTGGGGCGGATGATCATCGTCTGCCATTCGCAGGCGGGCGTCTTCGGCATCCGCGCGGCGCAGGCCCGGCCCGACCGCGTACGCGCCGTGGTGGCGCTGGAGCCGGCCAGCATCCCCTTGCTGGCGCCGGAGGCCGATTACCGCACGCCGACGCTGATCGTGATGGGCGACAACATGGACACCGACCCGCGCTGGCCGCGGATGCGGGCGCGGGTGCAGGACTTCGCGCGTCGCTTCCCCTGCGTCACCGTGCTGTCGCTGCCCGATCTGGGCATCACCGGCAATTCGCACATGCTGATGATGGACCGCAACAGCCTCGCCCTGGCCGGGCGCGTGCATGACTGGCTGATGGACCTGCCGCCGGACTGACGCAATACTGCCATTTCGTGGCAGCATTACGGCATCCGATCCCGTCGTCCTGCCCCATGTCCCGCACCGAACGTCTGCTGGAGCTGCTCCAGACCCTGCGCCGCCACCGCCTGCCCGTCAGCGGCCAGCGGCTGGCCGCCGAAATGGGCATCAGCCTGCGCACGCTCTACCGCGACATCGCGACGCTGCAATGCCAGGGCGCCGAGATCGAAGGCGAGCCCGGTGTGGGCTACGTGCTGCGCCCCGGATTCATGCTGCCGCCCCTGATGTTCAGCACCGAAGAGATCGAAGCCCTGGTGCTGGGCACGCGCTGGGTGGCGGGCCGCTCGGACGAACGCCTGGGGCTGGCTGCCCGCAATGCGCTGGCCAAGATCGGCGCGGTGCTGCCGCAGGAACTGCGCGACGAGCTGGACGCCATTCCGTTGCTGGTGGCCCCTAGCTCCAGCGGCGTCATCGACCGGGTCGACGTGGCGCTGATCCGCCAGGCGATCCGTAGCGAACGCAAGCTGGAAATCCAGTACCGCGATGACAAGGGGTCAGATTCCGCCCGCGTGATCTGGCCCTTTGCGCTGGGCTTTTTCGACAGCGTGCGGCTGGTCATGGCCTGGTGTGAACTGCGCCAGGATTTCCGGCATTTCCGCACCGACCGCATCGCCGCCGTGAGCGCGGGCGACCGCTACCCCCGGCGGCGCCACGCCCTGTTGAAAGAGTGGCGTGCCATCCACCAGGAACCAAAAAAATCCTGATGCACACTACTGCCAAAAACTGACAGTACCCCTGCCTAACATGAGCGCATCAACCACCAGGAGCGCATCATGTCCGACACCAACTACGTCCTCTTCTACGTCGAAAAGCCCCAGGCCAGCGCGGCGTTCTACAGCGCGCTGCTGCAACGCCAACCCGTCGAGAACTCGCCCACTTTCGCCCTCTTCGTGCTGGATTCCGGCTTGAAGCTGGGATTGTGGTCGCGCTACACCGTGGAACCGGCCGCCGCCGGCCGCGGCGGCGCGTCCGAACTGGCCTTTGCCGTGGCGGACCCCGGCGTCGTCGACCAGCGCCATCGGGAATGGAGCCTGCGCGGCCTGCCCATCCTGCAAGCCCCCACCGACGCGGATTTCGGGCGCACCTTCGTTGCGCTCGATCCTGACGGGCATCGCCTGCGCGTGTTCTCGCTTGCCCCCGAGCTGGCCGCGCCAAACGAACGCACTGCGGCGGCCCAGGCCAGTTGATCCCAGCGCGGGCCCGTCGATAGTCCGAACGGGCCCGCGCCCAAATTCACTGCGCCGCCGAATACAGGTCGGTCATGAACTGCGTGGACTTGATGCCGGTGCCGGTCAGCAGCACCACCGTGCGTTCGCCCGCCTGGATCGCGCCGCGCGCCTGCAGCACGTCCAAGGCCGCCGCCGCCGTGGCGCTGGTCGGTTCGGCGTACAGGCCGGACATTGCCAGCCGCCGCACTGCCGCCACGATATCCGCCTCCGGCACCGCCACCGTCTGTCCACCGCTGGCCCGTACGGCCTGCAACACCTCCCGCAAGCGCACCGGGTGCTTGATGGCCGTGCCTTCGGCCACGGTGGGCAGCACCTCGCGCGGCACGGCGCTGTCCACGCCCGCCTGGAAGCTGGCGTCCACCGGCGAACAATTCAGCGGCTGCGCCACGAACAGCTTGGGCAGCCGGCGGATCTGGCCGGCCGCCAGCAGTTCGGCGAACCCGATGGCGCAACCCAGCACGTTGCTGCCCGCGCCCGCCGGGATCACGATGTTGTCGGGGGCCTGGAAACCGAAGTCTTCCCACATTTCGTAGGCGATGGATTTGGTGCCTTGCAGGAAGAACGGCTGCCAGTTGTGGCTGGCGTAGAAGATGTCTTGCGACGCACGGATGGCTTCGGTCTGCGAATTCTCGCGCGGGCCTTCCACCAGGCGCACGTCGGCGCCGAACGCGCGGATCTGCGCCACTTTGGCGATGGACGTGTAGGCAGGCGCGAAAATGGTGACGCCCATGCCCGCCGCCGCGCCGAAGGCCGCGATGGCCGCGCCGCCGTTGCCGGAGCTATCCTCGGCCACGGCCGGTATGCCGATCTGGCGCAGCCACGACAGCATGACCGCCGCGCCGCGGTCCTTGAAGCTGCACGTGGGGTTGAACCATTCCAGTTTGAAATGCGGGCGCAAGCCGCCCCAGGCGCGCTCGACCATCGGCGTGCCGCCCTCGCCCATCGATACCGGCGTCGCGATGTCCTGCGGCAAAGCGGCGCGATAGCGCCAGATGGAGCGGTCGCGCGTATCGATATCGTCGCGGGATATCCCCGGCAACGGCGAGATCATCAGCGGGGTTTGCGCGTCGGAGCACCAGCGGGCATCGGTGATCGGGTAGCGTTGGCCGGATAGCGGGTCCACATAGCAGGGTTGCGACATGATGTAGGCAGGCAAGGCAGGAAAACCGCCAGTCTAGGCCGGGCGAGCATCGAGGCGTTGCAATATCATGTTGCGGAAAACGCAATGGAGAATCCGCATGGAACGAGGCGCGCTATGGGAATACCAGGTGTTCTGCGCCGTGGCCGAACGCCAGAGCTTCGTACTGGCCGCCCGTGCGCTGGGCGCCTCGCCCAGCGCCGTGACGCGGGCCGTGCAATCATTGGAGCGCCAGGTGGGCGCGCAACTGCTGTTGCGCAGCAAGAGCAGCGTCGTGCTCACTCCGCAGGGCGAAAGCTATTTCCAGTCGGCGCGCGAGCTGCTGCGGCTTGAGGCGCAAGCGCGCGACGACTTGCAGGACGTCGAGGGCGGCGTTCAGGGCCGCCTGCGCTTTTCGGCGCCCGACCTGCTGGGCGTGGCCCTGCTGCCGGCCGTGCTGCGCCAGTATGCGGACGCGCATCCCGGCGTCAGCATGGACATCCTGTACACCGACAAATGGGTAGACCCGATCGCCGAAGGCCTGGACTTTGCGATCCGAGGCGGTTTTCCAGCGTCCAGCGACCTGCTGGGCGCGCGCCTGTGGCCATACGACCGGCTGCTGTGCGCCAGTCCGGACTACGTGCGCCGCATGGGCCTGCCCCGCGAACCCGAAGACCTGAAGTCGCACCGCCTGGTGATGCACACCGGGCCGCGCGTGCTGAAGGACTGGCACCTGCGGCAAGACAAGCGCATCTTGCGGCTGCACGCCGAACCCGCCGTGCGCGTCAGCAGCGGCAGCGGCTTGATGGCGATGGTGCTGCAAGGCATGGGGATCGCGCGGCTGGCGGACTGGGCCGCGCAGCCCGAGATCGAGCGCGGGGCGCTGGTACGGGTATGTCCTGGTTATACCGTGACCTCCGCCCAAGGCGCCGCGCCGCAGATGCATGCGGTGTACGCGTCGCGCTCGCTGCCGGCCCGCGCCCGCGCGATGCTGGCGGCGATCCGGCAATGCGGCAACGGCCCGGGGCGCTAGCGCCCCGGGCCCGTCTTCACTGCGCTGGCTACCCTTGCTGACTACCCTTGCTGACTACCCTTGCTGACTACCCTTGCCGACTACCCTTGCCGACTACCCGCGCTGGCTGCGCGTTTGCAGCACCACGGCTTCGCCGCGCTTCTTGAACAACAGGAAATACAGCGCCGCCAGGATCAGCAGGAACGGCACGCCGAAGGCCAGCGTCATCTTGAACACGCCGGTGAACGCCGTCGTGATCAGGATCGCCAGCATCGCGACCGCGCCCAGCAACGTCAGCGCCGGAAAGCCGGGCATCCTGAACGACAGCGCGGCGCCTCCTTCGCGCGCCCAGCGGCGGCGGAAGAAGTAATGCGTGACGAAGATCATCATCCAGGTGAACAGCGCGCCGAACATCGAGATGGCCATCATCAGCGTGAACGAGGTCTCGGGGTACAGCGCATTGAGCACCGCCGCGATGGCGATGCCGCTGGTTGACAGCAGCAGCGCGTTCAGCGGCGTGCCGCTGCGCGTCAGCCGACCCAGCACGGATGGCGCGTGCCCGGCACGCGACAGACTGAACATCATGCGCGTCGTGATGTAGAGCTGGCTGTTCATGGCCGACAGCGCCGCCACCAGCACGATGAAGTTGATGACGCCCGCGGCGCCAGGGATGTCCAGGGCCTGCATCACCTTCACGAACGGGCTGCCGCCCTTGCCCGCTTCATCCCACGGCACGATGGCCAGGATCAGCGCCAAGGTCAGCAGGTAGAAAACGACCAGCCGGACGATGGTGGCGCGGAACGCCTTCTTGACGGCGCGTTCGGGATCCTCGGCTTCGCCCGCGGCCACCGCGATCATCTCCACGCTCAGGTAGCTGAAGATCGAGATCACCACGGCGATCCACATGCCCCACACGCCATTCGGGAAGAATCCGCCATGCGAGGTGTACAGCGCCGTGCCGTACTGCGGATTGCCCCAGACCACATAGGCCCCCAGGATGATGAAGGCCACGATCGCCGTGATCTTGATCGTTGAGAACCAGTATTCGATGGTGCCGAAAGCCTTGACGCTCATCGCGTTGATGAAGATCAGCGCCGCTGAAAACACGCATACCCATTGCCAGCCGGGCACCGCGGGGAACCAGTACTTCATGTATTCGGCCACCGCCGTCACTTCGGTGCCCACCGCCAGCACCACGCAGGACCAGTACGCGTAGCGCACCAGGAACCCCGCCAGCGGGCCGACGTAGTGCTCGGCATAGGCGCCGAAAGAACCGGACGTGGAATGCGCCACCGTCATTTCGGCCAGGCAGCCCATCAGCAGCAGCGTGATCAGCCCGCCGATGGCGTAGCTGATGATCACGCTGGGGCCGGCGAACCCGATGGCGAACTTGCTGCCCAGGAACAGGCCGGTGCCGATCGCCCCGCCGATGGCGATCATGCTCATCTGGCCCGAGGTCAAGCGCCGCTTGAGCCCCTTTTCACGTTCGGCGATTTCGCCGAACCCTTGTTGTTGCCGCATTGTCTCCTCCTTGTACTGCGCTCTCTTCATGGATGTAAGGCCGGTTTGGCCTGCGCGATAAGGCAACGCTTCGGGGCGCTCAGGTCACGGCGGACCGTTGCTTGAACTCAGGCTGGTCCCAGGCGCGGCTGTCCAGCACGTCCTTCAGGATATCCACTGCGTCCCACACGTCGGCATAGCCGAAGTACAGCGGCGTCAGGCCGAAGCGCAGCACCTCGGGTTCGCGGTAATCGCCGATCAGGCCGCGCGCGATCAGCGCCTGCATCACCTCGTAGCCATTGGGATGGCGGAAGCTGACGTGGCTGCCGCGATCGGCGTGCTTGCGCGGCGTGACGAGCGTAAGCGGATGGCCCTCGCAGCGCTCCTCGACCAGCGCGATGAACAGGTCGCCCAAGGCCAGCGATTTGCTGCGCACTTCGGCCATGTCCGCCTCGTGGGCCACGTCCAGGCCGCATTCCACCAGCGACAGCGACACGATGGGCTGGGTGCCGCACAGGTAGCGGCGAATGCCGCCGGCCGGCTCGTAGGCAACGGCCATGTCGAACGGGCGCGTGTGGCCCCACCAGCCCGACAGCGGCTGCCAGAAGTCCTTGGTGTGGCGCGGCGCCACCCAGATGAAGGCGGGCGAACCCGGGCCGCCGTTCAGGTACTTATAGGTGCAGCCGACGGCGAAGTCGGCGTTGGCGCCATTCAAGTCCACCGGCACCGCGCCCGCGGCATGCGCCAGGTCCCAGATGGTCAGCGCGCCGCGCTCATGCGCCAGCGCGGTCACGGCGGCCATGTCGTGCATCTGGCCGCTGCGGTAGTTCACGTGCGACAGCAGCATCACAGCGACGGAGTCGTCCAGCGCCTTGTCCAGCGGCAGCGTCTCGTCGATCAGGCGCATCTCGTAGCCCTGCTGCAGCAGGTCGATCATGCCCTGGATCATGTAGAGATCGGTCGGGAAGTTGTCGCGTTCGGACAGGATGACGCGGCGCGTCGGCTGCTTGCCCTGCTGGATGCGCAGCCCGGCGGCCAGCGCCTTGAAAATGTTCAGCGACGTGGTGTCGGTGACCACCAGCTCGCCCTCGCGCGCGCCCAGCAGGCTGCCCAGCTTGTCGCCCAGGCGGGCGGGCAATTCGAACCAGCCGGCGGTGTTCCAACTGCGGATCAGGCCCGTGCCCCATTCCTGGTTGATGACCTCGGCGGCGCGGGCGGCGGCAGCCTTCGGGCTGACGCCCAGCGAATTGCCGTCCATATAGAGCACGCCGGGCGGCAGCGCGAAGCGCGCCTTCAGGGGGGCCAGGGGGTCTTTCCGGTCTGCGGCGACGCAGTCTTCACGCGTAGTCATGCAATGCTCCTTCGGGCAATGTCCTGCAAACAGGATAGCAGCGCCAATGAGCCGAAATATTGCAAATCTGGGCGTGGCTTACCCTAGGATTCCGCAGTAAATTGCACGAAACCCGAATTTTCAGAATTGGATTGCCCCATGCAACTCGACGCGATAGACCAGCGCATCCTGTACCGGCTGCAAGAGAACGGCCAGCTCAGCAACCAGGACCTGGCCGAACAGGTGGCGCTGTCGCCCTCCGCCTGCCTGCGCCGCGTGCGGGCGCTGGAGGAAGGCGGGATGATCCGGCAGTACCGGGCCGTGCTGGACGCCGAGAAGCTGGGATTCGAGCTGGAGGCCATTGTCCACGTGTCGCTGGACCAATCGCGCCCGGGCTGGCACGAGGCGTTCCTGGCCGGCATCGCCGCCCACGACGAGATCACCGAAGCCAGCATCGTGACGGGCGCCTCCAACTACATCCTGACGGTGCGCACGCGCAACCTGTCGGCGTTTTCGCAGTTCGTGGAAGACAAGCTCAGCAAGATCGCAGGGGTGCGCGACCTGTGTTCGCATATCGTCATGCGCAAAGTGAAAGACCGGGGCGGCATGCTGCCGCTGGCCAGCTGGCGCTGACGGCACCCGCGGGCGGCCGGGCGGACGCCCCGCGCCCCGTTCAGGCGGGCGTGCCGTAGCGCAGGAAACCGAACACCGTGACGAAATGGCAGGCAGACCCGCCCATCACGAACAGGTGCCAGATCCCGTGGGCGTGGCGCCAGCGCTTGTCGTTCACGTAGAACAGCGTGCCCACCGTGTACGCGGCCGCCCCCGCCAGCAACCAAGCCAGGCCCGCGGACGACAGCGCGCCGGCGATCGGGGCGGCGAACATCACCCCCAGCCAGCCCATCGCCAGGTACAGCGGCAAGGCCGGCGCCGCGCCGCGCGCCCACCAGAGCTCGCGGCTGATGCCGATGGCGGCCAGCAGCCAGATGGCCACGCCCATCGCCGCGCCCCACCCGTGCTCCACCGGCCCGAACGCCAGCGGCGTATAGGTCCCGGCGATCAGCAGGTAGATGGCGCAATGGTCCGCCTTGGCCCAGCGGGCCTTGTTGCGGCCCCGGGTGCAGTGGTACAGCACCGACGAGGCATAGACGGCGATCATCGATGCCGCGAACACCGCGCAGCTGACGATCTGTTTCGTGTCCACCTTCAGTTCGGCCGCGCGCGAGATCAGCCAACCGGACGCCCCCACCGCCAGCGCCAGGCCGGCCAGGTGCGTGGCGCCATTGAACCGTTCGCCTTCGTACATAGAGAGCCCCCAGGACACCGGATGCCCGGTGTCCCCCATCATGTTCCCGTCCTGTGACAATCTGAGGTCAGGCCGGGCTCTGGCGCCCGGCGTTCAGGCGATGAAATCCACGGCGGCGGGAAAGCCTTCCACCGCGCGCGCCGCCAGGATGGCGCGCTGCACCGCGATCGCCATGGCTTCCGCCGCCATGACGCCCAGCAGCATCACATTGCCCGGCTTGCCGGAGGCGCCGGTGCCCAGCGCGAAGATCGTGTCGCCGTCCATCATCGTGTGGATGGGGTTGATGGTGCGGGCCAGGCCATCGTGGGCCATGCCGGCGATCTTCTGCGCCTGCGCCTTGGTCAGCGTGGCATCGGTGGCGACCACGCCGATGGTGGTGGCGGTGCCGGGGCGCATCGAATTGGGCAGGTCGCCCGCCAGGATGGCCGCCCGCGTATCCAGCAGGTGCTTGCCGTCCGGCGTGCGCGCGCCGGCCAGGATGCGCCCGGTCGCGGGATCCAGCACGTCGCCCACCGCGTTCACGGCCACGATCGCGCCCACGGTCACGCCCGCCACCGTCAGCGACGCGCTGCCGATGCCGCCTTTCATGGCGCGCTTGGCGCCGTACAGCTTGCCCACGGTGGCGCCGGCGCCGGCCCCGACGTTGCCTTCCTGCGGGGCGGCAGTGGTGGCCGACTTGCAGGCCTGGTAACCGGCCGCCGCATCCGGCCGGACGGAGGCGTCGCCCACGCCCAGGTCGAACAGGATGGCGGCCGGCACGATGGGCACGTGCGCCACGCCCACATCGAAGCCGATCTTCTTTTCTTCCAGATAGCGCATGACGCCCGTGGCGGTGTCCAGGCCGAACGCGCTGCCGCCCGACAGCACGATGGCGTGCACCTTTTCCACCATGTTCACGGGATTGAGCAGATCGGTCTCACGGGTGCCGGGCGCGGCGCCGCGCACGTCGACGCCACCCGTGGCGCCCGCTTCGGCGATGATGACCGTGCAGCCGGTCGGACGGCGGGTATCCGTGTAGTGGCCCACGCGCAAGCCGGACACCTGGGTGATGCTGCCTCCGCCCGGCGTCAGCCGCAAGCCGTTGGCGCCCTGCGCGGGCATCACCCCGGCAAACGCCGCCGCGCCCGCAGCCGCCATCATGAACGCCCGCCTGTTCCATTGCTGTTCCACGCCGATCTCCCTCGCTTTGCCGATTGATTGCGCCCGGCGCAGGTCGCGCCGGGCGGGGTAGCCATATGACTTGCAGCTATATTTTTACTATTCCTTATGCTTTGTGGAAAAATAGGCGCGTTGTTAGAGTGCGGCTACGCCGGAGGGTATTGCACACCCGCAAGCTCTCCAGAATGACACCGATCATCCGTGGAGCATTGCCATGAAACTCTTCCGCTCGCTGTTCATCGCCGGCCTTATCCAGGCCGCCGCCCTGACCGCTGCCCACGCCCAGTCCGGCCTGGACCAGATCAAATCCGCCGGCACGTTCAAGATCGGCACCGAAGGCACCTACGCCCCCTTTACCTTCCACGACGCATCGGGCCAGCTTACCGGTTTTGACGTGGACATTGGGCGCGCCATCGCCGAACGTCTGGGCGTGAAGGCCCAATTCGTCGAAGGCAAATGGGACGGCCTGATCGCGGGGTTGGACGCCAAGCGCTACGACGCCGTGATCAACCAGGTCGGCATCACCGACGCGCGCAAAGCCAAGTACGACTTTTCCGATCCCTATATCTCGTCGGCAGCGGTGCTGATCGTGCGCGACGACAACACCACCATCAAGTCGTTTGCCGACCTGAAGGGCAAGAAGTCAGCCAACACGCTGACCAGCAACTTCGGCAAGCTGGCGCAAAGCCACGGCGCAGAAGTCGTCGCCGTGCAGGGCTTTAACGAAGCCATCGACCTCTTGACCTCGGGCCGCGTGGAAGCCACGGTCAATGACAACCTGTCGTTCCTGGACTTCAAGAAACAAAAGCCCAACGCAAAGGTGAAGATCGCCGCCACGGACAAGACGGCCGAATTCAGCAACTCCGGCGTGCTGATCCGCAAGGGCAACCCCGAACTGCAAGCCGCCATCAACAAGGCGCTGGCCGACATCAAGGCCGACGGCACCTACAAGACCATTTCGGTCAAATACTTCGGCACGGACCTGTCGGCGCAGTAAGCGGCAGGCACGCACATGACGCTACCCTCCTGGCTGCAAGCCGTCATCCCCGATTGGCTGCTGGCGCAAATCGGGTCGTGGGCCGTGCCGGCCTGGGTGCAGCTGATGGCCGACTCGTTCTGGCCGCTGCTGCACGCCGGGCTGGTCTTCACGGTGCCCCTCACGCTGATGTCGTTCGCGCTGGGGCTGGCGTTGGCGTTCCTGGTGGCGTTGATCCGGCTGTTCGGCCCGGCGCCGCTGGTGGCGGTGGTGCGCTTCTATGTCTGGCTGATCCGCGGAACGCCGCTGCTGGTGCAGCTGTTCGTGATTTTCTACGGCCTGCCCAGCGTGGGCATCGTGCTGGATCCGCTGCCCGCCGCGCTGATCGGCTTCACGCTGAACGTGGGCGCCTACAACTCGGAAGTCATCCGCGGCGCCATCGAATCCATCACCAAGGGCCAGTGGGAAGCGGCGTATTCGCTCAGCATGACGCGCGGCCAGGCGCTACGCCGCACCATCCTGCCGCAAGCGGCGCGCGTGGCGGTGCCGCCCCTGTCGAACTCGTTCATCGCGCTGGTCAAGGACACGTCGCTGGCTGCGGTGCTGACCGTGCCCGAAATCTTCCAGGCCGCGCAACGCATCGCGGCCGTCACCTATGAGCCGCTGATCCTCTACACCGAGGCGGCGTTGATCTACCTGGTGTTCAGTTCCGTCCTGTCCGCCGCGCAAGTCCGCCTGGAAAAGCGCTTTGGCCAGCACGCCGTGTTTTCCGAGAAAAGCCGATGATCCGCCTGCAGAAAATCGAAAAGTCCTTTGGCGGCAACCCGGTGCTCAAGCAAGTGGACGTGAGCATCGCCGAAGGCAGCGTCACCGCCTTGATCGGCCCGTCGGGCAGCGGCAAGAGCACCTTGCTGCGCTGCGTGAACCTGCTGGAGGTGCCCGACCGCGGCACGCTATCCATCGGACCGGAAACAGTTGAATTCGAGCCTGGACGGAAGCTGGCGCGCGAACAGGTGCAGCGCGTGCGCAAGCAGACCGGCATGGTGTTCCAGAACTTTCAGCTGTTTCCGCACCAGACGGTGATCGGCAATGTGATGGAAGGCTTGCTGACCGTGCAGAAGTGGCCGCTGGACCGCGCCCGCGCGCGCGCCGAGGAATTGCTGAAGAAGGTCGGCATGGCCGAAAAGGCCGACGCCTGGCCCGCCAACCTGTCGGGCGGCCAGCAGCAACGCGTGGCGATTGCCCGCGCGCTGGCGCCCGCCCCGCGCGTGCTGCTGTGCGACGAGCCGACCTCTGCGCTGGACCCGGGCCTGGCGGCCGAAGTGGTGGATGTGCTGCGCCAGCTGGCCACGGAAGGCATGACCATGCTGATGGCCACGCACGACCTGCGCCTGGCCGCCAGCGTCTCGCGCGAAGTGGTGTTCCTGCTGGACGGCGTCGTCGTGGAATCCGGCGAGTCCCGGGCGATCTTCTCGCACCCCGCAGACCCGCGCACCGCCACGTTCATCTCGACCCTGACGCAGGACGCGGCGACGTAGGCCGGGCCGCCGCCCGATCATTTGGGCGGCAGGTTCCCCGCCGGGTCGACCGCCTGGCCGTCATAGCGCAACTCGAAATACAAGCCGACCTGCTTGCTGTCGCTGTTGCCCATTTCGGCGATCTTCTGCCCCTGCTTCACGCTTTGGCCTTCCTTGACCAGCAGCTTGCTGTTGTGCGCGTAGATGCTGAGGAAGCTGGCATTGTGCTTGACGATGACCAGGTGACCGTAGCCCCGCAGGCCGCTGCCCGAATAGGCGACCGTGCCGCCTGCTGCGGCCACCACCGGCGTACCCGAGGAATTGGAAATGACGATACCGTTGGAGCCGCCGCCGTCATAGCCGCGCGTGACCTTGCCCTGCGCCGGCCAGACCAGCGAAATCGCGCCCGGCGGGGCCGTGCGCCGCTTGGCCGTGGAGGTGGAGGTTCGCGGCGCAGAAGTCGCCGGCTTGGACTGCGCCTTGCCGGAACCGGAGGTGCTGGCCTGGCCTCCCGGCGCTTGCACCCGCAGCATCTGCCCGACCTCGATCGCATTCGAATTCGACAAACCGTTCCACCGCACCAGGTTGCTGACGCTGGTGCCCTGCTTGCGCGCGATCTGCGTCAGCGTGTCGCCGGACTGCACGCGGTAGTAGCCCGGCTGCACCTTGGTGGTGCCGCAGGCCGACAGCAACGCCAGCAGCACGACGACGCACGCGCACATCCACAGCCGGCCGAGCGGGCGTGGCCGTCTCCGAAACCGGGGCGGGCCGGCGGACGCCGCGCAAGGCAGGGGGCAGGCGGGCACGGACAGGGTCGGGGCGGACAAGGAAAGCACTGAAACCTGGGGCACTGAGATGGCGGTGGAAACGGAAGTGCATTCAAGGGTACCAAGATTTTCGGGTGCCAGTGTGGCGCGGGTGCTTCGCAGCGCCGTCCGGGCCGTGTATAACCCGCTGATCACGGTGAACGCGCTTCGCCACGCCTCAATGCGTTTGCAAGGACCGACATGGGTATGACCGATACGGTTAGAAAGAATCCGCTTTGCCTGCTGTGGACCCTCCCCTATCTGCTGTGCGGCGTGTTCTCGCACCTGCTCAGCGACCCGGTTAGCCACGCCCTGTTCGTCTGGCTGCCGCCCGGGGTGGCTGTCGGCGCCTACCTGCTGACCGCCCGCCGCAACTGGCTGCTGCTGGTGGCGGGATTCTTCTGCGCCCAGTTGCTCCTGACGCTTGTCTCGCGCGGGCAACCCGCCACCGCCATCGTCTTCGCGCTGACGGGCAGCCTGTCTTCGCTATTGGCCGCCTGGACGGTGCAGCGCCTGTCGCCGCGCGCCGAGGGCCCGGGCTTCGTCGCCGCGTTGCTGGCCGGCGCGGTTGCCGGGGCAGCCAGCAGCGCCCTGTTGGGCGGAGGCTGGCTGTGGCTGACGCAGGAAGCCCACGCGCTGGTGCGGCTGCGCACCTGGGTCACGGCGTATCTGGCGGGCGTGCTGATCCTGGCGCCGGCGTTGACCGGCTGGGCGCAGTTCCGGCCTCGCCGCTCCGGCGGCCCGCGCATGCGGGACCTGCTGATCGGCGCGGTGGCGTACGCCTTGATGATCGTGTCGACCTTCATGACGTTCGACGGAGACATGATCCAGAACCTGCCCTATGTCGTGTCTTTTGAGCTGACCTATCTGCCGCTGGTGTTCGCGGTGCTGATCGCGCTGGTCTGGGGCACGCCGGGCGGCACGCTGGCGATGGTGACCTTGATGCTGATGGCGCTGTACCAGAGCGCCCAGGGCGAAGGCCCCTTCGTCGAGGCCAACGACCCCTGGCACGTGCTGCTGGCCACCCAGGTCTACCTGGTGGTCACGGCGTTGCTGCTGCTGCTCGTCAACACCCTGCGCGGCGCGCGCGCCCAGGCGCTTGAGAACGCCGAACAGTGGCGCGGCCGGTTCGACCTGGCGCTGGCCGGCAGCCACCAGCTGATGTACCGCTTCAATCCCTATGACGGCCAGCTGGAACTGGCGGGCGACCTGCAGGACGCTTTCGGGCTGCCCGCTGGCGCCATCACCGATCTGGAATCGCTGGCTGCCCATGCGCATCCGGAAGACCGGTCGCGCCTGGCGATGCACTGGGCGGCCCGCCGCGCGGGCGCCCTGGACCGCACGCCCCTGCTGTTCCGCGTGGCGCACACGGCGGGCGGCTGGCGGCTGGTCAGCGACCGGGGGTCGCCGTTGTCGGACTTCGACGGCAGCGTGGCCGTCGTGGCCGGCATGTGGCGGCTGGGCGAGATCGAGCGCGAGCCCGCCGATGCCCTCCAGTAGTCCCGACGCGCCGTCCGGCACGGGCGCCCTCCTGATCCACGGATTGGGCGGGACCGAGTACGACCTGGGGTCGATGCACAAGGTCTTGAAACGCGCCGGCATCCAGACGTACAGCCTGACCCTGCCCGGACACGGCGCCTCGCCCGAAGACCTGCTGTCCGTGCGCATGGAAGACTGGCTGGACGCCGTGACGCGCAAATACCGCGAAGTCGCCGCCCGCCACGACACCCTGCACGTCATCGGCATGTGCCTGGGCGCGCTGCTGGCGGTCGAACTATGCAAGCGGGTCGGACACAAGCAGGGCAAACTGGTGTCGCTGGCCGCGCCCGTCTTCATCGACGGCTGGAGCACGCCCTGGTATCGCGGCCTGCGCAAGCTGGTCTACCGCATTCCCGGCCTGGCCGCGCGCATGCGCGTGGAGGAGGAAGAGCCCTACGGCATCAAGAACGAGTTGGTGCGGTCCATCGTCAAGGCCAAGTTCGAACGGGGCGAGAATTTCCACTATCGCTGGGTGCCGCTGGCCTGCGTGCGCGAAGTCGACCGGCTGCGCGACGCGGTCAGGCGCGGGCTGGACGGCATTGGCTGCCCCACGCTGATCATGCACGCGCACGAAGACGAGCTCACCTCCGTGCGCTCGGCGCAGCTGCTGCATGAGGCCATCGCGGGCAGCCAGCTGGTGCTGTTGAACAACAGTTATCACATGATCTGCGTGGACAACGACCGCGACCTCGTGGCCGCCACCGTGCTGCAGTTCATGGACCGCGACCCCGCCGCCGCCCAGTCGCCGCGCGCCGCCGCACGCGGCGCCCCGATGGGCGCCGCGGATGTCGAACGCATCCTGGGCGCGTACCGCGACTCGCTCCTGGCCGGCGAATTCGAAACGCTGTTCCCGCTGTTTGCCGAAGACGTGGTCTGGACCGAAGAAGGCGACAACCCGATCAGCGGCGTCTACGAAGGCCGCGGCGCGCTGATCAACCTGTTCTCGCGGCTGATGGACTATTCGCGCAACACCTTCGCGGTGAGCGACGTGGGGCAGCCCGCGCTGGCCGGGCGCTCCATCGCGCTGCCGCTGCGCTTCCAGGTGCAGGATGGCGCCAGCCTGTACCAGGGCACGTCCACGCACACCCTGCGCCTGCGCAACAACGCCATCAGCAAGGTGACGGCCCGCGCCGACGAGCCCGAACGCGAAGACGCCTTGTGGCGGCGCCTGGCTGCAGCCGGCGGCCACGAACCCGAGGGCGACGCGATGGACGACGCCACGCTGGCCCTCGGCGCGGATGCCCTGCCGGATGCGTTCGACGCAGCCGTCATCGAGTTGCGCTCGCTATCCGCGCCGCCCTCGGCCGCCGTGGCGATCCGCCTGGCCGCCTACGAGCAGCAAGCGCGCCACGGCGACGCCCCGCAGGCGGCGCCCCCCGATGCCGACGCCCGCGGCCAGGTCCGCCACGCCGCCTGGCGCCTCTTGGCCGGGCTGCCGTCCGACCAGGCGCAACGCCGCTATATCGCCCTGGTGCGGCGTCTGGACGCAGGGGATTGACCCGCAGGCATGACTAAAATGGCGCAATGCCTGACCTGACCCGCCTCCACCGCCTGGGACGCGCCGCGCGCGCCCACGGGGTGCTGTGGCTGGCGCTTCTGGCCCTGACCTTGCGCGCCCTGGTGCCGGCGGGCTACATGCCCGATGCCCGAGCATTGCATGACGGCCGGCTGGAAGTCACGTTCTGCTCCGCCGCGGGCGACCTGTCCACGCTCAGCGTGGCGCTGGCCCGCGCGGGCGGCGACGACCGGCCATCCGGGCACGACGCCGCCAAGACCGGCGCGCAATGCCCATTCGGGCTGCTGGCGCACGTCGCGCCCGCCCCCACCCCGGCGGTGACGCCGATCCTTCTGCCGGCGGGCCGGTATGTGCCGCCGCCGCCCGCCTATCGCGCCCTGCCCGCGCTGGCCGCCCATGGCCCGCCCCTGGGTTCCCGCGCGCCCCCTGCTTTGGCCTGACTCCGCCTGACCGCGCGGCCCCGCCGCGCGCCTAGCCGACCCGTCGACCAAAGAGGTTTCCATGCATTCCCCGTTCATGCATTTCCCCGCCCTGCGCGCGCGCGCCGGCGCGGCGCTTGCCCATGCGCCCGATCCCCGGCGCCGCCTGCTCCTGTCGTCCCTCGCCCTGCTGGCCCTGGCCGGCTGCGGGCCCGAAGCCCCCAAGCTGCACGGCATGGACTTGTCCGGCATGCCGACCGGCGATTTCCAATTGCAGGATACGAGCGGCCAAACGCGCCGCCTGGCCGACTACCGCGGCCATCCCGTCATGCTGTTCTTCGGTTTCACGCAATGCCCGGACATCTGCCCGACGGCGCTGACCCGCGCCATCGAGATCAAGGGCCTGCTGGGCGCCGACGCCGAAAAATTGAAAGTCCTGTTCATCACCGTCGACCCGGAGCGCGATACGCCCGAGATCCTCGGCGCCTATACCCAGGCCTTCGATCCGGCGTTCGTCGGCCTGCGCGGCGATGCGGAGCAGACCCGCGCTGCCGCCCAATCCTTCAAGGTGTTCTATCAAAAGGTCGCCACCGGCTCGTCCTACACCATGGACCACACCGCGCTGACCTACATCATCGACGCCCAGGGCAAGTTGCGGCTTGCCTTGCGCCACCAGCAGAGCGCCGAAGAATGCGTGCAAGACCTGCGCACCGTGCTGTGACCCCACGCCGCCAACCCGATAGAGAAGCCACCATGATGAAGACCCTTTCGCTCAAGTCCCTGGCCGCCGCCATTTCCCTGTGCGCGCTGGCGGGGTTTGCGCCCGCCGCCCTGGCGCAAGACGCCGCCTTGAAGGTGGACGACGCCTGGGTGCGCGCCACCGTGCCCAGCCAGCATGCCACCGGCGCCTTCATGCGCCTGACCTCGTCCGTGCCCGGCCGCCTGGTGGCCGTGGAGTCCGATGCCGCCAAGCACGTGGAAGTCCACGAAATGGCCATGCAGGACAACGTGATGAAGATGCGCCAGGTGCCCGGCATCGACCTGCCCGCCGGCCAGCCGGTGGAACTGAAACCCGGCGGCTATCACGTGATGCTGATCGACCTGGCCCGGCAAATCAACCCGGGCGACCGCATCCCGCTGACGCTGGTGGTGGAAGACGGCAAGCAACAGCAGCGCCGGGTACCGGTGCAGGCCGAGGCCCGCGCGCTGAATGCCAAGGCCGGCGCCGCCCCGGCGGCGCAGCACGGCCACTGATCCATATATATAGGGCAGACATGGGCAGACCGGCGGTGGCCGCGACCAATGGGGGAACGACCCCGTGAAAGCCGAATGACACCTGTACTTCAGGCTTGAAATACCTTTCGCGTCCCGCCGCCGATTTCCCTGCAACACCACGGCGCTCGCCCGGTCGAATTGAAAAGACCGGACGCGCGCCGTTTTCACGCACCCGGCCAGGCATTCCCGCATCCAGGAAATCGTCCGTCGGCAGCATCGCGGATGACGGCGCGGCCAGATCGGCCGCAGGCTTTGTTTGCCAGGAGCGTTTCATGAAGACCCTCACCACCACGTTGTTGCTTTGCGCCGGCTTGGCTGTCGCGGGCGCTGCCCAGGCCCAAACCGCGGCCCCCACCACGCAGTACAAGCGCGATCTCTATGGGGACTGGCGCGTCGGCTACCCCGCCCCCGCCGCGAAGACCTCCGCCCAGGTGGCCGCCGAACTGGCTCAGGCCAAGGCCAATGGCACGTATTCCTTCGGCCAGGAAGACTACCCGCCCCCCGTCGCGTCCACCCAATCCGAAAGCCGCGCCCAGGTCGAACAGGAATTGCAGCAGGCCCAGATCCAAGGCCAGATGGCGTCCGACCAGGAAGACTACCCGCCCGCCGCCATGGCCCACAGCGGCATGTCCGATATCCATTGACGCGCGGGACCCTTGGCGAATATCAGGGACGCACCATCTGCCGCCCCTGCCAGCGTTTCATGCTGAATCGCCATACAATGCCAGCACATCCGCCGTCGACGCCGTAGTCAGGCTCGACGGCAGCCGGCCTCTCGCGCCGCGCGCCGGATGCCTGCGTTCCGCGCCGCCGGGCGCTTGACCCGCCGGCGGGCCCGCCGGCACCTCTGTGTCTGGATATGCCCGGTAGTTCCGCCTTTTCATTCCTGCGTACCTTATGCAGCCTGCGCTGGCTCGCCATCGCGGGCCAAGCCGCCACCATACTGCTGGCCAGCAGCGTGCTGGGCCTTGCCCTGCCGCTCGAGCCCCTGTGGATCGGCGTGGGCGTGCTGATCGGATTCAACGCCTACGCCAGCCTGCGCCTGCGCCGCCCCCGCGACCTGTCCCACGCCACCGCCTTCGGCCACCTGTTCGTGGACATGGCGGTGCTGTCGTGGATGGTGGGCTGGAGCGGCGGCATCAGCAATCCGTTCGGCACGATGTTCCTGATCCTGACCGCGCTGGCGGCGCTGGCGCTGCCGCGCAATTGGGCGCTGGCGGCGGCGGTGGCGGGCATTTCCGGCTATGCGGCCGCGGCCATCTTCGGCCAGCCCCTGCGCGGCGACGTGGACACCCATTCCCTGCTGCTCTGGGGCCTGGGCGTGAACTTCCTGATTTCCGTGGTGGTCGTGCTGGTGTTTTCCACCCGCCTGGCGTCCGACCTGCGCGACCGCGAGCGCGAGCTGGCGCGGCTGCGCGAACGCTTCACCCGCAACGAGGGCATCGTCGCCCTGGCCACGCACGCGGCGGCCATGGCGCACGAACTGAACACGCCGCTGGCCACCATGACGCTGCTGGCCGACGAGATCGCCGCCGAGGTCAAGGACGAAGACCTGCGCGCCGACGTGGCCACCCTGAGCCAATTGCTGGCCCTGTGCCGGGAACGCATCCGCAATCTGGCGGTCCCAACCGCGGTGGACCTGGTCCGCGTGGTGGGGCAATGGCGCCTGATCCGGCCGACGATCGACCTGCAACGCTCGGGCGCCCTGCCGACCAGCCTGCGGGTGGACCCGGCGATCGCGCACCTGCTGCAAGCGCTCTTGAACAACGCGGCGGACGCCGGCGAGGCCGCCGAGGCCCCCCGCGTGGACCTGCATCTGGAATATGGCTATGGCGCCCTGCGCGGCGAAGTGCGGGACTACGGCCGCGGTTTCGACCCCGACCAGACCCTGCTGCCCGCCACCAGCCTGTTCAACAGCGGCAAGCCGGGAGGGTTGGGCGTCGGCCTGGCGCTGTCGCACGCCACCGTGGAACAGCTGGGCGGTGAAATGACCATGACCGCCGCCTCAGGGGGAGGCACCCGCATCCGCTTTTACCTGCCCCTGGGCAACCCCGGAACCTGACAGTGATGAATCCTACCGACCTTGGCCTGTTGATCGACGACGACGAACTGTATGTGCGCACCTTGCAGCGCAGCCTGTCGCGCCGTGGCCTGGAAACCCGAACCGCCACGGGCATCGCGGAAGCGCTGCGCGTGGCCGAGGAGATCCGCCCGGCCTTCGCCCTGGTGGACCTGCGCCTGGGCGAGGACTCCGGCCTGACGCTCATCCGTCCCCTTCGCGCCCTGCGCGCCGACATGCGGATCCTGCTGGTCACGGGCTACGCCAGCGTGGCGACCGCCGTGGAAGCCATCAAGCGTGGCGCGGACGATTACCTGCCCAAGCCGGCGACCGCGCCGATGATCCTGCGCACCCTGGGCCTGGTGAAGCCAGAATCCGTTACGATCGAAACGACCATGACGCCGTTGCACCGCCTAGAATGGGAGCACATCCATCAGGCCCTGCACGAGACCGGCGGCAACGTTTCGGCGGCGGCGCGCCTGTTGGGCATGCACCGCCGTTCCTTGCAGCGCAAGCTGGCAAAAAAACCGGGGCCGGAACGCGAGGTGCTTGTCGACTGACTTGTGCAGTTGCGACACATCTTTACAACACCCCCATGTGCGCCTGCGACATATCGTCGCACCCCCGCACTGCTTCCTAGGGCATTTGCTCCCTAGGAAAACCCTGAATCTGCTTCATTGGGGGCAGAATCCTCCCAGGCAATGCGACCATTCGTCGCATGCTTGACCGATATCAAGCCGATAGGATGGACGTTGCTGCTTGGCAGCATTCCAGCTTGCTGCTCCGCAGCATTTCCAACCATCCATCCAAGGCTGTACGTGAAACACCCCCTCCTTGCGACCCTAACGCGCATTTTTGGCGTCGGCGCGGTCATGCTGCTTGGCGGCTGCAACATGGAAATCCTCTCCCCCAAGGGAGACATTGGCGCTCAGGAAAAGACTTTGCTGTTCACGGCGACGGGGCTGATGCTCATCGTTGTGATCCCAGTACTGTTCATGATCGTGTCGTTCGCGTGGAAATACCGCGCATCCAATACCAAAGCAGACTACCAGCCCAAGTGGGCCCACTCCACGGCGATCGAAGTCGTGGTCTGGACCGTTCCTTGTATCATCGTGGCGATTCTTGCCGTGATCACCTGGCGCTCCACGCACGCGCTGGATCCCTACAAGCCGCTTGTTTCCGAACACAAGCCCGTCACCATCGAGGTGGTGTCGCTGGATTGGAAGTGGCTGTTCATCTACCCCGAATACGACATCGCCACGGTCAACGAGATCGCGTTCCCCGTGGACGTCCCGGTCAACTTCCGGATCACGTCGGCGTCGGTCATGAACTCGTTCTTCATCCCCCAGCTGGGTAGCCAGATCTACTCGATGGCCGGCATGGAAACGAAGTTGCACCTGAATGCGACGGAAGCCGGCACCTACGCCGGCATCTCCGCCAACTACAGCGGCGCCGGTTTCTCCGGCATGCGCTTCAAGGCCATCGCCATGCCGCAGGAAGGGTTCGACAACTGGGTCAAGGAAGCCAAGGCTTCGCCCACGGCGCTGACCCCCGAGGTGTACGCGGAACTGACCAAGCGCAGCGAGCGCAACCCGGTCGTCAAGTACTCCTCGGCGCCTCCCGCCATGTTTGATTTCGTCCTGGGCAGCACCATGTCCAAGATGGCCGGCGTGGACTCCGCCACGTGCACCTCCACGTCGAACAATCTGATCGCAGGAATTAACTAACAATGCTCGGGAAACTCACCCTCGAGGCCATTCCGTACCATGAACCTATCGTCATGGTTACGCTGGCCGCCGTGTGCCTGGGAGGCCTAGCGGTCTTCGGCGCCATCACTTACTTCGGCAAGTGGAAGTACCTCTGGACGGAATGGCTGACCTCCGTCGACCACAAGCGCATCGGCGTGATGTACATCATCGTCGCGCTGATCATGCTGCTGCGCGGCTTTGCCGACGCCATCATGATGCGTACCCAGTTGGCGGTCGCCTCCGCCGACTCCGCCGGCTTCTTGCCACCCCATCACTACGACCAGATCTTCACCGCCCACGGCGTCATCATGATTTTCTTCATGGCGATGCCCTTCATTACCGGGCTGATGAACATCGTGGTGCCGCTGCAGATCGGCGCCCGCGACGTGGCCTACCCGTTCCTGAACTCGCTGAGCTTCTGGCTGTTCGGCGCCGGCGTCGCGCTGATGATGATCTCGCTGTTCGTGGGCGAATTCGCCGCGACCGGCTGGCTCGCCTATCCGCCGTTGTCAGGGCTGGACTACAGCCCAAGCGTCGGGGTGGACTATTACATCTGGGCGCTGCAGATATCCGGGCTGGGTACAACACTTAGCGGCATCAACTTCATCGTGACCATCCTGCGCATGCGCGCACCGGGCATGAGCCTGATGAAGATGCCGATCTTCACGTGGACCTCGCTGGTCACCAACGTGCTGATCGTCGCGGCCTTCCCCGTGCTGGCCGCCACGCTGGCGCTCTTGACCGCCGACCGCTACCTGGGCACGCACTTCTTCACGAACGACATGGGCGGCAACGTCATGATGTACGTGAACCTGATCTGGATCTGGGGCCACCCCGAGGTCTACATCCTGGTGCTGCCGGCGTTTGGCGTGTATTCGGAAGTGGTTGCCACCTTCGCGCGCAAGACGCTGTTCGGCTACAAGTCCATGGTCTACGCCACGGCCGCCATCGGCGTGCTGTCGTTCCTGGTCTGGCTGCACCACTTCTTCACGATGGGTGCGGGGGCCAACGTCAATGCCTTCTTCGGCATTGC
This sequence comes from uncultured Achromobacter sp., assembly GCA_963530045.1. GTDB lineage: Bacteria > Pseudomonadota > Gammaproteobacteria > Burkholderiales > Burkholderiaceae_B > Achromobacter. The sequence goes on from CAUSDE010000021.1 coordinate 23,511, forward strand.
CACAATGATCATCTCGATCCCGACCGGGGCCAAGATCTTCAACTGGCTGTTCACCATCTACCGCGGCCGCCTGCGCATCACGACGCCGGTGCTGTGGACGCTGGGCTTCATGATCGTCTTCGTCATCGGCGGCATGACCGGCGTGATGCTGGCCATCCCCGGCGTGTCGTTCGTGCTGCACAACAGCTTGTTCCTGATCGCCCACTTCCACAACACCATCATCGGTGGCGTGGTGTTCGGTTGTATCGCGGGCATGACCTACTGGTTCCCCAAGGCCTTCGGCTTCACGCTGAACGAGCGCCTGGGCCGCTACTCGTTCTACTGCTGGTTCGTCGGTTTCTTCATGGCCTTCATGCCGCTCTACATCCTGGGCTTCAAGGGCATGACGCGTCGTCTGAACCACTACGACAACCCCGAATGGCAGCCGTACCTGCTGGTGGCGCTGGCTGGCGCCGCGCTGATCATGCTGGGCATCTGGTTCCTGCTGCAGCAAGTGTTCGTGTCGGTTCGCCAACGCAAGCAAAACCAGGACGTCACCGGCGATCCCTGGGATGGCCGTACCCTGGAATGGGCGATCTCGTCGCCGGCTCCTTTCTACAACTTCGCCCACGTTCCTCACGTTGAAGAACTGGACCAGTTCTGGGAAGACAAGCAAAGCGGCAAGGCCTACAAGCGCCCGGCCAAGTACGAAGACATCCACATGCCGAAGAACACCGGCGCCGGCGTGTATATCGGCCTGTTCGGCCTGGTGATGTGCTTTGCGCTGATCTGGCACATCTGGTGGCTCGCCATCGCCGGTTTCGTCGGCATGGTCGGTTCGTTCATCGCCCGCGCCTATGACCGCGACGTCGATTACTGGGTCCCGGCCGCGGAAGTCGAACGCATCGAAAACGCCCACTTTGAAAAAATGCAGAAGGCCGCCTGAGCCATGATTCAAGCCGTAGCCACTCACCCCCACGCGGGTCACGACGATCACGCGCATCATGACGATGGATCCAAGACCGTTTTCGGTTTCTGGGTCTATCTGATGAGCGACTTGCTGATCTTTTCGGTGCTGTTCGCCACGTTCGCGGTGTTGTCCAACGCCACCGCGGGCGGCCCCACGGGCAAGGAATTGTTCGACCTGAAGTTCGTGCTGGTCGAAACGCTGTTGCTGTTGTTCTCCAGCTTCACCTTCGGCATGGCCAACCTGAACGTGCACGCCAACAACAAGTCCCGCGCCATGGGCTGGTTGATGGTGACGTTCCTGTTCGGCGCAGGCTTCATCGCGATGGAAGTCTGGGAATTCCATCACCTGATCACTGAAGGCGCCGGTCCGGGCCGCAGTGCTTACCTGTCGGCGTTCTTCACGCTGATCGGCACGCACGGCCTGCACGTCACCTTCGGCCTGATCTGGATCATCGTGCTGCTGGACATGATCCGCCGCCATGGCCTGGACTCGATCAACAAGCGTCGCCTGGCGTGCCTGAGCCTGTTCTGGCACTTCCTGGACATCGTCTGGATCTGCGTCTTCACCTTCGTCTATCTTATGGGAGCCATCTGATGTCGCACTCCGCTGCGGCCGCACACGGCCACGACGATCACGCCGCCGACCACGGCAGCCTGAAGTCCTACATCATCGGTTTCGTGCTCTCGCTGCTGCTCACCTTCGGCTCGTTCGGCCTGGTGATGCACGGCGCGCTGTCGCACACCATCACCATCGTCGGCGTCGTTGCCTTGTGCGTGCTCCAGTTGCTGGTGCAACTGGTGTACTTCCTGCACATGGGCGCGTCGAAGTCGGCCCGCGACAACCTGGCCGCGTTCGTCTTCACCGTGCTGATCATCGCCATCATCGTCGGCGGTTCGGCATGGGTGCTGTACAACATGAACGTCAACATGGGCCACGCCATGTAATGACGGCTTGCCGTTGAAGCAAAAAAACAGGCGCCTTCCGGCGCCTGTTTTACATTGCGGGGCTTGCGCGCCCGACGAGGGGGCTTGCGGGGCCGACTAAGGCGCGGTCACCGTCAAGGCCACTCCCGCCTGCCTGAGCAGCTCGTTGGCCGACACGCCGACGTGCGGCTGCACGCGCGATACCTGGTTCAGATCGCAACTGGCTGCCCCGGCCGCGCCGTCCAGCACCTGTTTCACGGCACGCGCGCCCGTCGGGCTGAGCGGTCCGCCGTCGTCCAGTTGCCACGCCAGCACATCGGCCACCGCCATGCCGCAACGCCACGGGGTGCGGTACAGCCCGGCGTCATGCTCCAGCAGCATCTTCGCTTTGGCTTCCTTGCCCAGGCGCAGCATGATCACCAGCGGCAGGGCGTCGGCATCCGCTACCCCATCGATGCGCACGCTCTTGTCGGTCCGGTCCGATGCATCGGCGCCCTTCTCCAGCCACGCCCGATACAGGTCGTCGGGCAGCCACGGCAAGCTGAGCGGCGCGATGTTGTTGTTGGTGATGCCCGTGGCATCGTCCGCGCGCGTCAGCGGCACGCCGGCCACCAGCAGGCGGTCGGCGGTGGCGCGCAGTTTGGCGCGCTGGCCGTCCCACTCGGGGCCGTTCTGCTTGACGGCCGCCCGGATCTCCACCTGGTTCCACACGCTGAGCAAGCTGGACAGCGACTCCGGCGTCAGCGGCAGCCGCGGTTGGCCGGCGGCTTGCGCCAACTGATCCACCAGCGCGGGCTGCAGGGTGCGCACGGCCAGGCTGAAGGCTTCGTTCAGTCCGTTGCGTTCGGGCGTCTTGCTGGCGCTGTAGCCGCCCACCGCCGCGTCCGCGCCGTGCGACAGGGCGAAGGCTACGCGTTCCGAGACCGGAAACACCGCCGTCGGCGTCAACTCGCCGCTGTTCGATTCGCGCAGCGCTTCCAGCAAGGGCGTTTCCCACATGCCGCGGTTGCCGTAGTACATCCGGACATAGGCCGCGTTGATGTCCGCGCCCTTGGCCAGCAGTTGCTCGGCGAACCAGAACCGGCTGGGCGATCCCATGGCGGCGTGCAGCGCAGACCGGCCGTTCTTTTCACGCGCGTTCGGGTTGGCGCCCTTGGCCAGCAGGTACGTCAGGCTGTCCTTGTCTTCGCTGTAGTACGAAATGCGCCGCACCAGCAACGGCGTGCCGTTGTAGTCGCCCGCATCCAGCGGCGCGCCCGCCGCGATCAAGGCATCGGCCAGCGCGTAGCGCTCCGCCGCCGGACGCGTGTCCTTGGCGTCCGGCAAGGCGCTGGCCAGCAGCAGGAAGCCGTTGTTGGGGCCGTCCGCGCGAGCGCCCGCCGCCAGCAGGATGCGCACCGTTTCCAGCTGCTTGCCGGACACCGCCACGGCCAATGCCGACGTGCCGTTCTCGTTCACCCCGTTCGGATCCTGGCCGCGCGCCAACTCGGTGCGCACGCCATCCACGTCATCCGCCCGGATCGCTTTGAAAATCGCCAGGCGGGGCCGGCAGACCGCCGCATCCAGCGCTTTCTCGTTCAAGGCGGCGCTGATGCGGCTGGCGATATTGCCGGGGATCGCCTCCTTGGCTGCCAGGCGCTGGGTGCAATACAGGCGGTAGTCTTCGCGCGCCAGCGTCTCGAAGTAGCCACGGCGGTCTCCGGCCTTCGCGCTCTGCGCCCAGCGCGCGTCCGCCCGGTTCAGGTACGCCGCGGTGCGCGCAGGGTCGCGCCGCAGCACGTCGCTCAAGACGCGGTCGGCCTGCACGGCGTCGCCGGATTCGGTCAGCCAGAAGCCGTAGTCGTTCAGCGCCGTCAGCATCTCGGGATCCTTGCCGCCCGGATCGATCTCGCGAAAGTCCTGCTCCATCACGAAGCGGCGCAGGTCCGCCAGCGCGCGGGCGAATTCCGCGGTCTTGGCGCGCGGGATGGCGCGCGCGACCTGATGCAGCGTGCGGAACGTGGCCGTCACATCCACCGGCGCCTGATGCTCGAAACGCACCGCGACAGGGAACGCCTTCAGTCGGCCGGGGTAGTTCGTGAGCGCCTGCTGCAGCGTGGCCAGGGCCTGCGCCTTGCGCGCCTCGTCCCACGGCTGGTTGGCGGTCACGACGGCCAGGTAGGCATCCGCGCGGACCGTAGCCACGTTGCCCGCCGCATCCACCAGGAATCCGTCGGACCGCGTGGCATCAGCGTCGTTGTAGGTGTAGCCCACCCAATACAGGGTCTCGTCGTTGCGCGGCGCCCTGACCGCCACGTTCTCTTCGCGCGACGCCTTCCACGCAGCAGGGTCGATCACCAGGGGCTGCGAACGGAAGTCCAGGTGGAATTCCTTGCCCGTTCCCCGCACGTACCGGTACAGGTACAGCCGGTTTTCCATCTGGCCGACCAGCACCGCGTCGCGGACGTTCTCCGTGCCCCACACGCGCCGCTCGGGTTCGCGCAACGGGTAGCGCGACAGGCGGATGGCCTCGATGGTGGCGCCGATATCGGACGCCACGGCCGGCTGCGGGAGCGCCGCCAGGCCTGCCAGCGCCAACAGGAGGGCGCCGGACATACGGGAGAGTGCGGGACGGAAGCTGCGCGGCATGCGAAGGACAAAGCCAGGAAATCAGGGACACCGATCATACCCCCGGGCCCACGCCGCTCGCGGGTAAGTCCTGAGTCGCATTTGTCCCACATCACGGAATGGCGGCCGCCTTTCGTTATATATTCCGCAATATAACGATTTCATTAACAGTTGAACGAATTTAGCGATCGCCACACCCTCCTATGGACGCCGTGCTGACCCCTCCCCCCACCCTGGCCGACGCTCCCCCGCCGGCCCAGCGGTTTGCCCGCGCCCTGCTGCATCACGCGCCGCCCGGCCATCCCGACGCCGGCTTTTTCGCCACGGTGATCGGCACCAGCCTGGCGCACCAGGACTTGGCGCGCAGCGGCCTCTGCCCCGACGAACTGCAGCAGATGCTTGATCACTTGTTTCCGGGCGCGCTGGCCTCTGACGACGCGCGGCTGGCCATCTTGCGCGAGCAAGCCGACGCTTACGCGCTGCGGGGCCGCGGCGATCCGCAACCCGGCTTCACCTTGTTGCTGCGCGTGCTGCTGGACGCCTACCGCGCCCCCGAACACGAAACCACGCCGTGGGTCACCGGCGTGCTGGTGCACGCTTGCCTGCGGCCCGACCACTTGTGGCGCGACCTCGGCCTGTCCGGCCGCGAGGACGTGACCTTCCTGCTGGCGCGCCACTACCCGGGCCTGGTGATACGCAACGTCCGCAATCTGCGCTGGAAGAAATTCCTGGCGTACTCGGCCTGTGAACACGCCGGGCTGCCGCCTTGCGCCGCGCCCGGTTGCCCCGCTTGCGAAGACTACGGCGTCTGTTATCCGGATGCGCCGGACTGACAGCCCCTCCGCTAGAACCGGTACGCCACGCCGACGCCGGCGCCCAGGCTGCGTCCGGCGGCAGGCTCGTAATAGCGGCCATTGCTTTCGTTGACGATCACGGAACCTGCATAGCGCTTGTCGAACAGGTTGTCCACGCGCGCGTAGGCATTCAATTCCCATGCGCCCAGCCGCTTCACATAGCCCGCGCTTGCCGCCGCCACGAAGTAGCCCGGCGCGTCCTGATCGTTCGCGTCGTTGACGTAGATCTTGCTCAGGTAGCGGCCTTCCACCGACGCCTGCCAGCCTTCGGGCGGCGCCCAGGCCAGGGACGCGAACAGCGCCTGGCGCGCGATGCCGGGAATCTTGTTGCCGGCGCGGATGTCGCCGGAACCGTCGTCCGCGTAACGCGCGTTCAACCACGTATAGGCGAACTGCGTGCGCCAGTGGCGCGCGACCTCGCCCGACCAACCCAGCTCCACCCCATCGCGCCGCGTGCGGCCGGCGTTCTGATAACTGGTGCGCCCGCCTGAACTGCCGGCCGACACGATCTCGTTGTCGGTGCCGGTATGGAAGACGGCGGCCGTCGCCAGGCCGCCGGCCATGCGCGCCTTCACGCCGGCCTCCAGATTGGTGCTGAGCGAAGGCGCCAGGCCGAAATTCAACCCGGGCTGGCCGCCCGGCCGATACGAGATCTCGTTCAATGTGGGCGTCTCGAACCCGCGTCCATAGGACGCATACACGCTGACATCCGGGCTGGCCGCGTAGCGCAGCGCAGCCACCGGCAGCGCCTTGCGATAGCGTGCGTCGCCACTGTCGTCGCCGTTGCCGGCCGTGATGTAGTGGTCGTTGGAGTCGAAGGCGACCGTGCTGTAGCGCAAGCCCGCATCCACCGTCCAACGCTCAGACACCTTCCACGATGCCTGCATGTAGGGGTCGGCGTTGTACACGGTGTTGGTCTCGTCGCGCCGCAACGCGCCCTGCACCCCCAGTTGCTGATCGGCGCCCGCGCCGATGAAATTCTGATAGCCCTTGCGGTTTTCACGCATCGAATCATAGGAAAAGCCGCCGATCAGCGTGAGTGGCCGGCCCGCCAGGTCCAGCTCCGAGGTCCAGCGCAGATCCGCGCCGCCATACCGGCGCGCCAGATCGATGACCCCGCCCGCCTGCGTGGGCGCCAGTTGCGCCGCCGGCGGGATCGACTGGTACTGGGTCGTGTCGCGCTGACCGTAGTACGCCATCACGCGCAAGGTGTTGCGGCTATCCACGTGCCGCTCGTACACCACGCCCCCCTGCGTCTGCCGCACGGTCTTGCGCGTGTCGTACTGCTCGGCCAAAGGCGCCGCGCGCGGGTCGTCCTGAAACTGCTGATAGGTCAGGCCCAGGGGATCCTGCGCTGTCAGGTCCACGCGGTTGACCACGATGGTCAGGCGGCTGGCGTCGTCCAGTTGCAGGCCCAGCTTGGCGTTGGCCAGGTTCTTGCGCGCCGCGCTGTGGTCGCGGTAGCCGTCGGTGGTGAAGCGGCTGGCGTCCAGCACATAGTCCATCCCGCCCGGTTCGCCGCCGCTGGCTTTCATGCCGTAGCGCCACGTGCCGTCGCTGCCGCCCCATCCGCTTGCCGACACCGTGGGCGGCGGCGTGCCGTCTTCCGTGTAGACCTGGATCACGCCGCCCGATGAATTGCCGTACAGGGCGGAAAACGGCCCCCGCAGCACCTCGACGCGGTCGATCGAGCCGATGTCGATGTTGGACGTCTGCCCCTGCCCATCCGGCATGGTGGCCGGAATGCCATCCACGTACAGCCGCACGCCGCGCACGCCGAAGGTGGACCGCGCCCCAAAGCCGCGGCTGGAAATCTGCAGGTCCTGCGCATAGTTCTGGCGGTTCTGGATCTGCAGGCCGGGCACCCCCGCCAGCCCTTCGGACAGGTTGATCCCGGGCTGCCCGCGGCGCATGGCCGCGCCGTCGACCACGTCCACCGACGCGGGCGTGTCCAGCACCGCGGTGCCCAGGCGCGTGCCCGTCACGACGACGGGGGCCAAGGTGGGGCCGGCTTCCTCAGCCCACGCGGCGTTGGCCAGCCCTTGCGCCAACCCTGCCGCCAGCGAACCGCGGGCAGCCCAGCGCACGCTCCAGTGCGCCCCTAGTTGCGACGCCGCGCCGCGCCGTCTGACCTGCTTCGTCAAATCCGTCTCCCTTAGAGCCATGGACCGCAATTGCCATTGGAAACGCCAAGCGGGAATAGGTTCTAATAGCCGCTATGGAACCATCGCAAGACATCGAACGCCGCCTGCTCGAACTGGAGGTCAAAGCCAGCTTCTCGGACGACCTGCTAGAGCAGTTAAACCAGATCATCGTCCGACAGCAACAGCAGATAGACCGGTTGTTGCGTGAAGTGGCTGACCTGCGCCAGCAGGCGCCCGAGGGCGCCGCGCCTTTCCGCAGCCTGCGCGACGAACTGCCGCCGCACTACTGATCTCGCGCGGCTAGTACCGGTAGCGCAGCAACCTGCCCAAGCGCCGCAGCGGCGCGACCCGGCGCATCATCCAGATGGCCGCCCGGGCGGGCCAGGAATACCGGGCCCACTGCGTGCCGCCACTTTCCTCATACAACCATTGCTCGCTGCGCAACCGCAGCCCGGGCACCTGCGCCTCAAGGTCCAGCGGATCGCCCAGGCTCCAGCGCATCACCGCGCCCGTCGCCCGGAACATGCGGTTGCGCGCGGCCAGCGCCAGCCCCGTCCGGCTATAGGCATCGAAGGCGATCTCGCCCGAGGGGAATTGCGTGGCCACAGTGCGCAGCAACTGCAGCACCTCGTCCTCGGGCATGTACAGGAACAACCCTTCCGCCACCACCAAGGCTGGCCTGTCGGTCGGGATCCGCGACAGCCATCCCAGGTCCGACATCGGCGAACCCAGCATCTGATAGCCCGGACGCGCGGGATACAGCGCGCGCCGCAGGTCGATCACCTCGGGAAAATCCACGTCGAACCAGTGGACCTCCGGCGGCGGGTCCACCCGGAACACCCGGCTATCCAGACCGCAGCCCAGATGCAGCACGGTGGCGCCGGGGTGCGCGGCCAGGAATTCCCGCACCCACCCGTCCAGCGTGTACGCCCGCATCGCCAATCCGATCATCTCGTCGCGGCGCATGCCCAATGCCGCGAAATCGTGGTCGATACGCGCGACGGCCTGGGCGGCGTAGTGGTCCTGCAGCAAGGAACCGGGCAAGCGGCTTTCTTCGGCCTTGGCGTACAGCGTGATCAGCAGTGTGGCTTTTTCACGCGTCAGATGGACCTTTTCCATGCGGGCTCCCAACCGGCCATTCTTACGCTATCGGTTCCATAATTGGTGACTATCGAATAAATCGAACATCTTCATCCCATTTATGGAAATATCTTTTACCCATATAAGGGTTTATCCCTACCTCTAATCGGCGCAGAATTCAGTCATCGGGAAACAGCAACGAACCACGACGGATAGGCCGCCTGATTCGCCCCCTAGGCTCTTGAAATCGGAGATTTACCATGAAGAAGACCCTTGCTACCGCTTTGATGTTGTCCTTGGCCGCCCTGAGCGCTGGCGCCTACGCATCGCAAAACATCGAACCCAACAACGTGCCGTTCCAAGGCGTTTACGGCACCCCGTACGAAGGCCCGACCCGCGCCCAGGTGCAGGCCGAACTGGCTGCCGCCAAGGCCGCCGGCCTTGTGACCAACGTCGAACCGAACAACGTGCCGTTCCAAGGCGTCTACGGCGCCCCCCAATCGGGCAAGACCCGCGCTGACGTGCAAGCCGAACTGGCCGCCGCCAAGGCCGCCGGACTGGTGAGCAACGTCGAACCGAACGACATGCCCTTCGCTGGCGTCTACCACGGCAACTGATCTGCTCCGCAACGATTGACTCCCTCCCCTTGTTGTACCTTGGCCGCCTGCAATCAGGCGGCTTTTTTTTGTCGCAAGTCGGCGCAGGTCAACGAACGGGCAGGCGGGCGGATTGAAAAAGGAACGGGTTCGCGTACTATCGGCTCATGTGCAAGCATGACAATCTGATCCATCCGACAGGGAGCCCATCTTGAAAACCACCCGCGTTCTCGCCGCATTGCTCGTCGCGACCGGCTTGTCGGCAGCCGCTGTGGCCGCGCCGCCGGTAATGCTGAACAACTCACTCATCACCGAGATCCCCAAGGGCGACCGGACGTCGTTCCACGAAGCGATCGCGCAGGCGCTGAACAACTCGGCGGATGGCCAGCGCACGGAATGGACCAGCAAGGCGCAGCCCAAGCGGGCCGCCCCGATCACCGTCCAACTGACCCCCACGCAGACCAGCAAGGTCAAGGACGACCGCGTCTGCCGCTTCCTGGTGGCCGACTTCGCCCGCACCAGCACGACTGAAAAATGGCAGTTCTGGTTCTGCAAGCTGCCCGACGGCACCTGGAAAGCCAGCAGCAACTAAGCCGCCAGCTAACTAACCAGCCAAAAAAGATGCCCCTTGCGGGGCATTTTTTTTTGGCGCCGGGCCGCCGCAAGGCAAAAAGCGCCCCCCTTCGGGGGGCAGCAAGCACGCGAAGCGTGCGCGGCGTGGGGGCGTCTACCCTTTACGCCGAGGTTTCCACCCGGTTGGCGTCCAGCACGGTCATGGCCGTCATATTGATGATGCGGCGCACGGTCGAGCTCGAGGTCAGGATGTGCACCGGCGCATTCGCGCCCAGCAGGAACGGACCCACCGCCACGTTGCCGCCGGCCGCGGTCTTGAGCAGGTTGTAGGCGATATTGCCGGCGTCCACGTTCGGGCACACCAGCAGGTTCGCTTCGCCCTTCAAGGTGGACGACGGCAGGATCCGCATGCGCAGCGCTTCATCCAGCGCGCAGTCGCCGTGCATTTCGCCGTCGACCTCAAGCTCGGGCGCCTGTTCGCGCACGATTTCCAGGGCGCGGCGCATCTTGGCGCCCGAAGCCGAGCTGCCCGATCCGAAGTTCGACCGCGACAGCAGCGCCACCTTCGGCGCCAGGTTCATGCGGGCCATTTCCTGCGCCGCCATCACCGTGAATTCGGCGATCTGCTCTGCCGTGGGCTCGTCGTTCACGTGCGTGTCCACCAGCACCACCGTGCGCTCGTTGAGCAGCAGTATGTTCATGGCGGCGTACACGTTGTGGCCCGGACGGCGGCCGATCACCTCGTCCACGAAACGCAGGTGGTCGTGATAGGCGCCCACCGACCCGCAGACCATGCCGTCGGCATCGCCCAGGTGCACCATCATCGCGCCGATCAAGGTCAGGCGGCGGCGCATTTCCACGCGCGCCATTTCCTTGGTGATGCCGCGGCGGCACATCAGTTCCCAGTAGGTCGTCCAGTACTGGTGGAAGCGTTCGTCGTATTCCGGATTGGTGACTTCGACGTCTTCGCCCAGGCGCAGGCGCAGGCCGAATTTCTCGATGCGAGACAGCAGCACGGCGGGACGGCCCACCAGGATGGGACGCGCCAGGCCTTCGTCGACGATCACCTGCACGGCGCGCAGCACGCGTTCGTCTTCGCCTTCCGTGAACACGATGCGCGATTTGCCGCCGCCGCGCACAATGCGCTTGGCTGCCGAGAACAGCGGCTTCATGAACGCGCCCGAGTGGTACACGAACTGCTGCAGCTGCTCTTCGTAGGCTTCCAGGTCGGCCAGCGGACGCGTCGCCACGCCGCCCTCCATCGCCGCCTTGGCCACCGCCGGCGCGATGCGCACGATCAGGCGCGGATCGAACGGCTTGGGGATCAGGTAGTCGGGGCCGAACGAAATATCGAACGTGCCGTAGGCCGCGGCCACGACTTCGTTCTGCTCTTCCTGCGCCAGTTGGGCAATGGCGTAGACCGCCGCCTTTTCCATTTCGCGCGTGATGGTGGTGGCGCCCACATCCAGCGCGCCGCGGAAGATGTACGGGAAGCACAGCACGTTGTTGACCTGGTTCGGGTAATCCGAACGGCCCGTGGCCATGACCACGTCGTCGCGCACCGAATGCGCCAGTTCAGGCAGGATTTCCGGCGTGGGGTTGGCCAGCGCCAGGATCAGCGGGCGCGGACCCATCGTGGCGACCATTTCGGGTTTGAGCACGCCGCCCGCCGACAGGCCCAGGAACACGTCGGCGTCCTGGATCACTTCGGCCAGCTTGCGGGCCTCGGTCTTTTGCGCAAAGCGCGCCTTGTCCGGGTCCATCAGCACGGTGCGGCCTTCGAAGACCACGCCTTCGATGTCCGTCACCCAGATGTTTTCCAGCGGCAGGCCCAGGTCCACCATCAGGTCCAGGCAGGCCAGCGCGGCAGCGCCAGCGCCGGAAGTCACGACCTTGACCTTGTCGATGTCCTTGCCCACGACCTTCAGGCCGTTGATGAAGGCCGCCGACACGCAGATCGCGGTGCCGTGCTGGTCGTCATGGAAGACGGGGATCTTCATGCGTTCACGGAGCTTGCGCTCGACGGTGAAGCATTCCGGGGCTTTGATGTCTTCCAGGTTGATGCCGCCGAAGGTGGCTTCCAGGCCGGCGATGATCTCGACCAGCTTGTCCGGGTCGGTTTCATTGATTTCGATGTCGAAGACATCCAGGCCGGCGAACTTCTTGAACAGCACCGCCTTGCCTTCCATGACCGGCTTGGAGGCCAGCGCGCCGATGTTGCCCAGGCCCAGCACCGCGGTGCCGTTGGTGATCACGCCCACCAGGTTGCCGCGCGCGGTATAGCGGTAGACATTGGCCGGATCGGCCACGATCTCTTCACACGCCGAGGCCACGCCCGGCGAGTACGCCAGCGCCAGGTCGCGCTGGTTGACGAGCGGCTTGGAGGCCACCACAGAAATCTTTCCCGGGGTGGGGAACTCGTGATAGTCCAGGGCTGCCTGGCGGTCGGAGGGGGTGTTCATGGGGCTGTAGCCTCGCTGTCTTGAATATGCAAAAATTCTAGGCCTCAAGACATAAGACGATCATTCGGATTTAATATTGTCCCATTACCTTTACCTTATGGCCTGTCTATGACAGCCTTTGACCCGGATGCCGTCATCCGGAAACTGACCTCACGGCTGAAGATGCGCCATCTGATGCTGCTGCTGCAGATCGAGCAGCACGGGTCGCTGACCCGGGTGGCGGAACACATGGCCACCAGCCAGCCGGCGGTGACGAACGCCTTGGCCGAACTGGAAAGCATGTTCGACGTACCGCTCTTTGACCGGTCGGTCCGGGGCATGACGCCCACCGCGCTGGGCGCCGTGGTGCTGGCGCGCGCCCGCGGGCTGGTCCACGACCTGGGCCACCTGGTGCAGGAAATGGAGGCCGTGGCGGCCGGCCACGCCGCCCACCTGCACATCGGCGTCATCCCCTTCGTGTCGGGGCAAATGCTGTCGGCGGCCATCAGCCGCACCTTGCCGCAAGGCCGGCGCATCACCGCCACCATCCACGAGGGCCAGGGCCCCGCCCTGCTGCGCCAACTGCGCGACCACACCCTGGACATCGTCGTGGGTTGGGCCACGCCGTCCGTAGACCTGAGCAATATCGATTTTGAAGTGCTGTATCACCAGCAACCCCGTCTGATCGCCAGCCGCCGCCTGGCCGCGCGGCTGGGCCGGTCCCGGCTGGAGTGGAACCGGCTGGCCGACCTGGATTGGATCCTGGGCACCCCTGGCAGCCCCATCCGGGAACAGGTGGCGGACATTTTCCTGCGCGCCGGCCTGCCACCGCCGCCGCCCTCGGTGCAAAGCGATTCTTCAAAGCTGATCGGGGAAATGATCGTGGCGAGCGACCGCGCCGTGTCCATCCTGCCCGCCGACATCGCCGACGAACTGGTGCGCATCGCGGGCGCCGCCATCGTGCCCTACTCGTTCGACTGGACGCTGCCCCCGATCTCGCTGTTCACGCGGGCGGACGGATTGCGCCGCAACGTGGACGCCCTGTTCGCCTCCGCCTTGCGCGAGGTCTATACCAAGGGTGCGCGTCCCGGCGCCTAAGCGTCGCCGCGGGCGCGTCGGAATGCCAAGAAATGCAAAGGCCACGCCCGCGCCGTGGCCGCTCCTCCTATACTTTCGGCGCCAAGCAACATGCAGGAGGGCACGCCGTTTGTTCACCATCTCGCCACCCCGCGCGAGCCACCGCGCGCTTGCCCTGATTGCCCTTGCCGCGCTGGCCATGCTGTCTGGCTGCAGCTCGCTGCTTAGCGAAGGCACTGGCGCCGCAGCCGGTATCGCCGGCACCGCCATCGCCAACAAGGTCACCGACAACGCCACCGTCGCCACCGGCATCGGCCTGGGCGTGCAGGCCGGCGCCAAGGCCGCGCTGGCCTATGCCCAGCGCAAGACCCGCGGCGAAGAACAGGACGCCATCGCCACTGCGGCCGGCCCGCTGGACGTGGGCGCGGTCGCGCCCTGGCGCGTCAAGCACCAGCTACCCATCGAAAGCGATGCGCAAGGGCAGGTCGCCGTCAGCCGCGCCTTCGGTGGCGCGGGCCTGGAATGCAAGGAAGTGGTCTTCTCGATCGATACGGCCGCAAAAAAGGCCGGCGACGAACCGCTGCGCGAATTCTTCGTCACGACAGTCTGCCGAGACGGCGCCCATTGGCGCTGGGCGAACGCCGAACCGGCCACGGCGCGCTGGGGCTCGTTGCAGTGATGCGCCGCGCATGCCTGCTGGCGCTGGCGGCCGCACTGGGGCTGAGCGGCTGCCAAAGCTCCTCCATCGGCGGCGCGACGGGCGCCGTGGTCGGCACTGTCAGCGGAGCCGCCACCGCGAACCCGGTAGCCGGCTACGCCATCGGCGTCACGGTGCAGGCGGCGGTCGACGCGACGGTGAAATATGTGCTGCGCGAATGGAAGAACGACCAGCAGAACGTCATGGCCAACGCGGCGGGCGAACTGCCCATCGGCCAGGTGCGGCAATGGCAGATCCGCCATGTATTGCCCGTCGGCAACGAGCGCGGCGGCATCCAGGTGGTACGCGATATCGATACCCCGCTTACGCGCTGCCGCGAGGTGCTGTTCACGGTGGAGCAGGACGACGCGCCCGCGCCTGCCTACGCGAGCATGATCTGCAGGCAACCCGGCGGACAATGGAAGTGGGCGTCGGCCGAACCCTCGGTGGCGCGCTGGAACGGGCTGCAATAGCGGGGCAACCCGGCCGCATGCGGGCCGTTTGCGCCAGAGCGCACCGCTAGGTGGAAAACGGCCCCCGGACATTCCGTTGCAGCGCGTTGAAGTGATTTCGGCTACGCTGCAATCATCACGGCCTTGGCCGGCAAGGGAATGAAAGACATGAAGAAGATTCTTACCTTGAGCGCCGCACTCACGGCGCTGGCTATCGCGGCGCCCTTTGCCGCGGCACAGTCTTCCGACGGCAATATCCGCCTGTCCCCGGCACAGATGCAGCGTTTGGATACCGACAAGAACGGCGTCGTCAGCCCAAGCGAATATCAAGCCTTCATGGAAGAGTCGTTCGCCAAGCTGGATACCAATGGCGACGGTTATCTCAGCAAGAGCGAGTTGCCGAAGGACCTGACCGCGGAACAGTTCGCCGCCATGGACACCAACAAGGACGGCAAAATCAGCCGCGCCGAGTTCATCAAGCAGGTCATGAAGGAATACAAGGGCTAAGCCCCTTGGGACGGCCCCGCTCATGCCGCCCGGCCAATTCATCATGCAGCGCGGCGCGCTGCCCGGCGTGCAGGCAGTGGCTGCGCGCAGCGGGCACGCCTTTTCTCGCCATACGCATGACCAGTTCGGCATTGGCGTGATCCGCGCGGGCGCGCAGGTCTCGCATAGCGGGCGCGGCCGGGTAGAGGCCGGCCCCGGCCACGTCATTACCGTCAACCCGGGTGAAGTCCATGACGGCGCCCCCGTGGGCGACGGCATGCGCGCCTGGCAGATGCTGTATCTGGACCCTGGCGTGATCGCGCGCAACGCGGCCGAGCTGGTCGCCGACGGACGCCGCTACGAGTTCGAACACCCCGCGCAAGACAACCCAGGCCTGGCGCGCGACGTGCTGGCGCTTTATGCGCACGTCACGGACACGGTGCCCGACGCGCTGGCGTGCGACTCCCTGCTGTTGCGCATCGTGGCCGCCGCGCACAGCCCGTATGCGCGGCAGCAGGCCTGTCGCGGCGCGCCCGCGGCGATACGCCACGCCCGCGCCCTGATCGACGACGACCCGGCCGCCGTACTGTCTTTGGCAACCCTGGCGGCGGTCAGCGGCATGAGCCGCTATCAAGTGCTGCGTGCGTTTGCCGACGCCACCGGCTTGACGCCCCATGCCTATCAAATGCAGCGGCGGCTGCTGTTGGCGCGCCGCCTGATTCGCGAAGGCTACCCGCTGGCGGATGCGGCGGCGGCGGGTGGCTTTGCCGACCAGAGCCACATGACCCGCCTCTTCGTCCGCACTTACGGCGTGTCCCCCCGCCGGTACGCGCTGGCCGCGCGCTGACCGTCCCCGCCTCGTCCTTTCCTGCCCTGCAATTTCGTTCAAGACCGGCGACCCGCGCGCGTCCTACGCTGCGCCTTTCTTCATACGCGGTAGATGGACATGAGCGGAAAGACGCAGGGATATTGCTACCTGGCGGCGGCCATGGCGCTGGTGGGCAGCACGGTCGTAGCCAGCAAGGTCATCGGAACCGGGCTGCCGCCCTTCACCGCGACGGCGCTGCGCTTCGCCATCGCCCTGCCTTGCTTCGCGCTGCTGATGGCCGTGACCGGCGCGCGCCTGCCTCGCCTGGGCCGGCGCGACTGGCTCTTGCTGGCGGCGCAGGCCATCGCCGGCAGCGTCGGCTACACCACGCTATTGATCGCCGGGCTGCAGCGCACGTCGGCGGTGGACGGCGGCGTCATTCTAGGGACCCTGCCGCTCGTCACCGCGGCCATCGCGATCGTGCTGCTGGGCGAGCGTCCGGGCAAGGCCGTGCTGGCCGCCATCGCCGCGGCCGGCTTCGGCGTCTGGCTGATGACGCGCCACGCCGCAGAGGCAAGCGGCGCCCCTTCATGGATCGGCAATGCGCTGATCCTGGGCGCGGTGCTGTGCGAAGGACTGTTCATCCTGCTCAACAAGCGGCTGCGCGTGCCGGTCCCGCCGCTTGCGCTGTCGACCGTCATGACGGGCTTCGGGCTGGCCTTTTCGGCACTGGCGTGCGTGGCGGAATCGCCCTGGCAGATCAGCGTGTCGGGCGATGCGCTGTGGGCGGTCGCCTATTACGCGGTGGTGCCCACCGTGGGCGGCTTCCTGCTTTGGTATGCCGGCGCCGCGCGGGTCGACGGTTCCGAAGCTGCGCTCTTTACCGCGTTGGCGCCCGCATCGGCGGTCGCGCTGGCGGCCGGCTTGCTGGGAGAGTCCCTGACGGGCGCCCAGGTCGCGGGGTTGGCTTGCGTGCTGGGCGCCGTGGCGCTGCTGGGGTGGACCGGCCGCCGCCGGTCCGCGGCCGCGCCTGCGCGCAGTTAACCGCGGCTGAACGCCAGCGCGAATTCGTCGGAAAAGATATCGGCCAGCGCATGCCGCAAGGCGGCCGCGCGCTCGGCGCCATAGGCGGCTTCGAAGCGGTTCTGGGCGTCTTTCCACAGGCGCCTGGATTCCGCCAGCTTGGCGCGGCCCGCGTCCGTCAGCGCCACGCGGCGGCTGCGGCCATCGCGTTCGTCGCGCGCCATCTGCACATAGCCATCCCGTTCCAGCGGTTTCAGGTTGTGCGCCAACGCGGAACGGTCCAGCACCATGGCGCGCGCCAGGTCCGTCATCGACGGCGCGCCGGCGCGCGCGATGTGGATCAGGATGGAATGCTGCGAGACCTTCAGGCCGCAGGGCGCCAGCACCGTGTCATACAACTGCGACACGCGCCGCGTCGCTTTGCGCAGCGCGGCGCCGTTGCAGACAAGCGGATCCGGAACGATGGCGGGGACGGAAGGATCGGCGGCGGACATGGCGGCAAGAAGGGCAAGTTGGGAAGGGCAAGGCCATTACGCTACTGCCGGGCCAGGCTCGCGTCCAGCCCAATCTTGACAGGTATTGGCATATGCACGTAAATTTTACCGCATCCTGTTCCGGCCATCCCCCATGTCAGCGACCCCTCCGCCACGCCCCGCCAATGCGCGCCTGCAGGCCATGCTTGAAGCGCCCATCGCCCCCACGCTGGCACGCCTAGCCTGGCCCAATATCCTGATGATGTCGGCGCAGTCGGCCACCGGCCTGATCGAGACCTGGTTCCTGGCGCGCCTGGGCACTTCGGTGCTGGCGGGCGTGGCGCTGGTGGTGCCCGTCCTGTTCCTGATGGGCAACATGTCCCAGGGTGCGATGGGCGGCGGCATTTCCGCCGCCGTCGCCCGCGCGCTGGGCGCCGGCCGCCAGCAAGAGGCCGATCAATTGGTGCTGCACGCCGTCGTGCTCAACGCGCTGCTGGGGCTGCTCTTCTGCGTGCTGCTGCTGGCCTTCGGTCCGCAGCTGTATCGCGCGCTGGGCGCGGACGGCGAAGCGCTGGAGGCGGCGCTGGCTTACTCCAACGTCATCTTCGGCGGCATCGTGCTGATGTGGCTGATGAATGCATTCGCCAGCGTCATCCGGGGCACCGGCAACATGCTAGTGCCGGGCGCCGTGATCTGCGGCGGCGCGTTGCTGCTGATTCCCTTATCGCCGTGCCTGATCTTCGGATGGGGGCCGTTCCCCGCCCTGGGCGTGGCAGGCGGCGGCTGGGCGCTCGTCATCTATTACGGCGTGGGCGCGCTGATACTGGGCGCCTATTGCGCCAGCGGACGCAACCCCGCGCGGCTGGTCGCCAGCCGGCTGCACCTGAACCTGATGCGCAGCATCCTTAGCGTGGGCGCGCTGGCCACGCTGAACCCCTTGCTGACCAACGCGCTGGTGGCGCTGACGGCGGCGCTGGTCGGCGCCTATGCCGGCACCGCCGCCGTGGCCGGGTACGGCATCGCCGTACGGCTGGAGTATCTGTTGATTCCGATCGCCTTCGGCCTGGGCGCGCCGATGGTCGCGATGGTCGCATCCAACATCGGCGCGGGACAGCCTGAACGCGCCATGCGGATCGCCCTGACCGGCGGCGCGATGGCCTTCGTGCTGGCCGAAGCCATCGGTCTGGCCGCCGCATGCTATCCCGAGGCATGGCTGCGCCTTTTCGGCGCCGAAGACCACATGCTGCAAGCCGGCTCGGCCTATTTGCGCACGGTCGGTCCGGTCTACGGGTTCTTTGCCATGGGCTTCTCGATGTACTTCGCCTCGCAAGGCGCGGGCCGGCTGAAGTGGCCGCTGCTGGCGGGTTGCCTGCGCCTGCTGGTCGCCGTGGGCGCGGGCGGCGTCGTCCTGCATCTGACCGGATCGTTGACCCTGTTTTTCCTGACCGCCGCCGTGGCCATGTGCCTGTACGGCCTGATCATCCTCAGCGCGGTCGCGTCCGGGTCCTGGTTCGACCGCGGCCATCTGCGTAAACCTCAGCCGCTGGCGCGTCCGTAGCGCGGGGCGCGTCGCGCAGCGCGTAGGCAACCAGTTCGGCGGCGTACGCCGGCAAGGCATCGCGCACGCACAGCACGAGATCGCGCGTGGCCCAGTCATCGGCCAGCGCCACGCGCGTGACACCCGCCGCGCGGCCGTAGCGCACTGCCGCCACCCTCGGCACGATGCCGATGCCCACGCCCTGCCCCACCATCCGGCATACCGCGTCGAAGCTGCGCAAGCGCACGCGGTACGACAGCACTTTCCCGCCGCGCCGCGCATGGTGCGCAATGTGTTCCTGCAAGGCGCTGCCCTCCACCAAGCCTACGAACTCCTCGTCTGCCACCTCGGCCAGCGTGACCGCCAGGCGGCCCGCCAGCGCGTGGCCGCGCGGCACGATCAGCGTCAGCGGATCATGGCGGAAGGGTCGCGTATGCAGGCCGTGCAGGTCCGTCGAATCCGCCAGCACGCCGATATCGCAGGTGCCGGCGCGCAACGCATCGGCGATCTCGTGGCTGAGCCTTTCCTCCAGGTCCACCGATACGCGCGGATGGTCCTTCAGGAAATCGCCCAGCACCGACGGCAGGTATTCGCTAAGCGCCGTGGTGTTGCACAGCACGCGCACGTGGCCCTTCAGCCCGTGGCCGTAGTGGTCGAGCTCGCCGCGCATGCGGTCCATTTGGGCCAGGACCACCCGTGCATGGTGCGCCAACGTCCGGCCCGCCGGCGTGGGTTCGACGCCGCGATGTTCGCGCAGCAGCAAGGGCACGCCCAAGGTGTCTTCCATGCCGCGGATGCGTTCGCTGGCAGAGGCCAGCGTCATGTGCGAACGCTTGGCGCCCGCCGTGATGGAGCCGGTTTCCTGCACGTTCAGGAAAAGCCGAAGGTCGGTCAGGTCGAATCGCATCCGGCCAGCGTAGCACGCGTGCCTCAGGCTGGACCATAGGCAAGGTATGCCACATCCCGATACCGGATCGTGCCAAGGGCAGCGCAGAATGAGCCAACCCTCATGACGCCTGCGACCTATCACCTGGAATCCAACCATGACGACTCTGAATCGATGCGCCCGCCGCGCGCGATGGCCAAGCGTGGCGCTGCTGTGCCTGGCCTTGCACGCCTCAGGCAACGCCATAGCCCAGTCCGGCCTCAGCGACTACACCACGCCTGCGCAGAAATACGCCTTGGCGCTTGAAGCCCAAACCGAAGGCGACGTGCCCGCCATGCTTGCCTGGCTGCGCGCCGCCGCGCACGACGGCCACGCGCCGGCGCAACGGTTGCTGGGCCTGGCGCTGATCGGCGGGCCCGCCTTGTATGGCCCGGCCATGCAGACCGACCTGTGCGAAGCACGGCAATGGTTGCTGCGCGCGGCGCGCCAGGACGGCCCGGGCGCCACGGACGTGGCCTACGCGCTGTTCAGCCGGCCCCGGCCCGCCCAGCTTTCCCACTGCGAGCGCCTATGAACCCGCTGGACCTGTTGCCCGGCGCCACGCCGGCGCTGCTGACGGTGACTGTCGCCGTGTTCATCCTGGCCGGCGTCGTCAAAGGCGTGGTGGGCCTGGGCCTGCCGACCATTTCCATGGCGATGCTCGCGCTTGTCATGGCGCCGGCGCAGGCCGCCGCGCTGTTGATCGTGCCCTCGCTCATCACCAATCTCTGGCAGGCCCGGCCCTGGCCCACGCTCTTTGTCACCCTGCGCCGGATCGGCGCCCTGCAGGTAGGCGTCTGCGTCGGCACGATCGCGGGCGCACTGTGGCTGGGCGCGCCCAGCGGCCATTGGGCGAGCGTCTGCCTGGGCTTGGCGCTGATCGCCTATGCGGCCTGGGGCCTGTTCGGCTCGCCGCCGAGCGTGCCGCGCCGGCACGAGCCTGCGTTGGGCGCGGTGGTCGGCGCCGTGACCGGCGTGATCACCGCGGCCACGGGCGTGTTCGTGATCCCTGCGGTGCCCTACCTGCAAGCGTTGAACCTGGGCAAGGACGGCCTGATCCAGGCCATGGGCATCTCGTTTACGGTGTCGACGGTGGCCCTGGCGGCAGGCCTGTGGCTCAACGGCGGCTACAGTTCCGGCGCCGCCGGGGCATCCGTGTTGATGCTGTTGCCCGCGCTGATCGGCATGGCGCTGGGCCAATGGTTGCGCAACCGGCTTTCCGCGCGCACGTTCAAGCTGTGCTTCATGATCAGCCTGGCGTTGCTGGGCGCGTACCAGGTCGTGCAGGGCTGGACCGCCTGAGCGCGGTCCAGCCCACGTGGCGGGTCACGCCGCCAGACGCCGCTCGTCGACAAAGCCGATCGACACCGACATCTCGCGCCAGCGCGCCAGCTCCTGCTGCACCGACTGGATCTTGCCGCGCGCCTGATCGAAGGCGTCGCGGCCCAGGAACAGATGCAGCGGCGCATACTGCGCCTGCGCGGCATTGATCAATGCCTGCGCCGCCTTGACGGGATCGCCGCACAGCGCTTGGCACAAAGGATCGCGCGCCGCCATTTCAGGCGCATCGCCACGATCCGGGTCCGATCCCGCGCGCATCGCGCCCGGGTACACCAGCGACACGCGCACGCCCCATGCCGACGCCTCGGCCGCCAATGCCTCGGTCAAACCGCTGACCGCGAACTTGGCGGCGCTATAGGCGCCCCATTGCGCGTAGCCGCCGTCAAAGCCCAGGATTGAGGAGATATTGAACACGTGCCCGCTGCGCTGCGTGCGCAGGCGCGGCAGCACCGCGCGGATAACGTTCAGCATGCCGAACACGTTGATGTCGAACGTGCCGCGCAACGCGTCGTCGGACAGGCTATCCAACGATCCCTGCAACGCGTCGCCCGCGTTGTTCACCACCACGTCCACCCCACCGAAAGCGGCCATCGTGGCATCCACCGCGCGGCGCACGTTGCGCTCATCGGCCAGATCCACAGACAGGGGCAGGAACTGCCCTTCCAGCTTGGCCCCTACGGCCTCGAGCAATGCATCGCCATCCCGGGCCGTCGCCGCCACCTTGTGACCCCGGTCCAGCAGCATCTTCACCAGAACCAGGCCCAAGCCCGTCGACGCACCCGTCACCAACCAGATTTTTTCGGTATTCATGCGATTCCCTTTCCTTGCCAGCCTGCGTGCTTGCGGCCGCCGGCGAGATGCCGGGCGGCCCGGCCGGGCAAAGCATCTATGACTGACGCTTTGGCCCTGAGCCTGGTTAGGGATATTAAGAATCGGACGTACAGGCGTACAGGCTCGTTCTTGCGTGAAACCTGCCTATTTCTACGCTGATGCGTGTTGTGCGGCGATGCGCGGTCAGCCCAGCGCGCTGCGGTAATGCTCGCTATCGAACGCAGGCGCGGTGTCCTGCCCCACGGCGGCAGGCGCTACCGCCGGTTCGTCTGCCGTCTGCACGCCGAACAACGAGAGTTCCGCGTTGACCAATGCCAGTAAGAAATTCGCCATGATGACTCCTTGAGTGAAGCGTCCCGGCCGGCGGACTGCGCGCCGGCCTCGGTAAGGACATGTGCGTCATGGTGCGGGCCATCACGCGCCGCGTCCATTTGCTTTACTCAATGGCGGCGATAAAGGCCGCCGATGCGGGGAGGCGTTCAGCGTCCGAAGCGCCGCCGCTGCCCCGTCTGCCGGACCGCCGCCACCAGCGCCTGCACCGCGGGTTCGGCCGAACGCAGATAGGCGTAGAAGCGCGTCATCGGAAGGTCGGGCATGCCGTCATCGCGCGACAGGGCGCGCAAGCCCTCGCGCAGCTGGCTGCGCGCAACGGGCGCCACGGCGAACCCCGCCAACGCGGCGGCCAGGCAACCGCCCATGCTGCCGCTTTCGAATGCCGGCACCCAGCCCTGCTTCGTCTGCCCCAACGCCGTGATGGCCGCTTCGCGATACACACAAGGTTCGGGAAACACGGCCAACGGCACCTGCCGGCCAGGCTTCCACGGCTTGTCTTCTCCCCAGGCCCACACCAGGTCCTCTTCCCACAAGAGTTCGCCATCGTCCTGCACCCGCGCGCACTGCTTGCCGAACACCACATCCAGCTTGCCTCGCGCCTGCTGGCGCAGCAGGTCGGCGGTGACGCCCACCTTCAGTTCAATCGAGGCCTCCGGATGGCCGCGGTGAAACGCTTGCAGCACCTCGGCCAGCCACGCGCCCGCGAAATCCTCCGACGATCCGATGCGCAAGCGGCCCTTCAGGCGCGTGCCGCTCAGGCGGGCGCGCGCCTCGCGCTCCAGGTCGACGATGTTGCGCGCATAGGCGTACAGGGTCTCGCCGGCCGGCGTCACTTCAAAGCTGCGCGTCGTGCGGTCCAGCAAGGTGGCGCCGGCCAGCACCTCCAGGCGCTTGATGTGGCCGCTGACGGCCGATGGCGTCAAGGACAGCGCATCGGCGGCCAGCGCAAAGCCGCCGCAGTCCACCACTTCCAGGAACGTGCGCAAGAGCGTCAGGTCCAGCACCGCGCCAGCGGACTCGTTCGGGATATCCATCGCCTGCCATCCTTATATTCATGATTTATTGATAATAAGCGCTTATTCATCAAGAATCATGACAAGACCCGCGGCTATCGTGACAGCACCGTCACCGAAAGAAGGAGCCCCGTCATGTCCCCCTACGCCCAAATCCAGACCCCCTTGCTGGATATCGCCTATCTGGAATGGAACCCTGCCGGATCGCGCACCGCCGTGCTGCTGCATGGGTGGCCCGACAGCCCCGAAAGCTGGAACACCGTGGCCGCGCGCCTGGCGGCGGATGGCTACCGGGTGCTGTGCCCCGCCTTGCGCGGCTTCGGCCCGACGCGCTTTCGCGATGCGGCCACGCCCCGCAGCGGAGAGCTGGCCGCGTTGGGGCGCGACCTGCTGGACTTCATCGATGCGCTTGGCTTGCAACGCCCGCTGCTGGTGGGCCACGACTGGGGCGCACGCGCCGCGGCCAATGCCTGCGGCCTTCGGCCGGGTGCCGCGCTGCAGCTCGTGCTGCTGTCGGTCGGCTATGGCACCAACGACGCGAACCAGACCTTGTCGCTGACCCAGGCGCGCAATTACTGGTATCACTGGTTCATGGCGACGCCGCGTGGCGCCGAGGCCGTGCGCGGCAACCGCCGCGAGTTCACCCGCAACATGTGGGATACCTGGTCGCCCGGCCCCTGGTACACGCCGGAGGCGTTCGACGAGGCGGTGCGCGCCTTCGACAACCCGGACTGGGCCGAGGTGGTGCTGCATTCCTACCGCCACCGCTGGGGCTATGCCGAAGGCGACATCGCCTATCAGGCCGACACGGCGTTGCTCACCCCCGCCCCCGTGCTGACCGTCCCAACCCTGGTGCTGCATGGCGGGGCCGACGCGTGCAACCAGCCGGCCACCTCGGAAGGCAAGGAGGCGTTCTTCCAGGGCGGCTACGCGCGCCGCGTACTGGACGGAGTAGGCCACTTCCCCCAACGCGAAGCCCCGCAGGCCGTCGCCGACGCCATCCTGGCGTTCTGCGCCAAAACCGGCGCCTGATACCCGCCTGCGCCTCCCGCGCGAGGCCTCATTCCGACCCACGCGCCCCGCCGGCTGGGCAGCCTGCCCCGGAATGGCGGATAATCCGTCTGTTTCCCGCCGCCGCGCGCGGCGGATTTTCGTGGGCGCACGGCGCCCGACAGCATTCGGAGTCAGCTATGTATCGCGGCAT
Organism: uncultured Achromobacter sp.; assembly: GCA_963530045.1. Taxonomy (GTDB): domain Bacteria; phylum Pseudomonadota; class Gammaproteobacteria; order Burkholderiales; family Burkholderiaceae_B; genus Achromobacter. Next base: position 47,878 of record CAUSDE010000021.1, read on the forward strand.
TCAGGCGATTGAACAATTCATGGAATCCATCGGCCTGACCTGGCGCCCCGGCTCGACCGAAAGCGCCGAACTGCGCGTCAGCTACCGCATCGGCAACACCCGCCCCCTGGGCATCGACCGCACGCTGGTGGAATTCCACTGCGACGCGCGGCGCGCCAAAGTCTGGGTGCCCGAGTTTTCCCGCACCAGCTTTCACCAATGGTTCGAAGTGCCGCTGCAAGACTTCGAATTCACCCCCGGCGGCTCGATGCTGAAGATCAAGGCCGCCGCACGCGGCAATGCGCCCCCTTACAGCGTGGGGATCAAGCCGCTGGCTTGAATGGACACTGGTTGAGTAAGAAAGCCACCCTCGCGGGTGGCTTTTTTGTTGCCGGTGAAAGGCTTCTTTTGTCGCCCGTGTGCGGCTTATTCTTCACCCATCCTGCGGCCTCGTTTACACCCGCTTGTACATGATGGTCGTCGCGTCCAGCTTGCCGGCATCGTGCGGGTCGCGGCTGAAATCCGGGATCTGCCCGACGGTCACATAGCCCAGCGACGCATACAAAGGCTCGGCGCTGTCGCCGGTGCGCGTATCCAGCGTGATCAGGCTGCGGCCGATGCGCGCTGCGTGGGCGTGGGCCTCGCGCATCAAATGCCGGGCAATGCCGCGGCGGCGGAAATCGGGGTGCACCAGAAGCTTGCGCACTTCGGCGCGGTGGGGCTGATTGGGCGGCGTGTCGCTGTCCAATTGCACCGAACCGGCAATGCGGCCATCTTGACGCGCCACCCATAGCGCCAGCTTACCGCCGGCCACCGCCGGCAGGATCTTGTTGCGCCAAAAGGCTTGCGCATCGTCAGGGGAATACGGCAGCACGAAGCTGACGCTGGCGCCGCCTTGCACGCAGGCATGCAGCAGCTCGCCCAGCGCGGGCAGGCTGGCGGCGACGTCATCCGCCTTCAGCAGGGTCAATTCAATGGGAGCGTGGTCGTGGGACATGGGGTTTCAGACGATGAAGAGCAGGTAGCGGGCGCCGCAATGCGGCGTTGTGATGAATTGGCTGGCGCCGAACAACTGGTAACGCAGGCAGTCGCCCGGCGCCAGGATGTGGGTCTGGCCGTCGACGGTGATATGCAATTCGCCTTCCAGCATCAGCAGGTGGTGCTCCAGCCCCGGCCGCGGCGATCGCTCGTAGCCGATGCGGGCGCCCGCCGCCAGCTCGCAGGCCAGCACTTCTCCCGCCAACTGCTGCGCGGGCGGGGACACCGAACGCCGCCGGAAGCCTGCGCTGTCGTCGACCCACACGGCCTGGCCATGCTCGGGCACCAATGGCGCGAAATCGTCTTCCACCATCACCATCAGCCTCGACATGGTCAAGCCATGGGCCGCGCACAGCTTGCCCAGCACGCTGGCCGTGGGGCTGACCTCGGCGTTTTCCAGGCGCGAGAGCGTGGCGCGGCTGACGCCAGCCATTCCGGCCAATTCGTCTAGGGACCAGCCGCGCGCCAAGCGCAAGGCCTTCAGGCGCTGGGCGATGCGGCGGTCCAGATCAACATCAATCGTTGTGTTTTCCATATAAGGGAATTTATTCCAAATATGGAAAACCATCAAGACCCGGGGCCTGCCACTTTTTTCGGCACAATACGGGCATGCTTTTGGCCAAACCCCTTCTTATGACCGCCCTCTGCCTTTCGTTTCTAAGCGGATGCAGCCTGCCACCGCTGGACAAGCGCAGCGAGTCCCAGGCGCTGACGCCCGACCAATCGGCCGCCACGCCCTTGGGCCGCGGCATCGCGCCGCTGGCGGCGGCGCACCCTGGAAAATCGGGCATCCACCCCCTGTCCAATGCCTATGACGCTTTCGCGGCCCGCATGATGCTGGCGCGGGCAGCCGAGCGCAGCCTGGATGTGCAGTACTACATCTGGCACGACGACATGACGGGCACGATGCTGCTGGAGGCGCTGCACGCTGCCGCCGACCGCGGCGTGCGCGTGCGGCTGCTGCTGGACGACAACGGCACGTCGGGCCTGGACACGGTGCTGGCCGCGATGGACGAGCATCCCAATATCGAAGTCCGCCTGTACAACCCCTTTGTGCTGCGCTGGCCGAAGCCCTTGGGCTATGTCACCGACTTCAGCCGCCTGAACCGGCGCATGCACAACAAGTCCTTCACCGCTGACAACCAGGCCACCATCATCGGCGGGCGCAATGTCGGCGACGAATACTTCGGCGCCGCCAACGGCGTGCTGTTCACCGACCTGGACGTGCTGGCGATCGGCGCCGCAGTCAATGACGTATCGATGGATTTCGACCGGTACTGGGCCAGCGAATCCGCCTACCCCGTGGACCGGCTGCTGAAGAAGCCCGAACCGGGCGCGCTGCAAGCGCTGGAGGCGCGCGCCAGCAAGGTGGAACGGTCGCCGGAGGCCGCCGCCTATGCCGACGCCATGAAGCAGTTGCCTTTCATCCGGCAATTGCTGCAAGGCGAGCTGACCCTGGAATGGGCGAACACCCGCATGGTCAGCGACGACCCGCGCAAGACGCTGGGCACCGCGCCGCCCGAAGCGATGCTGCCGCACCAGCTGCATGAAATCATCGGCACGCCCGCGGCCGACCTGGAACTGGTGTCGCCCTATTTCGTGCCCACGGCCGCCGGTACGGAAGCCTTTGCGAAGATGGCCGAAAGCGGGGTCAAGGTCCAGGTGCTGACCAATGCGCTGGAAGCGACCGACGTCGCAGTCGTGCATTCCGGCTATGCCAAGCGCCGCAAGGACCTGCTGGCAGCCGGCGTGGAATTGTTCGAAATGAAACGCATGGCGGGCGAGGTCGAGCGCAACAAGAGCATGGGGCCCTTCGGCAGCTCGGGTTCCAGCCTGCATGCCAAGACTTTTGCAGTAGACGGGCAACGCATTTTCGTCGGGTCGTTCAACTTCGACCCCCGTTCGGCCAAGCTGAATACCGAACTGGGCTTTGTGATCGACAGCCCGACCTTGGCGGGCCGTATCGCCGACGCCTTCAAGAACGACCTGCCCAAAGTGGCCTACCGCGTCTGCCTGGACGACAAAGGCGACTTGTATTGGCTGGAACAGCGCAACGGGGAAACGATCCGCCACGATACCGAACCGGGCACGACGGCCTGGAAGCGGTTTTCCGTCTGGTTCGTGTCACTGCTGCCGCTGGAGCCGCTGCTGTGAACCCGGCGCAACAAGCGGAGTTCGCCTAGGGCCGCGCAGGCGTAGACTGGGTTTTTCTTCTACGCCTTGCCTGCCCTGGCCATATGGACATGCTGCCTGCCGCCCCCCTGCCCGACCTGGATTGGGCCCGGATCACCGAGTCGCTGGATGCGCACGGCAATGCGATCGCGCCCGGCCTGCTGACCCCCGCCCAATGCGCGGCGCTGGCGGCTGGCTACTCGGCCGCGGACGGCTACCGCAGCCGTATCGTGATGGCGCGCCACGGCTTCGGCCGCGGCGAATACAAGTACTTTTCCTATCCGTTGCCGCCGTTGCTGCAGCATCTGCGCAGCGCCTTGTATCCGCAACTAGCGCCGATCGCAAACCGCTGGAACCGGCAGTTGGGCGTCAATGTGCAGTATCCCGCCGACCACGCGGCCTTCCTGCAGCGCTGCCATGACGCCGGCCAACGCCGTCCCACGCCCCTGATCCTGGAGTACGGACCCGGCGACTACAACTGCCTGCATCAGGACCTGTACGGCGAACACGTGTTCCCGCTGCAGGTCGCGGTGCTGCTGTCACGCCCCGGCCTGGATTTCACGGGTGGCGAATTCGTGATGACGGAAACCAGCAGCCGCGAACAGTGCGCCCAGGTGCTGCCGCTGCGGCAAGGCGACGCGTTGATCTTCACGGTGAACCAGCGGCCGGTGCCCGGCGCGCGTGGTTGGCGCAAGACCGCCATGCGGCACGGCGTCAGCGCACTGCGCAGCGGCCGGCGCCACACGCTGGGCCTGATCTTCCACGACGCCCAATGATCATGGCGACGACTTTGGACCTGTTTGGCGATGACGACACCGCGCAAAGCGGACGCGAAGCGATCGGGCCGCAATCCTTCGTGCTGCGCGGGTTTGCGTTGCCCTTTGCCGAGGCGCTGCTGCAAGGCGTGGACACCGTCGCCGCACAGTCCCCCTTCCGGCACATGCAGACGCCGGGGGGCTACACCATGTCGGTCGCGCTGACCAATTGCGGGCAGTGGGGCTGGACGACGGATGCGCACGGCTATCGCTATACGCGCATCGACCCGCTGTCCGGACGGCCCTGGCCCGACCTGCCTTCGGCCTTCCTGCAACTGGCGCAGGCTGCGGCGGCCGAGGCCGGCTTTACCGGCTTTACGCCCGACGCCTGCCTGGTCAACCAGTACGAGCCGGGATCGCGGCTGTCGCTGCACCAGGACAGGAATGAACGTGACTACGGCGCGCCCATCGTGTCCGTATCGCTGGGCATGCCCGCCGTCTTCCTGTTCGGCGGCAACGAACGCCCGGACAAGACCGTGCGCGTGCCCTTGCTGCATGGCGACGTGGTCGTGTGGGGCGGCGTAGACCGGCTGCGCTATCACGGCGTGATGCCCATGAAGGACCTGCCGCATCCCCGGCTAGGCAGCCGGCGGATCAACTTCACCTTGCGCAAGGCAGGCTGAACTGCAAAGGCCCGTATGCGGGTTCCCCGCGTCTGGCTGTCCGGACGCGGCCGCCCTACTATGTCGCACCCTTGGCCCTGCGCGTCCGCGCCTGCGACTCTCCATGCGTATCCGTCCCTGCCTGTTGCTTGCCAGTTTCCTGTTGCCGTCCCCGCTGCCGGCGGCCCCCGCCGCCCAGCCGCCCGCGCTGATCGAGAATACGCTGGGCATGGTGTTCGTCGCCATTCCCGCTGGCGCGTTCCAGATGGGCAGCGACGAATCGCCCGAGGCGCTGGCGCGCGACTACCCGCAATATCCCAAGGACCGCTTCGCGCAGCTGTTCGACGAAGCGCCGGTGCATACCGTGCGCATCACCCGGCCGTTCTACCTGGAACGCACCGAAGTCACCGTCGGACAGTTCCGTCGCTTTATCGAAGCCTCCGGGTACGTGCCCGAGTCCGAGGCCGACGGCACCGGCGGCTATGGCTACAACTCCGCCTACGATCCCGACAAGTCCGAACGCGGCGACGCCTTCGAAGGCCGCGACCGCCGCTACTCCTGGCGCAACCCTGGCTTTGCCCAGACCGACGACCACCCCGTCGTGAACATCAGCTGGAACGACGCCCAGGCACTGGCCCGCTGGCTGACCCAGAAGGAAGGCCACGTCTACCGGCTGCCCACCGAAGCCGAATGGGAGTACGCCTGCCGCGCCGGCACGCGCACCCGCTACCAGAACGGCGACGACCCGGCGGGCATGCCCGATGCCGGCAACGGTTTTGACGCCGACGCCGAACCGCTGTGGCCGAAATGGCAGGCGTTCGCCTCGGCGCGCCACGACGGTTACACCTTCACCGCACCGGTGGCCAGCTACGCGCCCAATGCCTTCGGCCTGTACGACATGCACGGCAACGCCTGGGAATGGGTGGCGGACTGGTACGGCGAGGACTACTACGCGCACTCGCCCACGGACGATCCGCAAGGCCCCGACAGCGGCAACGTGCGCGTGCGCCGGGGCGGTTCCTGGCACACCTGGGCGCTCTATACCCGGTCGTCCTACCGCAACTGGAACACCCAGGAAACACGCTACCCGCTCGTGGGCCTGCGGCTGTTGCGGGAGGCCGACAGCCGGTAAAGCGCCGCGACGGGTTAGCATAGCCGCACGCTTAACCTCAAAGAGAGTCCTGACATGCATTCGCTGGGCCGTCTCGTCCTTCTCGTGAACGACTACGACACCGCCATTTCTTTCTACCAAGACAAGCTCGGCATGGAGGTGTTCGTCGATATGCCCGTGGGCCAGCAACGGTATGTGCACCTGCGCCTGCCCGAACAGCCCGCGGTCGGCGTCTGGCTGCTGCAAGCCCTGACCCAGGCGCAACGCGACCGCGTGGGCGACCAGACCGGCGGCCAGCCGGTGGGCGTGTTCTACACCGACGACGTCGTGCGCGACCACAGCAAGTTCGCCGCACGGGGCGTGCGTTTCACCAAAGAGCCCGTCCATGACGACACCACCGTCTACGCCCACTTCATCGACCTGTACGGCAACGAGTTCGTATTGGTGCAGGTGAAGAAGTAGACCCTGCCGCATGTCCGCCATGACCTTGGCCAAACCGAAGCAGGACTGGATACTGCGTGCCGCGCCCTCGGGCCATGTGGAGCGCATCGAGGCCTATTTCGGGGGTCATGGCTACGACATGCACCGCCACGACACGTACGCCATCGGGCGCACGCTGTCGGGCGTGCAAAGTTTCCACTACCGGCGCTCGTGCCGGCACAGCCTGCCGGGCGGCACCATCGTGCTGCATCCCGACGAACCGCATGACGGGCAGGCAGGCACCGAAGCCGGTTTCCACTACCGCATGATCTATGTCGAACCCGCGCTGATCCAGCAGATCCTGGGCGGCCGGCCGCTGCCGTTCATCGCGGGCGGCCTCTCTGCCGACCCGCGGCTGCATGCCGCCAGCGAGGCGCTGCTGCAAAGTACCCGGGCAGCAATCGACCCCTTGCAGGAAGACGACGCGCTCTACGACCTGGCCCACGCGCTGTGCGCCGCCGCAGGCCGCCCCCCAGGACGCCGAACGGCCGATTACCCGGCTGCGGAGCGCGCCCGGCAGTTCATCCATGCGTCGCTCGGCCAGCCCATCACGCTGGACCAGCTGGCGCAGGCCGCGGGCAACGACCGCTGGCGCCTGTCGCGCGACTTCCGCGCGCTGTTCGGCACCAGCCCCTATCGCTACGTGATGTTGCGCCGCCTGGACCTGGCCCGCCGGCTGATCGCAGCCGGCCAGCCGCTGGCGGACGCCGCGGCCGGCGCCGGCTTCACCGACCAGAGCCACCTGACGCATCGCCATGTGCAGACCTACGGCATGACACCCGACCGCTGGCGGCGGATGCTGCACAGCTAGCCTCGGCCGTACGGCACGGAAAACCTGCAAGAACGTACAAGACGGCGCGTGCGCTGCCGCCCTATGCTGCAGGCGTCTTCCCTCGTTCAGGCCCCGCCATGTCCCCCATATCCTCCATCAATATCGCCGGCAAGCTCTCGCTATTCTCCGAGCACTGGCAGCCCAAGGTCATCGCCCAGATGAACGACTACCAGTTCAAGGTGGTCAAGGTGCAAGGCGATTTCGTCTGGCACAGCCATGCGGACACCGACGAAACGTTCATCGTCGTCAGCGGCCGGCTCCGGATCGAACTGCGCGACGGCCACATCGACCTGGGGCCGGGCGACATGACAGTCATCCCCAAGGGCGTGGAGCACAAGCCTTGCGCGCAGGAAGAAGCCCACCTGATGCTGGTGGAGCCCTGTGGCGTCGTGAACACCGGCGACGAGGGCGGCGCGCGCAGCGCCCCGAACGACGTGTGGATCTGAACCTGCGTTCTGCTAACGTGGCAGCCATGCAGGAGAAAACCATGTCCAAAGTCATGCTTGTTACTGGCGCAAGCCGCGGCATCGGCGCCGCCGTCGCCAAACTGGCTGCCCGCCGCGGCTATGCGGTCGGCGTCAACTACCGCACCCACGCGGACGCCGCCGAAGCCGTCGTGGCCGAAATCCGGCGCGAAGGCGGCCAGGCGCTGGCCATCCAGGCCGACGTCTCGCAAGAAGACCAGGTGCTGCGCATGTTCCACACGCTGGATGACCGGCTGGGCCGCCTGGATGCGCTGGTCAACAACGCCGGCATCCTGGAAAAGCAGATGCGCGTGGACGACATGGATGCCGACCGCCTGCTTCGCGTGTTGTCCACCAATGTCATCGGCGCCTTCCTGTGCGCCCGCGAGGCCGTGCGGCGGATGTCGCCGCGGCATGGCGGCCAGGGCGGCGCCATCGTCAACGTGTCCTCGGCCGCCGCCCGCCTCGGCTCACCCAACGAATATGTGGACTACGCCGCGTCCAAGGGCGCGCTGGATACGCTGACGATCGGCCTGTCCAAGGAAGTGGCGCCGGAGGGCATCCGCGTGAACGGCGTGCGGCCCGGCACCATCTACACCGACATGCACGCCAGCGGCGGCGAACCCGGTCGCGTGGACCGGCTGAAAAACGTGATCCCGTTGCGCCGGGGCGGCTCGGTGGATGAGGTGGCGGGCGCGGTGCTGTGGCTGTTCTCGGACGAAGCCGGCTATACCAGCGGCTCGTTCATCGACGTCTCCGGCGGCAGCTGACCAGCCGCGCGGGCGACCGCCGTCAGGCATTCCCCCCGGACTTCGTGCCGGGGGTGATCAGGTTCTTTTCCTGCCGCGACGAAATGCGCGCCTCGACCCGCCGCAGCACCGCCAGCACGAACAGCGCCATCAAGGTGCTGACCAGCGCCGTGGCCTCGCGGCCCATGCCCGCCGCCACGCCGATCGCGGCGGTCATCCAGATGCTGGCCGATGTGGTCAGCCCGCGGATTTCACGCTCGTCGCTCAGTTTGATGATCGCGCCCGCGCCCAGGAAACCGATGCCTGCGATCACGCCTTGCAACACCCGGCTGATGTCACCGACCTGCATGCCGCCCTGCAGCGGCACCAGCACGAAAATCGCCGCGCCCAGCGCCACCAGCATGTGCGTGCGCAGGCCCGCGGCCTTGCCGCTGCGTTCGCGTTCATAGCCCAGCAGGCCGCCCAATATCACGGCCATGCCCAACCGCAGCACGATGCGCGTGGCTTCGCCCACATCAGGAATATCCGCGAATTCACTCCGCACGGTGGTCCAGATTTCCAGCCAGATTTCCGACATCGCCGCTTCCTTGTGGCACAGGTGGTTTCAGCATAGCAGGCGCGTGCCCCGATGCGCCATGGCGCCTTCAGGCTGGCATGCCGCCGGTAAGTGGTTTACAACCTAAGCGTGCGCCGCAAAGGCAGGCGCGAATCGACAGGAGCGCTTCATGGATTTGCAGCTGGCAGGAAAACGCGTGCTCATCACGGGCGCGTCCAAGGGCATCGGCCTGGCGTGCGCCGTGGCTTTCGCACGCGAAGGCGCGGACCCGATCCTGGTGGCGCGCGACGACGCCGCGCTGCATCAGGCCACCGCCGCCATCCGCGAGCAGACCGGCCGCGCCGCGCAGGCCGTGGCCCTGGATCTGGCCCTGCCTGGCGCCGCGGAAAAGCTGGCCAAGGACACCGGCCCTATCGACGTGCTGGTGAACAACGCGGGCGCGGTGCCCGGCGGCGCGTTGGACCAGGTGCAGGACGAACGCTGGCGCGCCGGTTGGGATCTCAAGGTGCACGGCTACATCAATCTGGCCCGCCACTACTACCCCGCGATGCGCGAAGCGGGCGCCGGCGTCATCGCCAACATCATCGGCATGGCCGGAGCCGCGCCGCGTGCGGACTACATCTGCGGCGCCTCGGCCAATGCCTCGCTGATCGCGTTCACCCGCGCCCTGGGCGGGGACGCGCCGCGCCACGGGGTGCGCGTGTTTGGCGTGAACCCGTCGCGCACCCGCACCGACCGCGTCCTGACGCTGGCGCGCCAACGCGCGCAAGCCCGCTGGGGCGATGAAAGCCGGTGGCAGGAAACGCTGTCGGACCTGCCGTTCGGCCGTCTGATGGAACCCGAGGAAGTGGCCGACATGATCGTGTTCGGCGCGTCTCCGCGCGCCGGCTACCTGAGCGGCACCGTGATCGACCTGGATGGCGGCGAGCAATACGCCAACCACGCGCGCTAGGCGCGCGCGGGATGCCGGCGGCGCTTAGCGCGCGCCGGCCTGCCAGCCCGCCAGCAGCGCGGGCAGTTGCTTCATGTCGGTGAACACGTGGGCCACGCCCACGCCGCGCAAGGCCTCGGCCCCGCTGTGGCCGTTGGCGTCCGGGCTATAGCCGAACACCGTGGCGCCCGCCGCCACGCCGGCGGTAGCGCCCGTGACCGTGTCTTCCACGACCGCGCAACGCTTGGGATCCACGCCCAGCGCCTGGGCGGCGGCCAGATACACATCGGGAAACGGTTTGCTGCGCGGCATTTCATGGCCGCTGAACACGCGTCCGTCAAAGCACTCGGCAATGCCCACCTTCGCCAATTGCAGCTCCACCTTGCGGCGGTCGGCGCCCGAGGCCACGGCAATGCGTCCGTCCAGGGTCTGGTGCAGCGCGCGCACGGCGTCCGGCGCGCCGGGGATCTCCAGCAGGTCGCGGTCCAACGCGGCATTGCGGCGCTGGCGGAACGCGTCGAACCACTCCGGGCCCAGCTTGACGCCGGTGCGCGCCTCGATCAGCGGCAGTTCGTCCCTGACGGCCTTCCCGGTAAAGATGCGCATCGTTTCGTCATGCGTGATGTCCCACCCCAATTCGTTCAGCATCTGGGTGAGCACGTGGCTGGTGATCGGTTCGGAATCAACCAGCACGCCGTCGCAATCGAACAGCACGGCGTCAAAAGGGAAATCAGTCATTGCGGGCGGCATAGAATGGGTTCATGAAGCCCACAAGCATACTTCAAGGCTCCTGGGCGCGGCCTCGCGCCCCGCAGCCGCGCAAGCAAGCAACGGAGTGGCGGACGCGCCGCGCGCCCCTATCCTGTGATGCCCAGAACGCCTAGCCCCGCCATGACGCCCGACCACGCCCCGCTTTCCCGCTACGACTGGGACCTTATTGCCCGCCAACTGGACGCCGAGGGCTGGGCGTTGCTGCCCGGCTTTTTCCAGGAGGACGCGGCGCGGCGGCTGGCGCGGGCCGACGCTGACGCCGCTGCATTCGATTCGCTGCGCGCGGACCTGTACCGGCAATTGCTGCCTGTCGCGCGATCCTGGGCCGCCGCCCTGCAACAGGACGAGACATACCCCGACGATTTCTCCGCCTGGATCCAGCGCAACCGCGATGCGGGGCAGCCGCGGCGTCTGGCAGCGCTGAATCGCCTGGCCGCGGACGCGTATCAGCCGCTGATTCAGCATGCCGACGGCACGCATGTGTTTCCCCTGCAACTCGTCGCCCTGCTGTCGCGACCCGGCGCCGACTTCGCCGGCGGCGAATTCGTCATGACCGAACAGCGCCCGCGCATGCAGTCGCGCCCCATGGTGCTGCCCCTGGACCTGGGCGACGCGGCCGTGATCGCCGTATCGCATCGCCCGGTCCAAGGCGCGCGCGACATCTATCGGGTCACCTCCCGGCAGGCGGTCAGCCGGGTGCGCGCTGGCCAACGGATCGGCCTGGAGGTGCTGCTGCACGACATCCCGTAGCCACGGGCGTATCGCCTGCCCCCAGCGCGGCCAGCATCGCCTGCCCCGCTAGGTCGAACAAGCGCCTGGCCGCCGGCGTGAGGCCCAGCATGTGGATACAAGCGTGCACCATGCCCGGCAGGCGATGGTCCTGCGCCGCGATGCCGCCGTCGCGCAGCCGCTGCGCGTAGGCTTCGCCCTCGTCCCGCAGAGGGTCGTACTCGCTGACCAGCACAGTGGCGGGCGGCAGGCCTTTTACGGATTGCACCCGCAGCGGCGATGCGTAGGGCGATGCCCCATCCGCCTCGTTGACCAGGTACGTGAACCAGCAGTAGCGCATGATCTCTTCGGTCAGAAAGAAGTTGCGTCCATAGGTCTGGTACGACTGCGTCGAAAAGGCATGGTCCATCACGGGGTAGATCAGCAACTGATGCGCAATGGGTGGCCCGCCGCGATCCCGCGCCATGATCGCGGCGGCCGCAGCCAGGTTGCCGCCAGCGCTATCGCCGCAGACCGCAAGGCGCGAGGCGTCGATGCCCAGCCCCACGGCATTCGCGCTGACCCATTGCAGTCCGGCATAGACGTCCTCGGCCGGCACCGGGAACTTGTTCTCGGGCGCCAGCCGGTAGTCCACCGAAAACACCTTGCACTGCGTCGCGTTGGCCAACGCGCGGCAAGGGTTGTCGTACAGATCGAGCGAACACTGGAACCAGCCGCCGCCATGCGCGAACACGATCGCGGGCAGCGCATCGTGCTGCGCCAGGCCGGCCGGCGTGTAGGCGCGGATCCGTAACGGATGCGCGTCCTGGCAGCGCGCCTCGTGGTCGGTCACGGCGTCCACGGCCTCGGCGGTGCCCTGCAGCGCCCGCAGCCCCGTTTCGGTTGCGGCGCGGATGTCTTCCAGCACCAGCGGCGCGGATGCGCTGGACAGACGCGTCAGGAAGGCGTTGATACGAGGATCGAGGGACACGTTCAATCCTCTTTCGACAGGAAGGCAAGCAGGTGTTCGGAGAACGCCTCATGGCATTCTTCGGTCACGAAATGCCCGCAGTCGGCAATGATGACGCCGGTCAGGTCGGTGGCGTTGTCGCGCATCGTGATCAGCGGGGCGTCCCGGGTCGCGTGTTCCGTGCCGATGGCCAGCGTGGGCATGCGCAGGCGGGCCTTCGAGCGTTCCTGATTCTGGCGGATGGTCTCGGGTATGGCCCGGTAGTAGGCAAAGCCGCTGCGCAATGCGCCCGGTGCCGAATAGGCGTCGATATACACCTCTGCCGCCACCCGGTCGCGCCGATGCGACCACTTGTCGAAGATGAAGCTCAGGTAGGCGCGCTCGCGTCCCGCAATCAGCGTTTCCGGCAGGTCTTGCAGCTGATTGAACAGGAAGTGCCACAGGAAGATGTTCTCTTCTGGCGGCACGAATATCGGCGGCGCGGGTGCCAGGCCCGGGATGACGGCTTCGGTCAGCGCCAAGCGGCGCACCGCAGCCGGAAAATCGCTGGCCATCGCGTAGGCGACCCACATGCCGATGTCGTGGCCGACAACCTGATAGGTGGCGTGCCCCAACTGGCCCATCAGACGATGCAGCACGCTGGCGACGGCGCCGGTGTCGTAGCCCTGGGCGGGGCGGCCGGAGTCGCCGGTGCCCGGCGGATCCACGGCAATGGCGGTGTAGCCCGCCGCCGCCAGCGACTTCATGATGTGGCGCCAGGTGAACCACGTCTGCGGCCAGCCGGGAATCAGCAAGACAGGGGGCCCATTGCCCGCGATGGCGCAATGGATGCGGTTGCCGTCGATAAGCGGGTACTGGTGCGACACGCCGTCGGCGGCGGTGAAGAAGGCTTGGGTTTGATGCGTCATGATGGAAGACTCTGCGTTTACGCGATGCCCAGCAGGGCGTGGATCTGTTGCTTGTCGATGGCGGCGCCAGCGAAATCGTCGAATACCTTGGCGGTGACGGGGATGATGTGGCGATTGATGAATTCCACGCCTTCGCGCGCGCCCGCTTCCTGGTCTTTCAGGCAGCACTCCCATTCCAGCGTGGCCCAGCCCGCATAGTCGTAGTGCGCCAGCTTCGAGAAGATCGACTTGAAATCCACCTGGCCATCACCCAGCGAACGGAAGCGCCCGGCCCGGTTGATCCACGACTGGTAGCCGCCGTAGATCCCTTGGCGGCCGGTGGGATTGAACTCGGCGTCCTTCACATGGAACATGCGGATGTAGTCCTTGTAGATGTCCAGGTATTCCAGGTAGTTCAGCTGCTGCAGGACGAAATGGCTGGGGTCGAACAGCATGGCGCAGCGGGCGTGGCCGCCAACGCGTTCGTGGAACATCTCGAACGTGATGCCGTCATGCAGGTCTTCGCTGGGATGGATCTCGAAGCACAGGTTCACGCCTTGCTCGTCGCAGGCGTCCAGCACCGGCAGCCAGCGTTTCGCAAGTTCATCGAACGCCGTCTCGATCAGGCCCTCGGGACGCTGCGGGAACGGAAACAGGTAGGGCCACGCCAACGACCCCGAAAACGTGCCCATCTCGGTCAGGCCCAAGCGCTTCGAGGCGCGGGCCGAATTCAGCAGCCCCTGCTTTGCCCAGGCCGTCCTGGCCTGAGGATTGCCGCGCGCTTGCTCGGGCGCAAAGATGTCGACCATCGCGTCGTAGGCGGGATGCACGGCAAGCGACTGGCCGAAGATGTGGGTGGTGAGTTCGCTGACGACCAGCCCGTGGGCCGCCAGCGTCCCGGTGACTTCGTCGCAATAGTCCTGGCTGGCCGCCGCCGTTTCCGCATCGAAGAAGCGCTGGTCCCAGGCCGGAATCTGCAAGGCCTTGAAGCCCACGCCCGCCGCCCATTCCGCAATGGCCGGCAAGCTGTTGAAGGGCGCCACGGCGTCGCTGAATTGCGCCAGATGCAGACTGGGTCCTTTGATGGTCTTCATATCGAATCCTTAATTGTTTGTCGATTGACAAAGAATAGGCGAAAAACGAAATCGATGCAAATGCGATGGCGGGCGGTACACTGCATCCAGATCATTTCACCGAGACCGTGATGGCAGGCAGACCCAGAGAATTCGACCGCGACCTAGCGCTTCAGCAAGCCATGCTGGCGTTCTGGAAACAGGGGTATGAAGGCACCTCGATGGCGGATCTGGTAGCGGCGACAGGACTGGCGTCGGCGCGGCTGTACGCGGCCTTCGGGTCCAAGCAGGACCTGTTTCGCGAAGCCGTGGCGCGCTATGAAGCGGGCGACGGCGGGTTTGCTGAAAAGGCGCTCGAGGCCGCCGACGGCGTGCGTAGCGCCATCGAAACGCTGCTGACCGACGCGGTGCTGACCTACACCCGGCGTGGCCGGCCGCAGGGCTGCATGGTGGTCAGCGCCGCCACCAACTACGCCGCCGAGAACGAAGGCGTCATGGCATGGCTGACCACGCATCGCAAGGCCCGCACGCAAGGCATCATCGACCGGCTTGAATCCGCCGTGCAAAGCGGCGAACTCAAGCCCGGCACGGACGTGCAGGCGTTGGGCGACTACTACGCTGTCGTGCTGCATGGCCTGTCGGTGCAGGCGCGCGACGGCGTGGGAAAAGCGCGCCTGCTGGCGATAATCCCGCCGGCGCTTGGCGCGCTGGATGCGGTGTTGCGCCAGGGCCTTTCCCGCCCCTAGCGCGCACCGCTCTCAGTTTTCGGCCGTGATGTGGCCATCGGCCACGACCTTGGCGAATACCGCCGTCTGCGCCTTGATGAAGGCGCGGAATTCTTCCTGGCTCATCGGCTGCACTTCGCCGCCCAGCTCGCGGATGCTGGCCACGAACTTCTCGTCTTGCAAGGCACGTCCGATGGCGGCCGCCAGCTTGTGCTGAACATCGGCCGGCGTGCCCGCCGCCACGAATACGCCGAACCAGTTCTCCAGCGCGTAGTCCTTTAACGGCGCGTATTCGGCCACGGCAGGAATGTCCGGCGCGAACGAGGCGCGCGTGGCCGACGTGACCGCCAGCGGCTTGACCTTGCCGCTCTTGATGAAGGGCAATGCGCCCGCCAGGCTGACGAAGGTCAGGTCCACGCTGCCCGCCGCCACGTCCACCAGCTGCGCGGACGCCCCCTTGTATGGCACGTGCACCATCTTGATCCCCGCCAGCGACTGCAGCAGCTCGCCGTTCAGATGCTGCGGATTGCCCACCCCGCTGGTCGCGTAGGTCAGCTTGTCCGGGTGCGCCCGGCCGTAGGCCACCAACTGCTCCACATTGCTGACCGGCAGCTTGGGGTTGGCCACCAGCACGTTCGGCACGCGAGCGACCAGCGCGATCGGCGCGAGGTCCTTGTCCGGCTGGTATTGCATCTTGCCCTTGAAGACCAGCGGGTTGATGGCGGTTTCGCCCGCCGACCCGAGCAGCATCGTCGACCCATCCGGCGCCGACCGGACCACCGTCTGCGCGCCCAGCATGCCGCTGGCGCCGGGCTTGTTTTCCACCACCACGCCTTGCGGCATTTCGCTGCGCAGGCGTTCGGCCAAGAGGCGGCCCATGCCGTCCACCCCGCCGCCGGCGGCAAACGGCACGATCAGGCTGACCGGCCGGCCGACGTCGGCGGCCTGGGTGGAAGGGAATGGCGCCAGGGCCGCGGCCGTCAGCACGGCGGCGGCAAGCAATCGGATTCGGGGCATGGTCTGTCTCCTGGTCGGCCCGTCCGGATGGCGGCCGGGTTTTTACTTAATTGCATTTTATAGATGCAATATGCAAAACTGGCAGCTATGGAAAACACCAATGCCTTGCTGCGCCACGCCCGCTTCACGCTGGACGGGGCCGCCTACACCTGCCTGGACCTGCCCGCCACGTTCGGCGCCGACTATTTCCGCCTGCCCGTCGTGCTGCGCCTGCTGCTGGAAAACGCGCTGCGCAACATGCAGGGCGACGAACGCGACGCCGCGGTCGGCGCGCTGTTCGGCTGGCTGGCGCACGGCACCAGCGAGGCCGAGATCGCCTTCCAGCCCGGCCGGGTGCTGATGCACGACACCACCAGCACGCCTGCGCTGGTGGATATCGCCGCGATGCGCGACGCCCTGGCCGAGGCCGGCGTGAACCCGGCCGTGCTGAATCCGGTGCTGCCGGTCGACGTGTCGGTGGACCATTCGCTAGCCGTCGAGGCCTATGCGCAGCCCGATGCCGCCACGCGCAACCTGGACCTGGAATTGCGGCGCAACGCCGAGCGCTACCGCTTCCTGCGCTGGGCATCCAAGGCCCTGTCGAACGTGCGCATCCACCCGCCCGGCACCGGCATCATGCACACGATCAACCTGGAGCAACTGGCCACCGTGGTCTGCCAAGGCGACGCCGGCGCCCTGCACCCCGACATGATGATCGGCACCGACAGCCACACGCCGATGGTCAACGGCATCGGCGTACTGGGCTGGGGCGTCGGCGGCCTGGAGGCGCAGACGGTGATGTTCGGCATGCCCACGCTGCTGCGCATACCGGACGTGATCGGCGTGCGCCTGACGGGTGCGTTGGCGGCGGGCGTCACCGCCACCGACCTGGCATTGACGGTGACGCAACGGCTGCGCGCCATCGACGTCTCGGGCGAGTTCGTGGAATTCTTCGGTCCAGGCGTCAGCACGCTGTCGGCCGGCAGCCGATGCGTGGTCGCGAACATGGCGCCCGAATACGGCGCCACGACCGGCTACTTTCCGATCGACGGCGAAACGCTTGCCTACCTGCGGCAGACGGGCCGCACGGAAGCCCACATCGCACGTGTCGCCGCCTATGCCGAACGCGCCGGCATCGCACTGGATCCCGAGGCCTCGCCGCGCTACACCCGCGTGATCGAGATCGCGCTGGACCGCGTGCAGATGCACGTGGCCGGCCCCAGGCGGCCGCAAGACCTGCACCCCTACGGCCAGACCCGCGCCGTGTTGGCGGCGCTGGACTTCACGCCAGCGCCGGGCGCCGACAGCGGGCTGCCCCGCCACCCCATCGCCATCGCTGCCATCACCAGTTGCACCAACACGTCGGATCCCCGCCTGCTGATGGCGGCCGGGCTCCTGGCCCGCAAGGCGCGCCAGGCGGGCTTGCGCGTGCCGTCCTGGGTCAAGACGTCGCTTGGCCCCGGCTCGCCCGCCGCGGCCGATTACCTGGCCCGCGCCGGACTGCTGGACGATCTGGCCGCGGTCGGCTTCGACATCGTGGGCTACGGCTGCACCACGTGCATCGGCAACGCCGGCCCCCTGCCCGGCGCGGTGCAGGACGCCATGGCCGCCGGCGCGATCCACCCGGTAGCGGTGCTGTCGGGCAACCGCAATTTCACCGGCCGCATCCACCCCGACCTGGACCTGGGATTTCTGATGTCGCCCCCGCTCGTCATCGCCTTCGCGCTGGCCGGGGACGCCGAGCGCGATCTCAGCCAGGAACCGGTGCAGACCGCGGCCGATGGCCGCGCCGTGTACCTCGGCGACCTGTGGCCGGACTCGGCCGAGATCGACGCCGCGCTGGCCCAGGGCCTGCGGCCCGGCGATTTCCAGGCCGCCTTCAAGATCGCCAGCGCCAACCCGGCCTGGCAGGCCCTGCAATCATCGGACACGCCCCGCTTTCCGTGGGACCCGGCTTCCACCGCGCTGCGGCGTCCGCCGTTCGCCTCGATGCAGGCGGCCGGCCAGTTGGGCCGCTATGCCGCGCATCCGTTGCTGGTGCTGGGCGACGACGTGACCACCGACCACCTGTCGCCCGCCAGCGCCATTCCGCCAGACAGCCTGATTGCGGACTTCCTGGTGGCGCGCGGCGACGACCGCCGCGACCTGAACGTGTTCGCGTCGCGGCGAGGCAATTGGGAAGTGATGATGCGCGCGGCCTTCTACAGCAAGAGCTTGAAGAACCTGCTCTGTCCGGACGCGCCCGTGGGCCACACGCGGCATGCGGGCAGCGGCCGCGTGGAACCGATCTGGGAAGCCGCCGAACACTACCGCCAGGAACAGCAGCCGGTGGTGCTGCTGGCGGGCGCGCGCTTCGGCACGGGTTCGTCGCGCGACTGGGCAGCCAAGGGCCAGCGCCTGCTGGGCATCCGCGCCGTCCTGGCCGTCAGCTTCGAGCGGATCCACCGGTCCAATCTGATCGGTATGGGCATACTGCCGTTGCGCCTGCCCGAAGGCGTCACGCCCGCCACGCTACGCGTGCAGTCCGGCGACCGCATCGAGATCGACGCGCCGGCCGACACCCTTGCGCCGCGCATCGCCGTGCCGGTACGCATCCTGCGCGCGGACGGCCGCGTGGATGCGCTGGCCGCCACCGCCGCCGTCGAGACCCAGCTGGAGGTGCGTTTGTTGCGGATGGGCGGCGTCATTCCCGCTATCCTATCGGATACCCTCCAGCCCTCCTCGCCCCCATGAGCGCGCAAACCAATACCGTCACGAAGATCCTGGACCTGATCCGGCAGGACCGCCTGCCCGGCGGCTCGCACCTGACCGCGCAGAAGCTTGCCGACCGGCTGCGGCTGTCGCGCTCGCCGGTCAACGACGCCCTGGGCGTGCTGGAGCAGCACGGCATCGTGGCGCGCCGGCCAAACCGCGGCTATTTCCTGCAGCAGGACTTCGACGCCCTGCCGGACGCGCACGCCGCCCTGGCTCCGCCGTCCGCGGACGACATCGTGACGCAGAGCTATTTCAAGCTGGCCGACGAACTGCTGCGCGGCGAGCTGCCCATGCAATGCAGCGAGGCCCAGCTGCGCGTGCGTTATGCGCTGACCAACGCGCAGACGCAGGCGTTGCTGGCCCGCGTGTCGCAAGAAGGCTGGGCGCAGCGGCGGCCCGGCTACGGCTGGGAATTCTCGTCCATGATGACCACGCCCGACAGCCTGCTGCAGTCGTACCGGCTGCGCCTGGCGCTGGAACCCGCGGCGTTGCTTGAGCCGTCGTTCCGCATTGAAAAAGCCGTGATCGAACGCTGCCGCGCCGCGGAAAAGCATCTGCTGGACGGCGGTATCGCGACCGACACCGCCGACCAGCTGCATGAACGCGGCGTGCGGTTTCACGAGTCGCTGGTGGAAGCGTCCGGCAACCCGTTTTTCATCGACACGATCAAGCGCGTCAACCGGGTCCGCCGTCTGTTGTCGTACCGGTCCATGCAAGACCGCAGCCGCTACCAGCAACATTGCGACCAGCACCTGGCCATCCTGGACCTATTGGAGCGCGAACGCAACGAAGACGCCGCTGCCGCCCTGTCCAGCCATCTGCGCAGCACGCTGGACAACCTGGCCCGCATCAGCGGCATCCTGATTTCCTAGGCCCGGCGCCTGGCGCGCATGGCCGCTTTCTTTTCAAGCCGAGGATCGTTCCATGCACGTCTATATCGGTTCCCGCACCACGCGGGAACGCCATGCCCGTGGCGAAGGCATCAGCGTTTTCGACTACGCCCAGGAAACCGGCACGCTGACCTTGACGCAAGTCGTCGGCGGCCTGGTCAACCCCTCTTATCTGTTGCCGCATCCGACGCTGCCCGTGCTGTATACGGTGCATGGCGACAGCCATGAAGTCAGCGCCCTGCATCGCGATCCCCGCAGCGGCGCATTGACGCCGTGGCGGCAACAGGGTTGCGAAGGCCGCAACCCCGTGCACCTGGCGCTGGGGCCGTCCGGCCGCTACCTGATGGTGTCGAACCATCTGACGGGCACGCTGGC
Organism: uncultured Achromobacter sp.; assembly: GCA_963530045.1. Classification (GTDB taxonomy): domain Bacteria; phylum Pseudomonadota; class Gammaproteobacteria; order Burkholderiales; family Burkholderiaceae_B; genus Achromobacter. The sequence continues at coordinate 67,756 of CAUSDE010000021.1, forward strand.
CGTGCTGCCCGTGGACGGCGACGGCGCGTTGGCGCCGGTGGCCCAGACGGTGCCCCTGTCCGGCGAGCCCGGTCCGCACCGCAAAGAGCAGCCCTTCGCCAAACCGCACTACAACCTGGTGGATCCGTCCGGCCGCTATGTGGTGGTGCCGGACAAGGGCCTGGACCGCGTGTTCCTCTACGCCCTGGAAGAAGGAGGGATCAGCGCCGAACCCGCAAACGTCGCCGACACGCGCGAAGGCGCGGGCCCCCGGCACGCGGCCTTCCACCCCGCAGGCCGCTGGCTCTACGTCGTCAATGAACTGGACAACACGGTGGCCGCCTACACGCTGGCCGCCGGCACGTTGCAGCCCTTCCAGGTGCTGCCCACGCTGCCCGACACCTATACGGGCAATAGCCGCGCCGCCGGCATTTCGCTGGATGCGCACGGCTGCCACCTGTACGTGTCGAACCGGGGCGACGACAGCATCGCCGTGTTCCGCGTCGACCCGGTCAATGGCCGCCTCGCGCCCGTGCAACATGCCCCGTCCGGCGGCAAGACGCCGCGCTTCTTCACCTTGTCTCCCGACGGCCGCTTCCTGTTCGCGCTGAACGAAGACAGCGACACGCTGGTGCGCTTTCGCGTGAATCCGCAGGATGGCGCCCTGGCGCGCGATGGCTACGAACTGCGCGTGGGCAGCCCCGTGTGCATGGTGTTCGCCCGCCGCCGCACCTGATGGCCGGGCTGCGGACGGCCATCAGAAGTCCATCGACGCCGACAGCATCAGCGTGCGCGGCACGCCCTGCGATACCGTGCCGTAAGACGCCACCCCCGACCAGTACGCCCGGTTCGTCACGTTGACGACGTTGGCGCGGAAGGTCACGTCCTTGCCCTGGATCTTCGTGGCATAGCGCGCGCCAACGTCAAACGTCGTCCAGGACGGCACCGACTGCGTGTTGGCCTGGTTCACGTATTCGCGGCCCGTGTACATCATGCCGCCCGTCAGCGTCAGGCCCGCCACCCACGGGGTGTCCCATTCCGCGCTGAGGTTGGCCGAGAACTTCGGCACGCCCACCGGCTGGTTGCCCACCGTGGCGGCATTGTTGGTGCGCGTCAGCTCGGCGTCCAGGTAGGTGACGCCGCCCAGCAGGCGCAGTCCGCGCACGGGTTCGCCGGACAGGTTCAGTTCCAGGCCCCGGTTGCGCTGTTCGCTGTCGGCGCCATACACGCCGTTGGTGAGCTGGCCGCTGGGCTTGGTGATCTCGAACGCGCTGAACGTCAGCATCGCGTCGTCCAGATCCACCTTCACGCCCACTTCCTTCTGCTTGGCCTTGTAGGGCTTGAACACCTGGCCCGCGTTGGACGCGGTGGCCGGCGCCACGTCGCCCTTGCTCAAGCCTTCGATGTAGTTCGCGTACAGCGACACGTTGTGCCAGGGTTTGATGACCAGGCCGGCAAGCGGGGTGGTGGCGCTTTCGTCATAGCTCACGGTGCGCACGCCGGTCGCGGCGTTGAAGTTGCGCGACTCGATGCGCTGCTGGCGCACGCCCAGCGTCAGTTGCGCGCGCTCGTCCAGGATGCTCATCGTGTCGGCCAGCGCCAGGCCGGACAGATCCGACGACGACACCTTGGGCACGTTGCCCGGCGCCGGGATGTTCTGCTCGGGGCGCGTGATCGGGTGGTAGATGTTGGACGTCAACGGCGTGCCGGACACGCTGGCCTGCAGGTTGCGGTCGCTGTAGAGCGAGCCCATGAAGCTGACCGCATGGCGCACCGGGCCGGTATCGAGCTTGGCGCGCAGCCCCGCGTTGTACGTGCTGCGCTCCACCTTGAAACGGAAGTTGTTGGGCGTGACCACGGTGTCGCCTGCGCTATTGACGATGGTGGGCGTCTGGTCCGACAGGCGCGACACATCGGTGTCCGATCCGCCCGCGTCGGCGAACACGGTCAGGCGGTCGCTGACGTCATACTCCACCCGCAGCAATGCAGACTGGCCATCTGACTTCCACCACCCCCAGGGCTGCGTCGCGTTGCGGCGGCCATCGGCGGCGCGCGGCACGTCGATGCCGGCGGCAATCAGGAACGGACGGGTCGGTGCGTCGACTTTTTCGTTTTGCGTCAGCAGGTCCAGCGACGCGCGCAGGCGTTCGCCCTGATAGTCCAGCGACAAGGCGCCGATGTCGGTGCGTGAATACAGGTTGTCCAGCGGCGTGTCGCCCTGGCGATGCATGCCGTTGACGCGCACGCCCCATTCGCCGTCGTTGCCGAAGCGGCGGCTCAGGTCCACCCGGGCGCCGAATTGCGAGTCTCCCACGTAGTCGGCGGACACGCGCGTCAAGTCCTGCGGTAACGAGCGCTTGGGCACCATGTTGATCACCCCGCCCACCCCGCTGTTGGGCGACATGCCGTACAGCAGCGCAGCGGGCCCCTTCAGCACTTCAACGCGCTCGATGTAGTCGGTGAAGACGTGATAGTTGGGCGCCACGCCGTAGACGCCGTCGAACGCGATCTCGCCCAGGTTGCCTTCGCCGATGGGGAATCCGCGGATGTAGAAGGAGTCCGTCACGCCGCCGATCTGACCCGTGAAGCGTACCGAGGGTTCGGCATTCAGCGCGTCCGCCAAGGTCACGGCCTGGCGGTTGGCCAGCAGCTCCGAGGTGTAGCTCGTCACGTTGAACGGCGTGTCCATCACGTCGCGATTGCCCAGCAGCCCCAGGCGGCCGCCGCGCGCCACCTGCCCGCCGGCGAATTCGGCCGGCAGGGCAGACGCGCTGACGCCCGACCCGGCGACCGTGATGCTGGGCAGCAGCGTCGCGGCCTCGCCTTCGCCTTGCGGCAGCTTGCGCAAGGAATAGGCGCCCGCCCCCTGTTCGGCCAGGGCATAACCCGATCCGCTCAACAAGCGCGCAAAGCCCTCGCGCACCGTGTAGGCGCCCGCCAGGCCTTCGCTGTGCTGGCCCGCCACCAGCGCTGGATCGAACGACAGCGGGACCCCCGCCGCGGCTGCGAATTGGGCCAGCACGTCGCCCAGCGGGCCGCCGGCGATCGCGTAGGACTTGCGCGCGGCCGTCGAACCGGCGCTGGTCGCGTCTGCGGCGGCGGCAGGCGTGGGCGCACCCGCCACGGCCAGCAGCATCAATCCCATGCCGGCGGCCTGCAGCATCGCCGCCAGCGGCGACGGGACGGCCTGGCTGCGGGGCAGGCGTGACGAACGGGAGATTCGGGAAACCATGAAACGATCCTTCGTAGGGGGCTGGGTGACGCTCGCATGTCGCGACGATTCACCCGGTACACCGGACGAAGCGGGAAAAAGTGTCAACGGATCCGCGATTAATTTGTAACGGCGGCGCGCGGCGCGACCGTGACCCAGAACGGCGTCACCCGGCTGATCCGCACGGGCAAGGTCTTTTCCAGCAGGCGCAGGCTGCCGTCGGTATCGGCCAGCGGGAACGCGCCCGAGACCCGCAATCCCGCCACGGCGGGATCGCAGCGCAGGACGCCCCGGCGATAGCGCGCCAGTTCGTCCACCAGATCGGCCAGCCGCCAGTTGCGCACGGCCAGCATGCCCTGCTCCCAGGACGCGGCCGCCGTCTCGGCCGCGGCCAGGGGTTCGACCTCGTGGGCGTTGAACACCGTCTGCTGGCCCGCCGGCACCACCACGGCCGCCGCGCCGGCGTCTTGCGGCTGGATTTCCACCGACCCGTCGAACACCGCCACGCGGATGCTGGCGCTTTCATCGCGCACCATGAAACGCGTGCCCAACGCACGGATCGTGCCCTGCGAGGTCCGAACGATGAAGGGACGATGGACCGGCGAGGGATCGCGGCCGGTCGTCAGCAGGATTTCGCCCGCACGCAGCCACAGCACGCGTTGTTCGGGGGTGTACTGGATATCGACGGCGCTGGCCGTGTTCATCACCAGGCGGGTGCCGTCGGCCAGTTCCAGATGGCGCTGCTCGCCCGTTGCGGTGCGCACGTCCGCCGCCCATTCCCGCCATGGCAGCGTGCGCCATCCCGCCCAGGCTGCCGGCCCCAGCACCAGCAAGGCACCCAACGCACGGATGGCCTGCCGGCGGCCCGGACGGTCCAGGCGGCGCAGGGTGTCACGCCCGATGGCGGGCGGCACCTGTCCAAAACCCCGCAGCATGTCCTCCGCCCGCTGCCAGGCCGCGCCATGCGCGGCGCTGCGGTTCAGCCAACGGTCGAACGCGGCGCGGTCGGCGGCAGACAGCGTTTCGGATTGGAAGCGCACCAGCCAGCCGGCCGCCTCTTCCAGGATCGCCGGGTCGATCACCGCGCTCATGCCTCGTGGGCCTGATAAGCGATCAGGCAGGCCGTCAGCGCCTTTTGCATGTGCCGCTTGACGGTCGCCAGCGACACGCGCAGCGCCTGCGCGATGTCGGCATACGCCATGCCGTCGAACTGCGACATCAGGAAGACCTCGCGCGTTTTGGCCGGCAAGGTCCGCAAGGTGGCGTCGATGGCGTGCAGCGTTTCCAGGATCAGCGCACGCGTTTCCGGCGACGGCACTTCCGGCGCAGGCAACTGCGCCACCGCGGCCACGTAGGCGTCTTCGACCGCGCGCCGACGCCAATGGTCCACCACCAGGCCTTTGGCGATGTGGGTCAGCAGCGCGCGCGGTTCGGCGCCCAGGCCATCCTTGCGGCGGCCGCTCATCAGACGCACGAACGTGTCATGGGCCAAGTCCGCGGCGTCGAACGAGTTGCCCAGCTTCTTGCGCAACCATATCGATAGCCAGCCGTGATGGTCACGATAAAGCTTCGTGACGGTGTCGGCGGGCAGCAAATCGGATGGAGGCAAGGCACACCTCTGGGCAGCGTGTAAATGGGAACGATTTTTATTTTATCTTATCCCCGGCATGGTTCCACCCTCCCGCGGCGGGCCCCCTGTCGGATAAAATCAGCCACCCTCGGCCATCGTCGCACCCACCATGCAGAATGACTCCTCCATGCCCTCATTCCTTGCCGGCTGCGGCGAGATGGGCTTGCGGGTTTCCACCTTCGACTGGGCCGCGACGCCGCTCGGGCCCATCACGGCCTGGTCCAGCGCCTTGCGCGTCGCCGCCGGCATGGTGCTGTCGTCCCGGTTCCCGTGCTGCCTGGTCTGGGGCAAGGAACTGATCACGCTGTACAACGACGCCTTCACGCCGATCCTGGGCACCAAGCCGGATGCGCTGGGCCGTCCGTTCAGTGACATCTGGAGCGAGGCCTGGCCGATGATCGGTCCCATCGCCGACCGCGCGTTCGCCGGCGAAGCCACCTTCATCGAAGACTATCCGCTACAGATCCTGCGGTCGGGCCAAGCCGAGGACGCCACCTTCACCTTCTGCTACAGCCCGGTGCGCGACGAGCGCGGCGTGGTAGTCGGCATGATGGACACCGTCATCGAGACCACTTCGCGGGTCAATGCCGAGCGGGCCCAGGCCGAAGCGCTGCTGCTGGCGGAAGACACCTTGCGCCAAAGCCAGAAAATGGAAGCCGTCGGCCAACTGGCCGGCGGGCTGGCCCATGACTTCAACAACCTGCTGATGGGGATTTCCGGCAGCCTGGAATTGCTGGGCATGCGGCTGGCCCAACAACGGCACAACGACCTGGAACGCCACATCGAGGTCGCCCAAAGCGGCGCCCGGAAGGCGGCCGCACTGACCCATCGCCTGCTGGCCTTTTCCCGCCGCCAGCCGCAAGACGCCAAAGCCGCCGACATCAATCGGCTGGTCGCCGGCATGGAAGACCTGGTCCGACGCACCATCGGACCGGGCATCACGCTGGATCTTGCCTGCGAACCTGGCGCGTGGCCCGCCTGGGTCGATATCCACCAATTGGAGAACGCGCTCCTCAACCTGTGCCTGAACGCGCGGGATGCGATGCCGGGACAAGGCACGCTGGGCATCTCGACGCGCAACGTCACGCTGGATGCCGGACAGGCGGGCAGGCGCGCGCTGGCGCCGGGAGACTACCTGCGGCTGCGTGTCACGGACACGGGCTGCGGCATGGCGCCCGAGACGGTGCAGCGCATCTTCGAACCCTTCTTCACGACCAAGGCGGCGGGCCATGGAACGGGGCTGGGCCTGTCGATGCTCTACAGCTTCGTGCGCCAGTCCCGCGGCCAGGTCCAGGTCAGTTCGCGCCTGGGGCAAGGCACGGCGATGACGCTGTACTTTCCACGCTTCCAGGGCGCCATGGACTTGGCGGAACAGGCCGCCTTCGAGGCGCCCCCGGCCGCCGTGCGCGGCGTAACCATCCTGATTGCGGAAGACGACGCCGCGGTCCTTGCCGTTGCCGCCGAGTCCCTGAAAGACCTGGGCTACATGGTGGCCGAGGCCGCCGACGGCGCCGCAGCCTTGCGCCGCCTGGCCTCATCTGAACCCCTGGACCTGCTGATCTGCGACCTGGGCTTGCCTGGCGGCATCAACGGGCATCAAGTCGCCGAGGCCGCGCGCCGCTTGCGTCCGGGGTTGAAAGTGCTGCTCATGACGGGTTCGGGCATGGACGCCGTCGACGCGTCCGTCGTCGAGCCTGCCCAGCCCGTCCTGCCCAAACCCTTTGCGCTGGAAGACCTGGCGCGCCAGGTCCATGCGCTGATGCGCGGATAACCCGCGCAGGCCATTACAGCTTGGGCGCGTAGCGCACCGTCAGCATCACATTGCGCGGCTCGCCGTAGTAGTTGTTGCTGGACAGCGTGTTATAGGACGGCACGTAGTACTTCTTGTCGAACACGTTGTTCAGGTTCAGGCCGAAGCTCAATTCCGGCGTGGCCTGGTAACCCACACGCGCGTTCCAGACCGTGAACCCGGCCAGCTTGAACTCGCGGTCCGAGCTGATCGTGTCGGTCTGCGTGTTCACGCCGGCGCCCACGCTGACGCGGTTCATCATGCCCGGCAGCTTGTAGTTGGCCCACAGGCGCAGCATGTGCTTGGGCGTCCACGTGTTGAAGACCGCGCCCTGGTTGTCGGGATCGGACAGGTACTTGGTGGTGTTGTAGGTGTAGCCCGCGTACAGCTCCAGGCCCTTGACCACTTCGCCCGAGATCTCGGCTTCGACGCCCTGGCTGCGCACCTTGCCCGAGGCGCGCGAGCAATACCAGCCGTCGCACGCGAAACCGGCGTCGTAATCGTTGACCGCACGGTTCTTGTGGTCGTAGCGGAACACCGCCAGCGACGTATTGACGCGGCCGTCCATCAATTCGCCCTTGACGCCGACTTCGTAGTTGTTGCCCTCGATCGGCTTGAGCAGGCTGCCGTCCAGGCTGCGCTCGGTCTGCGGTTCGAACACCGTCGAGTAGCTGGTGTAGGCGGACCAGTTGTCGGTCAGCGAATACACCACGCCGACGTAGGGAATGAACTTGCCGGAAGTGGTCGACGTGGTGGTGGCGCCGCGGGCGGAATAGCCGTAGTCGTACCAACCCACGCGGCCGCCGCCGATCAGCGCCAGCGACTCGGTCGGCTTGACGCGCCACGTGCCGTAGAGGCCCTTCTGCCGGATGTCGTAGCTGCTGCGCGAGTCATAGCCGCTTGCCGCGGCGATGCTGTCGATGTCCTGCCACGGGCGATGGTGGTCGATATCGGATATGTTGCCGCCCGACTCCCAGGCGCGCGTGAAGCGGTCGGCGGTAGTCAGCTTGGAATAGGCCGCGCCCACCACCACCTCCTGCTCCATGCCCAGCGCGGTGAAGTTGCCGCTGACCGACATGTCCAGCCCGCGCTGCTTGCTCTTGAAGTCCACGCCGAAATTGCCGTAGTCCATCCCGCTTCCGTCCGGCAGGATCGGGCCGACGACGCGCTGGTGCACCGTCGTGTTCTTCTCGTTCATGGCCACGCCGGCCAGCCGGAACCGCCATGCGTCGTTGAAGCGGTGGGTCACGTCGGCATTGAAAATGGTCTGATCGTTCTTCGCGCGGTTCCAGGTCGAGCCGGTGAAGGTCGAGCGCGGCAGATCGATGTCGCCGCCGTCCTCGTAGCGCGGGTAGCCCACGAACATCGGCCGCGAACGGCTGTAGCGGTTGCTGATGCCGATGCCCACCGTGGTGTTCTCGGTCACGTCGTAGTCCAGCGCGGCATACAGGTTGCGCGTCTTGTCCCACGCATAGTCGATGAAGGAATGGCTCTGGTCTTCGTCCACCACCACACGGCCGCGCAAGGTGCCCGCCGCGTTCAGCGGGCCGCCCGCGTCCAGCTGCAGGCCGTAGTGGTCCCACGAACCGGCCTTGCCGGTGATGACCACCGACGGCTCCGCCCCGCCGCGCTTGCGCACCAGGTTGATCGCGCCGCCCGGGCTGCCCGCCCCTTGCAGCAGACCCGCCGCCCCCCGCAGGATCTCCACGCGGTCGTAGAACACCAGGGAATCCTGCTCCCAATTGCCCAGGCTGTAGCTGTTGCGCAGCAGCGCCACGCCGTCGTATTGCAGCAGGTCCACCGGGAAGCCCCGTGCGTTGATCGCCACGCCCGGTCCCACGCCCTGCACGCCCACCATGCCGGCCGTGTTGTTGATGGCGTCCGGCAAGCTGGTCATGTCCTGGTCGTCCATGCGCTGACGGGTCAGCACCGTGATGGACTGCGGAATATCTTTCAGGGCCTGGGTGGTCTTGCCGATAGTGACGGCGGGCGACGTGTACGAAGCCGTTCCATCCGTGGTGGCGTTGTAGCTGCCCGTCACGGTCACGGGCGCAAGCGTCGCGGCCTGTCCCGGTGCGGCGGCTTGCCGCAAGCGGAAGCCGCCCTCGGGCCGCGCAACCGCCTGCAATCCCGTACCCGCCAGCAAACGCTCAAGCGCGGCGCCCACGGGATACGTGCCCGTCACGCCATCGGTCCGGGCGCTGGCCGTCAACGCGGGATCAGACGCCACCATGACGCCCGCCTGCACGCCGAATGCCCCCAGCGCCGCGCTAAGCGGGCCTGCCGGGATACTGAAGGCGACGCCCTGCTGACCGGTGGCCGCCTGGGCATGCACGGCGGACGGCCACGGCGCCGCCAGCACGGCGGCAGGCAGCGCAAGGCGCAGCGCGGCGGTCAGGCGGGTACGGGGCAAGGTAAGGCGGGCAAGGACCGCGGCGCGGGCAGGACGAGAAGACATGAAGGGATTCCCTGGCACATGAAGGATCGGCGCAGCCTCGGAGGGGATCGTCCGGGCTGCTTTCCTTACATGAAGCGCGAGGTCGGGATTTCCGCCGTTCCAGTTACAAACTAAATGCAAGATGCGAAAGCGCGGCTCACGCGAGCCCCACCGTGACCCAATAGCGCGTGTAGTGGCGCACGCGCACCGGCAGCACTTCTTGCAGCATGGCCAATACCTTGTCGGTATCGGCCAGCGGGAACGCGCCTACCACCCGCAGGGCGCCCGCCGCGTCGGAACAGCTCAACAGGCCGGGGCGATAGCGCCCCAGTTCCCGCAGGAAGTCCGACAAGGGCAGTTCATCGGCGATCAGCATGCCGGTCAGCCAGGCAGACGTCGCCGGTTCCAGCGGACCGGCCGCAAAGCCGCCCCCCGCCGAATAGTCGGCCTGTTCGCCGGCCGGCACGCGCCGGGGCGAAGCGGCGGGATCCAGGCCCCGCACATCCACCGCGCCCTCCAGCACCGCCACCCGCATCGCTCTGCCGTCATCCAGGTCGCGCACCAGGAAGCGCGTCCCTACCGGCGTCAGCACGCCGCTGCGCGTACGCACCGTGAACGGCCGGCCTTGCGGGTCTGGCGCGGTGGTCACAAGGATTTCTCCCTCCAGCAGCACCAGTTCCCGCTGGCCGGCGGTGTAGCGCAAGTCCACCGCGCTGCCGGTGTTCAACTCCAGCAACGTGCCGTCCGGCAGGGTCAGGGCCCGCCGCTCTCCGGTGCCGGTGCGCAGGTCGGCGGTCAGGCGGCGGATCGTGCCGCGTTCGCCCACCGCCCACGCGCCCAGCCCCAGCCCGGCGGCCGACACCATCCACCGGATCGCATTGCGGCGCGACTGGATCAGCGGCGCCTGCCGCAAGGTGCGCGCGGCCACGCCGCTGCCCGCCTCGCTCACGCCCAGCGCCACGTCGCGCGTCAGCGCGCTCATCCGCTGCCAGGCCAGTTCATGCGCGGGCTGCGCCTGGCGCCAGCGTTCGAAGCCCGCGCGGTCGGCATCCGTCGCGTCCTCGCGCAGGCGCGCCCACCAGTCGGCAGCCTGGCGGATGACCTTGGGATCGATCCGACCGGCTTCCGGCGCGTGCGGGCGCAGCAGCCTGGCGTTGTCCATCAGGCCCCGGCTCATCCGTAGACAGCCGTGTAGCAATGCACCAGCGCGCGCGCCAACGACTTCTGCACGGCGTTGGGCGTGAGTCCCAATTGCTGCCCGATTTCGGTGTAGGAAAGGCCATCGATCTGCGCCATCAGGAAGATCCGACGGCTCGCCATCGGCAGGCTGTCCAGCAATTCGCAGACCTGTTCCAGCGCTTCCAGGATCAGCGCCCGCGCTTCCACCGACGGCTCCACCGCGACCGGCTGCAACGCCAGCGATTCGGCATAGGCCGTCTCCAGCGCCGCCCGGCGCGCGCGGCCGATCAGCAGCCGCGTGGCGATGGTGCGCAGATAGGCGCGCGGCTCGCTCAGCGGCTCGCGCACGTTGGCGCGGATCAGCCGTTCGAACGTGTCGTGGGCCACGTCGGCCGCATCCGACGCGTTGCCCAGCTTGCGCTGCAGCATGCCCCGCAACCATTGATGGTGGGCCAGATAGACGGTTTGCACCTCGGCGCGAGGGGCGAATGAAGAGGAAGGCATGACGTTTGCGCCCCGGCGTCGCCGCCAGATATCCACACACAATGAAAATGATTCGCAATTATAGTTATCTGCAAATCGTTTACAAGGCGGGAAGATCATCCCCGGGCGCCCCGGGCGGGCGAAACGGCCGGAGGCAGGCTGCCTACCCCGCCGCCCGCGCCCGCAACGCCTCGACCAGCGCGGCCAGCACGGGCTTGTCCAGCGCCTGCACGGCATAGCACAGGCCCACGCGACGGGACATCTCCAGTCCATCGATGGGCCGGCCGCTGACACCTGCCTGGCGCCGCACCAGGGATTCGGGCGCCACGCAGGCGCCCACGCCTGCCGCGGCCAGCTCCAGCGCCAGGCGCAAGGATCCGGCATGCGCGGCCGGCGCGCTGGCCGCCGCGCCGTAGTACGGCAGCAGACGTTGATGGGTCGGATGGGCCGGGCACACGATCCATGGCAGCGCGGTATCGGCGGCGCTGCCTTCCGGCACGGCCAGCACGTAGGGATCGACGGACAGGGTCAGGAACAGCTCGTCCTCGCAGCGCTCGTCTTCCGTCGACAGGCGCGCATCGCCCACGCAACCTTCCGAGAGCTTCACGAACAAGGCCGGCACCGCCTGCCTTGCCGCCTGCACAAAGGCGGCCACATCCTGCCCGGCGATGTCGGCTTCGACGCCGATCTCGATTTCCGCCGCATTCGCGCCCTGCCGGAACTGCTGCGTCATGGATTCCGTTTGCGACAGGAGGCGGCGGGCCTGCGGGTACAGGATGCGCGCATCTTCCGTGACCGAAACGCCGCGCGCCTGCCGTTCGAACAGCTGCGTGCCCAACAGGTCTTCCAGGCTTTTGATGGTGCCCGACAAAGCGGGCTGGCTCAGGTGCAGCCGCCGCGCGGCGCCGGTGATGTTGCGTTCTTCGAAGACGGCGACAAAGGCCTTGAGTTGACGGCTATCCATAAGTTTTCCCGATTGCTGCGAAAAGAATAAACCATTTTTCAGGCGAAACGTCCCGTCCTAGAATGATTTCCAACCTCTTCACATACCAAAAACCAATACCTGGAGCTCCACCATGAACACCCCGAACAAGCCGCTCGTCATCATCACCGGCGCCAGTTCCGGCATCGGCCTGGCCACCGCCCGCCTCTTCTCGGCCCACGGCCATCCGCTGCTGCTGCTGGCCCGCCGGCTGGAACCCATGCAGGCGTTGAACCTGCCCCACACGCTGACGCGTTCCGTGGACGTGACCGACCGCCAGGCGCTGGCGGCAGCGGTTCAGGAAGCCGAGGCGCGTTTCGGCCCCGCCGACGCCATCGTCAACAACGCGGGCGTCATGCTGCTGGGCGACATCACGCGCCAGGATCCGGAAGAATGGAGCCGCATGCTGGACGTGAACATCAAGGGCGTCTTGAACGGCGTGCACGCCGTGGCGGCCGGCATGGCCGAACGCAAGCGCGGCACCATCATCAACATCGGTTCGGTGGCCGGCCGCAAGACGTTCCCCAACCACGTGGCCTATGTGGGCACCAAGTTCGCGGTGCACGGACTGTCGGAAAACCTGCGTGAAGAACTGTCGGCGCACAACGTGCGCGTGGTCACCATCGCCCCGGGCGCGGTGGAAACCGAATTGCTCGGCCATACCACCGACGAGAGCATCAAGACCGGCTACGAAGCCTGGAAGGCGGACATGGGCGGCAAGGTGCTTGCCGCTGAAGACGTGGCCAACGCCGTCCACTACGCCTATGCGCAGCCGGACGGCGTCTGCATCCGCGAGATCGTGCTGGCGGCCACCCGCCAGCAGGCGTGACGCCTCAGAACTTCGCGGTCAGGTTCACGAACACGCTTCGCGGTTCGCCGTAGTACACCTGGTTGCCGATGCCGCCCAGGTAGTACTTCTTGTCGAACAGGTTGTTCAGGTTCAACTGCGCGGACAAGCGCGAATTGAAGTCGTAGCGCGCCATCAGGTTGTAGATGGCGTAGGCCTTCTGCTTGGCGGTGATGGTGTCGTCGCCCGCGCTGACTTCGCTATACGTCGAAATCTGCCAGTTGACGCCGCCGCCCACGGTCAGCTTGCTGAATGCGCCCGGCAAGCGGTAGGTCGTGAACAGCTTGGCCATGGCGCGCGGGCGTTCCGGGTTGACGGACACGCCCTGCGCATCGCGGCTGGTGTAGTAGGTGCCGCCGGCGTACGCGTTCCAGCCCGGGGCCAGTTGCCCGCTGACTTCCAGCTCGACGCCCTTGGTGGTGACGCCGTCCGCGGTCGTGTACGCCTGCTCGAACGAGCCCGGCACCAGCTCGTCGCCATCCAGCACGGCCACCTTGCTTTGCTTGACCTTGAACAGCGCAAGCGACGTGTTCAGCCTGCCGTCCAGGTATTCGCCCTTCACGCCCACTTCGTAGTTCTTGCCCTGCACCGGATCCAGGTAATTGCCGTTGCGGTCGCGGTTATCCTGCGGCTGGAAGATATCGGTGTAGCTGACGTAGGCCGAATAGGTGTCGTTGATGTCGTACACCACGCCCGCGTACGGGATGAACTTGGAATCCTTCTGGTCGCGCGTGTCCGACTTGGATTTCCAGGTCGCGTAGCGGCCGCCCGTGATGGCGGTCAGGCCGTCGGCCAGCGACCAGCGGATGGCGCCGTACGCGCCTTCCTGGTGCGTGACGGTCGCGCGCAGGCTGGCGTCGGTCCAGGTGGGCTGCGCGAACGATCCATCCCACTGGTAGAAGTTGCCGGTGCTGGCCAGCGAACCGCTTTCAAACCCGTAGCGGTAGAAGTCTTCACCGTAACGGCTGCGCATCGCGCCCACCACGACCTCGTGCTTGCGGCCCAGCAGCGTGAACGGCCCCTTGGCCTGCACGTCCAGCGAGGTCTGCTGCGCGTACGAATTCCAATAACCCGGCAGCGCGCGCAGGCCGGTGCCGGTTTCGCGGTCCAGGTCGCCATACAGGTAGAGCAGCTTGGCGTCGTACTTGCTCTTGCGCTGGGACCAGTCCGCGCGGACCTCCCAGTCGTTGTCGAAACGGTGTTCCAGCGTGGCGAACATCGTCTGGTTGGTCGTATGCCAATAGGTCCAGTCCGCCGCCGTGGTCTTGGACCGCCGCCAATCGGTGGCCGTGCCATCGCTGAACACCACGGGCAGGCTGCCCCAGGTGGAACCGCGCGGACGCTTGTCCTGATAGTCCGCCCCCACGCTCAGCCGCGTATTGGGCGTCAGGTCGGCGTCGACCACGCCATAGAACACTTTCTTGTTGGCGTGGTACAGGTCGATATAGGAATCGCGGCCCTGGTACAGCGCCACCATCCGCGCGCGCACGGTGCCTTCCTCGTTCAACGGCGTGGACATGTCGACGGTGCCGCGGTACTGGTTCCACGAGCCGAAGCCGGCGCTGACCGAACCCGTGAATTCCTTGCTGTTGGCGTGCTTGCGCACCAGGTTGATCGATGCGCCGGGGTTGCCCGCGCCGGTCATCAGCCCGGTAGCGCCGCGCACCACTTCAATGCGGTCGTAGATGAACGAGTCGTTGTCGGATTCGCCATACATGGACAGGCCGATGGTGGTCGGCACGCCGTCGTACTGCAGGCTGTCGATGTAGAACCCGCGCGACCAGAAGTCGGTGCGGTCGGTGTCTTCGCTGACCACCTGCACGCCCACGACGTTGCCCATCACCTCGTCGAGCGATCGCAGGTTCTGGTCGTCGATGCGTTGGCGCGTCACGACGCTGACGGACTGCGGCGTCTCGCGCAGCGACAGGGTCAGGCCGGTGGCAGCCGAGGTGGCAGGCGTGGTGTAGGAACCCGTGCCTTCGGTGACCGCCGGATCCGAACTGCCCATGACCGTCACCGGCGCCAGGCTCGTCACGCCGCCGTCGCGCGTCAGGATGATGCTGTCGCCCTGCCAGCGGTAGGCCACGCCCGTGCCCTGCAACAGGGTCCGCAACGCCTCTTCCGGCGGCAGGCTGCCCCGCAGGCCGCGCGCGTTCAGGCCCGCCACCACGTCGGGCGCATAGAACACGCGCACCTTGGTCTGGGCGGCCCATTGCATCAACGCGTCGCCCAGCGGCTGCGCGGCGATGTCGACGGACACAGCGGCGGCCTGGGCGCGCGCGGCATCCGGTGCGCCGGCCAGCGCCAGGCCCAGGGCCAGCATCAGGGTGGAAAGCATGAAGCGCGGGGCCGCGCCTGCGCGGCGCGTCGCCGCGATGGAATGACTGCTTGCGGGAATGGTCACGAATACCTGCTGTTTCGGTTCGACGGAGGGGATTGCGCGCCCGGCAACGGGCGTGCGGCGCATGCGCCTTCCTTCGTAGAACGCCTCAACCGCAGATAAACCTGAATCTCATTCCCATTTATTTTGTAACAGCCCTGGGTGGTGCTCAGTTCGCGCTGATGTCGATGGGTCCGCCGGGCCGCGGGGTCAAGCGCACCGGAGCCACCGCCGGCAAGGCGTCGACCAGCGCCTCGGGGCGGTCCAGCGAGAACGACGCCGACACGCGCAGGCGGCCCGCCTTGTCATCCGCCAGCCGCAATGGCGTGGCCAGATAGCGGTTCATTTCGCGCACCACCTCGGTCAGGGGCGTGTTCTTGAACACCACTCGCCCGTCGCGCCAGGCCGTGGCAGTCTGCACATCGGCGGGCGCCGGCACGCCGATCGCGCCGCTGCCCGGCACCCGGATGCCGTGGCCCGCGCGCAGCACGGCGCGGCCCAGGTTCCACCAGTGCCCGCCCGATACCTGCACCGTGCCGGACTCCACCAGCACGGCCACCTGATCCGCATCGCGGCGCACGTCGAACACCGTGCCCGTCACGCGCACCACGCCGCTGCCGGCGTCCACGATGAACGGGCGCGCCGGGTCTGCGCTGACGGTGAAATTGATCTCGCCGCTTTCCAGCTCGACGTCGCGGCGCCCGGCGTACAGCTTCACCTGGGCGCGGGTGCCGCCGTTGATCTCAAGGACCGATCCATCCGGCAAGGTCATCTGGCGGCGCTCGCCGCGTTCCGTGCTGACCATCGAGGTGAACGACGGCGCCTCCACGGGCAGGCTCCACCACACGCCCAAGGCCACGACCGCCAAGCCCGCACAGGCTATCGCCACGCGCAGCACGAACGCGCGCTCGCGGCGCAGCCGCGGCCGCGGGGGCACCGCCCCGCCCAACAGGCCCTGCACCTGGTCTCGCGACAATCCGGCGGCCGCCGCGCCCAATTGCTGCATGCGGTCGAATTCGCGCGCGGCATCGGGATGGGCACGGCGCCACCGGGCGAACTCGCGGCGGTCGCGCCGCGTCAGCTCGCCCGAGTGCCAGCGCGCGAACCACCACGCGGCGGTGGCCGGCTCGCGCGCTGCGTCGCGGTCGTTCGGAAAAGGCATGGTCATGGATTGTGTTCGCGCAGCCGGTCGCGCACATGTTCAATGGCGCGCATGACATAGCGCTCGATCATATTCTTGGACAGGTCCATATGCGCTGCCACCTCGGCCTGCGTCCAGCCCTCGATGCGGTTCAGCACGAAGGCCTCGCGGCACTTGGGGGGCAATTCTGCCAGGACTTTGGCCAGATCGTCTGCCAGCCGTGACGCGCGCACCGGCGCGTCCGGGTCGTCCTGGACCAGCTGGTCGGCCTCGCCCAGTTCGTCCAGCGGTATGTGCTCAGCGCGGTCCTGCCGTCGCCAGCGGTCGATCAGCCGGTGCCCGGCCGCCTGGAACAGATAGCCGCGCGCCTTCAGCGCGACGCTGGCATCCGCTTTCAGCAGGCGCTCGATGGCGTCATGCGCCGCGTCTTCGGCGTCGTGCCGGTTGCCGGTTCGCCGGCTCCATACGCCCACCAGCTCGTCGTAATAGGCGAGCCAGCCGGTGCGGGGCGAGGAAGGGCGGGACATGGACCAATCGGATGGCGGAAAGCGGCAGGGTTGCGAATTTTACAAATAATTCTCATTATCGCAACTGCACCGTCGTACGTCCGCCACAACCGCGTCCGCCCCGCTAGTAATCCATGGGGCAATGGCTTTGCGCCGCCCGGATTTCCTGTATGTGGCGTTCGGCTTCTTCCTTCTCGGCCGCGGGCGGCAATGGCCGCCAGCTCACCATGTTGCCGGGTGTCTTCACCGGCATCCAGCCCAGCACGCTGTACAGCGTGATGGCAGTGCGTCCCGTGTCGAAGCGTGTTTCGTAATAGCCCTGCCGTTCCGGCGCGGTATCGCCGGACGTCCAATCCAACTGAGACATCCATGTCTCCTCATTGAAGCTTATTGGCTGGTGCGCCTACCCCGCGAATCGGGCATGCAACCGCTTGATCGTATAGCGCTCCGTCGAGCCTGTACTGCCACCTTGCGCCCGCTTTGCATTTCTTGACAGAGGGGAATCCCTAGGATTTGGCGGCATATCGATTGCTAAACCGGGAAAACAGCGGCTAGGATGTAGCAAAATATTCTTACAAACACGGGACCGGGCACGTGTCCGTCCGCTCGGGGCCTTGGGCAGACCTCCATGCCGAAATCGATCCTGCCGCGCAACCCGAAAGATCGGCTGGCCTCTCTGGCAGGCGCCAGCGCGTTGCGCGCCATACGCGAAGGCCTGCTCTGGACCTTGCCGTGCCTGCTGGTCACCGCCCTGTTCCTCGTCCTGTCCGTGGTCGCCCGCCAGTTGGGCATGCCCGCCGCGGTGGTCGAGCTGCTGACCGGCGTCCACGACAAGCTGTCGGGCATCATGCCGATCCTGGCCGGCACGTCCATCGGCTACATGCTGTCGTTCCGGCATCGCCTGCCCCATCTGCCCACCGCCTTCCTGTGCCTGTCGTACGTGGTGATGGCCCACGGCCTGATGGCGCCCTATCCGCAGGCGGCGTCAACGCTGGTGCTCTTCATCGCCATCGTTTCGCCCTTGCTGACGGTGCCACTGATGGCCTGGCTGCACCGGCGCCCCTGGACACGGCTGGCGCCTGACGGGCTGATCAGCGAAAACGTGCGCGACACGCTGAACATGGTGGTGCCCGGCCTGCTGACGGCGGGCGTGGTGCTGGTGGCGCTGTCCGCCGCGCTGCGCATTCCCGGTGTCGCGCAATTCAACATTCCGTTGAACTTCGCCTCGCTGGACAATCCATTCACCTCCGGCACGCTGATCGCGGGCCTGGACTCCCTGCTTTGGTTCTTCGGCATCCATGGCTACCACGCGATGGCGCCCGTGATGGACGTGATGGATCAGGCGGCCATGCTGAATGCCGTGAGCCAGGCCGCCGGCTATGAAGGCATGTATGCGTTGAACAGCACGCTGCTGGGCGCCTTCGTGTTCATCGGCGGATCGGGCGCGACGATGTCGCTGGTGATCGCCATCCTGGTGTTCTCGCGCAGCGAGTCGCTGCGCGTGCTGGCGTTGGCCAGCCTGCCCGTATCGCTTTTGAATGTGAATGAAATCCTGTTGTTCGGGCTGCCCCTGATCCTGAATCCGCGCCTGCTTGTCCCTTTCATCCTGGCGCCCGTGACCAATGTGGCCATCGCGCTGGCGGTGGTGCAGCTGGGCTGGTTGCCCAGCGCCACGACCGAGCTGCCCCTGACCTCGCCCGTCCTGTTCAACGCCTATGTCGCCGCGGGCGGCAGCCTGGCCGGCGTGGCGCTGCAACTCGTGCTGGTGGGCATCGGCATGTGCCTGTACGCCCCCTTCGTCGTCGCGCAGGAGCGCCAGCGCCAGGAAAGCGCGACGGTCTACTTCAAATCGCTGGATACGACCTTTCCCCGGTTGCAGGAAGAATCGCTGCTGTATGCGCACGATCCCATCGTGAAGATCTACACCGACCGCGCGCACCGGGCCACCGAAAACGCCCGTATCCGCGAGATCAGCCAATACGATTTCTACCTGCAGTTCCAGCCGCAGGTTTCACTGCGCAGCGGACTGTGCACGGGCTGCGAGGCCTTGCTGCGCGCCACCGGCCCGGAAGGCACGCAACAGGCGCCGATGGAATTCCTGCGGTGGCTGGCGCAGGCCGGCCTGATGCGCGAGGTGGACCTGTGGGTGGCCAGGCAGGCGGTGCTGCAATGCCTGCAATGGCGCAAGCGCGACTTCGTGCTGCCGATGACCATCAACGTCACGCCCGGCACGCTGACGTCCGACGACTACCTGGAGAAACTGATCAAGGTGCTGGCGCAAGCCGGCGGGCAGATATCCGTGGAGTTGACGGAAGACGCGCTGGTCGAAGACGCGCAGGCGCTGCATATCGCTTTCGACCGCCTGCACGCGATCGGCGCACGGGTCTACATCGACGATTTCGGCACGGGATATTCCGCCCTGAGCTACCTGCACCAATTCCAGATCGACGCGGTCAAGATCGACCGCAGTTTCGTGATCGCGCAAGGCTCCGACCGAGGCGCGCTGGTCATGAGCGGCCTGCTGCGGTTTTGCGAGGCCTTGAACCTGCAGATCATCGTGGAAGGTGTAGAGACGGACCAGCAGCTGATGGCGCTGGATTCCCCTGCCGAGATCATCGTGCAGGGGTGGTACTACAGCAAGGCATTGTCGGGCGACAAGCTTGTGGACTTTGCGCGCCGGCGGCAGGCAGTCCCGCCCATGCCGGCGCAGCCGTATACGTCAGCGCCTATTTGATGCCGATGAACGGCAAGGCGGCGCCCGGCACCTGCGTGGCCGGCAGCACGCCGTCCCATTTTTCGACCGCGTTCAGGCTGACCAGATTGGTGTTGGCGGCCAGCGCCTCGGCCTTGGCGCGGATCGACGCCGCTTCGGCTTCGCCGCGCATGCGGATGCCATCGGCTTCGGCCGTGAACTGCTGACGGCGCGCATCGGCCTCGGCCTTGGCCTTGACCACCTGGATCTCGGCGTTGATCATCGCCGTTTCCTTCTGCTGGCGCGTGGTCTCGATCTGCACCTGGGCCAGCATGCGTTGCTCGATGGAGTGCTCATAGGCTTGCGAGAAGCCCACTTCCTCGATCTGCACCCCCACCACCTGCACGGGCGCGCCTTCCATCGTCTTCAACACGGCGTTGTTCACGTCCAGGCCGAGCTTCTGGCGTTCCTGGATGGCGCGCACGGCCGTGTACTGGCCGAACACGTTCTTCACGGCGTCAGGCGTCTTGCGTTCCAGCACGCGCATCTGCAGGTTGCCGATGGTGCCGTATTCGGAATACAGCTCGGCCACATGCTCGGGCGGCACGCGGTACGTGACGGACACGCGCAAGTGCGCCGGCTGCTGGTCGTAGCTGTAGGCCTCCAGCTTTTCGAACACGAAAGTGTGGTCGCGCACGGACACCGTCATCACGTTGTCGATGAACGGCGTCTTGAAGTCCAGGCCCGGTTCGGACACGCGCACCAGCTTGCCGTTGCGCAGCACGACGCCGCGTTCGCCCTGGTCCACCTGGAACCACGAACCGAACGCCAGGAACAGGATCAGCAGGAAGAGAATGCCGGTGCCAATGGCGACCTTGATGCTGCGCGGCTTGACCGCGCCGATCGTCTTGACCATCTGAATGTCTGTCGGCTTCACTTGGAGTCCCTATCTGTTTTTGAACGTTTACGGTCCGAGAGCACGGCCGCGATGCCGCGGGCCAGCAAGTAGGCGACCACTGCTGCGCCAACCAAGATCAGGAAATACCTCATCGAGCGTCCCCCCCGGGAAAGAAGCATCGGATTCTAGCCCGAGCCGGGGACGGATAGAGGGCCCTATCGGGCTCGAGTGTTGCCAGACTTTGCAGAACGTTGCTGAGCATTCGTACTCTGCTACGCTTGGCCGTTTTTCCCCCTGCGAAAGGGACGTCGCTCATGCGCATCGCCTGCCTGCATACCGCCCACAGCAATATCGCCGTCTTCGACCACGCCGCGCAGGCCGTATTCGGCAATCCTGCGCGCGCCACGCTGCAGCATCATGTACGCGCCGACCTGCTGGAAGCCGCGGAACAGGCCGGCGGCATGACGGACGACATCGCCGGCGCCACGCGCATGGC
>CAUSDE010000022.1:0-88049 GCA_963530045.1 uncultured Achromobacter sp.
CCATGTAAAAACCCCCGAAGGTTGGATCAACATCCAACTTTCGGGGGTCAGTTCAGATCCGGCGGGTTTTTTTTCGCCCCGCATAAATAGTTGCGCACACAACCTTTTCAGGAATATAGTTGCGCACACAACTATTAATCGGAGACAAGATGCCGCTCCCCTCGCATGTTCCCGTCCTGATCGCCGGCGGAGGCCCCGTCGGACTCACGCTGGCCGCCCTGCTGGCCGAATACGGCATCGCCTCGCTGACGGTGGAGGCCGACGACGATTACTGCTCCGGCAGCCGCGCCATCTGCATATCCCGCCGGTCCCAGGAAATCCTGAGCTGGACCGGGGCCGACCAGCCCTTGACCGCGACCGGCCTGCCCTGGACCGGCGGGCGCAGCTACTTCCGCGACCGGGAAGTCCTGCACTTTGAAATGCCGCACGACCCGCTGCAGCGCTATGCGCCGATGGTCAACATCCAGCAGTATTCGATCGAGGAATACGCCCATCAGGCCATGCGGCGCCACCCCGGATTGGCTGCGCTGCAATGGTCGGCCCGGGTGGCCGGATTGCACACGGATGCGGACGGCGTCTCGGTTGAGGTCGATGCCGGTGGCCAACGCCAGACCGTGCGCGCAGACTGGCTCGTCGCCTGCGACGGCGGACGCAGCACCGTGCGCGAGGCGATGGGCCTGAAACTGGAAGGCATGCAGTACGAAGGCCGCTACGTCATCGTCGACATCGAACAGGCCTCCAACCGACCCGTCGAGCGCCTGGCCTGGTTCGATCCGCCCTCCAACCCCGGTTCAACGCTGCTGATGCATCGCCAGCCGGGCAACGTGTGGCGCGTGGACTACCAGATCCGCGACGACGAAGACCCTGACGAAGCCGTCAAGCCCGAGAACGTGCTGCCGCGTGTGCAAAGCCATCTGGACATGATCGGCGAGACCACCCCCTGGAAGCCGCTGTGGATTTCCATCTACAACGCCAAGTGCCTGACGCTGGACCAGTACCGCCATGGCCGCGTGCTGTTCGCCGGCGACGCCGGCCACCTGGTACCGATCTTCGGCGTGCGCGGCCTGAATTCCGGCCTGGACGACGCCGGCAACCTGGCCTGGAAACTTGCCTGGGTGCTCAAGGCCCAGGCGCCCGGCAGCCTGTTGGACAGCTACAGCGTCGAACGCGTCCACGCCACCCGGCAGAATCTGGCCTACGGCGCCAAGAGCACCGAATTCATGGCGCCGCCGGATTTCGGTTTCCGCCTGATGCGCGAGGCCGCCTTGCGGCTGGCCTTGGCGGACGACACGGTGCGGCCGTTGATCAACCCGCGCCAATCCACACCCATTTCCTACGACTCCTCGCCCCTGAACCTGGCGGACGGCGCCCGCGAGGCCGGCCCCGCCGCCGCGCCCGGCCAGCCCGCGCCCGACGCGCTATTGCAGGACGGCGATGCGCCGCGCTATCTGAGCGAGTGCTTCGGCAACGGCTTCGTGGCGCTGGCGGTTTCACCCGCCGCGCCCCTGTCGGCGGAACTGGATGCACTGGTGGCCGCGACACAAGGCTCGCCGCATCCCCTGCAAGTCGTGCGCGTGGGCGCAGGCGGCTGGCACGACGCGCATGGCCAATTGCGGCAACGCTATGGCGCGGCGGACGGCCTGGTCTACCTGCTGCGCCCCGACGGCTATGTGCTGGGCCGCTGGAATGCTCCCGACACCGCGAGCCTGCGCGCCGCCCTTGTTCCCTACTATCCCTCGATCGCCCTGCCTGCAAAGAAGGAAGGCCAAGCATGAACCACGAAGAACTGGACCAGGTCTATACCGGCATGGCGCAGGCGCTGACGCGCGTCGGTGAGCCGAACGCCCCGCTGTTCCTGTCGATACTGGGATTGTCGCTGCTCAGCCGGCAACCGGACGCCGCGTCCGCGCTGGCATTGCTGGCGCAGGCGGAGAGCGCCTGCCGGGGCGATGACGCTGTGGCAAACTATCCCGCCGCCACTCCTGCCCGCCCGACGTGAAACCGCCTGCCCTGGAACGATTCCTGACTTATCGCCTGCACGTGCTCAACAAGATCACGGACCGGGACACGAATCGCGCCTACCTGTCGGACTGCGGAATACCCTTGGGCGAAGCGCGCTGCCTGGCGGCGATCGGCCGCTACGCGCCACTTTCCGTCAACGACCTGGCCCGGTCGGCCAACCTGAACAAGGGCCAGGCCAGCCGATCGGCGCAGGCGCTGGTCGAACGCGGGCTCGTTGAAAAAACCCTGTCCGCGGCGGACGGGCGCGGCGTGGTACTGACGCCGACCGACGCGGGCGTGGCGCAGTACCAGCGCATCATCGCGCTGATCGCACAGCGCAATGAAGAGATCTTCGCTTGCCTGGATGCCGGCGAACAGCGCGTCCTGGGCGACATGCTGGATCGCCTGATCGACCACCTGCAAGCGCGCGAAGACGGCGCGGACGGCGAACCGGACGAAGGCGCCTAAGCGCCTGCCTTCGGCGCCGTGGCGCCCATCTGCGCGGCAGCCTCGTCCATGAACTGCGCCATGCGCACATCCAGTTCGGTCACGCCGCCCGCGTCGTGCGTGGTCAGCGTCACGTCCACCCGGTTGTAGACGTTGGTCCACTCCGGGTGGTGGTTCAGCTTTTCCGCGAACATGGCCACCCGCGCCATGAAGCCGAATGCCGCATTGAAGTTCGGGAAGCGAAAGCGCTTCTCGATGGCGTCGCGCGTGGCCGCGGCCTGCCAGCCGGACAGCGCGGCCACGGCGATATCGGTGCCGATACGGGCGGGAGGGAACATGCTCATGACAGACCTTATTGCTTGACCGCGTACAGGTAGATTTCCACGCGCCGGTTCAGCGCGCGGCCTTCCGCGGTCGCATTATCGCCGACGGGGTCATTCGGGCCACGACCTTCCACCGCCATGCGCCCGGCGGCCACGCCTTGCTTGGCAAGGTAGTCCGTCACGCTCTTGGCGCGGTTGACCGACAGGGTCTGGTTATGCGCAAGCGCGCCCGTGCTGTCCGTGTGGCCGACCACCTTGGTGCGCAGTTCCGGATGCTGGTTGAGCGAACGCGCCACGCTGTCGAGCACCGGCAGCAGCGCCGGCTTCAACTGCGTCTTGTCGGTGTCGAACGACACGCCGCTGGGAATGTTGACCTTCAGGCTGCCATCGGGCATTTCCACGACATCGATCCCCAGGGACGACGCGCCGGACTGCTGCACATCCTCTTTGACGACCTTCCAGTTGTAGCCGACCAGACCGCCCGCCACGGCACCGATGCCGGCGCCGATGGCCGCCCCCTTGCCGTGCCCGATCAAGGCGCCGATACCCGCGCCGACCGCCGCGCCAGCACCCGTGCCGACCGCGGTGTTCGTCTGCTGTTGCGTGGCGCACCCCGCCAGCAACGCGCCCGCCGCCGCGACCACTGCGATCCGGTTGAATATTGTTCTTGAGTTCATGGCAACCTCCACTATCCCGTCGGTGCGCCGGATCATTCCGGCGTAAACCATGCTAGCAAGGGGCGGCCGCTCGACCGGCAACATTTTGTATTGTCAGGCGCCCCCAAAAGGGGCCGCCGCGGGACAACGCAACCGGTCAGCCGGCACGGAACCGGGCCAGCCACGGCAGCGCATCATCCAGCCTGGGCGATTCGCGCTCCGGCGCCGGCGCCCCGTCGGGCAAGGACAGTCCCACGCGGTTGTGCCAGTACGTGCGCAGGCCCACCTGGCTGGTGCCGAACAGGTCGTAGCCCGAGCCCGCAACAAATGCGGCATCCTCCGGCGGCACCTGCAAGCGCGCCAAGGCCAACGCGTACGGGCGCGGATCGGGCTTGTAGAAGCCCGCTTCCTCGGACGTCACCACCACGTCCCAGTCCACGTCCAGCAGACTGGCTGCCTGGCGGCCCAGGCGCTCGGAACAGTTGGTAACCACACCCAGGCGGCAATGCGGGCGCAAGGCGTCAAGCAGCGCTCGCGCCCCGTCCCACACGGGCAGCTCCGCCCAATGCGCTTCCAGCGCCTGGGGCGCGCTGGCAGGAAGCCCCACTGCGGCGGCGGCCTCTTGCACCAATTGTTCGTATGGCTGATACGCGCCGCAACCGTAGGTGCGGCGCAGATAGTCGGCGCGCCAGGCGCGGCCCTGGGCCTCGCTGCCCGCCGCGCGATTCCAGACCGTCCAGGAATCGAGCAAGGCGGTCAGCAGGTCGAACAGCACCGCACGCGGGTAGCCGGACGGGACTGGGGTATCGGTGGAATCGGACATGCGGCGCTCCTTGGGTAGCAATGCGGCCACTATAAAGAGCCGGACGCCCGCTGTGATTTAGCGGGCGTTTACCCATCGTTAAGCCCATCCTTAATGCCGCGCTACCAGCGGTAGGTGGCGGTCGCC
The DNA here is from genome assembly GCA_963530045.1 of uncultured Achromobacter sp. Taxonomy (GTDB): domain Bacteria; phylum Pseudomonadota; class Gammaproteobacteria; order Burkholderiales; family Burkholderiaceae_B; genus Achromobacter. Next base: position 4,377 of record CAUSDE010000022.1, read on the forward strand.
AGCACCGTACGCAGATCGCCGTAGCGGCAGTCGCCCTGGCTGCAATTGCTCAGATAGGTCTTATTGGTCAGGTTGCGCACATTCAGCGCCAGGTTCCAGCGCTGAATCTGATAGCCGACCATCGCATCAATCAGGGTGTAGCCCGGCAGCTTTTTCGATGCGGACTCCGCATAGCCCTGGTTGGGTCCGGTGTAGCGCGCGCCCACGCCTACCTTGATGCCCGACTCGAAGCGGTAGTCCGTCCACAGCGCAAACTGGTTGCGCGATACAGCCTGCATCTGTTTGCCGACTTCGCTGGGCGTGCTGCTGGCCGTCACATCGGCTTTGGGGGTGTAGGTGTAGGCCGCCACCACATTCATCTGCGGAACGGGGCGGAAGCCGGCCTCGAACTCCAGGCCGCGCACCTGCACTTCGCCCGTCTGCTTGGGCAGGAAATCCTCGGTATAGGTAATGTAGTTGCGACGCCGCAGGTCGAACGCCGCAACGCTGTAGCGGCTGGTGCCGCCCGGCGGCTCGTAACGCACGCCCACTTCGTACTGCCGGCCCGTCTCCGGCTTCATCGGATTGTTGGTGACGGGATCGATGGTGGCCGTCGGCGAGAACGACTCCGCATAGCTGAAGTACGGCGCGAGACCGCTAGGGTGCAGATACACCAGCCCGCCGCGCCCGCTGAAATTGTGCTCGTCGACCTTGGTCCGCGACCCGTCGATATTACTGCTGACGTCCGCCGAGGCCCGGTCATAACGGCCGCCCAGGGTGGCGACCCAGTTGCCCCACTTGATCTGGTCTTGCAGATAAAAGCCGGTCTGCGCCAGTCGGGTGGTCCCGTCGAACCAAGGATCGGCGGGGGTCACGGGGCTGCCGTGCACCGGCGAATAGCCATCGATCGGCCCGACCGTGCCATCGTTGTAGGTAGCCTGACCGTTGCGCGAATGCTGGTAGTCCAGCCCGGCCAGGAACGTGTGCTGCCAATCGCCCAGCCTCAGCTTGGCTTGCGCCTGGTTGTCGATCGTAAAGAGCCGCGCGTTCTCGTTGCTGCCGAACGGATAACGGTCCAACAGGCGGAAGTTGGAAGGGTCGCCGGGATTGTCGGCGTCGACCGTCGCAAAACCGCGCACGTAGACCTGCCGGTAGTCCACGCTGGTATAGCCGTAGCGCGCGTTCTGCCGCAACGTCCAGGTGTCGTTGAATCGGTGCTCCAGCATATAGCCGACCATCCACTGTTCCTGGTTGAAGCGGTCAAAACCCGGTTCGCCCACGTAGGTCCTGGGCGAGAACTTGCCGTTCGGGTTGGGCTGCAATGTGCCCGCTTCCGGGAAGCTGCCGTACGAACTGCCATCGCGTACGCGCAGATAGTGCGACAGCAGCGTCAGCGTCGTGTCGCTGGACGGCTTGATGGTCAACGCCGGCGCGATGTAGAAGCGGTCGTTGGGCAACCCGCTGGCAGGCAGTTCGGCATCGCGCGCCAAGCCCGTGATGCGGTAGAGCACCTTGCCCGCCTCGTCCACCGGCCCGGAAAAATCCGCCGCCACCTGGCGCCGCGCATTGTTGCCGACCTGCACTTCCATCTCGTGCAGCGGTTCCTCGGTGGGCCGCTTGCTGACCACGTTGATCATGCCGCCGGCGCCATTTTGTCCATACAGTACCGACGTCGGCCCGCGCAGCACTTCGATGCGCTCGGCCCCGTAGACCTCGGTCTGCCAGACGGCCCAGCTGTTGTTGTTGCGCAGTTGCAAGCCGTCCAGGTAGTAACCGGGCGTCTGAGCGTCAAAGCCCCGGATGATCGTCCAGTCGAACCGGGAATCCGCTCCCCACGGCGACGTGTTGATGCCCGGCGTGTAGGACAGGCTTTCCTTCAGCCGCGACGCGCCGATCTCCTTGATGAAGTCCGCGGACACCACCGAGATCGATTGCGGCGTCTCGAGGATGGTGCTGTCGGTCTTGGTGCCTGTGGCGCTGCGCTTGGCAAGATAGCCGTCCACCGGCCCCATGGCCGATTCCGACGTGCCCGTCACCGTTACCGCGGGCAGCGTGGTCGCGCCTTGCGCGTCGGCGTCGGGCGTCGGTGCAGGCCGCAGGGAATAGGCGCCGCCGGCCCCTCGCAAGATGCGCAACCCCTGCCCGCGCAACAGCTCGGCAAACCCCTCCTGCACACCATAGCTGCCCGCCAGTCCCGCCGACGTCTTGCCCTGGATCAACGCGCCATCCACAGACAACTCCACGCCCGCTTCGCTGGCATAGCGATTCAGCGTGCGGTCGAGCGGCCCGGCGGGGATGTCGTAGCGGCGCGGGGACTCAGTACTGGCGGCCGGGTTGGGGGCTTGCGCCCGCGCGGCAGACACGGGCAGCAACGGCGCCCCGGCCAGCATCAAGGCCACGGCGACGTGGAGGTTCAGATCAAGGGTGCGGCGGCGTGCCATCGGTCGGTTCCTGGAAGTGCGGAAGAGAAAGGTGCTTTTGACGTCTTCCGAACGAACCTGCGGAATCCTCAACGCGGGGCCAGAATAAATTGCAACAGCTCCGCGCCGCCCCCTACGCGGGCCGCTTGGCGTGCACGGTCACCCAGTACGGCGTACGGTAGTTCACGGCCAACGGCAGTCCCAGCATCAGGTTGCGCAGGGCGCGGTCGGTGTCCAGCACCGAAAACACGCCCGTCACCCGCCAGTCAGCCACGGCGGGATCGCAACGCAGGAAGCCGGCGCGGTAGCGGCCAAGCTCCTCCAGGAAATCCGCCACCCGCATGTTTTCCGCCACCAGCACACCGCGAGACCACGCCGCGGCGCTCTCTCGTGCGGCCACGGGCGGCTCCGCCCGCTGCGCGGAAAAAACCGTCCGCTGACCGCTATTGACGCGGACTACCCCCCTGTCCACCCCGACCGCATCAGCGGGATACACATCGACCGCGCCGTCGAAGACCGCCACCTGGGACAGGTCCGCTTCTTGGCGCACCGTGAAGCGCGTACCCAGCGCCTGCACCATGCCCTGGCGGCTCTGCACGCGGAACGGACGATGCGCGGGCGCCCTATCCGTCGCCGTCGTCACCAGGATCTCGCCCCGCCTGAGGATGACCCGGCGTTCACCGGCGTCGAACCGCACGTCGATCGCCGTGCGGGTATTCAGCACGACGCGGGTGCCGTCAGGCAAGGACACTTCGCGGATCTCGCCGGTGCCGCTGCGGTGGTCCGCCAGCACGGCCTGCCAGTCACCGGACTCGCGCAGGGCCAGCGCCGCCCCGCCCGCCGCCACGGCCAGGCCCAGGGCCTGCAAGGCCCGGCGGCGCCCGCCGGACGGCGCGTCGAGCAAAGCGCGGCTGGCGCCGGGGCCCGCCGCCTTGCCCAGTTTGGCGTCCATGACCTGCAGACGAGACCAGGCACGCTCATGGTCGGGATGCGCCGCCCGCCACTGCGCACAGGCCGCCAGGTCCGCGTCCGATGCGCTGTCCGACCACAGCCGCGCCATCCACTGCGAAGCGCGCCGCACAATCGCGGGGTCGATCTGGCCCGCCGCAACGGGTGCCGCGTCAGCCCGCGTCATCGTAAAGCGCCTGATAGCAGGCCAGCAGCGCGGCGGCCACGTACTTCTCCACCGAGGACACCGACACGTTCAAGCGCTCGGCGATATCGCGGTAGCTCAAGCCGTCCAGCTTGCACAGCAGCAACGCCATGCGCACCTTGGCGGGCAGCTTGCTCAGGATGGTGTCGATTTCGACCAGCGCCTCCAGCACCAGCGCCCGCGCCTCTTCCGAGGGCGCCTGCGCCTCGGGCAGGCAAGCGACGGCGTCCAGATAGGCGGCTTCGATATGGCGGCGGCGGTACAGGTCGATCAGCAGGCCGTTGGCGACTTGGGTCAGGTAGCGGCGCGACTGCTCCGGTTGTGGCGTCGTACCTGCCGCGATGATCCGCACATAGGTGTCATGCGCCAGGTCGGCGGCGTCAAAGGCGTTGCCCAGCTTCTTGCGTAACCAGCCGCGCAGCCAGCCGTGGTGGTCGCCATAGAGCGTTTCGATGACTTGGGCGGAAGCCCCGGGCGCGGACATGATGGGCAGGCCTGGCGATGGGAAACGAGAGGATCGGGGCCTTGCTGCGCCCAGGAAGAAATGCGAATTATTCTTAATAATAATTTATTCGCGATTCGTTCCGCAAGACGTAAGACGCCCCACCGCCAAGGCGCTGCCCTCCACGCAGGCCACCAGGGCGCTGCCGTCCCCCGCGCCAACGGCTTGCCCGCCCGTGAAATCGGAAAACGCGGGCAACACGGTGATGCCTTCCCGAAGCCAGAACGCCGGCCAGCTGCGGGGCACGCCGGGCACGCGGGTCTTGGGATGCACATGGCCCGCGATGACGTGCTGGCCTTGCGGATCGGCGTACGGCAGATGCCGGAACAGGAAGGGTCCGTCGGCCAATGATTCGCCCAGTTGCCGCAGATTCAGCGCCGCGCCGTCCAACGCGCGGTCATGGTTGCCCGTCAAGGCCGCCACGTCCAGGTCGGCATGCCGCCGGCGCCATTGCGCCCAGGCGTCCCGCCACCCCGCCGGGGCCATCGGGCCATGCAGCACGTCGCCCACGATCCATAGGCTGCGCGCAGCGGTGGAATCGATCAACCGAGTCAGGCGCAGCAGGTCATCCTGTGTCGCGCCCCGCGGCACGGCGATGCCGGCCTGGCGAAAGACATGGCTCTTGCCCAGATGCAGATCCGCGATGATCAAGCGCGACCGCGCCGGCCAGTACAGGGCGCGCGCGCCCAGCAGCACCATCGGCTCGTTCGCCAGCTTGATGGCCAGCGCGTCGTCACCCGATGCGGGCATAGCGCTTCTCCAATTGCGCGGCGGCGCGCTTGACGCGGGCCTGCCAGGTTTCCGTGCTGAGCTGGCCGCGCAAGCTTTCCGTCCATAGCGGAAAGGACAATGGCGTCAGCGCGCGGGGCGTGCGCAGGTCCAGCGACCGGGCTGCGCAGTCCTGCAACGCAGCCAGCAGCCGCGGCGCCTCCAACTGGAATTCCAGGACTTCGCTTTCGGCTTGCGCCAACAGCAGATGGTCCGGATCGTAGCGGCGCAACACGTCGTACAGCAGGCCGCTGGACGCCTGCACCTGTCGCAGGGAACGTGCCGCGCGGCCCGGAAGTGAAGGCGTCAACAGCCCCGCCACGCGGGCAATCTCGCGGAACTGGCGGCGCGCCAGCTCTCCCAGGTTGACGCCATCACGCAAGTCCCCGGCCATCTGCTCGGGGCTGAGCAGTTCACGCAGCAGCGCGTCGTCAAGGTCCGCGGGTTCGGCCAGCGTCAGCATCAAGCCGTAGTCGTTGACCGTGTACGAAAACGTGTTGGCCTGCCGCCGTCCCCAGCGCAGCGCGATCATGGCCGCCATGCCCTCATGGACGGCGCGTCCGGCAAACGGGAACAGGAACAAGTGCATGCCACGGCGTGTGGCGATGCGCTCGGCCAGCAGTCGGCCGCGATCCGGCAGCGCGCTGGCCTCGCGCTGGATCCGCAACAGCGGTTCCACGGCGCGCATTTCAGGGTGCTTGCCCGGATGGGCGAACAGGCTTTCGACCTCGCGCGCCAACTGGGTGGACAATGGCATGCGCCCGCCCTGCCAGGTTGCCACAGGCCCGTTGCCGCCCTTGGCCCGGCGCACGTAGGCGGTCATGCCTTCCAGCCGCACCAGTTCCAGCGTCCGGCCGGCAAACTGGAAGTGGTCGCCCGGGCGCAAGCGCGCCAGGAACCCCTCTTCCACCGAGCCCAGCCCACCGCCCCGCAAGTACTTCACCGAGACCGCGCCGTCAGCGGTGATGGTGCCGATCGATAGCCGATGCCGCAGCGCGACGCGGCGATCATGGACGCGGTAGCAGCCGTCGTCGTCTTGCTGCACGCGGCGGAACTCCGGATAGTTCGACAAGGCTCGGCCGCCCTGGACGATGAAATCCAGCACGGCCTGCCACGTGGCCGCATCCAGGCCGGCGTAGGCATGCGTGCCCCGGACTTCCTCATAGAGGGCTGCGGCGTCGAAGCCCCCGCCCAGTGCAAGGGTGACGGCGTGCTGCGCCAGCACGTCCAGGCTGCCGCGCGGCGGCGGCCGCGACTCGATGGCGCCGCGCGCGATGGCCTGCCGGGCAGCCGCGTACTCGATCAATTCCAGCGCTTGCGCCGGAACGCAGATCACGTGGCCGGACTCACCCGGCCGGTGCCTGGCGCGGCCGGCGCGCTGCAACAGCCGCGCGACGCCTTTGGGGCTGCCGATCTGCAATACCTGATCCACCGCGGGGAAGTCCACACCCAGATCCAGGCTGGACGTCGCCACCACGCAGCGCAAACTGCCATCGCGCAAGCCTTGTTCAGCCTGCACCCGAAGCTTGGGGTCCAGCGAGCCATGGTGCAGCGCCAGCGTCGACAGCGCTTCGGGCCAGATGGATTCCAGCGCGCGATGCCATAGCTCGGCCTGCGCACGGGTGTTGGTGAACAGCAGGCTGGCGCGCACCTCGAACACGCGCTTGAACACGCGCGGCAATTGAGACAGCCCCAGGTGACCCGCCCATGGCAAGGCGCCGCTACGCTCGGGCAGCAGCGTCGAGATCACGACCTTGCGCGGCGCCGCACCCGCCACCAGCGGACTATCCGGCGCATGGGGCAGCAACACGGCACGGGCCTCGTCCAGGTTGCCCAGCGTGGCCGAGAGACCCCACGTGCGCAGCGTCGGCGACAAGCGGCGCAAACGCGCCAGGCACAGCTGCAGCAACACGCCGCGCTTGTTTCCCAGCAATTCGTGCCATTCGTCGACCACGACGCAGCGCAGCGCGCGAAAGCGCGAAGACGCATCCGGGTAAGACAGCAACAGGGCCAGCGATTCCGGCGTGATCACCAGCACGTCCGCCTTGCCCTGGCGCGCCAGCCGCTTGTCCCGCGCGCTGGCGTCGCCGGTGCGTAGAGCAACGGTCCAGTCCACCTCCAGCGCTTGCGCCGCCTGGGCCAGCGCCCGGGCGGTATCGGCCGCCAGCGCGCGCAACGGCGTGACCCACAGCACCCGGGGCCCCGCGCCTGCGGCGCCGTGCGCGGTGGCCGGATCGGCCAGGGCCTCTAGCAGCGGCCCGCCGAACGCGGCCAGCGTCTTGCCACTGCCGGTCGGTGTGTGCAGCAGCCCCGATTGGCCATCCAGATAACGGCGCCAGGTCTCGCGCTGGAACGGCGCCGGCTTCCAGCCCTGCGCCTGGAACCAGGCCGACAGCGGCGCATCCCGACCTCGCTGCGCTGCCGTCATCGTGCCAGTGCCTTCAAGGTGTCCAGCTGGTCGGCCTCGGCCGCCGGCTTGTCGTGCCGCCAGCGCAAGATGCGGGGAAAGCGCACGGCCACACCGGACTTATGGCGCTTGGACAGGTTGACGCCTTCGAATCCCAGCTCGAAGACCTGGACGGGTTCCACCGAGCGCACCGGACCAAAGCGTTCGCGCGTGTGGGCGCGCAGCCAACGGTCCAGCGCCAGAATCTCTTTATCGTCCAGGCCGGAATAGGCCTTGGCGATCGGCACCAGCGTGTCGCCCTGCCACAGGCCGAAGGTGTAGTCGGTATACAGCGTGCTGCGCCGGCCGTGGCCGGATTGCGCGTACAACAGCACGGCATCGATCGTCAGCGGATCGATCTTCCATTTCCACCAATCGCCGCGCCGCCGTCCGCTCTGATAGACCGCGCTGCCGCGCTTGAGCATGAAGCCTTCCACGCCACGCTCGCGGGCCTCTTCGCGCAACGAGGCGGCGGCGTCCCAACTGGCGGGCGCCACCAAAGGCGACAGCCCCAACCGCGCATCCGGGTGGCGGCGCAGCAGCGCTTCCAGCTGCCGGCGGCGCTCGGCCTGCGGCCGTTCGCGCAGGTCGGCGCCGTCAAGCTCCAGCAGGTCGTAAGCCAACATTCGAACGGGCGCGTCGGCCAGCCACTTGGGACCTGGCTTGAGCCGCTGGATGCGCGTCTGCAAGGCAGAGAACGGCATGGGCTCGACCGCGTCTTCCTGCCACGCGAGCAGTTCGCCATCCAGCACGCAGTCCACGTCCAGCGCCGCGGCGGCCGCCTCGACTTCGGGAAAGCGGCCGTCCAGCCGCTCTTCGCCCCGCGACCACAACGCCACCTCGCCATGGCGGCGGATCAACTGGGCGCGGATGCCGTCCCATTTCCATTCCACCAGCCAGTCCTCGATGGGGCCAAGCACGGACGGCTCGCCCTCCAGCGGCGACGCCAAAAAGAACGGGTACGGCTGCTGGCGATCGCCGGGCAGGTCCTCGGCGCTGAGCAGGTCGCGCAAAAAGGCGGGGCTCGGGTCCCAGGTGCCCAGCATCCGCTGGGCGATGCGCGCAATCGGCACGCCCGACATCTCGGCCAGCGCCTGCTGCACCATGCGCTGGGACACTCCTACGCGCAGCGCGCCCGTCAGCAGCTTGTTGAAAACCAGACGTTCATCGAACGGCAGGCCAAGCCAGGCGGAGACGACAACGTCGCGCCGGTCGGCCTCGTCGCGGTTGGCGACGGGCAGCAACACCTCTTCGATCCAATCCGCCAAGCCGCGCTCCGGCGCCGGACGGGCGGGATCGGGCATCAGCAACGCCAGCGTTTCGGCCAGGTCACCGACCTGGTCATAGCTGGCGTCGACCAGCCAGGGCGCCGTCCCTGAGGCGGCCGCGGTCCAGGCGCGCAATTCAGCTACGCCCGCAATCTTGCGGCGCGCGCTGGTGATCTTTCCGCCCGCCAGCAGGTACAGCGCCCAAGCGGCATCGCGCGGCGGCGCATCCCTGAAATACGCGGCCAGCGCCGCCCGCTTGTCCAACGTGGCGGTACTGCGGTCCAGCTCCTGGTACAGCGCTGCGAATCGCTTCATGCCCGGGCACGCCTCCGATGTCTAATCGTCTTCGCCATACTGCGTGGCCAGCGTTTCAGCCGCCACGCCCGCTTCATTCAGCGTGCGCACCAGCGCGTCCGTGTCGCCGTGCGTGGCGATGACGCGGCGCGCGCCGGTGTCGTGGATGGTGCGCAGCAGATCCGGCCAGTCCGCATGGTCGGACACGACGAAACCGCGGTCCATGTTGCGGCGGCGACGGTTGCCGCGTAGCCGCATCCAGCCCGAGGCGAAGCCCTGCTGCGCACGGCGGAAACGCCGCAGCCACGCGCTGCCGGCGGCAGACGGCGGCGCAATGATCAACTCTCCCGCAAAGCCGGCCGCCGCCGGCGACTTGCCGTCGGCATCGATCACCAGCCGCGTGTCCGCCATACCGATGCCCGCCTGCCGATACACGTCCACGCCCGCCGCGATGGCGCCATGCACATAGACGGGCCGGTCGATGAACGGCTTGAGCTCGGCCAGCACGCGCTGCGCCTTGCCCAACGCGTAGCAATAGAGAATGGCGGCCTCGCCGCGCGCGGCGCACAGGTCGCGCCACTGCACGATGTCGCGCGCGACATCCGCCGCGCTGGGCCAACGATAGATCGGCAGCCCGAACGTGGCCTCGGTGATGAAGGTGTCGCAAGGCACGACTTCAAACGGGCTGCATGTGGGGTCCGGCTGGCGCTTGTAGTCGCCCGACACGACCCAGGTCTGGCCGTCCGCCTCGATGCGCACTTGCGCGGAACCCAGGACGTGGCCGGCCGGATGCAGCGATACGCGGGCGCTGCCCAGCGTGAACGGCTGGCCGTAGCCATGCACGCGATAGTCTTGATCGCCCAATCGCCACTGCAATATCGGCAGGCCTTCGGCGCTGGTGTGATAACAGCCCATTCCGACCCGCGCGTGATCGCCATGCCCGTGAGTCAACACAGCCGTGGCCACCGGCCGCCACGGGTCGATGTAGAACTGGCCGGCCGGACAGTACAGGCCTTCAGGACGCAATTGCACAACGTCGCGCATGACTCTCCCCGGGCACAAATCTTGCTGTCTCAACGATCAGGCGCGGCGGCCTATGCTGCCGCGGATTCGATACGCTTCACGATACTCTAAAGGGGATATATGCGAACCAATCACATTCTGACGCTGGTTGTGCTGGTGGTCGTCTTGTCGGTGGCGCTGTCCGCCGTGCCTTGGTAGCGCGGCAACGATGCGGGGCGCGTGATCAGGACGCGGCGCTCTGGCTGCGTACCGAGGACGTCACACGGAACCCCAGGTCGGTCAGCTCCGCAATGAAGGGCGCCACGCGGGCGGTCATGGCGTCATCGAACTCCAGACGCACACCGACACGCGTATCGCCCGGAGCCTGGGTCAGTTGTGCCGCGCCATGGAGGCCGGGCAGGAACAAGCGAGAGCCCCAAGCCGCATCGATCCGATGCGCGGGCGGCCAACGCCGACAGACTCGCGCAGCGATGTCGGAAACCTGGAAGGCGCCGGACGTGAACAGCTCGACAACGCTGCGGTCGATGTTCGAATCAAAGTAGCGCCAGACATCTTCACGGGCGGGCTGGCCCCAGTCCAACGGGTCGTCCAGGCCCTGCGGCATCCATAGAACGCACTCGCCGTGCCGGGGCAACACGAAGAGTTGCCGGCGAGCAATGCTGAAGAAAATCTTGTCGCCGTCCACCGTCGCGGCGAACGGCACGCCCTGCGCGGCTTCCTGCATCGAGAGCGAGCCGTCTTCGCCCCAGAAGTCGTCGAAATATTCCCGGACAAACGCGCGTTCGTTTTCGCACTCGGCCTGAACCTGCGACGGCATCAGCACCATCAAGCGACCGCAATAGGTCCCTTGGCCAAGCGTGGTGATGAATCGGCGATAACCGGCGGGCAGATCTGCGCCCAGCCAGGTTTCAAGCGCGTTTACCTCGTCCGAGCGAGCGAGCACTTGTTTCGGGGTGATGAGGTAGACGTCGTCAAAGGTCGTTTGCATGCCGGGCGTGAATCAAGGCGAAGGCGTCAACTTTACCCTCAGACATGCAGCGGCGAATCTCACGCGCTTGCCCACACGTGACTCGCGTTTGAATTCGTTTGTTGAATCCGTTCGTAGAATTCGTTCATTGAATTCGTTCTTTGAATCCGTTCTTTGAATCCGTTTGAATCATCAAGACTGACTTAAACGGCGCGCCAATGAAAAAACGCCTTAGTCGCTAAGCGGCTAAGGCGTTTTTGAATTCTGGTGGGCTGTGAGTGGCTCGAACACTCGACCTACGGATTAAGAGTCCGCTGCTCTACCAACTGAGCTAACAGCCCTGCAATCCACTCAGTTCCGATTCGTTTTCAACTGCCGCTTATCGTTGCCGATACGTTGCTGCTGTCTGCGTTTCGTTATGTGTGTAGTGCGAAGAAGCAAGATTATATGTAGGTTTTTTGGTTTGTGCAAGTCGTGTGCGAAAAAACTTTTCTGACGTGCAATATCAAGCCGCGTAGCCCCCGTCCACCGCCAGGCTCGCGCCCGTGATGTAGCGGCCTTCGGGGCCTGCCAGGAAGGCCACCATCCCGGCGATGTCGCGGGTTTCGCCGTAGTGCGGCAAGGACAGCACGGCCACCAGTTCGCCAGCGCGTTCGCCGTTCGCCGGATTCATGTCGGTGTTGATCGGGCCGGGATGCACCACGTTGACGGTGATGCCACGCGCGCCCAGGTCGCGCGCCAGGCCCTGGGTCAGGCCGACCAGCGCGGACTTGCTGGCGGCGTACAAGGCCACGCCGGCCCGCCCTGCCCGAGCGGCCAGGCAACTGCCGATATTGATGATGCGCCCGCCGTCGGGCATCGACGCCTGCGCCGTGCGGATGGCGACGAAAGGCGCACGCACGTTGATGTCCATCGTTCGTTCGTAGTCGTCCATGCTGGTGTCGCCGATCAGCCCTGCGACAAATATCCCGGCGTTGTTGACCAGCACATCCACGGGTCCCAACTCTTTGATGGCCGCTTCCACCGCTTGGCGCACCGCCAGCGCGTCTTCGGAATCGGCCTGGATGGCGCGCGCCCGGCGCCCATCCATCGTCAGTTCCTTGGCGAGCGCCTGCGCGGCGTCCGCGGACGCCGCGCTGACATAGGTGAACGCCACGTCGGCGCCGTCGGCCGCCAGGCGCCGCACGATGGCCGCGCCGATGCCCCGGCTGCCGCCCGTCACGAAAGCCACTTTCCCAGTCAGATTGCCCATCGTTCGTCCTTAATTTGTAGTGATCAGTACAAATATCATCGCCGCGCCGGATCACATTCGTCAACGATTTTTTTATCGATCAACACAAAATATCGGTCACGAGTAAAATCGCGCCATGGCAGAACGTGGGCGCCCCCGGAACTTCGACCGGGCCCAGGCCTTGCAAAAGGCCATGGAAGTCTTCTGGTCGAAGGGATATGAAGGAGCATCGCTAACCGATCTGACGGAAGCGATGGGCATCAACTCGCCTAGCCTTTATGGCGCATTCGGCTCAAAAGAAGGACTATTTCGCGAAGCGGTCGAGCTTTACCGTGAAACGGAAGGCGGGTCGTCCCGCCGCGCGCTGCAAGACGCGCCCACTGCCCGCGGCGGCATCCAGTCCATGCTGCTGGCCGCAGCCGAACGCTTCACCGCCCCCGGCCTGCCGCCCGGCTGCATGATCGTGCTGGGCGCGCCGTCAGGCAGCGTCAACCACGCCAGCGTCGGCGGCTTCCTGTGCGACAACCGCCGCGACATGCAAGGCCGCATCCTGGCCCGGCTGAACGCGGGCGTCGCGCAGGGCGAACTGCCTGGCGGCGCCGACACGAAGAGCCTCGCGGCTTTCTACACGACCGTGCTGCACGGCATGTCCATCCAGGCGCGCGACGGCGCCACGCGCAAGACGCTGCAAGCGGTGGCGCGCCAGGCCATGTGCGCCTGGGACGCACTGACCGGGGGCATGCCCCCTTCCGGCGTTCCGCCGGGCCCCGCGCGTTCCTGACGGAGTCGGCCATGTTCCGCATCGACCTTCGGCGCCTGATCCTGTGGATCAGCCTGCTGTCGGTCATCCTGGTGCTGGCCGGCGGCCTGCATGCCAGTTATCTGGTGCAGCGCGACCTGTTGCTGCACAACGCGCTGGAGGTCAATCGCGTCTATGCGTCCAAACTGGCCTCGGCGACCGATACCTTCCTGACCGACGTACGACGGTATCTGGCCTACAGCGCCGACGTGCTGGCTGACATGGAAGCCCGGCCCGCGCTGATGGCCGAAGAAACGCGGCGCCAGCAGGAACAACTGGGGCACTTCAATTCCAGCGTGGTGGTGTCGCCGCAGGGCAAGGTGATCGCCGTCTCTTCCGCCTATCCGGAACTGCTGGGCCAGCAGTTGACGAGCGACGCCTCCAAGACCGCCATCCGCACCAAGCAGCCCATCATCAGCGAGCCCTACCAGACCAGCACCGGCCGCTGGCTGATCCTGTACTCCTACCCCATCTTTTCCCGCGACTATCGCTATCTTGGCTATATCGCGGGCACGCTGTACCTGCATGAAGATAATGTGCTGGACCGCCTGCTGGGCCAGCATTTCTACCGCGACGATTCCTTCCTGTACGTGATGGACCGCAATGGCACGCTGATCTTTCACCCCGACCGAAGCCGGCTGGGGCACAAGGCGCCCGACGACGAGATCTTCGCGGCCGCCCGGCGCGGGGAAACCGGAGAGCGGCGCTTCACGGACAGCCAGGGCCGCGACATGCTGGCGGGCTATGCGCCGGTGCCGAGCACCGGTTGGAGCCTCATTGCGCAGCGTCCGGTGGAAAGCACGCTGCAACCTTTGAGCGACCTGCTCATGGCCACCGCCCGCAATGCCCTGCCGCTGCTGTTGCTGTCGGTGATCCTGATCTGGCTGCTGTCGCGCTGGATCGCGCGTCCGCTGGGCGAGCTGGCGGGCATCGCGCGGCACATGCAGGATCCGGACTCGGCAGCCCGCATCCGCAACGTGCGCTCCTGGTATTTCGAAGCGGCACAGCTCAAGCGCGCGCTGCTGATGGGACTGGCATCGATCCATCACAAGATCCGCGACCTGCGCCGCGAAACCACCACTGACACGCTGACGGGGCTGCTGAACCGGCGCGGCCTGGACGAGGCGCTTGCGATGCTGCAAGCCGACGAATCCCCGGTTGCGCTGATGGTCCTGGACATCGACCACTTCAAGGGCATCAACGACCGCTATGGCCACACGGCCGGCGACCGCGCGCTGCAGGCCCTGGCCACGCTGATGAGCGAAGGCTCGCGAAGCGGCGACACGCTGGCGCGCTCGGGCGGGGAGGAATTCGTCATCCTGATGCCGGGCGCATCGCTGGCCGCGGCCGTGTCGGCCGCCGAGCGCCTGCGCCAGCGTCTGGCCGCGCAACCCGCGCCGGGCGCCATCAGTTCGCCCATCACCGCCTCCGTGGGCGTGGCGCGCTTTCCGGACCACGGCGCCACGCTGGACGCCGTTTTCCAACGCGCGGACCAGGCGCTGTACTACGCGAAAAACCATGGCCGCAACACGGTGTGCGTGGCTGACGACGACGCGCGCGACGGATCGCGCCGCGCGTCGCCGGGCTGACCTGCCGGGCTGATCCGCCGGACGCCTCCGCCGGGCTTGCCGCTATTTTCCCTTCGGCGCGACGGGCGTCGGTGCCTTGGGCGGTTTGCGCATCTGTTCCAGCAGCGGGCCGCAGGCGTTCTCGTCGGTGGTGCTGGGCGCGATCAGCGCCAGCAAGCCCGCCGCCGGCGTCAGCAGCACGCCCAATGCCACCATGCCTGCGCCACGCGCGGCCAGCGGCAGCACGTGCACGCCCACGTCCGGCGAACCGAAGGTGCCACGCACGTACAACGGCGAGCGCAACGAGAAGATGCGAAAGCCCTTGCTGTCCGGCGTGATGTCCATATCCATGGTTTCGTTCTTGAAATCGGCAGTGCCGGTGATGCTGATCAGCGCGTTCTCGGTATCGAACACGAACACGCGCGGCGTCATCACGCCGTTCTTCATGGCGAGATCGGCCGCGCCGCAATTGATTTTCACTTCGTCGTCGCCGAACAGCTTGGACATGACGTAGTTGCCGACGTTCAGCCCGGCGATCTCCATCAGGCTGCGGCTGATGACGCCGTCGTTGACCAGCATTTTCACGTCGCCCGTCGCCGAGCCCAACAACGCCGCCACCGAATTGCCGGTGCCGCTGATCGCCAGGTCGCCGTTCAATTCGCCCAGCGTCTTCTGCATGGCTTCCGTCGCGGGAAACAGCTGCTTCAAACGCAGGCGACGCGCCTGCAGATCGACGCGCCCTGTCAGCGCTTCGTTGGCGCCATCCAGCTTGATGGTGCCGTTGATATTGCCGCCGGCAATGCCGAAACGGAACGGGTCCAGCGTCAGTTTGCCGTCTTGCAACACCACGTGCACGGACAGATCGGACAACGGCAGCTTGCTGTCATGCACGATGCGCCCTGCGTCCAGCGTGACGTCGGCGTCCATGTCGCGCCAGCGGTCGGTGCGGAAAGCCTGCGTCGGCAGCACCTTGCCGCCCTTGGGCTTGGCAGGCGCATCCTTGGCGCGGTCGGCGGGCGCCGCCGCCGTGCCGCCCGCGGGCACGCCGATCAGCGGCCCCAGGTCGACCATGCGCAGCTGTTTCGACGACAGCTTGCCAGTGAGTTTCGGCCGCGGCGCGCCCAAGGCGAAGGTGATGTCGCCATGCAGGTCGCTGTTGCCCACCTTGCCATTGAAATCCTTGTAGTCGAACACGGCGCCGCCAGGGTTGTTGAGCTTGGCGACCAAGTGCCCGTCGGTAGCGTACGGCGGCGTATCGGGCAGAGTCACGCCCGTCAGCGGATACAGCTGCGCCATCGAGGCGCCCGACAGTTTCAGCCGCAGGTCGAGCGCGCCCAGGTTGGCGGGGTCGGTCAAGGTTCCGGTCACCGAGGCCTTGGTGCCTCCGATCGCCACATCCGCCTGCACGGGAAACGGCTGCTTGGCGTCCTGCAAGGCCAGCATCCCGCCGACCTTGCCTTCGCCCTTGGTGGCCAGCCCCTTGAACTTGCCGTCCACCTTCCAACCGAACACGTAGTCGCGCGGCACGGGCGCCGCACCGTCCTCGGGCACGAAGGCGGCGCCGGCCACGTCCGCGAAGGGCACCGGTTTGCCCAACGGGTCCACCAGCACGGTCAGGTCGGCCTTGAGGACCTCGTCGACCAGGCCAACCCGGCCCTTGTCGAATCCGATTTCGTTGATGTCCAGCACCCACGGAGAAGGCTCGCCGGTCTCTGGCAAAGTGAAGACCCAGTTGGCGCGACCATCGGCCAGCCGCTCCAGGTCTGCGGCGGGTTCTGTCAGCTGGATGCGGCGGATGACCACGCGCTGGCTCAAGAGCGGCAGCAGCGCCAGGCTGAACTCGCCGCGCTTGAGCGTGGCGAAGGCAGG
The DNA here is from genome assembly GCA_963530045.1 of uncultured Achromobacter sp. Classification (GTDB taxonomy): domain Bacteria; phylum Pseudomonadota; class Gammaproteobacteria; order Burkholderiales; family Burkholderiaceae_B; genus Achromobacter. Next base: position 20,664 of record CAUSDE010000022.1, read on the forward strand.
CGCTTTCGCCCACGGCGCGTTGCCTACCGAAATATCGTTGGCGATGATGTGCGGCCAGGGCACCCAGGCCCGCCAGCCGCCTTCGTCGGGCTCGCGCTCCCATTTGACGCTCAGGTCGCCGTTGATGGCGAAAGGTCGGCCGATGGCGGCGCTGGCGCGCTCGTTGATCATGGGTTTGGCCCGGTTCCAGTCGAAAGTGGCAATCACTACTGCCAGCACCAGCACGACGAGGGCCAGACCCCCTACAATCCCGATCGCTATTTTTCTTGTGCGCGTCATGGCTATTATCCTTGGCGTTGTGGCCGGCTTCCGACCGCCGGCCCTCTGTTACCGGTAAGGGTATCGCGGCGCACCGCAAGGGTTAAGCCAACCGGCCCCATAATGTGTGCGGATCTTTCCGCCTGCAAAACGTCGGGGCGGCCAGCGTCGCGCGGCGACGCATCGCCGCCTGCGGGTTTGCGCAGCACGTCGTGTTCCCGCCCTGGCGCCAGGCAGTTACAAAACGAAATGGCTATGACCCCCGGAAAGTGACCGGAAGGCAGTAACTCACTGAATTTTCGACGCGCGCCCTGCTCCAATGCGCGGACGATTGATGCCGCCCCATCGGGTCGGACAGCAGAACAACCTGGAGGCCCGATGCGGCATTCAACCTTGATTTTCGTGGTCGCGGCGTTTGCGCTGCTGACGCTGAGCCGCCTGGCGCTGGCCGCCTGGCAATGGCAGCGCGTGCGCAATGCCGGCGGCCTGTTCCCGCTGCTGTTGGGCGGCCTGCGCATCGACGCGCACCAGATCGCCGTGTTGGCCGCGCTGCCGGCGGTGCTGTCGCCCCTGCTGGGGCACTTCCCTATCGCCGCGACCCTCGCCGGCTACTGGTACCTGGCCGCCTTCATCCTGCTGGCCTTTCTGGAAGTCGCCTCGCCCCCCTTCATCCTGGAGTACGACTCGCGGCCGAACCGGCTGTTCGTGGAATATCTGAAGCATCCGCGTGAAGTCTCCGGCATGCTTTGGCGGGGGTACAAGCTGGCGTTGCTGGGCGGCCTGGGCGGGCTGGCGGTGATCGGCTGGGGCGCGTTCGGCCTGTTCGGCCACGCCCAGCCCGATGCGCAACTGACCTGGTGGCAGATGCCGCTTGCCAGCGTGGCCATCCTGGCCATTGTCATCCTGGCCATCCGCGGTACGCTGGGCCACCGCCCCATCAACCCGTCCTCGGTCGCCTACTGCTCCGACGGCATGCTCAACACGCTGGCCCTGAACTCGCTTTACAACGTGTTCTACGCCATCTACAGCATGAAGAACGAGAAGTCGGCATCGGACGTATACGGCGGCATGGACGACGCCAAGATGCATGACCTGGTGCTGGCGCAGGCCGGGCTGCCCAATCCGCCTTCCAACCCCGACTACCCCAGCCTGCACCGCCAGCCCGCCACGCGCAAGACGCCGCGTCCGCTCAACCTGGTGATCATCCTGGAAGAAAGCCTGGGCGCGCAGTACAGCGCCGGCCTGGGCGGCGCCGACCTCACGCCGGAGCTGGACGCGCTGGCACGGGAATCGTGGGCCTTCACGCGCGCCTACGCCACCGGCACCCGCTCGGTGCGCGGGCTGGAAGCGGTGGTCACCGGCTTTCTGCCCACCCCCGCGCAAGCGGTGCTGAAACTGCCCCGCTCACAACGTGGCTTCTTCTCGTTGGCCGATCTGCTGGGCCGCCACGGCTACCATTCGCGCTTCATCTATGGCGGCGAATCGCACTTCGACAACATGAAGGGTTTTTTCCTGGGCAACGGCTTCAAGCAGATCGTTGACCGCGCCGACTTCGTGGACCCGGCCTTCGTGGGCACCTGGGGCGCGTCGGACGAAGACATGTTCAACCAGCTGGACCGCTTGCTGCGTGAAGACGCCGACCAGCCCACTTTCACGCTGGCCTTCAGCGTGTCGAACCATTCGCCGTGGGAATACCCCGCCGGCCGCATCCAGACCGAAGGCAACCCGGCCACCGTGGAAAACACCGTGCGCTACGCCGACTGGGCGCTGGGCCGCTTCTTCGAACGCGCCAAGGCGTCGCCCTACTGGGAAAACACCGTCTTTCTGGTGGCGGCCGACCACGATTCCCGCGTGTTCGGCGCCAGCCTGGTGCCCGTGCGCCACTTCCATATCCCGGCCGTGATCCTGGGCGCGGGCATCGAAGCACGCCGCGACGACCGCCTGATCAGCCAGATCGACCTGCCGCCGACCCTGCTGTCGCTCATCGGCGTGGACACCGAACACCCGATGATCGGCCACGACCTGACGCGCAGCACGCCGGGGCGGGCCATCATGCAGTACGACAGCACCTACGGCTATCTGAAGGAAAACGATCTGCTGGTGTTGGCGCCCAACAAGACGCCCGTGCAGTACCGCTATACCGCCCCGGAAGACTACGCGCCCGTGGCCTTGGACCCGGCGCTGGCGACCGAGGCGCTGGCGCACGCGCTGTGGCCCAGTTGGGCCTACCGCGAAGGCCGCTACAGCCTGCCAGGGCACGTGCCCGAGCAAGCCGCCGCACCTGCCGCTACGCCGGCCGCTTGATCGCCGGCCGCCGGTCCAGCGGCCGCTTGAAGTCCTTGCGCGCTTTTTCGCTGAGCGCGTGGCAATGGCACCCAGGGTTGTGATCGTTCACCATGCCCACCGACTGCATGAACGCGTAGACGGTGGTGGGCCCCACGAACTTCCAGCCCAACTTCTTCAGCGCCTTGGACAGCGCCACGGATGCTTCGGACGTTGACGCGCCCAAGGTCGAGGGCGCGCCGGCCGGCGCTTCGAACCGCCAGAAGAACGCCGCGAGCGAGCCCTCCTTTTCGATCATTTCCAAAGCGCGGGCCGCGTTGTTGATCACGGCCTCGATCTTGCCGCGATGCCGCACGATGCCGGCGTCGGCCAGCAAGGCCTCCACCTGCTTTTCGCCGAAGCGCGCCATCTTGGCGGGGTCGAAATCGGCGAAGCCGCGCCGGAAGGCCTGGCGCTTGTTCAGGATGGTGCGCCAACTGAGGCCCGACTGGAAACCTTCCAGGCAAAGCTGTTCGAACAAGGCGCGGTCGTCGCCTTGCGGGCGGCCCCATTCGTTGTCGTGATAGGCCATGTATTCGGCGGACGTATCCACCCAGCCGCAGCGGGCCAGGCCGTCGGGAAAATCGGTTTTAGTGTTCAAGGCAGCGCTCCGGGCGGCAATCAGGCCACCGATGCTACCGCAGCAACGTCCCCAAAAAAAGTCGTAGCAGCCGCAGTCCGAATCCCGCTACTATTTGCGCCCCTGATCCCGCGCCGCCCGTGCCCGCGCGCATTCCCCCATGTCCCTGCTAGAGACCGCTGTCCTGACGTTCGTTTCACCCGCCGTGCTGGCCGGTGACAACCCGGACGCGAACCCCTGCCTGGATTGCGGCGCCTGTTGCTCTCATTTCAGGGTGTCGTTCTATTGCGGCGAACTGGCAGGCGAAAACGGCGGCCACGTGCCCGTGGAACTGGTCACCCAGATGAGCCCGTTGCGCGCCTGCATGAAGGGCACCGAGATGGGCGGCGGCCGCTGCATCTCGTTGCGCGGCGAACTCGGCCAGCCGGGCATCCACTGCGCCATCTACGAAAACCGGCCCACGCCGTGCCGCGAATTTGACATCTGGATGCCGGACGGCTCGCCCAACCCCGATTGCCAACGTTTGCGCATGGGCCTGGGCTTGCCGCCGGTGCCGCCGCGTCCGGATGCGGAAAACGACCCGCAAGGCCCGCTGCTGCCGGACCAGCCCGCCGCGGCCTGATCCGGCGCGTCCGCGACGACGGCCGCCCCCGCAACCGCCTGCCGCTTGCGCACGCGCACCAGGTCGGGGTCCTTGCCCAGGAAGGCCAGGACGTCGCGCATGACGCGGTCACGCTCGTGGTCCACGCAAATCATGTGGTAGCTGTCTTGCAGCATCACCACCGTCGCCCCAGGAATGCGAGCCCCCAGGAACCGGGCAGACCGTGGGCTGGTCAGCTCGTCTTCTTCGGCATGCATGATCAGCGTCGGGCAATCCAGATGCTCGAGCCCTTGCTGGACCATGCCGCGCAGGCGGTCCACCTGCCGCACGCAGGCCAACGGCACCCACTGGTAATGGAAGCCGTCGCCGCGCGCGAAGCCGGCCTTGATGAAGGCGCGCACCAGCTCACTTTTCACGCCGTAAGGGTCCTCTTCCTGCACCCGGATGCGGCGCGGCACGCCCGGCACGTGGTACAGCAGATACCGCAGGCCGCGATACCAGGGCGTGCTCCAGCCATCCAGAAACACGGGCGCCGACAGCACCACCAGCGCGCCGCACGTGTGCGATTCCCGCTTGCACAGTTCCACGGCCAGCAGCGCGCCCAGACACATGCCGATCACATGCACCACCTCGTACTGCCCGCAGAGTTCGCGATAGCGTTGCGTCACCACTGCCATCCAATCCTCCACCCGCACGTCCAGCAGGTCTTCGGGCCGTCCCGCGTGGCCGGGCAGGGTCACGCCGTGCGTCTGCACGCCCGCGCGCGCCAGCACCTTGTGCAACGCGCCCATATCGAATTCCGTCCCGCCCAACCCGTGGATAAGCAGCGCAGCGGTGCGACGCGGCCTCGAAAGGTCATTCATTTCTCACCTCAAAAGCATCATGGGTGGACGAACGAACCTGCCCACCCCTGACGCCATACTAGGGACAGGGCGCGAATGAAGATCCGCAAAAATGTCGGAGAAACGTGAAGATGCGTAAAGACGGAAGGCCGCGGCCCCGCGCGGTCAGCGGTCCGCCAGGTAGCGCGTCGGGGTCATGCCGAAGGCGCTGCGGAAGCTGCCGATGAACGCACTGGTGCTTTCGTAACCGACCGACAGCGCGGCTTCGGTCACCGACCCGCCGCGGCTCAGCATTTCCAGCGCGCGCAGCAACCGGGCCTGCTGCCGCCATTGCCCCAGCGTCACCCCGGTTTCTTGCCGGAAGCGGCGCATCAGCGTGCGTGAAGACATGTTCAGCCGCTGCGCCCATTCGTCGATGCCGGCGGTATCGTCCGGCGTATCCAGCAAGGTATTGGCCAGATCCTGCAGGCGGGGGTCAGCAGGCATGGGCAGCAATTGCGGCGCGTGTTCGCGGTGCTTGAGCTCTTGCAGCAGCACCTCGAACAACTGCGCCTGATAGGCGCCCGACACTCCGCCGTCCTGGTTGCCGGTAAAACGGTCGATCAGGGCCTCGATCAGCTTGGACGACGGCCAGGACCGACAATGCGCCGGCAAGCGGTCGCACACGTCGCGGCGCACGTACAGGAACGAACCGCGCGCGTCGCCGAACCAGCGCGCGCCATGCGGCGTGCCCGGGGGAATCCAGCCCAGGCTGCCCGGCATCACCGTCCAGACCTCGGCCCCGGCCTGCACCACCACCAGCCCCTCGTGCACAAGCACCAGCATGCCCTCGTCATGAACATGCGAGGGCACGGCAATGCCTTTGGATTCACGGCGCCCTTGCACGCTGAACGGGGTCAGCAGCACGTCGGGAAGCGGGGCGGCGATAGCCACATGAAGCATGGTTGGCAGGTTTGAGCTACAGGTTGACGGGTTCCCGTTAGCGGGTTCAGTTGAAAATGTACATCATTCTCATCAGTCGGGCATCAGCCCCCCGAACGGAGAAACCACATGGACACCACGCGGCTGCGCGACGCAGGCATCAAAGCCACCTTTCCCCGGCTGAAGATCCTGGACATCTTTTATCAGCGGGCCAATCAGCACATGAGCGCGGCGGACGTCTACCGCAGCCTCATCTCGGACCACAGCAGCATCGGCCTGGCGACGGTTTATCGCGTCATTACGCAACTTGAGGACGCCGGCCTACTCAAACGTACTCAGCTCGACGCGCACACCACCGTGTTCGAGCTCAACGACAAGGGGCACCACGACCACCTGGTCTGCACGCACTGCGGGCAGATCCTGGAATCCAGCGATCCCGCCATGGCGCAATTGGTCAGGAAGATCGCCAAGCGCAGCGGCTTCGCGCTGGATTCCTACAGTCTGGTGCTCTATGGCGGCTGCGGCTGCAAGCCCGGCGCGCCTGCCCACCCCCACGGAGAATTCGAATGAACCGCGATCAGTTTTTCTTCCACGACCTGTCCCACTTCCCCATCGTCACCGCCAAGCACGGCGGTGCGCCCAAGGGCTATTCGGCGAGCTGGATCCGCGAAATGGAATTGCTGGTGGACAACCCGCAGACCTTCGTCATGGTGGTGCCCGACATGCGCCAGGAAGCCGGCCATGAAGACCGCAAGGCCATGATCGAATGGCAGACCACCAACATGCCGCGGCTCCGCGCGCGTTGCCGGGCCTTCATCGCGGTCGAACGCGACACGGACGCGCTGGACAAGGTCCGCAAACAGGGCGAAAAAATGGCCCGCGCGTTCGGCATGCCCTTCCTGGCGGTGGCCACCCCGGGCGAAGCGATGCAATGCGCACGCGAGCTGCTGGGCCATAGCGGGCCCGGTGGTTTCGTCGTGGACTAAGCCGCCCCGCCTTCCACGCATTGCTGCGCGCCTTCGGGCGCGTTTTGCTTTTCCGGGGCCTGCCCGCATCGGCATCAAGCCAGGGCAGGCCGCGATTGCCGAAATTAGAATGCAATATTGATAAATTTGCGATTGTGGCAAAAGGTGGAGCTGGAATAAATTCCACCCCTGGCACATCCGCCCGTCCCGCCACGTCGGGGCTGGCGTCCTGGCGCGCCGGACTCTCCGGATGACGCTTGTCGGCCTATCCATGGCGCAACCCGCCATCGCTTCCCTGGTCCGTACCTGTTGGCCTGCGCGTTCACAAGACGCCGTGGCGGGCGGCTATCCCACTGCCACCTGCCCGCGCGCTATTTTTGCGGCTGCCAACCGCCTGGACTCGACATTGAGATTTACGGCATTCACATCAATGAAGCGATTCCAATTCGATAGCACCGCGCTTCGTTATTTCCTGACCGTCGTCGACACCGGGTCCGTCAATGGCGCGGCCGCGCGCCTGAACGTCGTCAGTTCCGCCGTCAGCCGCCAGATCGCAGGCCTGGAACAGCGGTTGCAAAACCAGCTGTTCGAACGCCACCCCAAGGGCATGCGCGTGACCGAAGTGGGCCGCATCCTGGCGGATCATGCGCGCCGGGTCGAAGCGGACGCGGCGCGCACCTATGCGGAGATCGGCGGGCAGAACGGCCGCTTTACCCAGACGGTGAAGATCGCCGGCGCCCACGGCTTCGCGGCCCAGGCGCTGCCGCGCAAATTCGCCGCGTTCCAGGCCGAGCATCCTTCCGTGCGCTTTAACCTGACCATCCTGGATGCGGGGCTGGTCACGGAACGCGTGCGTTCGGCGCAGGCGGACATCGGCTTCACCTACAGCCATGCGGCGGAAAAGGACATTGCGGTGATCTTCGCGCGCCCGGCCGAGATCGTCGCCGTGATGCGGCCAGGCCACCCGCTGGCCGCTGACGGCGTGCCGCCCTCGAGCTCGCCGCCTCCAACGCCGCTGGTCCTGACGCAATTGTCGGCCTATCCCCTGGCCCTGCCCGAAGGCGGCAGCGCCTTGCGTCGGGTATTGGACATGGCCTCCAGCCTGTACAACACCACCCTGTCGCCCGCCTTCACCTCCAACCACCCTGAAGCGGTCTACAACTATCTGCTGACCGGAAACGCCGTGACCCTGTGCGCGCGCTTGTCCGCAGCCGAACACCTGGACTCGGGCCGGCTGGTCTGCCGCCCCGTGGACGACGCGCTGCTCAACGGCGGGCAGATCCAGGTCCAGACCCATGTTTCCCGGCCATTGCCGGACGCCGCCCAACGTTTCCTGCGCTTCATCCGCAGCGACGCGCCCCCCCTGTTCTGATTGCTCTCGCCTGCGGGGCAACCCAGGCCTGCGTGCCTGCGTGCGGTCGACGGGGCGTTGCCAAAACCAGAATGTCCCGGTGAAAAATGATCAATTGTTAAATTTGTAATTCAAACTTACATTTGCCACGGGTTTACCACTAGATCATGGCTGCCGGCCTCGCCGGCAGCCTTATGCAGGAGCCGTGCGCATGCTTAAGAACCTGAAAATCCGAACCGGACTGCTCGCGGTCCTGACCCTGTTCGTGCTGGCCCTTGCCGGCGCCACCAGCATGGGCTGGGTGTTCGCCCGCGCGGCCGACGACGCCGTCGACGACCTGAACCGCGTTGCCACCGAACAAACCCGGCCGCTCTACGAAACCCAAGTGCTGCTGCTGCGCACCCGCATCACGCTGGTGGCCGCCTACCTGGATGTGGAAGCCGGCCGCGGCACGCAGGCGCAAGCCAGCGTGGACCAGGCAGGCAAGTTCCTGGCCGACGCCCGTCAACGCTACGCCACGTTCCAACGCGTGCCGAAGGTCACGGAAGCCGCGCGGAAGCTGACGGCGGACCTGGACGGCATTTTCAACGCCTATGTCCGCAGCATCGATGCGCTGGGCGAGGCCCTGCAAAAGCAGTCCGCGGAAAACTACGTCACCGCCGTCGCCGAGGCCCGCGCCGCCGATACCCGCTTCGAAGAACGGGTCGTCGCCTTCCTGGCGCACACGGAACGGCGCGCCGCCCAGATCAACGACGCGTCCGACCAGCGCTACAACCTGGCGGAACTGGCTACGATCATCATGCTTGTCCTGGCGGTCGTCCTGGCCGCCGGATGCTGGCGCTTCATCAGCCGGCAGGTGCTGTTGCCGCTGAAAGACGCCGCGCAGCACTTCGACCGCATCGCCTCGGGCGACCTGACCCAACGCGTGTCGGTTGGCGCCCACAACGAGATCGGCGTGCTGTTCGCTGCGCTCAAGCGCATGCAGGACAGCCTGACCCGCACCGTCGCCGAAGTCCGCCGCAGCGTGAACGAGATCAACACCGGCGCCGCCGAGATCTCGTCGGGCAACACCAACTTGTCCTCGCGCACCGAAGAACAGGCGGCCTCCCTGGAAGAAACCGCGGCCAGCATGGAAGAACTGGCCACGGCCGTGAAACAGAACACCGAACACGCCCACCAGGCCAACGCGCTGGCGGCCGAAAGCCGCGGCGTGGCGCTGCGCGGCGGTCAGGCCGTCGACCAGGTCGTCCAGACCATGACGCGCATCTCGGACAGCTCGCGCCGCATCGCCGAGATCGTTTCCGTGATCGACGGCATCGCCTTTCAGACCAACATCCTGGCGTTGAACGCCGCGGTGGAAGCCGCCCGGGCGGGCGAACAGGGCAAGGGCTTCGCCGTCGTGGCGGGCGAGGTGCGTTCGCTGGCGCAGCGCAGCGCGCAAGCCGCCCGCGAAGTGAAGGACCTGATCGAGCAGTCCACCAACAACGTGGACAGCGGCGCCGCCCAGGTGCGCGAGGCCGGCGAGACCATGCAGGAAATCGTGACCTCGGTGCAGCGCGTGACCCAGATCATGGCCGAGATCACCGAGGCGTCCACCGAGCAGTCCATCGGCATCGACCAGATCAACCGCGCCGTCACGCAGATGGACGACGTGACCCAGCAGAACGCCGCCTTGGTCGAGCAAGCCGCCGCCGCCGCGTCCTCGCTGGAGGACCAGGCCAAGCGCCTTGCCGCCACAGCGGCCTTCTTCAAGGTGCCGGCCGAGACCGTCATCGACATGGCGGCGGAGCCCGCCCCGGTCGCGCTGCGGCCCGCGTACGCGGCGTAGCCGTCGCCAGCCGGCTCATCCTTTCGGCCGACGCGCTTTGGCCTAGGGCTTTGCGCCGACTTAAGACTTGGCCCGCCAGGCCGTTGTCTAGGGGCAAGGCGCCGTTTCCCGCGGCGCCGTCCGCCAACCCGACGATGAGCCGCCCTACGCATGAACTGCGCACTCGCCTGTACCTTTTGCCAATCCACGCTGGCCCAAGGCGTGCCGCTGCTTGATAAGAACGGCGCCGCCATCTGCAAACCTTGCGTGGACCAGTTCGCCGAGCTGTTCGCGCAAAGGGCTTGGCTCATGGCGGCCACCCTGCAGGAACAGTTGGACGTGCTGCTGGAAGAAAGCCGGCGGGCGCTGGCGCAAAGCGAATCGCTGGCAGAGCGCGCCCGCGGCTGCGGGCTGAGCCTGCATGACCTGTCTGGAGCGGCCACGCGCACCTTGTCTTGAAGCGGTAACGCGCGGGCAAGCGTTACCGCGCGCGCATTGGCCAGGCCGGCCTCAGGCCTTGACCGCGAAGGGAGCCACGAAGCGGCGCAGCCGCAGCGCGTTGCTCAGGACAAAAACGCTGGACAACGCCATGGCGCCGGCCGCGAACACGGGCGACAGCAGGCTGCCGTTGACCGGGTACAGCAGGCCGGCCGCCACCGGGATCAACGCGACGTTATAGGCAAACGCCCAGAACAGGTTCTGCTTGATGTTGCGGATGGTGGCTTTGGACAAGGCGATGGCGTTGGGCACCCCGCCCAGATCGCCGGACATCAGCACCACGTCCGCCGCCTCGATGGCGATGTCCGTGCCGGTGCCGATGGCCAGGCCCACATCGGCTTCGGCCAGCGCCGGCGCATCATTGATGCCGTCGCCCACATAGGCGATCGGGCCGTACTGCTTCTTCAGCCGCTGCACGGCGGCGACCTTGCCGTCAGGCAGGACTTCCGCCACCACCTCGTCGATGCCAAGCTGGCGGGCAATCGCCTCGCCCGTGCGCCGGTTGTCGCCGGTGATCATGGCGACCTTCAGGCCCAGGTCATGCAGCGCGCGGATCGCGGCGGCCGTCGTTTCCTTGATCGGATCGGCCACGGCGATCATGGCGGCCAGCCGGCCATTGATCGCCGCGTACAGGGGCGTCTTGCCTTCGTCGCCCAGGCGCGCCGCGTCCTGGCTGAACGTGGCCACCTCCAGGCCCAGGTCCCGCATGTAGCGGTCGGCGCCGATCTCGACCAGGTCGCCGTCCACGCGGGCGCTGACGCCGAAGCCGGTGATCGACTGGAATTGCTCGATGGCGCCCAGGGCAATGCCCTCAGCCCGGGCGGCGTCGACGATCGCCTGCGCGATGGGATGCTCGGATTTCGCCTCCACCGTCGCCACCTTGCCCAGTACCGCCGCCCGCTCAAAGCCGGAAGCGACGATGAGGTCCGTGAGTTCGGGGCGGCCCTTGGTCAGCGTGCCGGTCTTGTCCACCGCCACCACCTTGGCATCCTTCAGGGACTGCAAGGCTTCGCCCTTGCGGAACAGCACGCCCATCTGCGCCGCGCGCCCCGTGCCCACCATGATGGAGGTCGGTGTGGCCAGGCCCATGGCGCAGGGGCAGGCGATGATCAGCACGGCCACCGCGTTGACCAATGCGAACGTCAGGGCAGGCTCGGGCCCGAACGTGAGCCAGATGATGAAGGTCACCACCGCTGCGGCCATGACGGCCGGCACGAACCACATCGTGATGCGGTCCACCATGGCCTGGATCGGCAGCTTGGAGCCCTGCGCCTGCTCGACCATGCGGATGATTTGCGCCAGCACCGTGTCGTTGCCGACCTTGGTGGCGCGCAACGTCAGCGCGCCGTTCTGGTTGACCGTGCCGCCGACGACCTCCGCGCCCGGGCGCTTCTCGACGGGAACGGGTTCGCCGCTGATCATGGATTCGTCGATGAAGCTGCTGCCTTCCACCACCTCGCCGTCCACGGGGACGCGCTCGCCGGGGCGGACTTCGATCAGGTCGCCCGTGACCACGTCTTCGATGGCGAGCTCAAGCGTGGCGCCGTCGCGGACAACGCGCGCGGTCTTGGCCTGCAGGCCCAGCAAGCGCTTGATGGCCTCGGACGTGTTGCCCTTGGCCCGGGCCTCAAGGTAGCGCCCAAGCAGGATCAGCGCCACGATCACCGCCGCGGCTTCGAAATAGACATTGACCGTGCCGGCAGGCAAGAGCCCTGCCGCGAAGGTGGCGACCACCGAATAGGCGTAGGCGGCGGACGTGCCCACCGCCACCAGCGAATTCATGTCAGGCGCGCCGCGCAGCAGCGCGGGGATGCCTTTCTGGAAGAAGCGCAGGCCGGGGCCGAACAGGACGATGCTCGACAGCACGAACTGGATGTACCAGCTGTTCTGCGTGCCGATGCTTTCGGCGATGACGTGATGGAACGCGGGCACCAGATGCGCGCCCATTTCCATGATGAACACGGGCAACGCGAAGACCGCCGCGACCGTCAGGGCGCGCTTGAGCGCTTTCAGCTCGGCAGCCTGCCGTTCGGCGACGGCATCCGTATCGCTGGATTCGCCGGAAAGAACTTTCGCCTCGTACCCTGCTTTGGCGACGGCCTGGATCAAAGCGTTCGGCGACGTGCCGCCGGTGGCGGTGATCTGCGCGCGCTCGGTAGCCAGGTTGACCGTTGCGGCGCTGACGCCCGGCACGGCCTTCAGGGCTTTTTCGACCCGGCCGACGCACGACGCGCACGTCATGCCGGAAACCGACAGCTCGACGGTGTTCTCGGCGACGGCATAGCCGGCTTTCTGGACGGCCTGGACGGCGGCCGCGACGTCTGGCGCGCCGTCAAACGTGATGTCGGCGCGTTCGGTAGCCAGGTTGACGCTGGCCTTGTGGACGCCGGGCACGGCTTTCAGGGCCTTTTCGACGCGGCCAACGCACGAGGCGCACGTCATGCCTTCGATCGGAAGACTGATCGCGATGCTGTCTGCTGGGCTGGCGCTCATCACTGCTCCTTGATAACTGGGATTTCCTTCAGATGAAGCCCAAGATAAAGGTTCCAATGAGGTCAAGGTCAAGCCCTTCAAGCGCAGCCCGTGGTTTTCGGGCGAGGTGGGAATCTATTGCCCGCCTTTGCCCCGGCTTCTGGCCTGATTTCCGCCCCAGCGCGGACCCTACAGACGAAAAAAAAGCACCGCGATCGCTCGCAGGTGCTTGATTCTCTTACCGCCTTCGTGAAAAAGCGGGGGTGGTGGGCTGAGCGAGACTCGAACTCGCGACCAACGGATTAAAAGTCCGCTGCTCTACCGACTGAGCTATCAGCCCGACCGAAGCCAGAAATTATGGCGGATTTTTTTGGACTTGTCAAAAAGATTGACGACAGATCGCCCTATCCCGCTTGCGGCCGCCCATGAAAAACGGCCGCACAAGGCGGCCGTTCCCAAGCGCGGATGAGACTGGCCTTACCAGGCAGCCACCACGGCGCCCTTGTACTTGGTCTCGATGAACTGCTTGACGGCCGGGCTGTGATAGATGCTGACCAGCTTGGCGAACTCGGGGCGGTCCTTGTCCTTTTCACGCACGACCAGCACGTTGGCGTACGGCGAATCCGGCGACTCCTGGGCGATGGCGTCCTTGGTCGGGTTCAGGCCGGCTTCCAGCGCGAAATTGGTGTTGATGGCCGAGGCGTCGGTGTCGTCCAGCGAACGCGGCAGCTGGGCGGCGTCCAGTTCGATGAAGCGCAGCTTCTTCTTGTTCTCGACCACGTCGATCGGGGTGGCCTTCAGGCCGGCTTCGGGACGCAGCTTGATCAGGCCATTGGCTTGCAGCAGCAGCAGGGCGCGACCGCCGTTGGTCGGATCGTTCGGCAGCGCGATGCGGGCGCCGTCTTTCAGATCGGCCAGCGACTTGATCTTCTTGCTGTAGATGCCGATCGGGAAAATCACGGTCTTGGCGATGCTGACCAGCTTGTAGCCGCGGTCGGCGTTCGCATTGTCCAGATAGGGCTGGTGCTGGTAGCTGTTGACGTCCAGGTCGCCCGAGGCCAGCGCCACGTTGGGCTGCACGTAGTCGGTGAATTCGATGATCTGGATGTTCAGGCCCTGCTTGGCGGCTTCGGCCTTGACCACATCAAAGATCTGGGCGTGCGGGCCGGCGGTGACGCCAACCTTCAGCGGCTTGTCCTGGGCCAGCGCGGGCTGGGCGAAAACGGCGGCGCCCAGGGCGAACGCGGCCAGCGACTTCAAAACCTTGATGCTCATGTTGCGATATCCCGAATAACGGATGTAGAGAGAGAAGAATGAATAGGCGCGGTTGCGATCAGCGATGCGACATGCGGCGCACGAAGCGGTCGCCAAGGCTTTGGATGGCCTGGACCAATACGATCAACACGATCACGACCGCGGCCATGACGTCCGATTGGAAACGTTGATATCCGTAGCGGATGGCCAGGTCGCCCAGGCCGCCGCCGCCGATGGCGCCGGCCATCGCCGAATAGCCGATCAGGCTGACGACCGTGACGATGGTGGCGGCGATCAGGCCGGGCAAGGCCTCGGGCAGCAGCACCTTCAGGATGATCTGCATCGGAGAGGCGCCCATGGCGCGCGCGGCGGTGATCAGCCCCGGGTCCACTTCACGCATGGCGTTCTCGGCGATGCGGGCCATGAACGGGATCGCGGCCACCGATAGCGGCACGATGGCGGCCGTGGTGCCGATGGAGGTCTGCGCGACCAGACGGGTGAACGGGATGATCGCGACCATCAGGATCACGAACGGCACCGAGCGGGTGGCGTTGATGATGGCGCCCAGCACATGGTTGACGGGCTGGTTCTCCAGCATGTTGCCGCGCGCGGTCACGGTCAGCGTCACGCCCAGCGGAATGCCGATGACCACCGCGATGGCGCTGGCCACACCCACCATCAGCAGGGTGTCAAGCAGCGACGTAATAAGCAGATCGATCAGTTGCGGACTCATGAGCTATTTCTTCAACGGTGATGTCACGGGCGGTCAACGCGGCAATCGCGTCCTTGACCGCGGCGGGCGTGCCTTGGGCCAGCACGAACATCGTGCCCACGGCCACGCCCTGGATGTCTTCGACGCGGGCCTGCACCAGGCCGACGTCCAGCGAGTACTGTTTGGACAGGTCCGACAGGAATGATCCCGACGCGTCCGTGCCGGTCAGCGACAAACGCAGCAGGCGCACGGCCTGGCCCGGCTTGGCGGCGGCCAATGCGGCGATGCGTTCCTTCACGGCGGCCAGCGTGGCGTCGGTCAGGTCGGACGCGGTGGCGGCCGAGACCATGCCGCGCGTGACGTCGTGGCGCGGCTGCGCGAACACTTCACGCGTGCTGCCCACTTCCACCACTTCGCCTTGCGACAGGACGGCGACGCGGTCGCAGACCTCGCGCACGACTTCCATCTGGTGGGTGATCATGACCACGGTCACGCCGGTCTTGCGGTTGATGTCACGCAGCAGCGCCAGGATGTTGTGCGTGGTTTCCGGATCCAGCGCGGACGTGGCTTCATCGCTGAGCAGCACGTCAGGGTTGTTGGCCAGCGCGCGCGCAATGCCCACGCGTTGCTTCTGGCCGCCGCTGATCTGGCTGGGGTAGCGGTCGCGCAGATGTTCCAGGCCCACCAGCGCCAGCAGGCGTTCGACACGGGCCGGGATCTCGGCCTTGGCCACGCCGGCGATTTCCAGCGGCAGGGCGACGTTGCCGTAGACGGTGCGGCGCGACAGCAGGTTGAAGCCCTGGAACACCATGCCGATGCGGCGCCGCTGCTCGCGCAGCTGCGCTTCATTCAGGCCGGTCAGTTGCTGCCCGCCGATGGCGATCGTGCCTTCGTTGGGGCGTTCCAGCAAATTGATGCACTGGACCAGCGTGCTTTTACCGGCCCCGCTGGGGCCGATGATGCCGAAGACCTCGCCCTGCGCAATATGCAGGTTGATGCCTCGCAGCGCCTGGAATGCTCCATGCGGCGTGGCATAGGTCTTGGATAGGTTCTCGATGTGGATCATGGCAAGCGATTTTGTATCTTTTCTCTTCTAAAGAGAACGACCGTTTTTTCCATTTTCTATAACTATAAGTAATATAGAACGCCGTGGGCGCCCGAGGGCGGGCCGACGGGGCCTATCTCGAATCCTGCAATCGGATGCCGGACAGAAGGCGTAAAGGGCAGCCAGGAAGGAAAGCCTTCCTGACTGCCCTTTTATCGCGGTGGCCGGCAAACCGGCCACGCTACTGTCAGCGAGCGCGGGAAATGCGGACTTCCGCGCCCCGGCGCTTGACCTCAAGGCCTTCGGACGGCGAAATCCGCAGCCCTTCCAGCCCCTTGATGTAGCTGGAGCCCTGCATCTGCATCACGCGGATCTTGTTGCGCATGACGACCGGGTTATGCACCGGCATGCCGAACATCCAGACTTCGTCCAGGATGCGGGCCGAGTTGAACTCGCCCGTATGCTGCGCGGCCGGTCCCAGACAGAGCATGTGCCCTTCGCGGCCGAAAACCGGGAATTGGCCCAGTTCGCAGTCGATCGTCCAGGTGGTGCCGCCTTCGTAGCGGTGTCCCGTGTTCAGGTCCCACCAGGCCTCGCCCTTGGGCAGGTACACGCGCACCTGCTTGCCGGGCTCGGTCACCGGCGCCACCAGCAGGGCCGGACCCAGCAGGTATTGCAGGTCCCATTCATGGGCATGCGGATCGTTCGGGAACGACAGGGCCATGGAACGCTGCACCGGCAGACCGGTACGCGCCGAGTCCTCGATGGCGCCCAGCACATAAGGCACCAGGCGGTAGCGCCATTGCATCCACGTCTTGGCCTGGGCCAGCGTTTCTTCGCCAAAGTCCCAAGGCATCAGGCCTTCAACGCCCTGGAACGAGAAGTTCGCCGAAAACACGCCCACGGTCAGCCAGCGCAGGTACAGCTCGGACGTCATGCCCGCGCGGTCGCGCGAGCCCGAGCCGATCCCATGCACTTGCACGGGCACGCCGCTGGCGCCGATCGACAAGGCCGTACGCAGCGTATGGCGCAAGCCCTCCCAGGTGTTTTCCACCTGCGGCCCCACTTGCCACGGCAAGCGCTGGGCGGCGGGGAACAGGTCGGCGCTGGGCACCACGCCTTCCGGCGGCACCTTCAGGCCGGCGACGGCGTCGAACAACGCGCGGCGCACCAGCAGCGGATACATGCTGCGCAGCGCCGGGCCGGTTTCGCCGTTGCGGGCGGTCACGCCGTCGGGAATGGCGATCTGGGCGTCGCACGCAGGCGCGTCCAGGCCGTCTTCGACCAGTTGGCGATGACGCTCGACCCACTGGTTATAGATGTCGCGATAGGTCAGGTCCAGCAGGCCGTACGGCTGGCCGGAGGTGGCGGCGTTGCCGTCGAACACCTGGGCCGAACCGTCGTCCTTGGCCAGCAGCCAGCCGCGGTCTTCCAATTCTTCGAACAACGGGCTGGTCTTCAGCACCCCGGGGAAACCGGAGGCCGACACGTGCACGTTGTGCTTATGGAAGAGCGCCAGCATCTGCTTGGCGTCCGGGAAGCGCTGGGGGTCCCATTCGAAAACAGCCTTGTCCGCCTGAAAACCCCAGGCTGCCGGCTGCGCCAAGGTCACGGCATCCACCGGGATCTGGTTTTCGCGCATGCGGGCAACCAGGGCCACCGTCTGCGTCGGCATTTCGCCCGCAGCCTGCTGCAGCCACGCGCCCATCGCCCACAGCACGGGCTGGCCGGCGCGGCCGGTCAGCGCGGTGTACTGATTCAGGATTTCAGCGGGTTCGCCAGCGAACAGGAACAAGTCCAGCACGGCGTCGTCCACGGTCAGCACGTAGGCCGAATCCGCGGGCGCGACGCCCACCGCGTGCTCGACGCGACGCATGGTGTTCACGTAGACGCCCCAGCCGCGCGGGCTCCAAGCCAATGGCAAGGCGCGGTGCTCGGGATCATCGGAAACGACCGATTCTTCGCGGCGGTTCAGGTCGCCCGGCGTTTCACCCAGGCCGAAGACGCGATCGTCCGCCTGCAGGGTGAACCCCGCCGACCAGACCGCGTCATCGTCCTGGTCCAGCGCGTTATGCCCAAATGCGGGCGTATGCGCGGAAACCTCGGACTCGAACACCCGTTCGTCGTTGCGGTAGAGCGCCACGCGCACGGGGTTGGATTGAATCTCCAGGGCGACGTCGCCCTGGGTAATGCGCCAGCCATCCCCGCCTTCGCGAGGGGCAATGGCGGCTTCGCCCACGGCCTCTTGGCGCGCGAGCAGCATCTCCGCCACGGCGCGCGCACGCGCGCTGGGCTTATCTTCATTCAGGTGGTTCGCCTCGCCGCAGCGCAGGCGAAAAACACCAGGCGCATGCGCCTCGACTACCAGGTGCAACCCATCGCCCGCATCGAAATCGAAGCGACTGGGGCGGGACGTCAGCAGCTCGACATTATCGAGCTGGGTAGTATGGGCAAAGTCGAACTTGGGCGGCACAGAGCATCCCCCGGCTTAAGCCAAAAACCATCAAAAGACGCTATTTTGACGGATTTGAGCTTTGAAATAAACTCGGTCCCTCTTTTGGAAGGCGATCTCATCCAAAAAAGGGGCATAAAGCCCTCGGCCAGCGCCCATCGGTCTTCACGCCCGCGAGCTGCCGAAACGCCAACTTTGAGGCCAATGCGGCCTATTTGGCGCCAAATCCTGGCAATTACTGCAATTCTACGCCACCTGACCCCAAGGCCCGTCACGGCCCTGACTTTTTTTCACCGCGGAGAAATAAGTTGGGCCAGATCGGTTTCCAGCGGCAACGGCTCGCCCGCCAGGCGGGCACCAATCAAGTCACCCATCAAGGCCGACCAGGACAGCCCCCGCGAGGCATAGCCCACGGCCAGCCACAAGCCCCGAGCATGCGGCAATTCCCCCACTGCCGGCAAGCGTCCCGGCAACACCGCGCGCCAGCCGGCCCAACCGGGCAGGCTGCCGGGAACCAGGGCGTCGAAGTCCGGGAAGTGACCGCTCAGTAGCCCGGCCGCCTTGGCCAGCGTGACGCGTTGGCCGTCTGCGCTGATCCGCGCCTCGGCCGCGTCATGGACGTACGTGCTGCCTACCACGCAGCCTGGGCCCACATCCGGCAGCAGGTACCCTTCCCCGCCGACGATGCAGCGGGGGCCGCCCGACAGGGCCGCCGCAGGCACCAGCGTCACCTCGCCCGTCAGCGCATGCATCTGCGCCACGCGCGGCAAGGGGTCCAGCAGGCCGCTGTCAGCCAGCACGCCGCGCGCGCCGGCCGCATTGGCCAGGATGACCGTTTGCGCCTGCACCAATTCGGCGCCTTGTCCGTCCAGCACACGCCAGCCCTGCGCGCTGCGCTCCACACGCGCCGCCTGGCCCGGAAGCAGCGTTATGCCCGCCGTCGCCAACAGCGCATCGATCAACCGGTTCGGCTGCACCAGCATGCCCTGGGCGAAGAACACCCCGCCGCGGGCCAGCGGCAGGCCGGCCAGGGCGCTGGCCTCGTCGCGGTCCACCTGACGCACCCAATCGGACGGAAACGCCAAGGCCTCCAGGGTGCCGGCCAGCGCGGCCGACTTGCCCGCATCACGCTCGACCTGCACGGTGCCGCACACCCGCGGCGCCGCACCGCCTGCCAAGCCTTGCCATCGGGCCAGGGCGCGCTGGCTGCCGGCGCGCGACAGCCGCGCCCGCGCATTGTCGTCCCGCGCCACCACCGGCGTCAGCGCCGCTGCCAGATGCCCCGCATGCACGGGTGCCCCCAGCGCCCGGCCCGCATCCAGCACCGTCACGCGCCAGCCGCGGCCTGCCAGCGCTTGCGCGATTCCCGCGCCCGCCAGCCCCGCGCCCACCACCACGGCATGGCCCGCATCCACGCCCGGGGCGGCTGCCACGCAGCCTTGCTCGCGGACCACACCCACCGTCATATGCCATTTGCCGCCATAGCCGGGCTCGCGCCGCACATCGAAACCCGCTTCCTCCAAGGCTTGCCGCAGCGCGCCGGTGCAGGCCCAGGTCGCCACCGTCGCCCCCGGCGCCGCAAGACCGGCCAGCGCGCGCAACAGCGGTTCGGCCCAGATATCCGGATTGCGATCAGGGGCGAAGCCGTCCAGGAAAAAGGCATCGACCCGGGCGCTCAAGCGCGGCGCCAGCACCTGCGCACGCCCGAAACAAAGCGTCAGCGTCACGGCGCCGTTCTCGAATTCCAGGCGGTGCACCCCCGGCAGCAATACGGGCCACTGCGCGGCCAGGCGCTGCGCCAGCGCCGCAAACGGCTCGGGCGCGTAACGCGCCAACAATGCGGACAGGTCTTCCTGCGTGAACGGATGCGCTTCCATCGAGATCACGTGCAGCGTGGCGGACCGTTGCGGGTCATCGCGCCACGCCTTCCACAGCGCCAGGAAATTCAGCCCCAGGCCGAACCCCGTTTCGCAGACAGTGAACCCCTTGCGGCCTTGCCAACGGCCGGGCAGGCCGTTGCCGCGCAGGAACACGTGCTCCGCCTGCCCCAGCGCGCCCGACGGCGAGTGATACACATCGCCATACAGGGGGCTATACAGCTTGCCGTCAGCATCGAATTCGACCACTGCGGGCATTAGGGGAACATAGGGCGCAGACATGGGATCCGGGAAAAACAATCAAGGTTGAGACAAAGGCGAATTATCGAGCGTCTGCTGCGCTGGCGTTGGATGGGCACCACGCTGGCGCCGGTGTTTCAGGCCTTTGCCTCAGATTTGACGCATACATGGGCTTACACTGGTTTACATGGATACCTATGATCAGCCCCGTTCGCAGGCTTCGCCCATAGACCTGTGCGCCGCAATCGACGCGGCCGTCACTGCGGCTCATGGCGGCGCGGCCATCCTGCAATCCTACGCGCATCACCGCGCCGATCTCGTGATCGACCGCAAGGCGCGCAACGATCTCGTCTCCCAAGCGGACCGCGAGGCAGAGGCCGTCATTATCCAGGAGCTGCAGACCCGCACGCCCAAGTTCGGCATCGTGGCCGAAGAGACCGGCGGCAAGCCCAAGGGCATCGCCACCTGGTACATCGACCCGCTGGACGGCACCACCAATTTCCTGCACGACATCCCGCACTACGCCGTGTCGATCGCGCTGATCGCCCACGCGGGCACCGCGGTATCGGCCACCGAAACCCTGACGGAAGACACCCCCGTGATCGGCGTGGTGTACGACCCCAACCGCGAAGAGCTGTTCACGGCGGTGTATGGCATCGGCGCGTGGCTCAATGGCCGCCGCATCAAGTGCTCGCGCACGCAGACGATCGAAGACTCCGTGCTGGCCACGGGTTTCCCGTTCCGCGACTTCTCTTTCGCCGCGCAATACATGCCCATGCTGGACGACGCCATCAAGCGCGCGCGCGGCGTGCGCCGCATGGGCGCAGCGGCGCTCGACCTGGCATGGACGGCTTGCGGCCGCTACGACGGCTATTGGGAAATGGGCCTGGCGCCCTGGGACGTGGCCGCCGGCACGCTGATCCTGCGAGAAGCGGGCGGCACATGCTCAGACATGCACAAGCTGGACCCCTGGCCGATCGGCGGACGCGTCGTGGCGGGCAACCCCGCCATCGAACGCGCCCTGCATGAGATGATCGCGCCCCACCTCGCCAATCCCGGCTGAAGCCGGGCTTCAGGCCGTCGCCTTGCCCGCGGGCGCGGCGGCCGGCGCATCGGGCCGCAGTTCGCGGCGCAGGATCTTGCCCACATTGCTCTTGGGCAGTTCATCGCGGAACTCCACGAAGCGCGGGCGCTTGTAGCCCGTCAGCTTTTCGCGGCACCAGTCCTGCACCTGCGCTTCGGTCAACGCCGGATCGCTCTTGACCACGAACACCTTCACGGCTTCGCCCGAGTGCTCGTCGGGCACGCCGATCGCCGCGCATTCCAGCACGCCCGGCAGTTGCGCGACGACGGCCTCGACTTCGTTCGGATAGACCTTGAAGCCGGACACCGCGATCATGTCCTTCTTGCGGTCCACGATGCGCGTGTAGCCCTGCTCGTCCATGATGCCGATGTCGCCCGTGCGGAAGAAGCCGTCGGCCGTCATGGACTGCCGCGTTTCCTCGGGCTTTTGCCAGTACCCCAGCATGACTTGCGGGCCGCGGATGCCTACTTCCCCGCGTTCGCCCAGCGGCACTTCGTGGCCGGCGTCGTCAAGGATGGCCACGTCGGTGGACGGCAACGGCAGGCCGATGGAACCCGAATAGGCCGTGGCGTTGGTGGGGTTCACCGTCGCGACGGGCGAGGTCTCGGACAAGCCATAGCCTTCGATCAGCGGCCTGCCGGTGATCTTCAGCCAACGTTCGGCCACCGATTGCTGCACGGCCATGCCGCCGCCCAGCGTCAACCGCAGCGCCGAGAAATCCAGCTTCGCGAAATCCGGGTTGTGCGCCAACGCGTTGAACAGCGTATTGACGCCGGGGAACAGATTCACCGGCACCTTGCGCCACGCGTTGATCAGCGACGGCTGGTCGCGTGGATTGATGATGAGCACGTTGCGCATGCCCGCATGCAGGCCATACAGGCCGCACACCGTCATGGCGAACACGTGGTAGAGCGGCAGCGCGCTGATGATGGTCAGCTGGCTGCTCGCCAGATCATGCACCACGGGCTGCGCCACGGCTTCCGTCTGCAGCACGTTGGCCGTCAGGTTGCGGTGCGACAGCATGGCGCCCTTGGGCACGCCGGTGGTGCCGCCGGTGTATTGCAGCACCGCCACGTCGTCCATCGTCAGGACGGGCGGCGTGAACGGCAGGCTTGCGCCGTCATCCAGCACCTTGGGCAACATGCGCGCGCCCTCGATGCGCCAGGCCGGCACGATCTTCTTGATATGGCGGGCAGCGAAGTTGACGATCGGCGCCTTCAGGCCACCCAGCAGGTCGCCCGGGCCGGTCACGACCACATGCTTGAGCTGCCCGCGGTGCTTCACGGCCTGCAGCGTGTGCGCGAAGTTTTCCAGGATCAGGATGACGGACGCGCCGCTGTCCTGCAGTTGGCGCTCAAGCTCGTCGGCCGTGTAAAGCGGGTTCACGTTCACGACGACGAGTCCGGCGCGCAGCGTGCCCAGCATGCCGACCAGATACGCCGGCACGTTCGGCATCATCAGCGCGACCCGGGCGCCCTTGGGCAGCCCCAGGCTTTGCAGCCAACCTGAAAACGCGCGCGCATGCCTGTCCAGTTGCGCATAGGTGATATCGCTGCCCATCGCCGTGCAGGCGATGCGCGAAGCGTATTGCTTGCAGGCCCGGTCCAGCAAGTCGGCCAGTGAGGAATAACCCTCAGTGGAGATCTCTGCCGGCACCCCCTGCGGGTAATGGGCAAGCCACGGACGCGTCATGGTAGTTGTCTCCATTAAATAGATTTTTGATTGATGATAACCTTGTTGCGTTCCCTTATTCCGCCTGACTTCCCCCATGAAACTGCTCGAACCCATCGTCGCCTGGCATCACGATATCTCCAAGATCCGCCGCGACATCCACGCGCATCCTGAATTGGCCTTCGAAGAATTCCGCACCGCCGACGTGGTGGCGGCCAAGCTCGAAGAATGGGGCATCGAAGTCGACCGCGGCCTGGGTGGCACGGGCGTCGTCGGCATCATCCGCGGCAACCAGCCCGGCGACCGCGCCGTGGGCCTGCGCGCCGACATGGACGCGCTGCCCATGCAAGAGGTCAATACCTTTGCGCACGCCAGCAAGAACGAAGGCAAGATGCACGCGTGCGGCCACGACGGCCACACCGCCATGCTGCTGGCCGCGGCGCAATACCTGTCGCAGCACCGCGATTACGCGGGCATCGTCTACGTGATCTTCCAGCCCGCCGAAGAAGGCGGGGGCGGCGCCAAGCGCATGATCGACGACGGCCTGTTCAAGCGTTTCCCGATGGAAGCGGTGTTCGGCATGCACAACTGGCCCGGCATGAAGCCCGGCCAGTTCGGCCTGACGCCCGGCCCCATCATGGCCTCCAGCAATGAATTCTCGATCGTGGTCAAGGGCAAGGGCACGCACGCCGGCATGCCCAACCTGGGCATCGATCCGGTCATGGCCGCCGTGCAGCTGGCGCAGTCGCTGCAGACCATCATCACGCGCAACCGCAACCCGCTGGACGCGGCGGTCCTCAGCATCACGCAGATCCATGCCGGCAGCGCCGACAACGTCGTGCCCAACCACGCCGAATTGCGCGGCACGGTGCGCACGTTCACGCTGGACGTGCTGGACCTGATCGAACGCCGTATGGAAGAGATCACGCGCCACACCTGCGCGGCCATGGACTGCGAGGTGGAATTCACGTTCCAGCGCAACTACCCGCCCACGATCAACCACGCCGAAGAAGCCGCGTTCTGTGCCGACGTGCTGCGCGACATCGTTGGCGAGGCCAACGTCAACGACCACGTGCAACCCACGATGGGCGCGGAAGACTTCGCCTTCATGCTGCAGGAATTGCCCGGCTGCTACGTCTGGATCGGCAACGGCACGGGCGACCACCGCGACAGCGGCCACGGCCTGGGCCCCTGCATGCTGCACAACGGCAGCTATGACTTCAACGACGAACTGCTGCCCCTGGGCGGCACGTACTGGGTTCAACTGGCCCTGAAGCGTCTGGCCAAAGCCTGACCCTTACCCGCCGTCCGCCGCCCCGACCGCCAGGCACATCGCCAGGAAGCGGCCGGTGGCGCGGGCGGCGGCGTCCGCATGCGGCACCAGGATGCTGAGCGTGCGGGTCAGCGGCTTGGGCAACAGGCGCAACGCCGCCAATGCCCCGTCCTCATGCCGCATCGACATGACGGACACGAATCCCACCCCCAGCCCCGCGCGCACGGCCTGCTTCACGCCTTCGACGCCTGCCAGTTCCAGCCCCACAGACGGCGCCAGCCCCGCGTCCGCGAACGCGCGCTCGACCAGCCGCCGCACGCCCGAGCCCGGCTCGCGCATGACCAGCGGCGACGCGGCCAGATCGCGCAACGTCACCGCCCCCTTGCCCGCCAGCGCGTGGTCGGCCCGCACGATCGCCACGACTTCGTCCTGCCGCCAGGCATGCACCGCGGTATCCGCCGGCAGGCCGGTGGGCACATCCCCTTCAATGAAAGCCAGGTCCAGCGCGGGCAGCCGTTCGACGATTTCCCGCGTGTTGCCGTCGGACAGGTGCAGGCTGACGGCGGGGAAGGCATGGCGGAAATCCGCCACCAGGCGCGGCAGTAGATAGCTGGCCGGCGTGGTGCTGGCGCCCAGGCGCAGCGCGCCCGTTTCCAACCCGCGCCACGTCTCGCGCACGGCCTGCGCCTGGCGATACACCTGGCGCAACTGCCGGGCCTGCTCGGCCAGGCGTTCGCCGGCTTCCGTCAGCGCGATGCCATGCCCGCTGCGGCGGTACAGCGGTTCGCCGAACCATTCCTGCAGCATGCGCAGTTGGCCCGAGACGGCAGGTTGGGACAAATGCAGCACCTGGGCGGCGCGGCTGATGTTGCCGGTATCGGCCACACAAGCGAAGGTCAGCAACTGGTCCGGAGTCATGGCAGCCTAATTATCAGAATTTCTGATATTACATATCCAAAATAAAGATTTTTCAAATAGTAGGCCGGGATCTAATATTTCGTGAAGTTATTTAGATATGCCCAAAGGGCTAGCCATGAGCACCTCTTCCAGCACCACCGCCCCCCTCCCGGTCTCCCCCGCCGCGGGTGCCGCAGCGCCGGCTGCCGCAACCACCGCCACCCCTTGGCGGGACAAGCTCAACGGGGTGCTGTTCGTCGGCCTGATGGCGGGCGCGGTGATGCAGCTGGCCGACTTGCCCGCCATCCGCCAGCTGGGCTTTTCGCCGCTGGTCGTGGGCATTGTCTGCGGCATGTTGTACGGCAACTTCCTGCGCGGCACGATGCCGGCCGATTGGGGCGTGGGCGTGAACTTCACCGCGCGGCGCCTCTTGCGCATCGCGGTGGCCTTCTATGGCTTGAACATCAGCATCCAGCAGATCGCAGCGGTGGGCCTGCCCGGGCTGGCCGTCTCGGTCGCCGTCGTGCTGGGCACCCTGCTGATCGGCACCGTCGTGGGCCAACGCATGCTGGGGCTGGACCGCGACACGGCCATGCTCACGGCCGCCGGCAGCGCGATCTGCGGCGCCGCCGCCGTGCTGGCGTTCGAACCCACGTTGCGGGCCGCCCCGCACAAGAGCGCGGTCGCCGTCGCGACCGTGGTGCTGTTCGGCACCTTGTCCATGTTCCTGTACCCCATCCTGTACCACGCCGGCTGGCTCGATTTCGACACCCAGGCGCTTGGCATCTACATCGGCGGCACCATCCATGAAGTGGCGCAGGTCGTCGGCGCCGCCAGCAATATCGACCCGGCCACCACCGAAGTCGCCACCATCGTCAAGATGACCCGCGTGGCGCTCCTGGTCCCGGTGCTGCTGGTCCTGGGCATGTACCTGCGCAGCGCCGCCAGCCAGGCCGGCGGCCAGGCCAAGGGCGCCAAGCTGCCGATTCCCTGGTTCGCCGTCGGCTTCCTGGTGCTGGCCATCATCAACTCGCTCAATATCATCCCCCCCGACGCCATCGCCGCCGTCCGCCGCCTGGACGTCTTCGCCCTGACCATGGCCATGACGGCGCTGGGCATCGAAACCCGCTTCGCCCAGATCAAGAAAGCCGGTCCCCGCGTGATGGCCCTGGGCCTGATCCTCTACGCCTGGCTGTTGGTTGGCGGCTACGGTATCGTGAAGTTGGCGACCTGATCGCCGGGCCGCCGCGACAAAGCGCCGCGGCGGCCCTTGCCGCACACGCCGCGGTCTCGTTTTTCCTGCATAATCGGCTGGTTCCCTTGCTTTGGAGTCGGCCGCATGACCTCCAGCACCAAAACCCCGTTTACGACTCTGCCCGCCAATCGCGACCCGGTATTGCGCGTCATGCCGATGCCCGCTGACGCGAATATCCACGGGGACGTCTTCGGCGGCTGGATCATGGCCCAGGTCGACATCGCCGGATCGATTCCCGCCGCGCGCCGCGCCGCCGGCCGCGTGGCCACCGTCGCGGTCAATGCCTTCCAGTTCAAAGAGCCCGTTTTCGTGGGCGACCTCCTCAGCTTCTACGCATCCATCGCCAAGACCGGCACGACGTCGGTCACGGTATCGGTCGAGGTCTATGCCGAACGCCAGCGCCTGGACGCCGAAGTCGTCAAGGTCACCGAGGCCACGCTCACCTACGTCGCCACCGACGAAGCGCGGCGCAGCCGCCCCCTCCCCACTCTTTGAGCCGTAACGCATGACGCAGTCCGCCGCCGCGCAGAAACCGCCCGCGACGCCCCGCCGCCTCGACCCGGAAGACGCCCAGACCGCCTTGGCCGAAGTGCAGGAACGCCTGCGCCGCCAGCAATTGGTTGCCGACCTGGTGCATCGCCAGGAAGAGGGCGACGCCAAGGCCACGCTGGTCGAAGACCTGGTGCACCGCCAGCACGAGGCTGAACTCAAGACGCTGCTGGACGGCCTGCATCCGGCAGACATCGCCTTCATCCTGGAATCGCTGCCCAAGGACGAACGCCAGGCCATCTGGAAGCTGGTCAGCCCCGAGCACGACGCGGACGTGCTGCTGGAAGTCGAAGACTGGGTGCGGGAATCGCTGATCGAAGCGATGGACCGCCAGGACCTGGTCGCCGCCACCGGCAACATGGACGCCGACGAACTGGCCGACCTGGCGCCCGACCTGCCGCCCGACGTGGTGGCCGAAGTGCAGAAGGGCCTGACCGAAGAAGAACGCGCGCAGCTGCTGGAGGCCATGGGCTATCCGGAAGACAGCGTGGGCGCGATCATGGACTTCGAAATGGTCCGGGTGCGCGAGGACGTCACGCTGGAAGTGGTGCTGCGCTACCTGCGCCGCCTGCACGAACTGCCCGACCACACCGACCAGATCTTCGTGGTGGACCGCCAGGACAAGCTGCAGGGCATCCTGCCCTTGTCGCGCCTGCTGGTGAGCGAACCTGAAACCGAAGTGCGCGCCGTCATGAATTCGGATTTCCTGGCGCTGAACCCGCTGGATTCCGACGCGGACGCCGCCGGCGCCTTCGAACGCTACGATCTCGTGTCCGCGCCCGTGATGGACGACCAGGGCCGCCTGATCGGCCGCGTCACCATCGCCGACGTCGTGGACGTGATGCGCGAAGACTCTCAGGAACAGGCGCTGTCGCGCGCCGGCCTGCAAGAAGAAGACATCTTCGCCCCCGTCAGCACCGCCCTGCGCAACCGCGCGCCCTGGCTGCTGCTGAACCTCTGTACCGCCGCCACGGCCTCTTTCGTGGCCTCCCAGTTCGAAGGCACCGTCAGCCAGATCGTCATCCTGGCGTTCCTGATGTCCATCGTGGCCGGCATCGGCGGCAACTCGGGCAACCAGACCATGACGCTCATCATCCGGGCGCTGGCCATGGGCCGGATCACCGGGCGCAACCTGTGGCAACTGGTCAAGCGCGAGCTGTTCGTGACCTTGCTGGTCGGGCTGTGCGGCAGCCTGGTGGCCGCCCTGTTCGCCTGGGTGATTTCCCATTCGCTCTCGATCGCCATGGTCATGATGGCCGCGATGGTCTGCAACATGCTGGTAGGCGCCTCGGTCGGCGTGCTGGTGCCGATGGTGCGCGCCCGCTTCGGCAAGGACCCGGCGATGGGGTCGTCGGTGCTGCTGACCTTCGCCACCGACTCCCTCGGCTTCTTCATCTTCCTGGGCCTGGCCACGTTCTTCCTGTTGTAGCCTCACTGCAACAGTCATTGCTTTTCTTGTTGGCCTGCCCCGCTTGTCTCCGTGGGCAGGCAAGGCAAATGTCGCTTCATGACAGCGAAGTGACAGGGAAAATACCCCTGACTCCATGTAAAGTCATGGAACTGTCATCTTTTTCCCTTAATGCCCGCAATGACCGCCAAACTCCGGGCAGCGCTCTTTTTCGTGCTGCTCTCGACTTTCGCCGCCACCACCCACGCCTGTGAAGACATGCCCTCCTGGGCAAAGTCGGCCTGCAACCGCCTGGACCAGATCTGGACCGAAGGCGGCCACGATCTCTACGTGACCGGCTACTCGTGGCACAACCGCGCCACCTACAGCCGCGAAAAGATCGACAGCTTCAACGAGCTGGCCTGGGGCGGCGGCTATGGCCGCAGCATCTACGATGAAGACGGGGACTGGCAGGGCCTGTACGCCATGGCGTTCCTGGATTCGCACAGCAAGATCGAACCCATCGCGGGCTACGGCTTCCTGAAGATCGGGCAGGTCAGCGAGAACTTCCGGCTGGGCGCCGGATACACCGTCTTCCTGACCGCGCGCCACGACATCATGAGCTATGTGCCCTTCCCGGGGATCCTGCCGCTGGTGGGCGCCGGCTACAAAGACGCCATGCTCTACGCGACCTACATCCCCGGCTCATCCGGCGCGGGCAACGTGCTGTTCGTCTTCGGCCGCTGGCACTTCTGAAGCGAGCGGCCGCTCGCCTAGAAGGCCTGGCCCAGTTTTCGGACCAGATCCCCCAGGCGCCAGTCATCAATGCCGTGGGCGCGCAGCGCGCGTTCGGTTTCCACCACGTAGTCCAGGCAAGGCCCGGATTGCCCCACGGCATTGCGCACCGAGGCCAGCAGGCGGTCATCGCTGATATCGGCCGCATATTCCTCGCAGGCGCGGTTCAGCAGGAAGACCAGCCCCGGCACGGGCGCGGCGTCGGTATGGCAGGTCAGCCAGCGCGGGGTGTAGGCGCCCGTCACCATCTCTCGGCGCCACAGCGCCTGGAACACGGTCGGCACATCGCTGGCCGCGATCTGGTAGGCCACGCCGCGGCAGCATCCGCCGCGGTTCAGCCCGAATACCAGGCCGGGGTTATCCGGCGACCCGCGATGGTCGCGCGACCACAGGCAGAGCGACCGGTGATAGCCGCGCACGGTCGCCAGGCGGCGTTCGCGCCACGCGAAACCGGGATGCCAGATCAGGGATCCATAGGCGAACACCCACAGATCGTCCACGCCGTTCCATCCGGCCAGCAGATCGTCCACCGACAGCGCTTGCCGCGTTTTTGCCAGACCGGCACAGCCGGCGGGTACTGCCAACGACATAGGGTCCTCTGATATCCCGATTCATTCCCTAGCAGGAATGAGCGATATCCTACGCCGACGGCCGCGCAAAAGAATTGCGAGATGGGGCCTTCGCAACACGCCGAAAGAAATTTGCATCCGCCGCACCCTGCGTGCGCGAAAAAAAATTGCGCGCCGGCCGCTAGACCGCGTCCAGGGGCAATTCCGTGGTGCTTTTGATGATTTCCATCGAGAAGCTGGCGCTGACGTCCAATAGGTCGACCGCGCCGATCAGCCGGCGGTAGAAGCGGTCATAGGCCGCCATGTCTTCGACCACGACTTTCAGCAGATAATCGATATCGCCCGCCATGCGGTGGAACTCCACCACATTGGGCAGCGCCATGACGGCGTTGATCAGGCTCTGCGTCCATTTCTCGTTGTGCTGGCTGGTCTTGATGGACACAAAGACGGTCAGGTTCAAGCCCAGTGCGCGCGGGTCCAGCAGGATGGCGTTGCGGGCGATGACGCCATCGTCCTTCAGCTTCTGGATACGCCGCCAACATGGCGTCACCGACAGGTTCACCTGCTCGGCGATTTCGGCGACCGAACAGGTGGCGTCCTTCTGCAGCAACGCCAGTATCTTGATGTCGGTCTGGTCCATGGTTTCCTCAACGCGGTGGGTGCCAATCTTGCCTGTTGACGCAGCCCCCGTCCAGCCACGGGCCGCCCGCTGCCATTCGAACCGTGCCTAATAGGTGCCCGGGTAGCCGCCGCCGTCGATCAGGATGCTTTGCGCGGTCATGTAGCCGGAATGCGCGGAACAGAGGTAGGCGCACAGCGCCCCGACCTCTTCGGGCTGCCCGTAGCGGCCGGCCGGGTTCGCGCGCCCGCGCTCTTCCCAGAGCTGGTCGAACGTCTTGCCGGACTCCTCCAGCATGCCCTGGATATGCCTGACCTGCGCGTCGGTGGCAAACGCGCCCGGCAGCAGGTTGTTGATGGTGACGTTGTGCCGCACGGTCTGGCGCGCCAGGCCGCCCACGAAGCCGATCAGGCCCGACCGTGCGCCGTTGGACAAGCCCAGTTCGGCATGCGGGGCCTTCACGCTGCGCGACACGATGTTCACGATGCGGCCGAAACGCCGCTCGATCATGCCGTCGACCACGCGCCGGATCATGTCGATCGGCCCCAGCATCATGGCGTCCAGCGACGCGATCCAGTCCTCGCGCGTCCAGTCCCGGAAGTCGCCCGGCAAAGGACCGTCGGCGTTATTGATCAGGATGTCGGGATGCGGGCAGGCGGCGATCGCCGCATCCCGGCCTTGCGGCAGGGTCAGATCGGCCGACACCCAGCCCACGCCGTTGCCGGTTTCGCGGGAGATCTCGGCGGCGGCCTGCTCCAGCGTCTGCGGATTGCGGGCCGCGATGGTCACCGCCCCCCCTTCGCGCGCCAATTGCAGCGCGCAAGCCCGGCCCATGCCGCGGCTGCCGCCAAAGACCAATGCCGTTTTGCCGCTGATGCCCAGATCCATGCTCTCGCTCCCGTTGCGTGTCGCGCCACCGACCTGGGCCGCTGCGCCGAAGCGCACCAGTATAGGAGCGCCCGCCGCGCTTCGGAACGGAATTTTTTGCGGCATCGCCGCTCAACCGCTCCTACGACGCGCCGGACGCGCCCCTGGGCGGGATCAGCCCATCCACTGGCTGACCGGCGCCGCCGCATCCTGCAAGGGCTGCGCCACCACGTCGATCAACGCCGGGCCGTCATGCTCCATGGCGGCTTTGATCGCCGCATCCAGCTTGGACGGGTCTTCCACCCGCCAGGCCTTCACGCCATAGGCTTCGGCGATGCGGGCATGGTCGGTACGGTTGAAGTCCACGCTGTAGTAGCGCTGGTCGTAGCCCGCCTTCTGGCTGGCCTTGATCCAGCCGTAGACCGAATTCGAAAACACGATCATCAGCAGCGGCGCCTTGTGGCGCACGATGGTTTCCAGTTCGCCCACCGTGAAGCCGAAACTGCCGTCGCCCATCACCGACACGCACTTCGATTGCGGGCGGCCAACCCACGCGCCCAATGCGGCCGACATCGAAAAGCCCAATGCGCCGTGCGCGCGGTTGGTGATGAAATGCCGGCCGGGGCGCGACACGTCGTAATAGGCCGAAAAGTACGGGCAAGGCGTGCCAGGGTCCGCGCACACCACCGCGTCGTCGGGCAGCAGGCGGTTCAGCGACTGCACGACGCGCTCGGGGCGGATCGGCGCATCCAGGCTGTTGGCCAACGGCTCCAGCTGCGCCAGGCGGGCGGCCTTGGCGCGGCTGGCCAGCACTGCGCCGTCCACGGCCTCGGAATTCCGGTGCGCCAGCCGGGCCTGCACCTCGGCGCCCAGCGCTTCCAGCGCCAGCTTGGCGTCACCCACCAGGCCAACTT
The DNA here is from genome assembly GCA_963530045.1 of uncultured Achromobacter sp. Lineage (GTDB taxonomy): Bacteria > Pseudomonadota > Gammaproteobacteria > Burkholderiales > Burkholderiaceae_B > Achromobacter. Next base: position 52,741 of record CAUSDE010000022.1, read on the forward strand.
CGGTCAGGTAGTTGGCGCCGATCACCATGGGATCGATATCGATGTGCAGGATGGGCACGTCGCGGTTCGGGAAGCGCCAGTGTTCGGTCGACGTCGACCCCGCGCGGCAGCCCACGAACAGCACCGCGTCGGCGGCAGCCACCACATCCCGCGTGGCCATCACGCCGCCATTGGAACCCACCACGCCGGCGTTCAGCGGATGCGTGTCGGCCAGGCTGCCCTGCCCGCTGACCGTCACGCAGACCGCCGCCTTCAGCGTTTCCGCCAGCGACTGCAAGGCGCCGCTGGCGCCGGCGATGACCACGCCGCCGCCACAGATGATCACCGGGGCGCGCGCGCCGACCAGGCGCTGCGCGGCGCGCGCCACATCGGCGGGGTCCGGCGCGAAGCGCATCGACGGGAACTGTCCGTGCTCGGGCTGCGCCCAGACATCGGACGCGTCCACCTGCTGCTTCATCACGTCATACGGAAAGCAAAGGTGGGCCGAACCGGGCTTGCCGGTGGTCATGGCGCGGAAGGCCGCACGCACCATGCCGGGAATCTGGTCGGCGCGATCGATCGTGCGGTTCCACTTCGTCAGCGGGCGGTACAGCGCTTCCTGGTCCAGTTCCGTCAACGGATACTTGCCGCGCGAGCCCACCGCCACGTCGGACGTGATGCCCAAGACCGGGATCGACGACTCGTTGGCTTCGACCAGCCCCGGCAGCAGGTAGGTGGCGCCGCCGCCGCTGGGGCCTTCGCAGACGCCGACCTTGCCGGTCACGCGGGCGTAGGCGTCGGCCATGTAGCCGGCGCTGCGCTCATCGCGCGTCAGGATGTGCTGCATGCCGTGGTCCAGGCGGTACAGCGCATCGTAGAACGGCAAGCTGGTGTCGCCGCACAGGCCAAAGATATGTTTGACGCCGTTGTGCTGCAGCATCCGCACCATGGCTTCGGCGCCGGTCAGGTTTTCCATGTCATCTCCACGTGTTTCGTGGACGGGACCGGGCGGCGCACCGCCCGGCGGTCCGCCACTCAGTTATCCAGATTGATGTTGCTGCTCTTGATGAAAGCGCTCCAGCGGTCGTACTCCGACTTCACGTACGCATCCAGCGCAGGGCCGTCGGACGCCACGATCTCGAAGCCCGCTTCGGTGACTTTCTTCTTGATTTCCGGGTCGGCCAGCACCGCCTTGAAGTCCGCGGTCAGCTTCTTCACCGTCGCCTCCGGCGTGCCCTTCGGCGCGAACATGCCGCTCCACGAATAGGCCACGAAACCCGGGAAGCCGGACTCGGCCACCGTCGGCACGTTGGGCAGTTCGGGCAAGCGCTTTTCACCCGCCACGGCCAGCGGCTTGATCTTGCCGGCCTGGATCTGGCCGCGCAGCGCTGCGAAGCTCAGCCACGTCATGTTCGCCTGGCCGCCCACCACGGCCTGGATGGCCGGCCCGCCGCCGCCATACGGCACGTGCAGCAGGTCCACTTTCGACAGCCGCTTGAGTTCTTCCGGCGCCAGGTGGTTCAGCGAACCGACGCCCGTGGACGCATAGTTGAATTTGTTCGGCGACTCTTTGGCGGCGGCCGCCAGGAAGGCCTTCAGGTTATCCCCAGGCACGCCGGGGTTCGCGCCGATCACCAGCGGAAACCGCACGGTCTGCGAGATCGCCACGAAATCCTTGAACGTGTCGTACGGCAGCTTGGGCTTCACGGCGGGATTGATGCCGTGGTTGTCGAAACTGACCAGCAGCGTATTGCCGTCCGGTTCGGCGCGGGCCACGAATGCCGTCGCGATCTGGCTGGCCGCGCCCGGGCGGTTTTCCACCACCACCGCGCGTCCGCCCAATTGCTGCGACAGGCGTGGCTGCAAGATGCGCGCCAGGATATCCGTGCTGCCGCCCGGCGGGTACGGCACCACCAGGATCAGTGGCCGTTCTTCGGCGGCGGCCGGCGCGGCGATCATGGCGCCCCCGGCCGCGGCTGTCGCGCAGAGCGCCGCCAATACCCGCTTCATCGTATGAGTCATTTTTTTTCCCCTGCTGTCATGGTGTTGGCCGGCGCTGCCGTGGCGGGTTCGGCCTGGTCCCGCATGTAAATCGTTGAAAAACCCGTGCGTATCACGTCCGTGATCTGATCCAGGCGGCGCCCGATATGCGTATTCATCAAGCCTGGCAAGGCGTCCATGTCGCGCTGCTCCAGCGCTTGCACGATGCGCAGGTGCTCGCCCTGGGTGTGGCTGCGCCGGCCCTGCTGCATGTCGATCCAGCGCACGAAATGGATGCGGGCATTGACGCTTTCCAGGGCGCGCACGAATTCCTCGTTGCGCGACAAGCGGGCCAATTGCAGGTGGAAGGCTTCATCCAGTTCCAGCAGGCGCGTGGCGTCGCTGTCTTCCGGCACGTCCCGGGACCGCTCGACGAATTGGCGCAACCCGGCCAGTTCCTCGTCGCTGGCACGTTCGCAGGCGGCGCGCACGATGCCCGCCTCCAGCACCGCGCGGTATTCGTAAAGGCTGTGGATCTGCTTGGCGTCCAGCAGCCGGGCGATGAAGCCCCGGTTGACCGATCGGGTCAGAAAGCCCTCCACCATCAACTGGTTGAGCACCTCGCGCAGCGGCGTGCGGCTGACATTCAGGCGCCGCGCCAGCTCGACTTCGTTGATGCGTTCGCCCGGCTTGAAATCAAAGCGCACGGCCATCGCCTTGACCGCGCCATACAGCTCGGCCTGGCCGGCGGACGTGCGGGCGGCGGGTCGGATGGCTGAAGGAGTTTGCGTCATGCCGGATCGAAAACGGGTAGGTTTCCAAGGGGAATGAAGTGCATACTAAAGTGCATACACTTTGCCCGACAACTCGGGTTTGCCCGGACGCGCGCAGGCAAACGCCCACGCCTCAGCGTGGACGGATCAGAACATAGGATGGGTGAAGCCCGAGAGGGCTTAGCTTAGGGACACGGCTACGCAGCGCGCGCAACCCATCCTACAGGCCGGTATCCAGCGTGTAGTGCGCGCCGTCGCGGTTTTCCAGCGTCAGCGTGGTCAGCGTGGGAGTCGCGGCCGCGGCATCCTGCTGCACGTGGATCCGCAGATTGGCCAATGGCACATCCCAGCCGCCGGCAGCGGCTTCGGCACTGACGTCCGCCACCAGGGCCAGCCGCTCGGCCACCGCCCGCGCATCCGCCGCACGGGCGTCGATGCGCAGCAGACTGCGCGCGCCATTCGGGTGCGCCATCAATTCAGGCGACCAGACGCACTCGGGCGTCAGATGGCGGCAGAAATACATGCGGATGCCGGGCAAGGGCTGCTCGGCGAAACGCACGGTGTGGAAACGGGCCTGCACTTCCTGGCCGTCCAGCATCGCGGGACGGGTCAGTTCCTGCACGGGGTTCACGGCGAACCCCGCTGCCTTCAGCCGTTCATAGGTGGCGTCGGCGTCATAGGTGCGGAACACCAGCGCTTCCAACCCGAAGGGCGAATCGGCGATTTCGCGGCGGACGGGCGGCGCGCCGGCCGGCCAGCCCAGCAGTTCGACATACGTGCCTTCCAGCACGATCAGCCGATTGCACGACCCCAGGTTATGCACCGCCTTGTCGCTCAGGTGAAAGCCCTGGCGCTCGAAATGCGGCGCCAGCGCATCCAGCCGGTCACGCACCATGACGACGGCATGGTCGAATTCGGTACGGCCGACGGAATGCAGCATGGCGTGTTATCCCTGGATCAGACGAGCTTGCCGTGGCACTGCTTGTACTTCTTGCCGCTGCCGCACGGGCACGGGTCATTGCGGCCGACCTTCGGCAACGCGTTACGCACCGGCTGGGCGCCATCGTCCGATTCCGACTGGGCCAGCGCTTCGTCGTAGTCGGAGTGATGGTATTGCACGTTCTGCACATGCGGCTGGGCGGCTTCGGCTTCGGCCTGTTCGACCTGTTCCGACGACTGCACGCGCACCGTCATCAGCACGCGGACGACGTCGTCGCGAATGCGGTCCAGCATGCCCGAGAACAGTTCGAAGGCTTCGCGCTTGTATTCCTGCTTGGGGTTCTTCTGCGCATAGCCGCGCAAATGAATGCCCTGACGCAGGTAATCCAGCGCCGACAGGTGTTCGCGCCAGTGCGTGTCGATCGCTTGCAACATGATCGAACGCTCGAACTGCGACCACGATTCCGTCCCCACTTGGTCGACCTTGGCCTGGTAGGCGTCGCGGGCGGCAGCCAGCACGCGCTCGCGCAGGTCTTCGTCGGTCAGGCTGGTTTCTTTTTCCAGCATCTCGGTCAGCGGCAGATGCAGCTGCCAGTCGGCTTCCAGCGCCTTTTGCAGCGCTGGCACGTCCCACTGCTCTTCCACCGATTCCGGCGGCACGTACGTGTTGAACAGATCAGTCACGGCGGCGTCGCGCAGGTTTTCCACGGTGGCGCCCACGCTGGCGGCTTCCAGCACGTCATTGCGCTGCGAATACAGCACCTTGCGCTGGTCGTTGGCCACGTCGTCGTATTCCAGCAATTGCTTGCGGATGTCGAAGTTGCGGCCTTCCACCTTGCGCTGCGCGGTCTCGATCGAACGCGTCACCATGCCCGCCTCGATGGGCTCGCCTTCGGGCAGCTTCAGGCGTTCCATGATGGCGCGCACGCGGTCGCCCGCGAAGATGCGCATCAGCGAATCTTCCAGCGACAGGTAGAAACGGGACGAGCCCGGGTCGCCCTGGCGGCCGGCACGGCCGCGCAGCTGGTTGTCGATACGACGCGATTCGTGGCGCTCGGTGCCAATGATGCGCAGGCCGCCGGCGGCCTTGACCTGCTCGTTCAGCGGCTTCCACTCGGCACGCACCTTTTCGATGCGCGCGGCCTTTTCGGCTTCCGACAGCGATTCGTCGGCGCGGATCAGGTCGACCTGTTTGTCGACGCTGCCACCCAGCACGATGTCGGTGCCGCGGCCTGCCATGTTGGTGGCGATGGTGATGTGGCCCGGCTTGCCGGCTTCGGCCACGATCTCGGCTTCACGGGCATGCTGCTTGGCGTTCAGCACTTCGTGCGGCAGCTTGGCCTTCTTCAGGAGGCCCGACAGCAGCTCGGAGTTTTCGATGCTGGTAGTGCCCACCAGCACGGGCTGGCCGCGCTCGTGGCAATCGCGGATATCTTCAAGGATCGCGTTGTACTTTTCCGGATCGGTCTTGAAGACCTGATCGTTCTGGTCCTTGCGGATCATGGGCTTGTTGGTCGGGATGATGACCGTTTCAAGCCCGTAGATTTCCTGGAATTCGTAGGCTTCCGTATCGGCCGTGCCGGTCATGCCGGACAGCTTTTCGTACATGCGGAAGTAGTTCTGGAACGTGATCGAGGCCAGCGTCTGGTTCTCGTGCTGGATCTTCACGCCTTCCTTGGCTTCGACCGCCTGGTGCAGGCCATCGGACCAGCGGCGGCCCACCATCAGGCGGCCCGTGAATTCGTCGACGATCACCACCTCGCCGTCCTGCACCACGTACTGCTGGTCGCGGAAGAACAGGTTGTTGGCGCGCAGAGCCACCATCAGGTGATGCATCAGCGCGATATGGCGGGGGTCGTACAGCGACTCGCCTTCCGGCAGGATGCCCAGGCGGGCCAGGATGGCTTCGGCGTTCTCGTGCCCGGCTTCGGACAGGTAGACCTGCTGGCTCTTTTCGTCGACCCAGTAGTCGCCTTCGGGTTCCGGCTCCTGCGGCTTGGGCTCGCTGGCCATGCGCTTGAGCAGCGGCGGCACCGCGTTCATGCGGATGTAGAGTTCGGTGTGGTCTTCGGCCTGGCCGGAGATGATCAGCGGCGTACGGGCTTCGTCGATCAGGATCGAGTCCACTTCGTCGACGATGGCATAGAACAGCACGCGTTGGCGGCGGTCCTCAACACGGTATTCCATGTTGTCGCGCAGGTAGTCGAAACCGAATTCGTTGTTGGTGCCGTACGTGATGTCGGCGGCGTAAGCGGCCTTCTTCTCGTCGTTGGGCTGCTGGGGCACCACCACGCCGGTCGTCATGCCCAGGAAGTGGTACAGGCGCCCCATCCATTCGGCGTCGCGGCGGGCCAGGTAATCGTTCACCGTCACCACGTGCACGCCCTTGCCGGCGACCGCGTTCAGGTAGACGGGCAAGGTGGCCATCAGCGTCTTGCCTTCCCCCGTGCGCATTTCGGCGATCTTGCCGCTGTGCAGCGCGATGCCGCCCAGCAGTTGCGAGTCGAAGTGGCGCATGCCGAACACCCGCTTGCCGGCTTCGCGCACAACGGCGAACGCTTCGGGCAGCAGGTCGTCCAGGGAGGTGCCCTGGGCGTATCGGGATCGGAATTCGTCAGTCTTGGCCGCCAGCTCCGCATCGGAAAGCGCGGAAATCTTGGGCTCCTGCCCATTGATCTGGGTTACCAGCTTGCGATACTGCTTAAGCAGCCGGTCGTTGCGGCTACCTATGAGTTTTTTGAGCAGAGAAACCATGCGTATGTCGGCCGCACGTGCCACGCCGCGCCTGCTAAGGGCCAGGGCAGCGTCACCCGTGACTTTGATGTTATTGGTTGAGCGGGGGTCCGCTGGGAAACGAACCAGTTTAACGCACCTGGAGCGTAATAGCCTGGATCTATGACCAGGGTGCTGTTGTTGTCCTGTTGGACCGGTCAGCGCGCCGCAGGTTCAGTCGCCGTCGCCTGCGCCACGGCAGGCGGGGCATGTTGCTGCGAACCCAGGAACAATCGGGGGTCCAGCGGCTGTCCGGCAAGGCGGACTTCAAAGTGCAGATGCGGGCCAGTCGATCGGCCCGAACTGCCCACGCGCGCCACTTGCTGGCCGCGGTCAACCAATTGCCCCTGCTTGACCATCAAGGACGAAGCATGGGCGTAACGGGTGATCAGGCCATCGCCGTGATCGATCTCGACCATATTGCCGAAACCCGGCTGGAACTTGGCTTCCAGCACCACCCCGCCCGAGGCCGCCAGGATCGGCGTGCCCGACGGCGCGGCAAAATCCAGCCCTTCGTGCATGGCCGTGCGCCCCGTCACCGGGTTGCGGCGCCAGCCATAGGAAGAACTCAGATAGGGGTAGTCGGTGATCGGCATGGCGGTCGGCATGCGCGCCTGGTCTGCCGAACGCTTGGTCAGCGCCGCATCCAGCAGTTTCAGGTTGTCGGACTGCTGCGCCAGCCGCGCCTGGATTTCATCCAACTGGCGGCCCAGCGCTTCAGCCGAGGCCGCGCTGGGCGGGGGATGGTCGGTGAACAGGTCGTCCATGACCTGGGTGGCTTCCGGCTGGGTCAGCGCTTCGGGTTGCGCCACGGCCAACTGCTTGGCCAGTTCAGGGTCGGTATACGCCACGCCGGCCACCTTGGCCACACGCTGGCCCAGTCCGTCGATGCTGACCAGCTTGGCCTGCAGGGCGCCCACCTTGGCGGCCAGCAAGTTCATGTTTCCACGCAGGAAATCGGTGTCCCTTCCCGGTTGCCCCGCCAAGGGCCAGCCCACGGTCTGTACGGTGGGCAGTATCGGAGTAAGGTATCGTTGTAGCGCGGCGCCGAAGATGGCTGCCGTCACGAGCGCGGCCCCGAGAAACAGCGCCAGTCGCGCGCCTCCCAGGGTGAAATGCCCGTCCCGCCCGTCGCGGGCGTGCATAATCACGATTTTCAAGGTTGCTTCCTAATTCTTTAGAGCCGGGATGAATAGACCTGCTTCAACCCGTCAACGTTCCGGTTCCAGCCGGCGGAAAGAAAATACCGCACTGGGATGGCTGGGTCATGACATGCGGGGCGCCGGGGTACTGGCGACTGCCCGCAAGCACTTGCAAATTCAGTATGCGGTGGCGGCGGTTCTGCCCACCCCGCTGGGTGCTGTCTGCCAGGTGGGCAAACTGGAAAACCAGTGCCTGCACCTGGTGGTGCCCAGTGCTGCCCATGCCGCCAAGATGCGTCAATTGGCGCCGCGCATCGCGCGTACCTTGGCAGACCAAGGCTGGAACCTTAACGAAATTGCCGTCAAGGTACAAGCGGGGTTACCGAAGCCCGGCGCCCGCCAGCCGCGCCCTCCCAAAGAGGCGCAACCCCTGGGGGACAAAGCCCTGGGCGCGTTCGAGTCGCTGCACGACAACTTGCGCCCCGGCCCGTTGGCCGATGCGGTCGCCAAGCTCTTGAGGCATCACAAGCGTAGCTGAATCGATCCGCCCCTGTCCGGCGCCAGAGCCGCGCGGAAACGAAGCGAAACCAAGTTTTCGGACGGATAGCCCGATGGTTTGCGACCGGACGGCGACTTTTAGGGAGGAGGATGGCAACCCGCGCCATCCTTAAGCAGGAACCTGAACGGATCCGGGGACCGGCCCCGGCATTCAGGTCCAGATGGGAAGCCAGGCGTCAGGCCAGCTTCCACTCGTGGCGAAACGCCTGCGGCGCCTCTGCCTGCGATTCATAGGTGACCAGTTCCCAGGCGTCTTGCTGGGCAAGCAACGCGCGGGCCAGCTGGTTGTTCAGGCCGTGGCCCGATTTGCACGCCACATAGCGCGCCACCAGGGGCTTGCCCAACAGATACAGGTCGCCGATGGCGTCCAGGATCTTGTGCTTCACGAATTCGTCGTCGTAACGCAGCCCGTCGCTGTTCAGCACGCGGTACTCGTCCATGACGATGGCGTTGTCCAGGCTGCCGCCGCGGGCCAGGCCCATCGAGCGCAGGGCTTCCACTTCGTTCACGAAACCGAAGGTGCGCGCACGGGCGATCTCGCGCACATACGAGTGCGTGGCGAAATCGATTTCGGCGAAATTGGCCGTGGAGTCGATGGCGGGGTGGCGGAAGTCGATCGAGAACGCCAGCGCGTAGCCCTCGTGCGGTTCCAGCCGGGCCCATTTCTCGTTGCGGCCTTCGCCTTCGCGCACTTCCACGGTCTTTTTGACGCGGATGAATTGCTTGGGCGCGTTCTGCTCGACGATGCCCGCCGAGCGCAACAGATAAACAAACGTTGCCGCACTGCCGTCCATGATGGGGACTTCTTCGGCAGTGAGGTCGATATGCAGGTTGTCGATCCCCAGGCCGGCCAGCGCCGACATGAGGTGTTCCACCGTGGAGACGCGGACATTGCCCTGTTGCAGGACGGACGCCATGCGCGTATCGCCCACGCCAGTGGCTTGCGCGGGCAGGTCAACGACCTGCGGCAGGTCCACGCGGTGGAAAACGATGCCAGTATTGGGTTGCGCCGGACGCAGGGTGAGTTCTACCCGCCGTCCGGAGTGGACGCCGACGCCTGTCGTGCGGACTAGATTCTGAATGCTGCGCTGTCGGAACATGAGACTTGGGATGTTAGAGCCAGAAAGCCGGCACGAAGAGGACAGATTGCCGGCGTAACTGACGTATTGTAACGCTGTCCGACCCTTGGCGCCATCAGCGCGCAGGATCGACCGATACCTCCGTCCCTTATTAGAACCGTGCAAGGGAAACACGGACCGCTCCGCCTCCGGCTTGCCCGCGGGGACAGGCAAGCCGGAGATGAGGGAGTGCGTTTAGAGCCTGTGGCCGGCTCTTTGGTTCAATCCGCCTGCTTGCGCAGGAACGCCGGGATGTCGAAATGATCCATGCCCGAGCTTTCCAGCGCACGCACCTGGGCAGACGCCTGGCTGCGCGGATTGCGCATGACCGACGGCATGTCCAGATTGCGGTAATCGCCACCTTGGCCGGCCGGCATCGTGCCCATGGGCATGTTGTCGGTACCGGTGCGGAGCACTTCAGCGGTGTTCTGAACCAGTTGCGGACGCGCTTGCGCACGGCCCAGGCCGGTTGCCACCACGGTCACGCGCAGGTTTTCACCCATCGTTTCGTCGTAGGCGGTGCCGAAGATCACGGTCGCGTCGTCCGAAGCGTAGCTGCGGATCGTTTCCATGATTTCGCGCGTTTCGCGCATCTTCAGCGAGCGGCTGGCGGTGATGTTGACCAGCACGCCGCGAGCGCCGTTCAGGTCCACGCCTTCCAGCAGCGGGCAAGCGATGGCGTGCTCGGCGGCGACGCGTGCGCGGTCTGCGCCCGAAGCCGATGCCGTGCCCATCATGGCCTGGCCTTGCTCACCCATGATCGTCTTGACGTCTTCGAAGTCGACGTTGACGTTGCCTTCGACGTTGATGATTTCGGCGATGCCCGCGCACGCGTTGTGCAGGATATCGTCGGCCGAACGGAAGCAGTCTTCCTGCGTCGCGTCCTCGTCCATCAGCTCATACAGGTTCTCGTTGAGCACCACGATGAGCGAATGCACGTGCTTGGCCAATTCCGAGATTCCGTCCTCGGCCATCTTCAGGCGCTTGTTGCCTTCAAAGGTGAAGGGCTTGGTGACCACGCCTACGGTCAGAATTCCCAGTTCCTTCGCCACCTCGGCCACGACCGGACCTGCGCCGGTGCCGGTGCCGCCGCCCATGCCGGCGGTGATGAAGACCATGTGCGCGCCATTCAGCGCGGCACGGATCTCCTCGCGCGCGGTTTCAGCCGACGCACGTCCCTGCTCGGGCTTGGCGCCCGCGCCCAGGCCGGTACGGCCCAGACGGATCTGCACCGGGGCATTGGTTGCCGCCAGCGCTTGCGCATCGGTGTTTGCGCAGATGAAATCCACGCCATGCACGCCGTTGCGAATCATGTGCGCGACGGCATTGCCGCCCGCACCGCCCACACCAACGACCTTGATTACGGTCCCTTTGGTGTTGTTCTCAAGCATCTCAAAGTTCATCATGATGACTCCCTCACAAGTCCGATTTTGCAAATCACAAAAATTCCCCAACAGCCTATCTTTTGTGAATCGCCTCAAAGCCGATGCCGACTACATAGGTCCGCCACGGGTTTGAGACGCCTCCTCTTTCTGGCGCCCCCCGCAATACTGCCGCGAGTCACGCCAAGGAGCAGGCCCCAACCTGCACCCTTTACCTTTAATTCATGAACCATTCCTTCATGCGCGCCAGCAGACTCTTGAAATTGCCTGTCTGAGCCGCGACCTTGCGGCCCCGCACACGCTGCATGCGCGCTTCCTGCAACAAGCCCATCACCGTCGAGAAGCGCGGATTGCGCATCACGTCGGCCAGACTGCCTTCGTATTCGGGAACCGCGACGCGCACCGGCTTGAGGAACACGTCCTCGGCCAGTTCGATCATGCCGGGCAACTGCGCCGACCCGCCGGTCAGGACCACGCCCGAAGCCAGCAAGTCTTCGTAGCCGGAATCGCGCACGACCTGCTGCACCAGCGTGAACAGTTCTTCCACGCGCGGTTCGATCACGGCGCCGAGCGCCTGGCGCTTGACCTGGCGCGGACCGCGGTCGCCCAGGCCCGGCACTTCCACGGATTCGTCCGGGCTGGCCAGCACCTGCTTGGCCACGCCGTAGCGCAGCTTGATTTCTTCGGCGTCCGGCGTCGGCGTGCGCAGCATCGCCGCGATGTCGTTGGTGATCTGGTCGCCAGCGATCGGCAGCACCGCCGTGTGGCGGATCGCGCCGCCGGTGAAGATCGCGACATCGGTCGTGCCGCCGCCGATGTCGACCAGCACGACGCCGAGCTCTTTCTCGTCGGCGGTCAGCACGGCAAGGCTGGAGGCCAGCGGCTGCAGGATCAGATCCTGCACTTCCAGGCCGCAGCGGCGCACGCACTTGACGATGTTTTGCGCGGCGCTGACTGCGCCCGTCACGATATGCACGCGCACTTCCAGGCGCAGGCCGCTCATGCCGATGGGTTCGCGGATGTCTTCCTGGCCATCGACGATGAATTCCTGGGTCAGCACATGCAGCACTTGCTGATCCGTCGGGATGTTCACCGCCTTGGCGGTCTCGATGACGCGGGCGACGTCGGTGGCGGTGACTTCCTTGTCCTTCACAGCGACCATGCCGCTGGAGTTGAAGCTGCGGATATGGCTGCCGGCAATGCCGGTATAGACGTCGCGAATCTTGCAATCTGCCATCAGCTCGGCTTCTTCAAGCGCGCGCTGAATCGAATTCACAGTGGTCTCGATATTGACGACCACGCCCTTGCGCATGCCGCGCGATTCGTGCTGGCCCAGGCCAAGCACTTCGAATCGCCCTTCGGGCAAAATTTCAGCCACCACAGCCACCACCTTGCTGGTGCCGATATCGAGGGCGACGATAAGGTCCTTGATGTCACGGGTCATGGCGTTAGCGTTTCTTGGGAGGTTTCGGTGTGGATTTGGATTTGGCTTCCGACGCGGGCAACGGGGCCAGCGCCAGGGCGAAACCATTGGGATAGCGCAGGTCGGCCTGCGTGATGGTGCGCCCTTCCAGGCGCCCCGACACGGCGGGCCACGCCTGCACAAAGCGTTGAATGCGAGCCGCGAACGGCAGTGCGCCGGGCAAGCCGTGCGGGTCCGGCGCATCGGCGCCCGGATCTCGGCCCAGGTCCAGCATCATGCCGTTGGACAGCACCACGCGCCAGGCGTAGCGCGGGCTCAGTTCCAACTGTTTGACATGCATGTCCAGCGGCGCGAACCAGCGCGCCAGCTCGGCGTAGCGCTGCACGACCAGCGACTCGGTGCCCTCGGGCCCGGAGAACTGCGGCAGCACGGTTTCGTCGTCCACCTCGCCCGTGTTCGCCGTGAACGCTTCGCCCCAGGTGTTGATCATCTGGTTCTCGTTCCACAGCGCCAGGGGCTGCTGCTCCTCGATCTGCACACGCAGCACGTTGGGCCAGATCCGGCGCACGGTAGCGTGGCGCACCCACGGCACCGACTCGAAGAGCTCGCGCGCATCGTCCAGGTCCACCGTGAAGAAGTTGCCCTTGAAGCGGCCGGCGATCGCCGATCGCACCGCCCCCGGCGACACATAGTGCAGCTCGGTGTCCGGCACGGACTCCAGCTCGATCGCCGACAGCGTGAAGAACGGGCGCTGCACCACCCACACCACGCCCGCCAGGAGCATGGCGCAAACCGCCAGCACGGCTAGCGTGTTGGCGATCAGGTTGGTAGTGCGAGCGTCGTTCCACACGGATTATCCAGGTCAAGCGTTACGGGAGACGCCGTGCACTTTGCACGAGGCCTCCGACAGAATTGCCACGCACAGGTCCGCGTAGCTGATCCCCACCGCCTTCGCGGCCATGGGCACCAAAGAATGGCTGGTCATGCCAGGCGAGGTATTCAATTCAAGCAGCCAGGGACGGTTGTCGCGGTCCAGCATGAAGTCGGCGCGGCCCCAGCCTTCGCAGCCCAGCGCGCGATAGGCCTTGACGGCAATTGCCGACACGTCTTCGGCCACCTCGGGCGGCAGATTGGCCGGGCAGAAATACTGCGTGTCGTCCGAGAAATACTTGTGTTCGTAGTCGTAGTTGCCGCCCGGCGCCGCGATCTCGATCACCGGCAACGCGCGCGCGCCCTTGCCGGAACCCAGCACCGCCACGGTCAGTTCGCGGCCGGTGATGAACTGCTCGGCCAGCACTTCGCTGTCGTAGCGGGCGGCGGCGGCGTAGGCTTCCTTCATGTCCGAATAGCCCACCACCTTGGTGATGCCCACGGTCGAGCCTTCATGCGGCGGCTTGATGATCAGCGGCAGGCTCAGGCGGTCGGGGACCAGGCGCAGTTCCGTGTCGGCATCCAGCACCTCGAAGTCGGGGGTGGGCAGGCCATGCTGCAGCAACACGCGCTTGGTCATGGTCTTGTCCATGGCCAGCGCCGAGGCCATGGGGCCGCTGCCGGTGTAAGGGATGCCCAGCAGTTCCAGGGCACCCTGGATCGTGCCGTCTTCGCCGTAGCGGCCGTGCAGGGCGATGAACACCCGGTCGAAGCCTTCGGCGGCCAGCTCGGCCAGGCTGCGTTCGCCCGTGTCGAACAGGTGCGCGTCCACGCCGGCGCTGGCCAGCGCCTGCTGCACGCCCTTGCCGGACATCAGCGACACTTCGCGTTCGGCGGAACGGCCGCCGTACAACACACCCACTTTGCCGAATTGCGTGCTCATGCCAGTTCTCCCACTTGGGCCGGGACTTTGCTGATCGACCCCGCTCCCATCACAATCACCACGTCGCCATTGCGCACGAAGTCCACCACGGCCTGCGGCAGTTCTGCCACATCCTCGACGAACACCGGTTCGACCTTGCCGGCCACGCGCAAGGCGCGCGACAGGGCACGGCCGTCGGCCGCCACCAGGGGCGGCTCGCCTGCGGCGTAGACCTCGGTCAGCAGCACGGCATCGGCCGTACCCAGCACCCGTACGAAATCTTCAAAGCAATCCCGCGTCCGCGTGTAGCGGTGCGGCTGGAACGCCAGCACGATGCGGCGGTCAGGCCACGCGCCGCGCGCAGCCGCCAAGGTGGCGGCCATTTCGACCGGGTGATGGCCGTAGTCGTCGATCACCGTGAACGTGCCGCCGCCATGGTTGGCGGGCACGGGGAATTCGCCTGTCTGCGTGAAACGGCGGCCCACGCCCTTGAAGGCGGACAGGGCGTCGCAGATCGCCGCGTCGGCCACGCCCAGCTCGGTCGCCACGGCAATCGCGGCCAGCGCGTTGCGCACGTTGTGCAAGCCCGGCAGGTTCAGCTCCACCTGCAGCGGCGGCAGCAGCGTTTCGCGGTGCGTGCGCTGCACGTTGAAACGCATGCGCGTGCCTTCCGGCTGCACTTCATAGGCGCGCACCTGCGCGTCTTCGTTCAACCCGTAAGTCGTGATGGGACGCGACACGAACGGCATGATCTCGCGCACGTTGGCGTCGTCCGAGCACAGCACGGCGCTGCCGTAGAACGGCAGGCGTTGCGTGAATTCGATGAACGCGCTCTTCAAGCGCGCCACGTCGTGCCCATAGGTGTCCATGTGGTCGGCATCGATGTTGGTCACGATGGCCATCACCGGCAGCAGATTCAGGAACGATGCGTCGGACTCGTCGGCTTCCACGACGATGTAGTCGCCCTGCCCCAGCCGCGCGTTCGCGCCTGCCGAGTTCAGGCGGCCGCCGATCACGAAGGTGGGGTCCAGGTCGCCGGCGGCCAGCACGCTGGCCACCAGGCTGGTTGTCGTCGTCTTGCCGTGGGTGCCGGCAACGGCGATGCCGCGCTTCAAGCGCATCAGTTCGGCCAGCATGATGGCGCGCGGCACCACCGGGATGCGCGAGGCGCGCGCCGCGATCACTTCGGGGTTGTCGCCGGCCACCGCGGTGGACGTCACGATGGCGCCCGCTCCCGTGACATTGCTGGCCACGTGGCCGATCGCGATCTTCACGCCCAGGCTTGCCAGGCGGCGCGTCACGGCCGATTCGTTCAGGTCGGAACCGCTGATCGTGTAGCCCAGGTTGAGCAGCACTTCGGCAATGCCGCTCATGCCCGAACCGCCGATGCCTACGAAATGGATATGTTGAATTCTGTGTTTCATGATGAACGCCCCGCTGCTTGTTCACAGACGTCGGCGATATGTGCCGCCGCTTCCGGGTGCGCATGGGCGCGGGCCCGGACAGCAACGGCTTGCAGTTCTTGTCGGGAACGCTGGGCCAGCCAATCCGCCAGCCACTCGGGCGTCAGGGCGGTCTGCGGCTGCAGCCAAGCGGCCTGCGCGTCGCTCAAAAAGCGCGCGTTGGCAGTCTGATGGTCATCGATGGCGTGCGGGAACGGCACGAACAGCGCCGCGACGCCGGCCGCGGCCACTTCGGACACCGTCATGGCGCCGGCGCGGCAGATCAGCAGATCCGCGTCGCCCATGGCGCCCGCCATGTCATCGATGAACGCGCGGCAATCGGCCTGCACGCCCGCTTGGGCGTAGGCCTGCTGCAACGCGGGCAAATGTTGTTCGCCGGCCTGGTGGGTCACCACCGGACGGCTGTCCTGCGGCAGGCGCGCCAGCGCCTGCGGAACGGTCGTATTCAGGGCCTGCGCGCCCAGGCTGCCGCCCACGACCAGCACGCGCAGCGGGCCGGTGCGGCCCGCATAGCGCACGGCCGGATCCGGCAGGTCGCACAGGTCTGCGCGCACGGGGTTGCCCATGGCTTCGCCCTTGGGCAGCACGCCGGGGAACCCGCTCAGCACGCGGCGCGACATCTTGGCCAGGCACTTGTTCGCCGTGCCCGCCACGGCATTCTGCTCATGCACGACCAGCGGCGTGCCGCGCAACGCGGCGATCACGCCACCCGGGAAGGCCACGTAGCCGCCCATGCCCAGCACCACGTCCGGACGCACGTCCGACAGGCGCGACCAGGCTTGCGCGAAGGCGCGCAGCAGCAGGAAGGGCAGCTTCAGCAGCGCCGCCGCCCCCTTGCCGCGCACGCCCTGGAACCGCAGCGGCACCAGCTCGATGCCGCGCGGCGGCACCAGCTTGCCTTCCATCTTGTCCGGGTTGCCCAGCCACAGCACGCGCCAGCCGCGCTCGCGCAGCACGTCGGCCACGGCCAGGCCGGGCATGATGTGCCCGCCGGTGCCGCCGGCCATGATCAGGATGGTGCGGGCAGCGGTCATACCCGTCCCCCACGCATCATGACGCGGTTTTCCACATCGACCCGGATCAGCATGGCCAGGGCGCACAGGTTCATCACAACACCCGAACCGCCATAGCTCATCAGCGGCAGGGTCAGGCCCTTGGTAGGCAGCAGTCCAAGGCACACGCCCATGTTGATGAAGGACTGCACGCCGAACCACATGGCCACGCCATGCGCCACCAGGCCCGCGAAAGTGCGTTCCATGGCGATGGCCTGGCGGCCGATGTCGAAGCCGCGGTAGACGATGATGGCGAACAGGGTGATCACCAGCATGACGCCGGCAAAGCCCAGTTCTTCGCCCACCACCGCCATCAGGAAGTCGGTATGCGCTTCGGGCAGGTAGTGCAGCTTTTCAACGCTGGCGCCCAGGCCCACGCCCAGCCATTCGCCGCGGCCCAGCGCAATCAGCGAGTGCGACAACTGATAGGCGCTGCCGTAGGCGTTGTCTTCGTTCCAGGGATCCAGATAGGCGAACAGGCGCGCGCGGCGCCACGGCGACAGCCAGATCAGCATCAGGAAGGTGCCGACCAGCACGGCCAGCAGGCTGCTGAAGTACTTGCCGTTGATGCCGCCCAGGAACAGGATGCCGATGGCGATCGCCACGATCACCATGAAGGCGCCCAGGTCGGGCTCCAGCAGCAGCAGCATGCCCACGCCGGCCAGCGCGAAAGCCATGGGCAGGAAGCCGCGGGCGAACGCCTGCATGTGCTCCTGCTTGCGCACGGTGTAGTCGGCGGCGTAGAGCAGCGCGGCCAGCTTCATCAATTCGGACGGCTGGAAGTTCAAGGGGCCCAGCGGGATCCAGCGGTGGGCGCCATTGACCTCACGGCCGATGCCCGGGACCAGCACCGCGACCAGCAGGATCATCGCCACCACGAACAGCGGCACGGCCATGCGTTGCCAGACGCGGATCGGGATCGCCAGCACCACGGCGCCGGCAAGCAGTCCGGCGCTGACGAACAGGCCGTGGCGGATCACGAAGTAGTAGCGGCCATAGGACGCGTAGCGCGGACCGTCGGCCAGCGCGATCGACGCCGAATACACCATCAGCAAGCCAAGCAGCAACAACGTCGACGCCGCGATGACCAGCGGCAGATCGAAGTTGCGCATCTTGGTACGGCCGGGCCGTACGGCATTGACGCTGGCGGTGAGATCGGCGATCAGGCTCATGCCACCTCTCCACGGTCGCGGGCCAGGTCTTCGACCTCTTCCACGAACACCTGCCCGCGATGCGGGTAGTTGCGGAACATATCGAAACTGGCGCAGGCCGGCGACAGCAGCACGGCATCGCCCGGCTGCGCCAGTTCGGCCGCGCCGCGCACGGCGTCATGCAACGAGTCCACGGCAATGCACTGGACGCCGGTCGAGGCCAGCGTGCGGCCGATCTCGGGGCCATCGACGCCAATCAGCATCACGGCGCGCGCATGGCGCGACACCACCGGAATCAGCGGCGAGAAATCCTGGCCCTTGCCGTCGCCGCCCGCGATCAGCACCACGGGTTGGCCCAGGCCTTCCAGCGCGGCGACGGTAGCGCCCACGTTGGTGCCCTTGCTGTCATTGATGTAGTCGACGCCACCGATCTGGCGCACGAACGCCGCGCGATGCGGTTCGCCGGCGTATTCGCGCAGCGTGCGCAGCATGGCGCCCCAGCCCAGATCCAGGCAGCGGGCCAGCTGCAACGCGGCCAGCGCATTCAAAGCGTTGTGGATGCCGCGGATGCGCAAGGCATCCACCGGCATCAGGCGGCTCATGCGGCCGTTGGCGCGCACCGGCTCGGGCGCGTCCTTCTTCCTGCGCACGGGCGGCGCGGGCTCGTCGAAATCCACGGGTTCAGCGGCGACCAGCCAAGCCACGCCCTGCCCCAGTTCCAGGCCCATGTCACCCACCAGTTCCGGCAGGTCGCGGCCAAAGCTGCGCACGTTCAACGCATTCACGGTCTGCACCATGCGCACGGTCAGCGGGTCGTCGCGGTTGACGATGGCCACACGCGCCATCTTCAAGAGGCGCGCCTTGGCCTGGGCGTACGCATCCATGCCGCCATGCCAGTCCAGGTGGTCCTGCGTGACGTTCAGCACCACGGCCGCATCCGCCATCAGCGAACGCGTCGTTTCCAGTTGGAAGCTGGACAACTCCAGCACCCAGACCTGCGGCAGCGCATCGTCGTCCAGCGCGTCCATCAGCGCCGTCAATGCGGCGGGACTGATGTTGCCGGCCGCCACGACCGACAGGCCGCTGGCGTCGATCAGGTCGCGCGTCAACGCGGTCACGGTGGTCTTGCCGTTGGTGCCCGTCACCGCCAGCAGGCGGGGACGGTACTCGCGCGTCTCGGCCAGGTCGGCCAGCGCGCGCGCAAACAATTCGATTTCGCCGACGACTTCGATGCCGCGGGCCTCGGCCTCACGCAGCAGGTCGGCGGCAGGAGGCAGGGTCGGCGCCAGGCCGGGGCTCAGCACGACCTGATTCACACCGTCCAGCAGCGCGGTATCGAAAGACGCGTCGCAGCCCAGGCGGTATTCCACGTCGCTCTGCGCCAGCGCATCGCGCAGCGCAGCCAATCCGCCCGGCTCGGCGCGCGTGTCGGCCACGCGCAAGCGGGCGCCCGAGCGGGCGCACCAGCGAGCGGCGGCGACACCCGTCTCGCCCAATCCGAGGATCAGGACGAGCGGCGCGTCAGCGCGGGAGGTTTCCATCGTATTCATCGCAACTTCAGCGTAGAGAGGCCAATCAGCACCAGCATCATGCTGATGATCCAGAAACGCACGACCACCTGGGTTTCTTTCCAGCCGCCCACTTCAAAGTGATGATGCAACGGCGCCATGCGGAATATGCGTCTACCTGTTCCATAACGTCGCTTCGTGTACTTGAACCAGGTCACCTGGATCATCACCGACAGCGTTTCCACCACGAACACACCGCCCATGATGAACAGCACGATCTCCTGGCGCACGATCACTGCGATGGTGCCCAGCGCGCCGCCAAGCGCCAGCGCGCCGACGTCGCCCATGAACACCTGGGCCGGATACGCGTTGAACCATAAAAATGCCAGGCCCGCGCCCCCGATCGCCGCGCAAAGCACCATCAATTCCGAGGCGCCGGGAATATACGGGAACAGCAGGTACTTGGAATAGTCCACGCGGCCGACCACGTAGGCGAAGATGCCCAGCGCGCTGCCCACCATCACGGTGGGCATGATCGCCAGGCCGTCCAGGCCGTCGGTCAGGTTCACGGCGTTGCTGGTGCCCACGATCACGGCCCAGGTCAGCGCCACGAAGCCCAGCACGCCCAAGGGATAGCTCACCGATTTGAAGAACGGCACGATCAAGTCTGCGCGCGTCGGCAACGCCATCGTGAAGCCGCTGCCGACCCAGGCCTTGAAGAGCGGCCACAGTTCGGTGTTGGCCGGCGCCGACACGGCGAATGCCAGGTACACGGCGGCGATCATGCCGATCGTGGCTTGCCAGAAGAATTTCTGGCGCGCGGGCATGCCTTCCGGATCGCGATAGACGACCTTGCGGTAATCGTCGCGCCAGCCGATCCAGCCGAAGCCGAACGTCACCAGCAGCACTACCCACACGAAGCGGTTGGTCCAATCCGCCCACAGCAAGGTGCTGATGGCGATGGAAATCAGGATCAGCACGCCGCCCATCGTGGGGGTGCCGGTCTTGACCAGATGCGATTCCGGGCCGTACGAACGCACGGCCTGGCCGATCTTCATCTCGGTCAGCTTGCGGATCACTCGCGGACCGGCAACCAGGCCGATCAACAACGCCGTCGCACACGCCAGCACGGCGCGCAACGTGATGTACTCGAACACGCCCAGCGCGCGCACATCATCGGAAAGCAGGCGGGCGATCTCAAGCAGCATGGTGTTCTCCCTGCCCCTTGGCCGCCTGCCCGTCATTCAAAGAAAAAGCCGTCACAACCCGCTCCATGCGCATAAAACGCGATCCCTTTACCAATACGCAGGACGCGCGCAAACCGCGCAAGGCGGCAACCACTTCGTCTACCGATGCGCAGGCGTGCGCGCCAGTTCCGAATGCGGCCGCGGCCGCCCGGCTGGCTTCACCTAGCGTGATCAACGCGTCAAGCCCTTGCTCGCGCGCGTAAATGCCCGCCTCGGCATGCAAGGCGGGACCGTTGTCCCCGATTTCACCCATGTCGCCCAACACCAGGACACGCTTGCCGGCCATGCGGCCCAGCACGTCGATGGCCACGCGAACCGAATCGGGGTTGGCATTGTAGGTGTCATCGATGAGCAACGTTCCGTCACTCATTTGCTTGTGCTGCATGCGGCCCGCAACGGGGACAAAGCCCGCCAGGGCGCGCACCGCGCTGTCCAGCGGCACGCCCGCCGCGATCGCGCTGGCGATTGCCGCCAACGCGTTGCGCAGGTTGTGCAAACCCGGCACCGGCAGCACCAGATCGACCGATCCGACAGGTGTCACCACGCGGCAGCGCGTCGCGCTCACGTCCGCAAGAATGTGTTCCGCGTAGACATCCAGGCCAGGCTGCAGGCCAAAGCGCAGCACGCGGCGCGGCTCGGCCAGCGCATCCCAGATCGCGCAATACGGTTCGTCGCCCGGGTATACGGCAATGCCGTCGTCCGGCAGCGCTGCGATCGCGGCGCCGTTTTCGTGCGCCACCGCTTCGACGGTGTGCATGAATTCCTGATGCTCGCGCTGGGCGTTGGTCACCAGCGTGACGGTCGGCGCGGCCAGGGCGGCCAGTTGCGCGATCTCGCCCGGATGGTTCATCCCCAATTCGAAAACCGCCGCGCGATGCTCGGGGCGCAGACGCAGCAGCGTCAGCGGCACGCCGATATCGTTGTTCAGGTTGCCGGCGGTGGCCAGCCGGCCTGCCTCGCCGCGCCACTCGGCCAGCATGGCCGAGATCATTTCCTTGGTGGTCGTCTTGCCGTTGCTGCCGGTCACCGCCACAACGGGCAGCGAGAACTGCGAACGCCATGCCGCGCCGATACGCATCAGCGCCACGCGGGTATCGCCCAGCACCAGCTGCGGCAGCTTGGCGTCGCTGACGGGATGCGCGACCACGGCCGCGCAAGCGCCACGGCCTTCGGCCTGGTCCAGATAGTTGTGCGCGTCGAAGTTCTCACCGACCAGCGCCACGAACAGCTCACCCGTATCGATGCGGCGGGTGTCGGTGGACACGCCCTTGACCTGCGGCAGCAACATCGCCAGGCGCGCCCATTCACGGTCATCGAAGGGCAGCTTCTCGCCCCCGACATCCTGATAGGTTTCGTGCCCCTTGCCCGCCAGCAGCACCACGTCTTCGGGCAACGCGGCCCAGATGGTCTGCATGATGGCGCGTGCGCGGTCGACCTGGACGTCCGCGTGCGCGGCCTCCGGGATGCCGGCCAGAATCTGTTGGACGATCGCTTCGGGCGACTCCGTGCGCGGATTGTCGCTGGACACCACCACGTGGTCGGCCAGTTCCGCCGCGATGCGGCCCATTTCGGGGCGCTTGCCCGGATCGCGCTCGCCGCCGCAGCCGAACAGGCAGATCAGGCGGCCCGAGCGGGCAACCGCCACGGCGCGCAGGGCGGTCAAGGCTCGCGACAAGGCATCCGGCGTGTGCGCGTAATCCACAACCACCAACGGGTTGCGACCCGCATGAGCCTGGGTCGTGACCGGCACCGTTTCCACGGTCTGCAAGCGGCCGTCGACGGGGTCTGTCGCGGCCAACTCACGCGCGATCTGCGCAAACGGCAGGCCCAGCTTGTACAGCACGCCAGCCACCAGCAGCAGATTCGACACGTTGTGCGCCCCCAGCAGACGCGTCACGATCTGGGCTTCGCCATGCGGCGACACCAGCGTGAAGATCTGCCCTTGGGACGTGGCTTGCAGATCGCGCGCACGCATCGCGGCGGGGATCTCGGGCGAATCGCTCAGGCTGTAGCCCATCGCGCCCGTGCCCGCTGGCAGGCTGGCGATCAGGCGGCGTCCGGCGGCGTCATCGGCATTGACGATGGCGGCCGTCAGGCCCGGCCAGCGGAACAGGCGGGCCTTGGCGGCCTCGTAGTGTTCCATCGTGCCGTGGTAATCAAGATGGTCGCGCGTCAGGTTCGTGAAGGCGGCCAGCGCGATGCGCACGCCGTCCAGGCGGCCTTGCTCGATGCCGATCGACGACGCTTCCATGGCCACGGCCTTGGCGCCGGCGTCGCGCATCGCGGCCAGCGTGCGGTGCACGGTCAGGACGTCGGGCGTCGTCAGATCGCCGCCCAGCGTGCGGCCGTCGGGCAGCACGGCGCCCAGGGTGCCGATGGTGCCGCAAGGCTTGTCATTGCGGCTCAGCGCATGCGCAATCCACTGCACCGACGAGGTCTTGCCGTTGGTGCCCGTCACCGCCACCACCGCCAACGCGGCGGACGGACGGCCGTACCAGGTGTCGGCAAGTTCACCCAGCAAGGCGCGCAGGCCGGTCACCGGCAACATCGGCGTGTCGGCCGCCGCGGCCAGGACGGACTCGCTGGCGGGCGCTTCGAACAACACGGCGCTGGCGCCCAGCGCCAGCGCCTTATCTATATAGAGACGTCCATCGCCGGACAGGCCCGGGCAGGCGACGAACACGTCACCCGGCTCGATATCGCGGGAGTCCAACTTCAGGTGCGCCGTCAACGAGACGCGCGCATGCAACCACGC
Source organism: uncultured Achromobacter sp. (assembly GCA_963530045.1). Lineage (GTDB taxonomy): Bacteria > Pseudomonadota > Gammaproteobacteria > Burkholderiales > Burkholderiaceae_B > Achromobacter. The sequence goes on from CAUSDE010000022.1 coordinate 75,775, forward strand.
CACGGTTTCGGCAACCGTGGCGACAGGGGACGAGAGGAAGCCTTTGGCGCTCATCTGCCTGGCTCCTTGAGACCAGCAACAATCGTGGATTCAAAAGGCGCGTCCGGCCGCACCCCCATCAGCCTCAGGCTCCCCCCCACGATATGGGAGAACACGGGCGCGGCGATCGCGCCGCCGTAATAACCGCCGACCGTCGGCTCGTCGATGGACACGGCCACCACGATCTTCGGATCGGACACCGGAGCGAAGCCCACGTAGGAGCTCCGATAACGCTGCATGCTGTACTTGCCGTCGACGATCTTGCGCGCGGTGCCGCTCTTGCCGGCCACGCGGTAGCCCTGCACCTGGGCGGCCTTCGTGCCTTCGGGGCCGGCGGCGGCTTCAAGCATCGCGCGCACCATGGCGGTCGTCTTCGGCGTGTAGATCTTGACGCTGGTGGGGTCGCTGTCGCGCTTGACCAGGGTCAGCGACACCATGTCGCCGTTGCGGGCGAAGACGGTGTAGGCGCGCGCCACTTGCAACAGCGAGACCGACAGGCCGTAGCCATAGGCCATCGTCGCCTTTTCGATCAGGCGCCAGCGGTCCCAGGGACGCAGGCGGCCCGGCGCCGCGCCGGGGAATCCCACCTGAGGCGCCTGGCCCAGGCCCAATTCGGTGAAGCGATCCCACATTTCGCGGGATTCCAGCTTCTCGGAGATCATGGTCATGCCGATGTTGCTGGATTTGCGCAGCACGCCGGCCACGTCCAGCGTGCCATTGCGGCTCACGTCGCTGATCGTGCTGCCCTGATACTGGAAACGGCCGTTGCCGGTTTCGAACAGCGTCGACGTCGTGATGCGGCCCAGGTCCAGCGCCAGCGCGGCGGTGAACGGCTTCATGATCGAACCTGGCTCGAAGGTGTCGGTAATGGCCTGGTTGCGCAGCTTGGATCCGTGGAAGCTCTCGCGCTTGTTCGGGTCGAAGGTCGGCACGTTGGCCAGCGCCAGGATCTCGCCCGTCTGCACGTCCACGACCACGGCGGTAGCGCCCTTGGCCTGGTGCTTGTCCATGGCGTCCTTCAATTCCTTGAACACCAGGTACTGCAAGCGGGTATCGATGGACAGGCGCAGGTCGCGTCCGTCGACCGGCAGGGTCACGGCCTGCACGTCTTCAATGACGCGGCCCAGCCGGTCCTTGATGACGCGGCGGCTGCCGGGACGGCCAGACAATTGCTGGTTGAACGTCAGTTCGACGCCCTCCTGGCCCTGGTCTTCGACGCTATTGAAGCCCACCACGTGAGCCATCACATCGCCGTCGGGGTAGTAGCGGCGGGTCTCGGGCTGCTGGTGCACGCCCGGCATGCCCAACTGCTTGATCTTGTCGGCCACGTCCATCGAGACCTGACGCTTCAGATAGACGAAGTTCTTGTCTTCGTCGACCAGGCGGTGGCGCAAGTCGGCTACCGGCGTTTCCAGCAGCTTGGCCAGCGCATCCATCTGCGCGGGCGTGCCCTGTTTGGCGTCTTCGGGAATGGCCCAGATGGCGCGCGCCGGCACGCTGGAGGCCAGCACCGCGCCATTGCGGTCCGTGATCTTGCCGCGCGTGGCCGCCAGGGTCAGCGTGCGTTCATAGCGGCGTTCGCCCTGCTGTTGCAGGAACTCCGTCGACAGCCCTTGCAGGAACAGCGCACGGCCAGCCAGCACCGTGAACCCGCCAAACAGCAGGATCAGCACCAGGCGCGCGCGCCACGTGGGCAACTGCCCACGCAACACCGGGTTATCGAAGAAGGGGACGCGTTTCATTTGGCACCCCCAGCCGTGGAGACGGGCGCTTGATTCAGATAAAGCGTACGGTCCGGAACGATGGGGATCATCTTCAGGCCGTCGCGTGCAATCACATCGACCCGCGCATTGCGGGCGAGCTCGGCGCGGTCAAGCTGCAGGCGGCGCCAGTTGGTTTCCAGGTCGCGTTCCTGGGCCTGATCACGTCCCAGCTCGACAAAGAGCTGGCGCGACTGATACCGGCTGGTGACCAGGGAAATGGCCGACAGCATCAGTAAAGCCGCAATGATCAGGTTGACACGACCCATTAGCGCCGCCCCCCTTTACCGCCGCGGCGAGGCGGCGGCGCCAGGTCGCTGCCGGGCAGCGAGCCGATCTTCACGAACGCGAAGCCGCCCTCGGCGGGCAGCGGCGTTTCGGTGCGTTCGGCAACGCGCAGGACAGCGGAGCGGGCGCGGGCATTGGCCGAGACCTCATCGTCTTCGGCGAGGACACGGCCCAGGGAACGCAGGATGGGTTGCGGCATTTCGCTTTCGCGCAGCGGCAAGCGTGCATGCGCGGCAGCTGGACGCGCCGCCGCCGCGATGCACTGCTTGACCATGCGGTCTTCAAGCGAATGAAAGCTGATCACCGCCAACCTCCCCCCCGGGGCAAGCAGGTCTAGAGCTGCCGCGAGGGTGCGCGCGAGCTCTTCGAGTTCCCGATTGATGTAAATCCGTAAAGCTTGAAAGGTGCGTGTGGCCGGATGCTGCCCCTTTTCGCGCGTGCGGACGGCGCTGGCGACGCACTCGGCAAGCTCGAGCGTGGTGCGCAGCGGCCTTGTTGCGCGGCGAGCAGCAATCGCCTTTGCAACCTGAAAAGCAAACCGTTCTTCGCCATAATCCGCTATGACCTCCCGCATCTCATCCACACTGGCTTGCGCCAGCCAATCCGCCACCGTGGGACCACGAGTGGTGTCCATCCGCATATCGAGCGGGCCGTCTCGCATGAACGAGAAACCGCGCTCGGCGTCATCGATCTGAGGCGACGACACGCCCAGATCCAGCATCACGCCATCGACCTTGCCGATGCCGCGCTGCTCCAATTCTTCAGCCATGGTGGCAAAGCCGCCATGGATAACCGTGACCCGGGGGTCCGCCGCCGCCAACGCATTGGCTACCGCGATCGCCTCGGGGTCCTTGTCGAACACCACCAGCCGGGCGTCCTTGCCCAAGCGGCCAAGCAGTTCGCGACTGTGCCCGCCCCGGCCAAAAGTGCCGTCGACAAACACGCCGCGTTCCGCCCGCGTAGCCGTATCCGGCTCGGTCTGCGTGTGCGACCGTGTCGCGCCCTTGCCGCCGAAGTCGGGCAGCAATAGTGCGTCCACCGTCGGCTCCAGCAGAACGGGCCGATGTTCGAATTCCATAGATTTTTCAGAACGAAAACTGATTCAACACATCCGGCATACCCTTGGCCAGATCCTCAGCCTCGCGGCTGGCCAGGGTAGCGGCGTCCCACAGCTCGAAGTGCGCGCCCAGACCGAGCAGCATCACATCGCGCGTCATACCGGAAGCGTTGCGCAGTTCAGGAGCGATCAGGACCCGGCCGGAGCCATCCAGTTCCACGTCCTGAGCGTTGCCCAGCAACAGCCGCTGCAATGCACGAGCCGTCATGGGAAAAGCGGCGATCTGCTCGCGCTTCTTTTCCCACTCCGGCCGCGGATACACCAGCAAGCAGCCGTCGGGGTGGCGGGTCAGGGTCAGCCGGCCATCGGCCTGCGACATGAGCGCGTCACGATGCCGGGTCGGAATCGAGATCCGTCCCTTGGCATCCAGCGTGAGCGCGCTGCTTCCCTGAAACACCACTTTTACCCCACTTAATTGCACAATTTCCTACTATTTCCCACTCTACGGTATGGCACAGGGGCGGTCAAGCGCGTGGTTGCAATTTTTTCAATCACAACAAGGACTTAGACCAATATGTAAAACCGCAAAAAGAAAAACCCCCTAATAAATCAGGAGGTTGCGGCACACTCTACAAGTCCTTCTTCAGAAGTAGCGCCTAAGGATGACTTTGCATTGTTTTACGATGGGCCGTTTCGCCCGAACTGACGAGGCTTCCCGCCAAGCTGCCCGCCGCACGCGGCCAAAAAAATAGCGCGCCAGGCTTTACCCGCGACCACGCGCGGCCAGGCGCCGGGCCTGGCCAACTCGCGTGTGGGAAATTAGATGCAGGACGGGTCTATAGGCCGGATTCTGTACACCAGGTTTCCCTGGCGGACGATCATTCCTCTACGCGGATCATTGCTGAGCCGCTCTAGCCACCTACCCGCATGCTTGGACGGAGCCGCCCTTCGCGACCCGAGGGCCGCACGCATGCCTATTTGATGTTGCTCCGGGTAGAGGTTGCCGCGTTTCACCCTGCGATGCCGCCCTTCGTTGCCGAATGACGCGATACGGAGATGGCCGTATCTGTGCGTGCAAGCACGCCCGCTTCGCAGTCTCGTCTCTGTGGCCCTATTCCTCAACCGCGCCCGAAGACGCGGCCGGACGGCCGTTAGCCGTTACCCTGCCCTATGGAGTCCGGACCTTCCTCGATGGATTCGCATCCACCGCGATCGCCCGACCCGCCCTGCGGTCCGTATTCTATTACAGGTCACGGCTCCGTCCCCGAAGCGCGCCCCGAGCGCCATCCCCGCTGTGCCTCAAACGAGCTTGCGGGGTTCCTGCGACAATACGCGCTGATCCGCTTAGACGCCGCAAAAACGACCCGATACATGGCCCTCGCTACTCTCATCACTCTTACCGACATCCAGCTGGCCTATGGCCACCATCCGCTGCTGGACCACGCCGACTTCGCCATCCAGGCCGGCGAGCGCATCGGCCTCATCGGCCGCAACGGTGCCGGCAAGTCGTCGCTGCTGAGGTTGCTCGACGGCAGGACGCTGCCCGACGACGGCGACATCGCCCGCAACTCGGGCCTGCGCGTCGCCACGGTCGAACAAGAACCCGAGCTGGACGAAAACGCCACCGTGTTCGATGTCGTCTGCAATGTGGAAGGCGACCACGAAGACTGGCAGCGCCCCTCGCGCGTGCGCGCCATGCTCGAAAAGCTGGGCCTGCCCGCTGACGCGCAGATCGCCGGCCTGTCCGGGGGCACCCGCAAGCGGGTCGCGCTGGCGCGCGCCCTGGTCGAAGAACCCGATCTGCTGCTGCTGGACGAACCCACCAACCACCTCGACTTCGACGGCATCGCCTGGCTGGAAGAGATGTTGCGCAGCTGGCGCGGCGCCGCGGTCATCATTACCCACGACCGCCGCTTCCTGGACGCCGTCACCACCCGCATCGTCGAACTCGACCGCGGCCGCCTGCTCAGCTTCCCCGGCAACTTCTCCCAATGGCAGGAACGCAAGGCCCAGTGGCTGGAATCCGAACGCCTGGAACAAGCCCGTTTCGACAAGCTGCTGGCACAAGAGGAAGTCTGGATCCGCAAGGGCGTCGAAGCCCGCCGCACGCGCAATGAAGGCCGGGTCCGTCGCCTGGAAAGCCTGCGCGTCCAGCGCGCCGAGCGCCGCGAGCGCATTGGCGACGTATCGCTGGCCCTGGCGGAAGGCCAGCGTTCCGGCAAACTCGTGGCCGAGCTCGAACATGTCGGCAAGACCTTTGGCGACAAGGTCGTGGTGGACGACTACTCCACGACGATCCTGCGCGGCGACCGCATCGGCATCATCGGCCCCAATGGCGCCGGCAAGACCACCCTGCTGAAACTGATCCTGGGTGAAATGCAGCCCGACACCGGCTCCACGCGCATGGGTACCAACGTGGCGGTGGCGTATTTCGACCAGATGCGCGCGCAGCTGGATGAAAACGCCTCGCTCGTCGACATCATCAGCCCGGGCAGCGAATGGGTCGAAATCGGCGGCACCCGCAAGCACGTCATGACGTACCTGGGCGACTTCCTGTTCTCGCCCGCCCGCGCCGGCTCCCCCGTGCGCAGCCTGTCCGGCGGCGAACGGGCCCGCCTGCTGCTGGCGCGCCTGTTCGCGCGTCCGGCCAACGTGCTGGTGCTGGACGAGCCCACCAACGACCTGGACATCGAAACCCTGGAACTGCTGGAAGAGCTGCTTCAGGAATACGCCGGCACCGTGCTGCTCGTCAGCCATGACCGCGCGTTCCTGAACAACGTCGTCACCCAGACCATCGCCTACGAAGGCGACGGCCACTGGCGCGACTACGTCGGCGGCTACGACGAATGGGTCGCGCAGCGCCCTGCGCCCGCTGCCCCGGCAGCCGATGCGGACAGCGCTGCCAAGCCCCTCGACGAAAGCGCCGCGCGCGCCAAGGTCGCCAAGCCCAAGCCGGCCAAGGCCACCAAGATGAACGCATGGGACTTGCGTGAGCTTGAAGGCTTGCCGGACGCCATCGCCGCGCTGGAAGCGCAGCAGGCCGAACTCGCCGGCAAGCTGGCCGACGGCAGCCTCTACCGCGACGCGCCCGCCGAGGTCGATCGCATCAACGGTGAACTCGCCAAACTGGAAAGCGAACTCGAAGAACGATTCGCCCGCTGGGAACTGTTGGAAGCGCGCCGCGACGGCACGCTCTGACGCCGCTATCTATATATATAGATAGCCGTCAGTCACGCAGCAAACAAAACGGGGGAGCGGCGCACAGCCGCTCCCCCGTTTCTTGTTCATCGACGCACGCAGGCTCCGGGCCTGCGGCCGCCGCTCAGACCTTCGCGCGCCAGGCCAGGGCTTCGCCTGCCGCCAGCGGCACCAGCGTCGTATTGCCGAATTCCAGCTCGTCAGGAACCTGGTACGTTTCGCGCACCAGCGTCAAGGTACCGGTGTTGCGCGGCAGGCCATAGAAATCCGGGCCGTGGAAACTGGCAAAGCCTTCCAGCTTGTCCAGCTTGCCCGCGGCCTCAAATGCCGTCGCATACAGCTCCATCGCGTGCAGCGCGGTGTAGCAACCGGCACAGCCACAGGCGTGCTCCTTCAAGCCTCGCGCATGCGGTGCGCTGTCGGTACCCAGGAAGAAACGCGGGCTGCCGCTGGTGGCGGCCTCGACCAGCGCCAGACGATGCGTCTCGCGCTTCAAGATCGGCAAGCAGTACAGATGCGGCCGCACGCCGCCCTGGAAGATCGCATTGCGGTTGTACAGCATGTGCTGCGGCGTGATCGTGGCGGCAATCGGCCCTTCGGCGTCGCGCACATACTCCGCGCCTTCCTTCGTCGTGATGTGTTCGAACACCACCTTCAACGCCGGAAACGCGCGACGCAGCGGCTTCATCACGCGCTCCACGAAAATCGCTTCGCGGTCGAACACGTCGATCGCCGGGTCGGTCACTTCACCGTGCACCAGCAGCGGCATGCCGCATTTTTCCAGCGCCTCCAGGGCCTTCGCGCATTTGCCCAGCAAATCGGTCACGCCCGCATCCGAGTTGGTCGTGGCACCCGCCGGGTACAGCTTCACGGCATAGACCTGGCCCGACTCGTGCGCGCGGAAGATCTCTTCCGCCGACGTGTTGTCGGTCAGATAGAGCGTCATCAGCGGCGTGAACGCCTCCGGATTTCCGCCGGCTTTGCCCAACGCCGCCAGGATGCGGCCGCGATAGGCCAGCGCCTGCTCGGTGGTAGTCACCGGCGGCTTCAGGTTCGGCATGATGATGGCGCGGGCGAACTGGCGCGCGGTGTCCGCCACCACGGCTTCCAGCGCCGCGCCATCGCGCAAGTGCAGGTGCCAGTCGTCGGGGCGGGTGATGGTGAGCTGATTCGTGTTTGGAGTAGACATGGAAGGCTTCTTAATCTGCCAGCGGCATGCCCCGTTCAGCCAGCGCGCAGAACATCGCGCTGCCCAGGGGAATGACGGCATCGTTGAAATCAAAATGCGAGTTATGCAGCACGCAGCCCGACTCGGCGCCGCCCTGGCCCAGGCGGAAGTACGCGCCGGGCTTGCTCTGCAACATGAAGGAAAAATCCTCGGAACCCATAGACGGTACCAGATCGCGCACCACGTTTTCCTTGCCGATCATCTCGGTCGCGATGTCGGCCACCAGGTTGGCGTGCTGCGGCGTGTTCAAGGTCGCCGGATAGATGCGCTCGTAAATCACCTCGGCCGAGCCGCCGAACGCGCTGGCGATCGCGGTGACCAGTTCGCGCATGCGTGTCTCGACCATTTCCTGGACGGACTTGCGAAACGTGCGCACCGTGCCCACCAGCTTGGCTTCACGCGGGATCACGCTCATTGCGCCCGGATGCCCTGCCTGCATGGAGCCGATCGACACCACTGCGGAATCCAGCGGGTTCACGTTGCGCGACACGATGGTCTGCAAGGCCGTGATGATCTGCCCCGCGATCGTCACCGGATCAATCGTCTGGTAGGGGTGCGCGCCGTGACCGCCGCGGCCCGTGATCTGGATCTCGAAGCGGTCCGCCGCTGCCATCATCGGCCCCGGATTGATGCCGATCGTGCCGGGCCGCAAGCCAGGCCAGTTATGCAGCGCGTAGATCGCGTCGCACGGAAACGTGTCGAACAAGCCGTCCTCAAGCATGGCGCGCGCACCGCCGCGGCCCTCTTCGGCGGGTTGGAAGATCAGCACGGCCGTGCCGTCAAAATTGCGCGTCTGCGCCAAATACTTCGCCGCCCCGATCAACACCGCAGTGTGGCCGTCATGGCCGCAACCGTGCATCAGGCCGGGCTTGGTGGACTTGTGGCCGAAGTCGTTGTCTTCGGTCATGGGCAAGGCGTCCATGTCGGCACGCAGCCCGATCATGCGCCCGCTGTCGCAACGCTTGCCGCGAATCACGCCTACCACGCCAGTCTTGCCGATGCCGCGATGCACCTCGATGCCCAGCGCCTCAAGCGCCCCGGCCACGATCCCGGAGGTCCGGACTTCCTCGAAGCCCAATTCAGGATGCGCATGCAAATCGCGCCGAAGCGCCGTCAATTCGTCATGAAAAAGGCGAATTGATTCCAAAGGAGATCGTGCGTACATAGGAGGTTACAGAATGACGTGAGAGGGGGGACAGTCTGTGCATTTTAGTTGCTACAGAGGATAAATGCCTTTGTCTTTACGAGAGAGACACGTTATGCTCCGGCCGCAGGACAATTTTTCCAACAGCCAGAGAAGGAGCGCCGCATTATGGCCACAACCTCCAAACCCGCGACCGCGCGCAAGCCGAACGCTGCATTCATGAAGCCCCTGACCCCCAGCGCCGAATTGGCCGCTGTCATCGGCTCGGAAGCCGTGCCGCGTACCGAGGTCACCAAGAAGATCTGGGAATACATCAAGAAGCACAACCTGCAAGATGCCAGCAACAAGCGCAACATCAACGCCGATGCCAAGCTGCGTCCGATCTTTGGCAAAGATCAGGTCACGATGTTCGAACTGACCAAACTGGTCAACGCACATCTGAAGTAAGCAGGCAAAGGGCGTACCCCGTACGTCCCTGCCTCTTGGATTGTCGCGACGCCCTGGCTCAGGCCGGGCTAGCACACCATCCTCTCGCGCAAGCCCTCCTTCTTTCGCGCAAGCTCCATTCCCCGCGCGATACCCTGCTCCACCTCCTGTGGACACGGCACATTCCCTGATCTGTTCCTGTCGATCCCATTTCGCTGATCGCTAGGCCTGGCGCGCCTCTTCGAGCAACCAGCCTCGAAATGCCGCAACCTCCGGACGCTGCGCGGACGACCGCGCATACACGATCCAATAGCTGTAATCGTTCGGTAAAGCGTGATCGAACAGCCGCACCAGACGCCCCGTTCGCACGTCATCCGCAGCCAGCATCAAGCGCCCCAACGCAACCCCTTGCCCGTCGATCGCAGCCTGCAATACCAACGCCGCATCGTTGAAAACAAGGCCCTGCGACAGGTCCAATGCCACGCCGGTATGCTGGCACCACTGCTGCCACGCCGCGCGCGGCTGATCATGCAAAAGCGCCACTTGCTTCAGGTCGTCAGGCTGCCTCAGCGCCGGCGGCCCGGCAGCCAATGCAGGGCTGCAGACCGGGCTCAAGAACTCGCGCGCAACCAAGTCCGCCTTCAGGCCAGGCCAACGCCCCAAGCCCGATCGGATGCCGATATCGAACGTGTCATCGCCGCTCCAAAGCTGCACCGAACTCGTCACCCGCAATTCCACGTCGGGATGCTTGGCACGAAAACCCGGCAAGCGCGGCAACAACCAACGCGAAGCAAACGAAGGCAGTACCGAGATCCGTAATGGCCCCTCGCGCTTGTCGCGCACGCGCTCGGTCGCAGCGGCCATCTGATCGAACACTTGCGACAGTTCCGCCAAATAGGCCGCGCCTTTTTGGGTCAGGCTCAACGCATGGCCCCGGCGCGTGAACATGGGGTGGCCCAGCCAGCGCTCCAGCTGGCGCACCTGATGGCTGATCGCAGCCTGCGTGACGCAGAGCTCAGCTGCGGCCAGCGTGAAGCTCATATGCCGCGCAGCGGTCTCAAAAGCGCGCAACGCGCCCAATGGTGGCAGACGACGCATGGTCTCGATTAGTTCAATTTATCGAAGGCATGAGAATAGATCGTTTGGCCGCGCGCCGGAAGCGCTATCTACTACGACCTCGCCCGCACGCGGAAACACCTCGGCGAACAGCGGCAAGCACATTCAAAGGAAGCGGTAATGATCGGGTGGGAGAGTTGGGTGGTTTTCCTGGGCTATGCCATTCCCATGATCATCAGCCCTGGGCCAGGCAACACACTATTGGCCACCGCCGGCGGCCGCTATGGAATAAAGGGTTCAATGCCGTTCTGGATCGGCTTCGAAGCCGCCAACCTGGCGCTGTGCGCCCTCTACGGGTTCGGCCTGGGGGGCACGCTCCATGAGTACCCGCAACTCCATACTGCCCTGAAGTGGGCAGGCGCCGCCTATCTGCTCTACCTCGCCTGGGGTTTCTTCCGCGCCTCCGTGACGCCGGACAATTCCACGCGGCCGCAGAAGGCGATGGGCTTCCGGGACGGCTTCATCTGCGTCGCGCTGAACCCCAAAATCCATTCGATGATCGTGGTCATGTTCGCGCAATTCCTCACGCCTGGCGCCAGCCTCTCCGCACAAGTCACGCAGTTGAGCGCCGCGTTCGTTGTCCTGGGCCTGTTCTGCCACTTTCCCTGGATCTATGGCGGCCAGGTCATCCTTGGACGGTTCAATACCCCACGCGCAGTACGGATCCAAGCCGCGATCTTCGGGGCCTCAATGCTCGCCGTCGCCGCCTACGTCGTGCTGACCTAGGCGCTGCCGTCATGGCCTGCGCTGGATCCACGGCAGCCAGGTCTTCCGGGGACGATTCAAGGGGCCACGTGCGCTACACATCCAAGCCGCGGTCTTCGCTCGTCTCAATGCTTATCGTGGCATCTGATGCCATCTTGGCGCCAGCCGTCGGCCCATCGCACTATCGCATCATGTCTTAGGCAACCATAGAAAGCACCCATGAAAAAGGCCGGCGATCTCGCCGGCCTTTTTGCCTGTTGCCTGAATTGCTTTCAGGTCACGCGTAAGTGGTGGGCGCCGCACCTTCCAGCAACGCCAACCAACCCTTGATCAAGCGGTACAGGACCCACACGACGGTTGCGATCAGGCCGATCCAGCCAATGAAGATGTAGACGGCGATACCGCTGATGGCCAGCCACAACATGGCCCACCAGAATGTGCGCAGCATCCAGTCGAAGTGGGCAGCGTAAACCGTACCGGCCGCATCCGAGCGCTTCAGATACATCAGCACGACAGCGGCCAATGTCGCGATGCCCAGAATTCCACTCGTCAAAAAGCCCAAGGCGAACAAGCCGTAAGCCACGTGGGTCAACGTGCGCAGGTCCAACTTCGTACCGGGCACGGGGGTCTGGGTATCACTCACGATAACGCTCCAACGAATTGACTCGGTCAATCTTACCGCACAAAGCCCCACTGCCCACGGGCGTTGTTATTTGTGCACATTCAGCATTGGCGCGGCTTGTAGCCTGATTGACGACCCGCAATGGACTCCGGTTTGAAGGGAGTTGTCGCGGACGATCAGCGATCTGAAGGAGATATCTTGGCCGCGTGGTGCTCGTCATTGCCCAAAGACAAAGCCCCGCCGGGAACCGGCGGGGCTTTGCGGGATAAGAGCTTGACGATGACCTACTTTCACAGACGTCCGTCCACTATCATCGGCGCGAAGGCGTTTCACTGTCCTGTTCGGGATGGGAAGGAGTGGTACCACCTTGCTATGGTCGTCAAGCGTAACTGCTTGAGCGGTTGCCTGAAACTTCAACCGCTCGAATCTTGGCGTACTTCTTGGGTCTTGCCTGGCACTGCAACTGACCTCGGCTCCGCGCTTGCGCATTGCTCGGCGTCTTGCCTGGGTCTTGCTTGGGTCTTGCTGGGGTCTTGCCGGGATACTGCAGCGGATCCCGCTCTACGCATATGCCGGCAAACAACGCCGTCCACTGCGCAGGGGTTCTCACTCTACAAAGACAAAACCCCACAGGATCACCTGTGGGGTTTTGCGGAATAAAAGCCTGACGATGACCTACTTTCACAGACGTC
>CAUSDE010000023.1:0-84649 GCA_963530045.1 uncultured Achromobacter sp.
CGGCGGCTTGGGGTGCGGGCGCCAGGTTGGCGCTTTCCGGGCCGGCGCCCGCTACGGGCGCATCCGCGTGCGGATTGGCCGACGGCGAGGGCAGCCAGCCCATCACCGCAGCCACGCCCACCGCGCACATGACAATGACGGCAATCGCCGCCGCCGCGACCAGCGGGTGCAGGCCGCGGCGCGGGTTCTCGATTCGGGTGGTATTCATGACGAAGCTCCATCGTAACTAACCGGCATCGGTATAGCACCCGGGCGCGGTTTCGGCATGTTGCGATGGTGACGCTTCTTTGCAGGCGCACGGCCGGTGGACAGGCCTTTGCATTCGTGGACAATAGGCGCATGGATTCCATTTCCCTGCCCCAGCTCGAACAGGCGATCAACTATTGGCGCAACGTCTCGCCGTCGGTCGGCGAAGAATCGCGCCTGTGCCCCGAAGCCGCGGCGCTGGCCACGCCCTACGCCCTGATGATCATTTCGCACCGGCACGACATCGCGGTCGCCGAACTCAATGAAAAAGCCCAGGCGGCGCTGGCCGGCTGGGCTGCTTCAGGCGCACGCGCCCCATCCAATCCCTGATCAGCCTTTCAGCAGGGCCTTGATGTCGTGCGTCAGGGCGTCCACGCCCAGATTGTTGTTCGCCAGCACGCGAGATTCGCCCTTGCCGTCCAGCAGGTAGAACGCGGCCGTATGGTCCATCGTGTAGTTGCCGTCCTTGGTGGGCGCCTTGGCGTAGTACGCCTTGAACGACGCGGCCGCCTTCTTGACCTGGTCCGGCGTGCCGGTCAGGCCCAGGAAGCGCGGATCGAAGGCCGTCACATACTGCTTCAACACTTCCTGCGTGTCGCGCTCGGGGTCCACCGTGATCAGCAGCACCTGCACGCGATCGGCGTCCGGGCCCAGCTTCTTCATGACTTCGGTCAGTTCGGCCAGCGACGTGGGACACACGTCCGGGCACTGCGTGAACCCGAAGAACACCACCACCACCTTGCCGGCGAAGTCGGACAACTGGCGCGTCTTGCCGTTGGTGTCGGTCAGTTCCATGCCGCGGCCCAGCTGGGTGCCGCTGATGTCGCTGCCTTTGAACGTGGGCGCGCTCTCGCCGCAAGCGGCAAGGGCGGCGGTGAAGGCGGCGGCGGCGCCGAAGCGCAGGGCCAGCCGGCGGCTGGCGGAAAACACGGACATCAACAACCTCCAGGGGGTCAGCGCAACAGGCCGACCCAGTGGTCCACCAGCAGGGCGCCGAACAGCAGCGCCAGGTAGAGAATGGAAAAACGGAACATGCTGCGCGCCAGTTGGTCGCTGTAAGCGCGGTACAGGCGCCACGCATACGAGACGAACATGCCGCCCAGCACCAGCGCCGACAACAGATACAGTTCGCCGCTCATGCGGATGGCGTAGGGCAACAGCGTCGTCGCCACCAGCGCCACGCTGTACAGCAGGATGTGCAGCCGCGTGAACTGGTTGCCGTGGGTGACCGGCAGCATGGGCAGGCCGGCCTTGGCGTAATCGTGGTTGCGGTACAGCGCCAGCGCCCAGAAGTGCGGCGGCGTCCAGATGAAGATGATCAGCACCAGCACCCAGGCCTCGGCCGGCACCGAGTCCGCCACGGCGGCCCAGCCCAGCGCCGGCGGCATCGCGCCCGACAGCCCGCCGATCACGATGTTCTGCGGCGTGCGCGGCTTGAGGATGACGGTGTAGATGACGGCGTAGCCCACAAAAGTGGCGAAAGTCAGCCACATGGTCAGGGGGTTCACCAGCGTGTACAGCACGAACATGCCCGCGCCGCCCAGCAGGCCGGACAGGCTCAGCACCTGGAAGGCCGAGATGGTGCCCTGGGCGGTAGCGCGGCGCGCGGTGCGCAGCATGCGCGCGTCGACTTCCTGTTCGATCAGGCAGTTGATGGCGAAAGCGGCTGCGGCAAGCAGCCAGATGCCGAGCGTGCCGAACAGCACGCGGCGCATATCGGGAATGCCCGGTGCGGCAAGGAACATGCCGATGACTGCGCAAAACACCGCCAGCTGCGTGACGCGCGGCTTGGTGAGTACGAAGTATTGGCGGAACAATCCGGGTTGAGGAGCGGCAAGACTGGTCATAGTGGACCCTATTTTAAACGCGCACCGAATTGGGGCCATAGCCCCCCGCCGGCGCGCGTCCCGCCGTGGACAGACGCACCATCAAAACCACGGCAGCCAAGGTCAGGCCGGCGGCGCCCCCGTTGTGCAGCACGGCGATCAGCAGCGGCCACTGGAAGAAGATGGTGGTCAGGCCGGTGAACAACTGCGCGACCAGCAGCGCCAGCATCAGCGTGGCCGGGCCGCGCAGGCCCGGTTCGGCCCGCAGCCGCCAGGCCAGCGTGCCCAGGTACAGGAACACGACGAAGGCGAAATTGCGGTGCACCCAGTGGATCGCGGTCAGCGCCGGCTGCGAGATCATCTCGCCCGAGGGCAGTTCGCCCAGGCCGCGGATCACCGAATAGCCGCCGTGGAAGTCCATGTCCGGCACCCACTGCCCGTGGCACATGGGGAAGTCCATGCAGGCCAGCGCGGCATAGTTGGTGCTGACCCAGCCGCCCAGCGTCACCTGCACCAGCAACAAGCCGAACCCCACCGCCACCCACGGCTTCCATCGGGCAGCCGCGGCGCCGATGGCCAGATGCGGGCGTTCGCGGGCCGACAACCACGTCATCAGCGCCAGCACCGACAGCCCGAACACCAGATGGGAAGTCACCACGGCCGGCATCAGCTTGTGCGTGACGGTCCAGGCGCCGAAGGCGCCCTGCACGCACACGGCGACCAGCGTCGTGACGGCCAGCGCGGGCGAGCGTCCCAGTTCCCGGCGATAGCGCCACGCCATATAGACGATGCCGATGATGAGCATGCCCAGGATGGTCCCGACATAGCGGTGGATCATTTCGATCCAGGCCTTGGACATCGTCACCGGCCCGAAGGGCATGGCTTGCGTGGCCTCATGGATGTCGCCTCGCGCGCCCAACGGCGTCACGCTGCCGTAGCAGCCGGGCCAGTCCGGGCAGCCCAGGCCTGAATCCGTCAGGCGCACGAAGGCGCCGAACATGATCAGGTCCAAGGTCAGGAACCAGGTGAAAAAAACAAGTTTGCGGTACCGCGCTTTGATACGTTCCATTTCCCTAAACCATGACTCTGCCGCGCCGCGCGGATCCCGCGGCACTCGGCCATCCCCCTTATCGGGGGGTCACCCTATCCTTGAGTTATAGACCAGCTTGCTGATGTCTTTGCGCACTTTCACGCCATCGGCCTCGGCAGGGTACTGCATCATCAGGTTGCCCAGCGGGTCGATCACCCAGATCGGCGCCGGCAGTCCAGGCTGGCCGGCGGCAGCGTCCCGTGCCAGCAGATAGCGGGCCAACTGGTCCGGATCGGCGCGCAGCATGACCGTGCCCTTGTAGGCTTCCAGCACCTTGTCGGGCACCGGCGCATCGTCGGTGATGAACCAGACGCGCGCCAGGCGGTCCACGTTCTTGCCCTGGCTGGCGTGGCTGTTGCGCGTGATGTAGAGCTTGCGGGCGCAGCTTTCCGGGCAGGCCGCGCCGTCGGCGGTCACCAGCAGCCACTTGCCTTTCAGGCTTTGCAGGTCGAACGGCTTGCCGTCCAGCGTCGTCAATTTCAGGTCGCCCGCGGTCGGCATCGGGCGTTGCGGCGACACCAGGGTGCCGTAATTGCTGGAATCCGCCGGCCACCATTGCGGGTTCATGTACACCACGAAGGCAGCCACGATCGGCGCCAACGAACACAGGAACACCAGCAGCATGGGCATCAACGAGCGCTTGCGTGCCGGTTTGTCAGGTGAAATATCGCGAGCCACTTTATATCCTGGATGATTCATTCATTGACGCGCGCTTCAGGCCCGGGGGCCGTTCTGCGTGCGCTGGCGCATGCGCTTGATGGCGCCCCCCAGCACCACCAGCCATGCGATGGCGGCTATCAGACCAAACGCGAACCACTGCACGGCGTAAGACGTGTTCTTCTGGAAATCCACCGACGGCTGCGGCCAGTCCCGCACCAGGCCGTCGGAGACGGCTGCCTCCTGGCCGGTCTGGCTGAGCACGACCGGCAGCAGGTTCAGCCCCGTCGCGCGGGCATAGTCGGCAAGCGGCAGGTTCTGCACCTGCGGCACGCCGCCGCCCGCCACGGGCAAAGCGGAGGGCAGCGCGGACGGGTCCGCCCCACCCATCGACCAAAGCTCGAACATGCGCGGCACGCGATCGGAGAGTTCGCCAGTGATGGTCTGCACGCCTTCTGGCGTGGCAGGAAGCCGGGGCTCGCCCTGGCCCTGGATCACCCGCGGCAGCCAGCCGCGCAACACCACCACCGCCTGCCGCGACGACGCGTCCAGCAGCAGCGGCGTGGCCAGCCAGTAGCCGGGCCTGCCGTCATGGTTGCGGTTGTCCAGCAGTACACTGAATTGCGGCAGCCACGCGCCGCTGGCCTGGGCCACGCGCCACGCGGTCATGTCGTCGGAAGGCGTTGCCGGGGTCAGCATCAGCGGCGCCTGCTTGCGGCCCGCTTCGATCGCCGCCAGAATGGCGCGTCGCTCGTCGCTGCGACGCAACTGCCATTGCCCCAGCGACACCAGGATCACCACGGCGATGCCAAGCAGGAGTAGGGCGGCTACCGTGTAGCGGGTTGAATGCGGTCGGGCCATGTATCGTTGCTAACTCTGTTTTGTCCGGAGACCACCATGCGCGTTTTCGTCGTACTGGCCTTCATCGGTATTCTGGCCAGCCTGGCATCCGCCCTGGTCTACCTGATGCGGGACAAAGGCACTACCAGCCGCACCGTCAATGCGCTGACGGTGCGCATCGGGCTGTCGGTCGCCCTGTTCCTGTTCGTGCTGTTCGCCCATCACATGGGCTGGATCGAAAGCACCGGGCTTAGATAGGCCCGCGGGGCATCGGTTCCCGCCCCCATCGCAACAAAGCGCGATCGGCGCCCGGCATTGTCGCCGCCCGGCCGCCTATCGCGCTTCACCCGCCCTGCGCCGCAGAGCGGACCCGTGTCCACCTGCGTCAGAACCAGTAGACGAACAGGTACAAGCCCAGCCACACCACGTCCACAAAGTGCCAATACCAGGCCGCGCCTTCAAAACCGAAGTGGTGGTCGGCGGTGAAATGGCCCCGGATCAGGCGGATCAGGATGACGGTCAGCATCGTGGCGCCCAGGATCACGTGGAACCCGTGGAAGCCGGTCAGCATGTAGAACAGCGAGCCGTACGCGCCCGAGTTGAACTTCAGGTTCAGCTCCGTGTACGCATGGTGGTATTCGGCGGCCTGACAGGCCACGAAGATGAACCCCAGGATGACCGTGGCGGCCAGCCAGAACATCGTCTTGCCGCGATGGTTCTCGCGCAGCGCATGGTGGGCGATGGTCAGCGTCACGCCCGAGGACAAGAGCAGCGCGGTGTTGATGGTGGGCAGCCAGAAGGGACCCACCGTCTGGAACTGCTCGACCACGCCGGCCGGACCGAAGTTGGGCCAGGCGGCCTTGAAGTCGGGCCACAGCATCAGGCGGTGGTCGATGTCGCCCAGCCACGGCGTCGTGATCGTGCGCGTGTACCAGAGCGCGCCGAAGAACGCGGCGAAGAACATCACTTCCGAGAAAATGAACCAGCTCATGCCCCAGCGGTAGGAACCGTCGATGCGCTTGCTGTTCATGCCGGCTTCGGACTCCTGGATGGCGTCGCCGAACCAGTAGTACAGCACGACGATCAGGCCGATGAACCCCGCCAGCACGGACCATTTGGCCCAGCTGACGCCGTTGATCCAGGCCGCGGCGCCCAGCCCCATGAACAGCAGCGCCACCGCCGTACGCACGGGATGCCCCGAGTCGGCGGGCACAAAGTAGTACGGTGCCTCTTTACCTTGAACCGAGTGGCTTGCACTCATGGCTTTCTCCCTGGTACAGATTTTTAGATTAAGTGATTCAAGTCAGGCTTGAAACCGCCCAACGCACAATTAATACCAGCACAGTAACGAAGATTGCCGCGGCCAGCAGCCCGGCCACGATCACGTGCACCGGGTTCAGCTTGGCGCTGTC
Source organism: uncultured Achromobacter sp. (assembly GCA_963530045.1). Classification (GTDB taxonomy): domain Bacteria; phylum Pseudomonadota; class Gammaproteobacteria; order Burkholderiales; family Burkholderiaceae_B; genus Achromobacter. The sequence continues at coordinate 6,072 of CAUSDE010000023.1, forward strand.
TTCCCGGTAGCCCGCGCCCTTGCGCACGCCGAAGAACCCCCACGCCACCGCCTTCATCGTTTGAAGGAAACTCAGCTTGCGCCGAGTGGTTTCGTGCAGGTCGTCGCTCATGGCCGTGGCCTAGCCGACCGCGTTGCCGGTCAGCAGCGCCGAACCCCGCAACACGGTCCAGGCGAATACGGCAAGGACGAAAGCCAGCAGGACGAGTCCTGCGATTTTGTTGCGGCGGCGCTGCTCGGGTGTCATTCTCGTGCTACCTGGAACATGAAAGGCTTGTTCACTTCACTTCGGGCGGGGTTTCGAAGGTATGGAACGGGGCGGGCGACGGCACCGTCCATTCCAGCCCTTCGGCGCCTTCCCACGGCTTGGCGGCGGCGACTTCGCCCTTGCCCATGTAGCAGCGCAGGATCGCCCACAGGAAGATCAGCTGCGACAGACCGAACCAGAACGCGCCGATGGTGGCCATCTGGTGGAACGTCGTGAACTGCGCGGCGTAGTCGGCATACCGGCGCGGCATGCCGGCCAGGCCCAGGAAGTGCATCGGGAAGAAGGTCACGTTGAACGAGATCAGCGTCGACCAGAAATGCAGCTTGCCCAGCTTTTCGCTGTACATGCGGCCGGTCCACTTCGGCACCCAGTAGTAGGCGCCGGCGAACAGCGCGAACAGGGAACCCGCCACCAGCACGTAGTGGAAGTGGGCCACCACGTAATAGGTGTCGTGGACCTGGATGTCGATCGGGGCCACCGACAGGATCAGTCCCGTGAAGCCGCCCATCGTGAACACGAAGATGAAGCCGATCGAGAACAGCATGGGGGTCTCGAACGTCATCGAGCCGCGCCACATCGTGGCGACCCAGTTGAACACCTTCACCCCGGTGGGGATGGAGATGAGCATGGTGGCGTACATGAAGTAAAGCTGGCCCGTCACCGGCATGCCCGTCGTGAACATGTGGTGGGCCCACACGATGAACGACAGCACGGCGATGGAGGCGGTGGCGTACACCATCGAGGCGTAGCCGAACAGCTTCTTGCGCGCGAACGCAGGCACGATGGCCGACACGATCCCGAACGCCGGCAAGATCATGATGTAGACCTCGGGGTGCCCGAAGAACCAGAACACGTGCTGGTACAGGACCGGGTCGCCGCCGGCGGCGGCGTTGAAGAAGCCCGTGCCGAAGTGACGGTCGGTCAGCACCATGGTGATGGCCGCGGCCAGCACCGGCATCACGGCCAGCAGCAGGAACGCGGTGATCAGCCAGGTCCAGCAGAACAGCGGCATCTTCATCAGCGTCAGGCCGGGTGCGCGCATGTTCAGGATGGTCACGATGATGTTGATCGCGCCCATGATCGAGGACGCGCCCATGATGTGCATCGCGAAAATGCCCAGGTCCATGCCCGGACCCATCTGGAGCGACAGCGGCGCATACAGCGTCCAGCCCGCGGCGGTGGCGCCGCCCGGCACGAAGAACGACGCCGTCAGCATGATCGCGGCCACCGGCAGCAGCCAGAAGCTGAAGTTGTTCATGCGCGCGAACGCCATGTCGGATGCGCCGATCTGCATCGGGATCATCCAGTTCGCAAAGCCCACGAAGGCCGGCATGATGGCGCCGAACACCATGATGATGCCGTGCATGGTCGTGAACTGGTTGAACAGTTCGGGGCGGAAGAACTGCAGGCCCGGTTCGAACAGTTCGGTGCGCAGCAGCAAGGCGAGCGTGCCGCCTTCCAGCAACATGGCAAACGAGAAGATGAGATACATCGTCCCGATGTCTTTATGGTTCGTGGCGAATAGCCAGCGGCGCCAGCCCGTGGGCATGGCGTGGTGGTGGTCATCGTGACCGTGGCCGTGGCCCGGCGACACGTGGTCTACAGTGACGCTGCTCATGATGGACTCCTTCCTGCTGAGTGCCGCCCCCGTTCCACGGGGACGGCAGGGTATCTCTAACTAAACGGAACCGGTTCTAACGGGGGGAACGCCGGGTGCGCGATCAACGCGCAGCCGCGACGTCCTTCGGTAGAACCGTCGGGTCCTGCCCCTTGCCTGCATTGCTCCAGGCATGGCGCGTATAGCTGATGACCGCTGCGATCTCGACATCATTGAGCTGCCCGCCGAATGCCGCCATCGCGGTGCCGGGCTTGCCCTTGAGCACGGTGTTGATCTGTTCCGCCTTGGGGCCCAGAACAACCTTGTCTCCGTCAAGCGGTGGGAAGCTGCCCGGAATGCCCTTGCCGTTGGCCTGGTGACAGGCTACGCAATTGGCGGCGAAAACCTTCTCGCCACGGGCAACCAGTTCGGCTTCCGTCCACTCTTTATTAGGATCGTCGGCGTTTGCCGCCATCTTCTTTTTCTGGTCTTCAACCCACTTATCGTAGTCGGCTTGCGCCAGGACTTCCACGACGATGGGCATGAAGGCGTGGTCTTTGCCACAGAGTTCCGCGCACTGGCCGCGATAGATGCCAGGTTTTTCCGCGCGGAACCAGGTGTCTCGCAGGAAGCCGGGGATGGCATCCTGCTTGACGCCGAAGTCGGGGATCATCCAGGAGTGGATGACGTCGGCCGCGGTCAGCACGACCCGGACCTTCTTGTCCACGGGGACCACCATGTGGTTGTCCACTTCCATCAGATAGAACTCGCCCTTGGGCTCGCGGTTCTCGATCTGCGCGCGGGGCGTGGACAGCGTGGACAGGAACTTGACGCCGGCGGCGGAGCCGTCGAGGTATTCGTAGCCCCACTTCCATTGATAGCCCGTGACCTTGATGGTCAGGTCGGCGCTTGAGGTGTCTTTCATGGCCACGACCGTCTTGGTGGCCGGTAGCGCCATGGCGATGACGATGATGAAGGGGATGACCGTCCAGGCGACTTCCACGCCCAGATGCTCATGGAAGGTCGCGGCCTTGTGCCCCCGGGACTTCCGGTGTGCCCAGATGGAGTAGAACATCACCCCGAACACACCGATGAAAATCACGATACAGATCGTGAGCAGCAACCAATGCAGCCACATGATGTCGCGCGAAATCGCCGTGACACCTTCATGCAGGTTCAGCTGATTGACCTTCGGGCCGCCGGGCATGTCTTGCACCTGAGCGCTGGCCACGCTGCCAATCAGCATCGCACAAGCCCCCAGTATCCCTCTCCACTTCTTCATGCTTACCTCGAAACACGGCGCGAGGGCCCTTGTCGCCTAGTGGCACGAGTGTCACTGCAACAGGACTACGCGCAATTATTAGATGGCAGGGCTAGGCAGGGAGATAGAGCGGCCCCCGCATTCCCACTCGAAATCACAAAGAAACTGGCGGATTATAGCGGACACGCAAACAGATGTAAGACGGGCCTCTTGATTTCATGGGGCTTGCCCCCATCTGCACGCGCCCCTTGACCTCACGCCATAAACAGGGTGGCATAAAATCACCGCCAACCTCACCACGGCGCCCGACGATGCCCAAGCAGTTGCCCGATTTGTATGCCGACCTGTGCGCCCGCGCGCAGGAACCCGCCCCGGAGGGCGCGCACGCTTTATATATTGCGGGCCGCCGCTGCGGCTGGGCCACGCACGCCGCGTGCGACGCGCTGCGCGACGCGCCCGGTGTTGCCTGTGATGACACGACGCTGCGCATCGGCCAGGACCTGGCGCCGGGCGCCGCGCTGAACGCCGTGCTGGAAAATGCCGCGGAACTGTTGCGCCAGGCCAACTGCCTGCGCGGCTGGCGCGACGAACTCCTGGACGTGATGGACGGCGAACAGCCGCTGGGCGTGATCGAGCGCGCGGCGGTGCGGCCGCTGGGTTTGCTGACCAAGGCCGTGCACTTGAATGCCTGGACGCCGGACGGGCGGCTGTGGGTCGCGCGGCGCGCGCTGAGCAAGTCCACCGATCCCGGTATGTGGGACACCTTGGTGGGTGGCCTGGCGGGCTGCGGCGAAGACCTGGAATTGGCGCTGCTGCGCGAATGCGGCGAAGAAGCGGGGCTGGATGCGCCCGACCTGACCCAGCGCACGCCGCTGCGCACCATCCTGCGCATCCACCGCCGGCTGCCCGAGGGCTACCAGGTGGAAGACGTGCTGACCAGCACCTGCGTGCTGGCGGCTGACGCGCGCCCCGCCAACCGGGATGGCGAAGTCATGCAGATCGCCACGGTGGACGTGGCGACCGCCGTCAAGCAGGTCGCCGACGGCGAATTCACGCTGGAAGCGGCGCTGGTGATCATCGAAGACATCATGCAGCGCCAGGCCGCCGGCCAGATCTGAATCAGCGGGGGGCAACCCCCGGCTCGCCCAGCATGCCGGACGGCGGCTCGGGTGCGTCCGATTTGGCGGCAGGCTGCGGGTGAGGGCCCGCCACCTTGACGTCAGACTCGTCCGATACTTCCGCTGCGTCCGGCACCTTCGACAGATCCCCCACCTTCGGCACATCCGCCACCTTCGGTACCGTCGACACGACAGGCGCCTCGGCGCCTGCGGCTTCCGCCGCTTCGGCCGCCTGGGCCGGGCTCGGGGCCGAGACCGGCGCGGGGGTCGGCGCGGCTGACGCGGCGGAAGCCTGCGAGAACTGCTTCCAGACCTCGATCGCGCGCAGGCGCTGCTTGGCCACGACCTGAATGCGTTCGCGCAAGTGCTCGTCGCGCGCCAGCAGGGCGTGGAAATCGCGCGAAGACAGCATCAGCAGCTTGCTGTAGCCCAGCGACGTCACATCCGGCGTGATCTGCTGTTCGCCCAGCAGCCCCAATTCCCCGAAAAATTCGCCACTGCCCAGTTCGATCATGGTGTGGTCGGGCAGATGCACGGCCACGGCGCCAGACGCCACAAAGCACATTTCCTCGCCATGGCGGCCCTGGGTCAGCACGCGCTGGTCGGGCAACGACAGCCGCGGCTTGAGCAGCTTGCTGATCGCGCGCAGCGAATCGGGCGACAGGCCCTCGAACAGCGGCACGCGCTTGATCAGCTCGGCCGCGCTCATTTCGATGTCCAGCGGCGGATGCGTGTCGATATGCGCCCAGCGGCTCTTCAACTGCGCCATCAGGTCCGCATAGACTTCGCCACTGATCAGGAACTGCTCAAGCATGTCGCGGTAGCGGATGCGCTCGAGTTCGCGCGCCACGCGGCCCAGATAGCTTTCCTGCAGCCACTGCGCGTAGGAGGGGTACTGCAGATTCAACGCCTGCATGGCGCTTTCGATCAGGTCCAGGCGGCGCTGGTGCAGCGATACGATGCGCTGGGTGGCGGCTTCGCCCAGCAGGGGCGTGACCTGCTCGCGCGCGAACACGATCAGCCGCTGCGCGACGGAGCGCTTGCTCATCAGGTTGGCGAACCGCTGGCCAAGCTCGCGCGCCAACCAGCCTTGGAAGCCGAACAGGTAATGCATGCGCAGCGCCAGGCGAAAGCCCGTGGAATAGCGCACATCCGCCACGATGGCGCGTTCAAAGCCCGGCACCCCGCCCAGGCGGATGGCGTCCTCCAGCCGTTCGGCCCGCGCCAGCAGGGCCTCGGCCATGCGCCAGTCCACGATCTGCGCCTTCAAAATGTCGAAGAACATTTCCTCTTCGCGCTGCGCCACGATGGCCAGGCCCACGGCCACTCGCTGCTCGTCGCTCATCTGCCCGACCTGGCCGTCATGCACGCTGGTCAGGCTGGCGTCGAACACGGCGCGGATGCGGTCGCGGACCTCGGTGCCGATGTGCTCGGTCTTGGCCACTTCGTCGGTCTTGCCTTGCAGGTCTTCCAGCGCCACCGCCAACGCCTGGTTGCGGATGGTGCGTTCCACGGACGACAGCTGGTTCAGGCCCAGCATGCGGATCAGCGGCCGCAGGCTGATGCCGTTGATGAACAGCGTCAGCAGCACGTAGCTGGTCGTGGCCACGGCAATGAACTGGCGCGCCTCTTCGGGCACGCCGGTTTGCTCCGTCACGGCCAGCGCCAGCGCCAGCGACACGGCCCCGCGCAGTCCGCCCCACAGCATCACCACCTTGTACGGGTTGCTGACCTTGGTGCCCAGGCGGGTCAGCCCCAACAGCGGCAGCAGGCCGAACACCACAATGGCGCGCGCGATCAGCGTCGCGACGAACACCACGGCCACCAGCACCAGTTCCTGCCAATCGGCGGCGGCCATCAGCTTGGGGATCAGCATGGCCGCGAACAGGAAAATCAGCGAATTGGCCCAGAACCCGAACTGCTCCCAGGCGCTGGACAGATATTCGAAGGTGGTGGGCGACATGCGCGTGCGGCCCGTCGACCCCACGACCAGGCCCGCGATCACGGTGGCGACCACGCCCGAGACGTTCAGGTAGTGCTCCGAGATGAAGAAGGACAGGTAGGCCAGCGTCAAGGTGAGCGTGATCTCGGCCGTGGGAAAGCCGCGCAGCCACGCGAACAGGAAGCAGGCCAGCCTCCCCATCGCGAAACCGGCGATGCCGCCCCCGATGAAGTGCACGATGAAGTCGTTGAAGATGCCGCTGACGGTCAGTTCGCCGTGGCCGCTCAGCACGGCCAGCAGCACGGAGTACAGGGCGATGGACGCCGCGTCGTTGAACAGGCTTTCGCCTTCGACCAGTGTTGTCAGCCGCTTGGGCGCGCCCACCTCGCGGAAGATGCCCACCACGGCGACCGGGTCGGTCGTGGCGACGATGGCGCCCAGCAGCAGGCAGACCACCAGGCCGTAGGGCGAGATCGCGTCCAGCGTCACCCCGACCACGACCGTGCACACCACCACGGCCACGATGGCCATCATCAGGATGGGGCCGATGTCGTCCATCAGGCGGCGCACGTTCATGGACAGCGCCGTCTCGAACAGCAGCACCGGCAGGAACACCATCAGGAAGGTTTCCGACGAGATCTCGAAGCGTTCCAGCGAATCCAGGAAGTCGCCGATCCAGCTGGGCGCCCAGCCGTGCACGTGAATGATGATGCCCAGCAGACAGCCGACGATAGCCAGCAGCACCGAGTACGGCAGCTTGAGGCGGCCGGCCAGCGGTGGCATGAAGCAGACCAGTGTGAGCAAACCGGCCAAGCCGAAAACAAGAAAACCTACATCCATGGATAGCGCCGCGTCCCGATCATGAAGCGTGTGAGAAGTTTCCCAAGAATAGCGGCTTTTTTCTCAGGCTCCTGCCGGCAAACGGAGGAGAATCATTCAGAACGCACGTTTCGTTACCCCAAGCCGGCCAAGAAATATGCGCCACGCCCTGTTTTTTGGGTAATGTGCAAACGGTATCCACTTCGCAGGAGCGGCACTTGCCCCGCGTCCATTCCCTGGCCCGGCGCCAACACGCGCCCGCCATGCTCGTCCAGCTGACCGACAGCCATTTGTTCGGCGAACCCGACACCGCGATGCTGGGCGTCAATACCGATGCGAGCCTGCGCGCCGTACTGCGCCAGATCGAGGCCGACGGCAAGCACCCCGACCTGTTGATGGCCACGGGCGACCTGTCGCAAGACGGGGAAGCGGCTTCGTACCGGCGCTTTGCCGCCATCCTGGGCGAGTCCGAGGCATTGGCCCGCGCGCAGATCCGCTGCCTGCCGGGCAATCACGACCAGCCGGCCGTGCTGCGCCAGGAATTGCCGCAATGGTCGGCGCCAGTGACCGACGTGGGCGCCTGGCGTGTCGTGGCGCTGGACACCACGGTGCCCGGCTCCAATGCCGGCCACTTGCCCGACAGCCAACTGGACATGCTTGAGTCCGCCCTGGCGGACGCGCCGGGCCGCCACACCCTGATCGCGATGCATCACAACCCGATGCAGATCGACAGCCACTGGCATGACTCGATGATGATCGACAATCCGCAGGCGCTGTTCAAGCGCCTGGCCCGCTTTCCGCAGGCGCGCGTGTTGCTGTGGGGCCATGTGCATCATGAGTTCGACCGCCGCCGCCACAACCTGCGCATGCTGGCCACGCCGTCGACCTGCTTTCAGTTCAGCATCCGCGACGGCAAGCACGTGGTCGACAACATGGCGCCCGGCTACCGCTGGATCAAGCTCTATGAAGACGGGTCGATGGCCACCGGCGTGCGTCGCGTGCAGGACGCGCTGTGGCATACGGCGCTGGCGCCGGACGACGCGCAAGCCGCATAACGAGCGGGCATAAAAAACGGGGCACCAAGATATGCATGGTGCCCCGCAAGCATCCGTCTCATAGGGGAGGGGAAAGAGGAGAAGCCGAGACGGATGACAAGACTGCTAACCGAAGTTCGCGGTCTACATGAAGTTAGTCGGCGCGATCCCCATTAAGTTTCTGCAATCACGCAAAATTAAGGGCCGAATTTGTATCAATTTATTGATCGATTGTGGCGCTTGTGCCGCCGCGGCATGCCCGAGCGGCCGCGCGCAAAGAAAAGGGCCGCTTGCGCGGCCCTTCTTGCTGATTGACGCAGCGGGGGAACCCGGCGGATCAGGCGGCCAGGTTGCCGCGCATCTTCTTCAAGGCGGCAGCTTCGATCTGGCGGATGCGTTCGGCCGACACGCCGAACTCCTGCGCCAGTTCGTGCAGCGTGGCGCCACCGTCATCTTGCAGCCAGCGGGCCTCGACGATACGGCGCGAGCGGGCGTCCAGCGCTTCCAGCGCGGTGGTCAGCCCCGTGCTTTGCAACTGGTCGCGCGCAGCGCGTTCCAGCACCCGCGTCGGTTCCTGGCGGCCATCGTCGGACAGGTAGGCGATCGGCGCGTAGCTGTCGTCGTCGTCGTCCTGGTTTTCCAGCGACATGTCGCGGCCGGACAGGCGCACTTCCATTTCGCTCACGTCTTCGCGGCGTACGTTCAATTCGCGCGCGATGTGATCGACCTGCTCCGGGTCCAGCGTCTGGCCGTCGGGGCGCATGCTGCGCAGGTTGAAGAACAGCTTGCGCTGGGCCTTGGTGGTCGCCACCTTGACCAGGCGCCAGTTGCGGATGATGTATTCGTGGATTTCGGCCTTGATCCAGTGCACGGCGAACGACACCAGGCGCACGCCGCGCTCGGGGTCGAAACGCTTCACGGCCTTCATCAGGCCGACGTTGCCTTCCTGGATCAGGTCGGCGTGCGGCAAGCCATACCCGAGGTACTGGCGGGCAACCGACACCACCAGGCGCAGGTGAGACAGAATCAGCTCGCGCGCCGCGCCCAGGTCTTCCTGGTCGCGCAGGCGCCGGCCCAGCTCGGTTTCACGCTCGGCGGACAGGACCGGCAGGCGGTTGACCGAAGAGATGTACGCGTCGATCGTGCCAAGTGCGCCCGGATTGGCAATGGCCAACGCCAGGGCGTTGCCGGAAGCGGCCAACGAGGTACTGGGTTGTTTCATAGCGGGGGTCTCCGGAAAGCGAAGGGGTAACAACATGGATTCGATGTTAGCACTCTAGTAAAGGGAGTGCTAATTCGACTATTGCGGTGCGTCAAAGTTTCACCAGGATTATGCGTCCCTGTTTATTTTTGACCGTCCATTTGTATGACGCCTCCCGGCGGAGGGGCCTCAGGCGCCTAGGCGGATTCCCTACCAACCCAGGCGTTTCAGGCCTTCTGCGGTGGCCTCGCCGTCCGGGCGGACGAACAAGGCGCCGCGGGGGTCCATGAACACCTGGTATTTCGCGCCATCGAACAGCGGCATATAGGCACCGCTTCCAAATTGGACATCGACAAAGGGGAACCAGTTCGGAAAACTTTTCTTCAAGGACCCGAGATCGGGGGCCGGCCAGTCATCGAGCGCGTGGACCGAACGGGTGGCCGACGCCTCGCGCGCCGTGTCGCTATAGCGCCCGGACAAGCGCTCCAGCCGGTACAGCGGCGGCACGCCTGCCATCAGCGCAGGCAGCTTCCACCGCACGACCCGAGCATCGATCTGCCACTGGTCGCCGTACAGCACGTATTGCTTGGGGCTGATGCCGGGCGCCGTGGCCGTGACCTGGAACTGGCCTTCGGCCTGCTGGCGCACCTCGATGCGGGCCACGGATTCGTCCGTGGTCAGCCGGAAGAACTGGACCAGCGACAGCGCCAGCAACCCCGACACGCATCCCAACAACACCAGCATCAGGCCGAACAGGCGCCGCACCGGCCGGAACTGGAACATCTTGCGGCCGCGTTCGTCGCGGGGGCCGCCCCGGCCCAGCAGCATGGCCAGGCCCGGCAGCAGGACGACGACGGCGCCCAGAAGTATCCAGACAAAGGGAGCGATACCGTTGATCAAATCAGGCGTTCCTATTCAAGCTAGCCGCGGGTCCCTGCCGGCGCGCCCAGGGCGCCACGCGCCTGCCGCGGCAGGCTCCCCAGTATAGAAGCGCGTCTTCAGGCCGCCGGCTTTCCAAGCCGTTCGACGTGAAACCGGATGTGATCTTCAATAAAGGTGGAGATGAAGTAGTAGCCGTGGTCGTAACCCGCCTGGCGGCGCAGCGTCAGCGGCTGATCGGCGGCGGCGCAGGCCGCCTCGAATACGTCGGGATACAACTGCTCGGCCAGGAATTGGTCTGATTCGCCCTGGTCGATCAGGATGCCGGCGGGGAAGGGCCGCGTGAGGCCTCGCATCAAGGCCGACGCGTCGTACGCGGCCCAGTCCTGGACGTTGTCGCCCAGGTAGGCGCCGAACGCTTTCTTGCCCCACGGGCATAGGCTGGGCGCGGCAATGGGCGCAAACGCCGACACCGAGCGGAACTTGCCGGGGTTGCGCAGCGCCAGCACCAGCGCGCCGTGGCCGCCCATGGAGTGGCCGAAAATGCCCGTGCGCGACGCGTCGCCGGGCAGGGTGCCGCCAGTGACGATGCCATGCAGTTCGTCAGTGACATAGCTGTACATGCGGTAGTGGTCGCGCCAGGCGGGCGTGGTGGCGTCCACGTAGAAACCGGCGCCCGTGCCCAGATCCCAGCTTTCGTCTTCGCCGGGCACGTTGGCGCCGCGCGGGCTGGTGTCCGGGGCAACCAGCATGACGCCCAGTTCGGCCGCCAGGCGCTGGGCGCCCGCCTTGATCATGAAGGTCTCTTCCGTGCAGGTCAGGCCCGCCAGATAGAACAGCACCGGCACCGGGCCGTGCTCGGCTTGCGGCGGCACGTAGACCGAAAAGCGCATGGGCAGGCCGATGGCCGCGGACTCATGGCGGTAGTAGCGCTGCGTGCCGCCAAAGCACCGATGCTGGGAAATGAGTTCCAAGGCCACAGGCATGGATTTTCTCCGGTCAGGGGGTGAAAAAAAACGTCTGCGGGTTAGGGTATATCCACGGTACGACGTTCCGTCGCCAAATGTTAACCTGCCCCTCATTCGGGCCCGGCGGTAAAAAAAGAAACGATTCCGTGCCCGTATTGTGATCACGGGACTTGACCAGCGCCCACCGTGGCACTATTTATATACCGTGAGCGAAGACAACCCGTTCTTCCAGATACGCAAGCCCTGACACTATGGCCCGTCTGCCCCGTCTGTACGCCCCCGGGCTGCCCCAACTGGTGCAGGCCAACTTCATTTCGCCGCTGGCCGCGCCATCGCAGCCAGCGCCCGCCGATATCCTGAACCAACTGGCCACGTGGCTGGGCGAATCCGCCCAACGCCACCGGGTCTCGGTTCACGGCTGGCTGCTTGCCAACGACCGCATCCTGCTGCTGGCCACGCCGGCCGACGAAGAAGGCCTGCCCAGGCTGATGCAGACGCTGGGCCGCAATCTGGCGGCGCGCTTGCGCGGCGGCCGGGTGTTCGCGGGCCGGTACCGGTCCGCCCTGCTGGAACCCGGCGCCTGGGTGTTGCCCGCGCTGGTCTGGCTGGAAACCTACCCGGTGCGCAGCGGCGCCTCGCAAGACCCCGATTCGTGGCCCTGGTCCTCAGCGGCCAGCCACACGGGCAATACCACGGCGGCACCCGCGCAGTGGCAATCCGATCACGCCGATTATTGGGCTTGCGGCAATACGCCGTTCGACCGTCAGGCCAATTACCGCAAACGTCTGCAGGATGGCCTGTCGCGCGAGGAAACGCAGCGCATCGATCAAGCCGTCTCCGGCCAATGGGCGCTGGGCGGCGCAAGCTTCATCGCCAGCCTGGCCCATACGGCCAGCCGGCGCGTCGCGCCCGGCCAGCGTGGCCGGCCGCGCAAGAAGCCGGCCACCCCTGCGGACACCGAGTCCGGCTCCGCGGCCCCGCCGACCTCCACGCCGACCACGACCTCCTGACACCCGACCCGCCTGCATGGCGGGTTTTTTTGGCCGGCGTTCTTCCCGCTGCATCTTTCTCGCTGCATCTTTCAGCTGCGCCGATTCCGGCTGCTTACCCACGACCGGAATCGGTCCGCTCGCTCGGCCGCCGGCATCGGCCTGTGCATTTTCCACCACACCGCCAGTTGATATTTCGCAGCCAGACACCCCATTTAAATGGGGACGCATAAAGCGAAAATCGGGGATTCCACTAGGCCCGGCCGCTACCCGCTCTATACCCCTGCGCGGCAAGCCAATAACGGCGCGGCCGTTGTTATGTCCCTATATTTATGCCCTATGATGGAGCATCAATATAAATAGGGTCATACCCCATTTGTTCTTATTGCACCCTACTTGCAGCGGGGGTATTGTCCGTCTCCTGCACTGCAACATTACGACGCAGGCCCACTGCGGAGCGCGCCATGCCCCAAATTACCCCGATCGAATCCTGTCCCCCCGCCAAGGCGACCCCCATCGATGCCAGCCGCATCGGTCTGCCTTCGGCCCAGGGCCTGTACCACCCCAAGAATGAGCATGACGCCTGCGGCGTCGGTTTTGTTGCGCACATCAAGGGCAAGAAAAGCCACGCGATCATCCAGCAAGGCCTGAAGATCCTGGAAAACCTGGACCACCGCGGCGCGGTCGGCGCAGACAAGCTGATGGGCGACGGCGCCGGCATCCTGATCCAGATCCCGGACACGCTCTACCGCGACGAACTGAGCCAGCAAGGCATCATCCTGCCGCCTCCGGGCGAGTACGGCGTGGCCATGGTGTTCCTGCCCAAGGAAACGGCCTCGCGCCTGGCTTGCGAACAGGAACTGGAACGTTCCGTGCGCGCCGAAGGCCAAGTGGTGCTGGGCTGGCGCAATGTGCCGGTGGACGTCGACATGCCCATGTCGCCCACCGTGCGCGACTGCGAACCCGTGATCCGCCAGCTGTTCATCGGCCGCGGCGCCGACGTGATGGTGCCCGATGCGCTGGAACGCAAGCTGTACGTGATCCGCAAGACCGCCAGCCACGCCATCCAGAACATGCATCTGGCTCACGGCAAGGAATACTTCGTGCCCTCGGCCTCGGTGCGCACCGTGGTCTACAAGGGCCTGCTGCTGGCCGACCAGGTGGGCCGCTATTACCGCGACCTGGCCGACACCCGCACGGTGTCCGCCCTGGCGCTGGTGCACCAGCGTTTTTCGACCAACACCTTCCCCGCCTGGCCGCTGGCCCACCCCTACCGGATGATTGCGCACAACGGCGAAATCAACACGGTCAAGGGCAACTTCAACTGGCTGCGCGCCCGCGAAGGCATGATGCAGTCGGCCGTGCTCGGCGACGACCTGAAGAAGCTGTACCCCATCGTCTACGAAGGCCAGTCCGACACCGCCACGTTCGACAACTGCCTGGAACTGCTGGTGAATTCGGGCTATTCGCTGGCCCACGCCATGATGATGATGATCCCGGAAGCCTGGGAACAGCACACGCAGATGGACGAGTCGCGCCGCGCGTTCTACGAGTACCACGCCGCCATGATGGAACCGTGGGACGGCCCCGCCGCCGTCGCGTTCACCGATGGCCGCCAGATCGGCGCCACGCTGGACCGCAACGGCCTGCGTCCCGCCCGCTACCTGGTCACCGATGACGACATGGTCATCCTGGCGTCCGAAGCCGGCACGCTGTCGATCCCCGAGAACCGCATCGTCAAGAAGTGGCGCCTGCAGCCGGGCAAGATGTTCCTGATCGACCTGGAACAGGGCCGCATCATCGACGACGCCGAGATCAAGCTGCAGCTGGCCAACAGCCGCCCGTACCGCCAGTGGATCGAACGCCTGCAGATCAAGCTGGAATCGCTGCCCGCGCCGCGCCAGGTGGCGGTCGCCACGCAGTCGGCCGTGTCGCTGCTGGACCGCCAGCAAGCCTTCGGCTGGACGCAGGAGGATTACAAGTTCATCCTGGAACCCATGGCCTCGACCGGCGAGGAAGTCATCGGCTCGATGGGCAACGACGCCCCGCTGGCCGTGCTGTCGGACCGCGCCAAGCCGTTCTACAACTATTTCCGCCAGTTGTTCGCCCAAGTCACGAACCCGCCCATCGACCCCATCCGCGAACAGCTGGTGATGTCGCTGGTGTCGTTCATCGGCCCCAAGCCCAACCTGCTGGACATCAACAACGTCAACCCGCCGCTGCGCCTGGAAGTCTCCCAGCCGGTGCTGGATTTTGCCGCCATGGCGCAGATCCGCGACATCGAACAGGTCACCGGCAAGAAGTTCCGCAGCTTTGAACTCGACATCACGTACCCGGCCGCCTGGGGCCCCGAGGGCATCGAAGCCCGCGTAGCCGCGCTGTGCGCGCGCGCCGTCGATGCGGTGCAAAGCGGCTACAACATCCTGATCGTGTCGGACCGCCTGGTCGACGGCGAGCGCGTGGCCATCCCCGCGCTGCTGGCAACCTCCGCCGTCCACCAGCACCTGATCCGCGCCGGCCTGCGCACCAACACCGGCCTGGTCGTGGAGACCGGTTCGGCGCGCGAAGTGCACCATTTCGCGCTCTTGGGCGGCTACGGCGCCGAAGCCATTCACCCCTACCTGGCATTGGAATCGCTGGGCAAGATGAATGACCCCGAAAAGGCCGTGAAGAACTTCATCAAGGCGATCGGCAAGGGCTTGAACAAGGTCATGTCCAAGATGGGCATCTCGACCTACATGTCCTACACCGGCGCACAGATCTTCGAAGCCGTGGGCCTGCAAAGCGGCCTGGTGAACAAGTACTTCACCGGCACCTCGTCCAACATTGAAGGCATCGGCATCTTCCAAGTGGCCGAAGAAGCGCTGCGCCAGCACCGCGCGGCATTCAGCACCGACCCGGTGCTGGCCAACGACCTGGACGCCGGCGGCGAATACGCCTACCGCGTGCGCGGCGAAGAGCACATGTGGACGCCGGATTCCATCGCCAAGCTGCAGCACGCCTCGCGCGCCAACAACTACCGCACGTACAAGGAATACGCGCAGATCATCAACGACCAGAGCCGTCGCCACATGACCCTGCGCGGCCTGTTCGAGTTCCGCTTCGACCCGTCGCGCGCCATCCCGCTGGACGACGTCGAATCGGCCAAGGACATCGTCAAGCGCTTTGCCACCGGCGCCATGTCGCTGGGGTCGATCTCGACCGAAGCGCACTCGGTGCTGGCTGTCGCCATGAACCGCATCGGCGGCAAGTCCAACACCGGAGAAGGCGGCGAAGACGAACTGCGCTACCGCGCCGAAATGCGCGAAGGCAAGAGCACCATCAAGGACGGCGACACGCTCGCCTCGCTGCTGGGTTCGGACCGCATCGAAGCCGACGTCGTGCTGAAGAAGGGCGACTCGCTGCGCTCGAAGATCAAGCAAGTGGCGTCGGGCCGTTTCGGCGTGACCGCCGAGTACCTGTCGTCGGCCGACCAGATCCAGATCAAGATGGCGCAGGGCGCCAAGCCCGGCGAAGGCGGCCAGCTGCCCGGCCACAAGGTGTCGGAATACATCGCCAAGCTGCGCTACTCGGTGCCGGGCGTGGGCCTGATTTCGCCCCCGCCGCACCATGACATCTACTCGATCGAAGACCTGGCCCAGCTGATCCACGACCTGAAGAACGTGAATTCCAAGGCCTCGGTGTCGGTCAAGCTCGTGTCCGAAGTGGGCGTGGGCACGGTCGCCGCCGGCGTCGCCAAGGCCAAGGCCGACCACGTCGTGATCGCCGGCCATGACGGCGGCACGGGCGCATCCCCGGTGTCGTCCATCAAGCACGTGGGCACGCCGTGGGAACTGGGCCTGGCCGAGACGCAGCAGACGCTGGTGCTGAACCGCCTGCGCAGCCGTATCCGCGTGCAGGCCGACGGCCAGATGAAGACCGGCCGCGACGTCGTCATCGGCGCGCTGCTGGGCGCCGACGAATTCGGCTTCGCGACGGCCCCGCTGGTCGTCGAAGGCTGCATCATGATGCGCAAGTGCCACCTGAACACCTGCCCGGTGGGCGTGGCCACGCAGGACCCCGTCCTGCGCAAGAAATTCCAGGGCAAGCCCGAGCACGTCGTGAACTTCTTCTTCTTCATCGCCGAAGAAGTCCGCGAAATCATGGCGCAGCTGGGCATCCGCAAGTTCGACGACCTGATCGGCCGCGCCGACCTGCTGGACATGCGCTCGGGCGTCGAGCACTGGAAGGCGCAAGGGCTGGACTTTGCCCGCGTGTTCCATCAAACGCAGTCGGATGCCGACGTGCGCCAGACCGAAGAGCAGGACCACGGCCTGGCCGGCGCGCTGGACCACCAGTTGATCGACCGCAGCCGCCCCGCGCTGGAACGCGGCGAAAAGGTGTCCTTCATCGTGCCGGTGCGCAACCGCAACCGCACGATCGGCGCCATGCTGTCGGGCGCCGTGGCCTCGCGCTACGGCCATGACGGTTTGCCGGACGACACCATCCACATCCAGTGCAACGGCACCGCCGGCCAAAGCTTCGGCGCGTTCCTGGCGCACGGCATCACGATGGATCTGGTGGGTGAAGGCAACGACTACGTCGGCAAGGGCCTGTCCGGCGGCCGCATCATCGTGCGCTCGCCCAACGACTTCCGCGGCTTCGGCCCCGACCACATCATTGCCGGCAACACCGTGCTGTACGGCGCGCTGGCAGGCGAGGCGTTCTTCAACGGCGTGGCCGGCGAACGTTTCGCGGTGCGCAATTCGGGCGCCGCGACGGTGGTGGAAGGCACGGGCGACCACGGCTGCGAATACATGACGGGCGGCACGGTCGTCGTGCTGGGCGCCACGGGACGCAACTTCGCGGCCGGCATGTCCGGCGGCGTGGCCTACGTCTGGGATCCGGAACGCTCGCTCAAGCACCGCGTCAACCTGTCCATGGTGGAACTGGAAGGCGTGGCGCCGCATGCGGAACAGCAGGCGTTGAACAACATCGACATCTGGCACAGCGCGCAGCGCGGTGGCGAACGCGAGACGGATGAAACCATCCTGCGCCGCCTGGTGGAAGACCACTTCCGCTACACCGGCAGCTACCGTGCCCGCGAGATCCTGGGCGACTGGGAAGCCTCGCGCGGCAAATTCGTAAAGGTCATGCCGACGGACTACCGTCGCGCATTGGGTGAAATGTGGCGTGCAGCCAACCAGCAACAACTGGCTGCGTGAGGGATACCATGGGAAAGATTACCGGCTTTATGGAATTTCAGCGTCTGCAGGAGGCCTCCGAGGCCCCGCAGAAGCGGCTGAAGAACTGGCGCGAATTCGTGCTGCACCTGACCGACGACCAGGCCAAGCAGCAAGCCGCGCGCTGCATGGACTGCGGCATCCCGTTCTGCAACAACGGCTGCCCGGTCAACAACATCATCCCGGACTGGAATGACCTGGTGTACAAGCAGGACTGGCGCCGCGCGCTGGACGTGCTGCACTCCACCAACAACTTCCCCGAGTTCACCGGCCGCATCTGCCCGGCTCCGTGTGAAGCCGCCTGTACCTTGAACATCAACAGCGACGCTGTCGGCATCAAGTCCATCGAGCACGCGATCATCGACAAGGGTTGGGCCGAAGGCTGGGTCGCCCCGCTGGTGCCGGCCAAGAAGACGGGCAAGAAGGTCGCGGTGGTGGGCTCCGGCCCGGCCGGCATGGCATGCGCGCAACAGCTGGCGCGCGCCGGCCACTCGGTGACGCTGTTCGAAAAGAGCGACCGCATCGGCGGCCTGCTGCGCTACGGCATCCCCGACTTCAAGCTGGAAAAGCACCAGATCGACCGCCGCATTTCGCAGATGGAAGCCGAGGGCGTGGAATTCGCGCCGTCGACCTACATCGGCAACCCGAAGGACCCCGTGGCCGATGGCCTGACGGTACGCACGCCCGATTCGCTGAAGGCGGAATTCGACGCGATCGTCATGACGGGCGGTTCCGAGACCCCGCGCGACCTGCCGGTGCCGGGCCGCGAATTGTCGGGCGTGTACTACGCGATGGACTTCCTGCGCCAGCAGAACAAGGCCGTCGCCGGCGACCGCCTGACCGACCAGACGCTGGCGAAGGGCAAGCACGTGGTCGTGATCGGCGGTGGCGATACGGGTTCCGATTGCGTGGGCACCAGCAACCGCCACGGCGCGGCCTCGGTCACGCAATTCGAACTGATGCCCCAGCCGCCCGAGTCCGAAAACAAGACGATGACGTGGCCGTACTGGCCGCTGAAGATGCGCACGTCGTCTTCGCACGAAGAAGGCTGCGACCGCGACTGGTCCGTGACCACCAAGCTGCTCAAGGGCAGCAACGGCAAGGTTGAAAAGCTGGTCGGCGCCCGCGTCGAATGGTTCAAGGACGAGGCCACCGGCCAGATGAAGATGCGCGAAGTCGAAGGCTCGGAATTCGAGATCAAGGCCGATCTCGTGCTGCTGGCCATGGGCTTCGTGTCGCCGGTGCAGACGGTGCTGGACGCATTCGGCGTGGACCGTGACGCGCGCGGCAACGTGCGCGCCAACACCGACGACTACCGCACCAACGTGGAAAAGGTGTTTGCGGCGGGCGACATGCGCCGGGGCCAGTCGCTGGTGGTCTGGGCCATCCGCGAAGGCCGCCAGTGCGCGCGTTCGGTGGATGCCTACCTGATGGGCGCAAGCGAACTGCCGCGCTGATCGCTTTCTTCTGAATAGCCCCGTTCGCCGCCTTCGCGCCCCTGGCGCCAAGGCGGCGAATGCATTCAGGCAGGCGACATTCGCGTTTCCGTAAGATGCGCCATCGCCCCCTTGCCTAGCCGCCATGTCCCCCGACACCGCCACCGCTCCGCCCACGTTGCCGCAGATCTTCCTGGCATTCACCAAAGTCGGCCTGACCAGTTTCGGCGGAGGCTTGAGCGGCTGGATGATGCGGGAATTCGTGCAGCAACGGCGCTGGATGTCCGAATCCGATTTCCTGTCCGGGCTGGCGCTGGCGCAGTCTTTTCCCGGCGTGAACGTGGTGAACCTGGCCATCTGGATCGGTTTCCGGTTGCGGGGCGGGCCCGGCGCCTTGCTGGGCGGCCTGGGCATCACCGTGGCGCCGATGCTGGTGGCGATTGCGCTGGCGGCGCTGTTCGCCAGCATGGCGCAGTCGCACGGCCTGCACGTGGCGATGGCCGGCGTGGCCGCCGCCGCGGTAGGCGTCTCGCTGCAGACGGGCTTGCGCGCGGCGCGGCGGGCCTTGATCGGCCGGGTGCCCGCCGCCATCATGGCCTGCACCTTCGTCGCCATCTTCCTGTTGCGCCTGCCGCTGCTGTGGGTGGTGGGCGTGATGGCCCCGTTGTCGATCTTCATCGCGTACACGCGCATCCGCCGGCAGGAGCCGCGCAAATGAACCTGGCGACGTTGCACGACCTGTTCGCGGTGTTCACGCCGCTGTCGTTCCTGACGGTCGGCGGCGGCCAGAGCATCCTGCCGGACATCCATCGCCAGGCGGTGGACAGCTACGGCTGGATCAACGATGCGCAGTTCCTGGACTACTTCGCGCTGTCGCGCATCACGCCCGGTCCGGCCTCGCTGCTGGTGACCCTGATCGGCTGGCACGTGGGCGGCTGGGCCGGCGCGATCGCGGCATCGATCGCGATCTTCCTGCCGTGCTCGCTGCTGATCTACGCGCTGGCGCGGGTCTGGGCGCGCTACCGGCATACCGCCTGCATCCGTTCCATCGAAGCCGGGCTGGTGCCGGTGGCCGCCGGCATGATCCTCGCTTCGTCCTGCACGATCCTGCGGGCGGCCGAGGGCGGCGCGTGGGCCTGGGGCGTGGCGGCCGCCTCCACCGCGGCGCTCGTCTATACGCGCATCAGCCCTTTCATCATGCTGGGCTTGGGCGCAGGCGTTTTCCTATTGGCGCTGGCGTAGGATTCGTCCGGTTCCTGTTGCCGCGCCGCCACGACGTCCTCCGCATCTTTTCACGGTTTGACACATATCAACCGGGCCCTGCGCCAGGTTTGAGAACCTGTGGTCTCACCCTCATGGAAAGATCGGAGAAGAAAAATGTTTTCGCTGAACGGGCGTTTCCGCGCCACCGCCATCGCCGGGCTGATCGCCGCCGGCGCACTCGCCGCTCCCGCGCATGCCCATGAGGCAGGCGACGTGCTGTTCCGCGTGGGCGTGACGCAGGTCCGTCCGTCGTCCAACAACGGTTCGGTGCTCGACGGCAGCGTCAAGCTCGACGTCAACAACAACGTACGCCCGAGCTTCACGCTGGGCTACATGGTCACGCGCAACATCGGCATCGAACTGCTGGGCGCCTGGCCGTTCGAACACGACGTCAGCGGCAGCGGCCTGGGCAAGATCGGCTCCAGCAAGCAATTGCCCCCCACGCTCAGCCTGCAATGGCACATCCTGCCCGACAGCATGATCCAGCCGTACATCGGCGTCGGCATCAACTACACGCACTTCTTCGACACCAAGGCCGAAGGCGCGCTGAAGGGCTCGAACCTGAAGCTGGGCGACTCCTGGGGCGTGGCCGCGCAATTGGGCGCGGACTTCAAGATCAATGAACGCTGGTTCATGAACGCCGACATCCGCTACATCGACATCAAGTCGAAGGTGAAGCTGGACGGCCAGCACATCGGCACCGCACGCATCGATCCGTGGGTGGCCACGCTGGGCGTCGGCTACCGCTTCTAAGCGACCAACTGCTGGCGCAGCGCCTGCAGCGCAGGCGTATCGTCATCCGCACGCCAGACCAGCTGGGTCTGCGCGTGCGCGTAAGGGCCGGACAGCGCGCTGACACAGACCGAGTGTTCCGCCCCCAGCACCGCCAGCACCGAACGCGGCACGATGGCGACGC
Organism: uncultured Achromobacter sp.; assembly: GCA_963530045.1. Taxonomy (GTDB): domain Bacteria; phylum Pseudomonadota; class Gammaproteobacteria; order Burkholderiales; family Burkholderiaceae_B; genus Achromobacter. The sequence continues at coordinate 26,984 of CAUSDE010000023.1, forward strand.
CTGAGCCTGCCGCCACGCACGCCACGATGGCGTGGTACGACGCAAACTCCATCACCCTGCCTGGCGCCAGGCCTTCGTGGTTCAACCACGATTCCAGGATGCGCCGATACGAACACCCTGCCGCAAACGCGATGACCGTACGGTCGCCAAGATCCCGGGCGCTGGTGATTGCTCCCCAGGCCAGCGGCGAGATCAGCGTAAGTTCCTCTTTGAAGGCATCGATGGCCGCCAGCCCGTCCGCCGGAAACGGCTGGGCCACGAACGCCGCTTCGATCTCGTAGTTGCGCACCTTGGCCGCCAACGCGCAGGACGTGCCGGTAACCAGTTCGATCCCCACCTGCGGCCACGCCGCGTGATAGGCCGCCAGGATCGGCGGCAGGCGCGCGGCCGCCGTGCTTTCCATTGTGCCGATGCGCAGCACGCCTTGTGGCGCGCCGTCGCGCACCGCGGCCTGCGCCTCGTCCGACAGGCGCAGCAGGCGGTCGGCGTACGACAGCAGCACGCGCCCCTGGTCCGACAACACCAGGCGGCGGTTCTGGCGCCGGAAGAGCGGGGCGTTCAACGAGGCTTCCAGCTGCTTTAACCGCGTCGAGACATTGGACTGCACCCGGTTCAGGTGCTGGGCGGCGCGCGCCACGCCGCCCTGGTCGGCCACCGCCTTGAAGATCTGCAACGCGTCGAGATCCAAGTTTCTCATTTCAAGAACTTATGTTCTTAATAATTCACTATTAAAGATATTAGTACAGCCGTAGAGTGGACGCATGTCAACGCCTGCTTACCCCTCCGTTCCCGACTCCCGCAGCGCCGTCAGCCTGGCCTGGCCCGCCGCCGTGGCGCTGGCCGCCGCCATGGGGATCGGCCGTTTCGCCTTCACCCCGGTCTGGCCGCTGATGGCGCAGGAAGGCGGCTTGTCTTTGGCGCAGGGCAGCTGGATCGCCTCGGCCAACTACGCGGGCTATCTGCTGGGCGCCCTGGCGGCCGTCGTCTGGCCCGTGCGCCACCCGCGCGGCCAATTGGCGCTGAGCCTGCTGGCGGTGGCGCTGCTGACGCTGGCCATGCCGTTGATCCATGACGTCGCATTCTGGTGCGCGCTGCGGCTTGCCGCGGGGTATGCCAGCGCCAGTGCCTTCATCTGCGTGGCCAGCTCGCGGCCCGTGCCGGCGGGCGACCCGCGCGAGCCCGCGGCCTCGGGGCTGACCTATGCCGGCGTGGGCGCGGGCATCGCGCTCACGGGGCTGGCCTGTCTGGCGCTGATGGCCTGGGGCGTCCGGGCCGACGGCATGTGGCTGGCCCTGGGCGGATTGACGCTTGCCTTGTCCGCCATCGCCTGGCCGGGGCTGAACCGGGCGCCCGCCTCCGGCCGGCCATCGGCCGCCGCTGCGCAACCGGGCCGGCTGTCCCCCGCGATTCCCCGCTTGGCGCTGCACTACGGCGTGTTCGGCGTGGGCTACATCATTCCCGCCACCTTCCTGCCCGCGATGGCCAAGGAGGTCATCTCCGACCCCGCCATCTTCGGCTGGGCCTGGCCGCTGTTCGGGCTGGCCGCGGCCGTTTCCTGCCTGCTGGTTCCTCGGCTTGCGCGCGGCGGCGACGACAAGCGCGTCTGGCAGGGCGCCCAGGCGCTGATGGCGCTTGGCATGCTGGCGGTCGCGCTGTGGCACCACATCGCCGCCGTGATCGTGGCCGCGCTGCTGGTGGGCGGCACCTTCATGGTGATCACGCAGGCGGGCATGCTGACCGCAAGGCGCGCCGCTGGCGCCGCCGCGCCACGGGCCGCCGCCGTCATGACCGCGGCGTTCGCCGCCGGGCAGATCCTGGGGCCGCTGTTGGCCTCATGGGCCGCGCATTGGGGCGCGGGCCTGCCGCAGGTCCTGGGCGCCGGCGCGGCGCTGCTCGCGGTCTCGGCCTGGCGCTTGGGAAAAATCACGACAGAAGACAAAGGCGCTGGGCATAATGCGATCGGCCCGCAGGGCTGCACACATTAGAGAAAAGAACGAGGAGTCACCCAGCATGAAATCTTTGCGCCCCCTGATCGCCGCGTTGGCGGCCGTTGCCGCTTTCAGCGGCGCCGCGCAGGCACAGACCGCCGACTGGCCCGCCAAACCCATCACCATGATCGTCCCCTACGCGCCGGGCGGCTTCGCCGACACGCGCGTGCGGCTGCTGGCGCGCAAACTGGGCGAATCGCTGGGCCAGCCCATCGTGGTCGAGAACAAGGCGGGCGCGGGCGGCGTAGTCGGCACCAACCTGATCGCCAAGGCGGCGCCGGACGGCTACACCATCGGCACGGGCAACCTGGCCCCGATGGCGGTGAACCCGTCCCTGATGAAGGAAATGCCGTACAACCCCCAAAAGGACCTGGCGCCCATCGTCCTGATCGAAAACAGCCCGCTGGTGCTGAGCGTGAACAACGAGCTGCCGGTCAAGACGCTGGCCGACCTGATCGCGCTGGCCAAGAAGCAACCCGGCAAGCTGTCTTTCGGCTCGTCGGGCGTGGGCGGCGCGCACCATCTTTCTGGCGAAATGTTCCGCGAACAGGCCAAGATCGACATCGTGCACGTGCCTTACAAGGGCGGCAGCCTGGCCGCGACCGACCTGATGGGCGGCCATATCTCGATGATGTTCGAAATGGGCTATTCCGCGCTGCCGGCCATCCAGGGCGCCAAGATCCACCCCATCGCCGTCACGTCCGCCAAGCGCCTGGACGTGCTGCCTGACGTGCCCACGATGGCCGAATCGGGCCTGCCGGGCTTCGAGTCCTACAACTGGCAGGGCATTGTGGCCCCCGCCGGCACGCCGGCGCCGATCATCGCCAAGCTGAACGCCGAGTTCAACCGCATCCTGAAGGAACCGGATGTGCAGAAGGCCATCGCCGACACCGGCAGCCAGGCGGGCGGCGGCACGCCCGAGGAATTCGCGGCCTTCATCAAGAGCGAAACCGAGAAGTGGGCCCACGTCATCAAGGCTGGGAACATCCAGCTTCAATAACCCTTAGGAGTCTTCCCATGGCCACCCGTCTGCTTGACCTTCTGAAGCTGGACCATCCCATCATCCAGGCCCCCATGGCGGGCGGCGCGACGACGGTGGAGCTGGTGTCCGAGGCGTCGAAAGCGGGTGTCCTGGGGTCCCTCGGGGCGGCCTACATGAGCCCCGGGCAGATCGAGACGGCGGCGGCGGACATCCGTGCCCGCACGCCGCGCCCGTTCGCCATCAACCTCTTCGCATCGGTGCCGGACCAGCCCATGCAGGGCGACACGGGCCGCATGCTGGCCCTGATGGCCCGTTACCACGAGCAACTGGGCTTGCCGGCCCCCGCCACGCCCGGCCCGCAGGCCGATCCGCTGCCGGGGCAGATCGACGCCGTCCTGCGGCTGCGCCCGGCGGTATTCAGCTTCACCTTCGGCCGGATCCCGGCCGACGTGCTGGCGCGCTGCCGCGAACTGGGCATCCTGACCGTCGGCACGGCGACCACCGTGCGCGAGGCGGTCGCCCTGGAGCAGGACGGCGTGGACGCCGTCGTGGCCCAGGGGGCCGAAGCGGGCGGGCACCGCGGCACCTTCCTGGACGATTTCGAGCATTCGCTGATCGGCACCATGGCGCTGGTGCCGCAGATAGCGGACGCGGTCGCCGTGCCGGTGATCGCCTCGGGCGGCATCATGGACGGCCGCGGCATCGCCGCCGCGCTGGCCCTGGGCGCGGACGCCGCACAAATGGGGACGGCCTTCCTGACGACGGACGAATCGGGCATCAGCGACGCCTACAAGGCCGTGCTGCCCGCAACGCGCTCCGAACAATCCCGCGTGACCCGCGCCTTCTCCGGCCGGCCGGCGCGCGGCATCTCCAACGCCTTCATGCGCGACGCCGACGCCATCGGCGCCGACATCCTGCCGTATCCGCTGCAGAATGCGCTGACGCGCCCCATGCGCACGGCGGGCGGCAAGGCCGGCAATATCAACGTCCTGTCCCTGTGGGCGGGCCAGGCCGCCCCGCTGGCCCGGCGCGAAAGCACGGCGGACCTGGTCCAGCGGCTGGTCCGGGAAACCCAGGCGGCCCAATCGCGCCGCTGACTGCCGGACGGGAGCGGTCCCGGCGGCTCCGGACGGGTCCTGTCCCGGGACGCCCGCCAGGGCGGCACCCGGGCGGGCGATTGTCCCTGATACCGAAAACACTGTTCCACTGGCGGCGTATCGCATTGTGATTACAAAGCGTCGGGCTACAATGGCGCCTCGCCGCTGGGGGCCAGAGTCCGCCTTGGTCCCCCGCACCTGAGATAACCGGGCGCTTCCCGACGCAGCCTGTCTTGCCCGCGCCGCCCCGGTTAGCCGTCCTGCGTGTCGACAAGGCAACAGGGCAAGCTCCGCCACCGAAACACCCATTTCGTTGCCCATGCCCGCTCAAACAAGCAGCACCCCGGAATTCGCCCTGCGCCTGGAAGGTGTGGCGCTAGGCTACGGTGATTTCACCGTCTTGCGCGATATCTCCATGGACGTGCGCGCGGGCCAAGTGGTCGCCGTCATGGGCGGCTCGGGTTCGGGCAAGACCACGCTGTTGCGGGCGGCCACCGGCCAGCTCGTCGCGCAGCAGGGCCGGGTCCTGGCGTTCGGCCAGGACATCGGCCGCGCCACCGCCGCCGAACTGCAGTCCCTGCGCAAGCGCATGGGCGTGCTGTTCCAGCAGGGCGCGCTCTTCACCGACCTGAACGTGTTCGAGAACGTCGCGTTCCCGCTGCGCGAACACACCAAACTGTCCGAATCCGACATCACCGACCGCGTCCTGGACAAACTGGACGCCGTCGGCCTGCGCGCCGCCGCGCACCTGAAGGTGGCCGAGATCTCCGGCGGCATGGCGCGCCGCGTCGCCCTGGCCCGCGCCGTGGTGCTGGAACCCGAACTGATCCTGTACGACGAACCCTTCGCCGGGCTGGACCCGATCTCGCTGGGCATCACCGCCCGCCTGATCCGCAGCCTGGCCGACCGCCTGGGTTGCGCCTCGGTGCTGATCACCCACGACGTGCAGGAATCCTTCGCCATTGCCGACCAGGTGTACCTGGTGGGGCAGGGCAAGCTGGCCGCCGCCGGAACCCCCGAGACGCTGTCGGCCTCGGACGACCCGTACGTCCAGCAATTCCTGAAAGGCGAACCCGACGGCCCGGTCGCGTTCCAGTACCCCGAAACGCCTGCTTTCCAAAAGTGGCTTTCCGAACAGAAAGGGCGCAAAGCATGAGCGGATCCAACAATCCCGTGAGCGCGCTGGGCGGGTGGGTGCGCAACCTCGTCTCCGGCATCGGCTACTTCACCCGGTTCTTCGGCGGCATGCTGGCGCGCAGCGGCATCGTGTTCTCGCGCCCGCGCCTGGTGTCGCAGCAAGTCCATTTCATCGGCAACTATTCGCTCCTGATCATCGCCGTGTCCGGCATGTTCGTGGGCTTCGTGCTGGGGCTGCAGGGCTACTACACGCTGAACCGCTATGGTTCCGAAGAAGCGCTGGGACTGCTGGTGGCCCTGTCGCTGGTGCGCGAACTGGGCCCTGTGGTGACGGCGCTGCTGTTCGCCGGCCGCGCGGGCACGTCCTTGACCGCCGAAATCGGCCTGATGAAGGCCGGCGAACAACTGTCGGCCATGGAGGTCATGGCCGTCGACCCGATCCGCCGCGTGCTGGTGCCGCGCCTGTGGGGCGGCATCATCGCCATGCCCATCCTGGCGGCGGTGTTCTCCATGGTGGGCATCCTGGGCGGCTGGGTCGTGGGCGTCGTGATGATCGGCGTGGACGCGGGCGCATTCTGGTCGCAGATGCAAAGCGGCGTCGATGTCTGGAACGACGTGGCCAACGGCGTCATCAAGAGCCTGGTGTTCGGCGTCACGGTGACGCTGGTGGCGCTCTATGAAGGCTGGCAGGCCCGGCCCACCCCTGAAGGCGTCGCCCGCGCCACCACGCGCACCGTGGTCGTGGGCTCCCTGGCGGTACTTGGGCTGGACTTCCTGCTCACCGCCTTGATGTTTGGAAATTGAAACGGATCGATCATGTCACGCGAAAAAACCGACTTCTGGGTAGGCCTGTTTGTACTGCTGGGCGCGATCGCGCTGGTGTTCCTGGCGTTGCGCGCCGGCAACCTCAGCACCTTTTCCTTCGCCCCGACCTATACGCTATCGGCCAACTTCGATAACGTAGGCGGCCTCAAGCCGCGTGCCGCGGTCAAAAGCGCCGGCGTCGTGGTGGGCCGCGTGTCCAGCATCACCTTCGACGACAAGACCTTCCAGGCGGTCGTATCGGTGAATCTGGAGAAGGCCTACCAGTTCCCCAAGGACACCTCGGCGTCGATCCTCACGTCCGGCTTGCTGGGTGAACAGTACCTGGGCCTGACGGCAGGCAGCGAAGAAGAGAACTTTACCGACGGCGGTAAAATCCGCTATACACAAAGCGCAGTTGTGCTTGAACAGCTGATCAGCCAGTTCCTGTACGGCTCCGCGGAAAAGCAGGGTGCGGCCCCCTCCGAACCCGAACCCGCCGCGAAAGCGCCAAATTGAAGACGATGCGAAAGACGCCGTAACAGGCTGCGCTTGGCCATCGCAATATCATAAGAATCGTCGATAGGAATGCCCTGATCATGAACAAGAACGCAATTTCCCGAATTGCCACCATCGCAGCGGCGGGTGCGCTGATGGCCGGCTGCGCCGCGCCGCAGAACCCGGATCCGCGCGATCCGTGGGAAGGCTTCAACCGGGGCGTCTACAAGTTCAACGACACGGTCGACCGCGCGGTCTTCAAGCCGGTCGCCCAGGCCTACACCTTTGTCACGCCGCAGCCGGTGCGCAGCTGCGTGCACAACATCTTCAGCAACGTCGGCGACCTCTGGTCCGGCGCCAACAGCTTCCTGCAAGGCCGCGGCCACGACTTCGTGAACACGCTGGGCCGCTTCCTGTTCAACACCACGATGGGCGTGGGCGGCTGCTTCGACGTGGCCTCGGCCAACGGCGCGCGCAAGATCCCCAACGACTTCGGCACGACGCTGGGCGTGTGGGGCTTCGGCCAGGGCCCGTACCTGGTGCTGCCGTTCTTCGGTTCGTCCACCGTGCGCGACGGCGCTGGCCTGGTCGGCGATTTCTACGGCACGACCTACGGCTACATGGGCGTCGATTCCATCGACAACGTGCGCCTGCGCAACTCGCTGTGGGGCCTGCGCCTGGTCGACACGCGCGCCAGCCTGCTGAGCGCCACCGACACGATCGACCGCGTCGCGCTGGATCCGTACAGCTTCATCCGCGACGCCTACCTGCAGCGCCGCAACGCCATGGTGCTGGGCCACCGCGTGGAAGACGAAGGTTCCCTGCCCAATTACGAAGACGACGAGGGCGATGCCCCTGCCGCCGGCAAGGCCGCCCCCGTGCCGGCACCCGCAACCAAGTAAGCTGTGGCTTGCGTTCATCGGTACAGTAAGGAGTTTTGATGCGATTTGCTTTTGTTTCCCTGTTGCAGCGCCTGACTTTCGCGGGCCTGCTGGGCCTTGCCGCCGCCGGCGCCGCGCAGGCCAAGCCCGACCCCAACGGCTCGCCCGACCAGTTCGTCCTCGCGACCGCCAATGAAGCGCTGGACGTGCTCAAGGCGGACGGCGCCGTCAAGGCCGGCAACACCGCCCGCATCAACGAAGTGGTCAACCAGCACATCCTGCCCTACGTCAACTTCCAGAAGACGACGCGCCTGGCCGCAGGCCGTTACTGGCGCCAGGCGTCGGACCAGCAGAAGACGGCCCTGGCCGATGCGTTCCGCGGCACGCTGGTGCGCACCTATAGCGGCGCGCTGACCCGCGTCACGCCCAGCACAACCGTCAAGGCCCTGCCGTTTCGCGGCGATCCCAAGGCCGACGACGTGGTCGTGCGCACGCTGATCAGCCAGGCCAACGGCCAGCCGACCGGCGTGGACTACCGCCTGGAGAAGACGCCGCAAGGCTGGAAGATCTACGACATGAACGTCGAAGGCATCTGGCTGATCGAGAACTACCGTAACCAGTTCGCGCAGCAGATCAACCAGAACGGCATCGACGGCCTGATCAAGGCCTTGAACCAGCGCAACCAGTAATTCCACGGTTCCGGCTGCTTTCGGCCCGGCGCGCCCCTCGTGGCCCGCCGGGCCAATTATTTAAGGGACGGATTAACCCTCCATCCCTACGCCGCCCGGGGCCATAGGCGCTTGCCGTCACGGCGCGCTTATATAATGATCAATTCGCTCTTTCCGGGCACTCCCCCGCCGTCATGTCAGCCGTCAGTCTAGAAAACGTCTCCAAGGTCTACTCGCCGCGCCAGCGCGGCTGGCAGAAGCTGCTCGGGCGCACGCCCGCCCCCGGCTTCCAGGCGCTGGACCATGTCAGCCTGAACATCGAGCACGGCGAGTTCTTCGGCCTGCTCGGCCCCAACGGCGCGGGCAAGACCACGCTGATCTCCATCCTTGCCGGCCTGGCGCACGCCTCGTCCGGGCGCGCCACCGTCTGTGGCTACGACGTCGTGGCCGACTACAAGTCGGCGCGGCGCGCGCTGGGCGTGGTGCCGCAAGAGCTTGTCTACGACCCGTTCTTCACGGTGCGCGAGACCCTGCGCATCCAGTCCGGCTACTTCGGCCTGCGCAACAACGACGACTGGATCGACGAGATCCTGTTCAACCTGGGCCTGGCCGACAAGGCCGACAACAACATGCGCGCGCTGTCCGGCGGCATGAAGCGCCGCGTGCTGGTGGCGCAGGCGCTGGTGCACCGCCCCCCCGTGATCGTGCTGGACGAACCCACCGCGGGCGTGGACGTGGACCTGCGCCGAACCCTGTGGGAATTCATCTCGCGCCTGAACAAGGCCGGCCACACGATCATGCTGACCACGCACTACCTGGAAGAAGCGGAAGCCCTGTGCGGCCGCATCGCCATGCTCAAGCGTGGCCGCATCGTGGCGCTGGACACCACGCAGGCCCTGATGGCCCGCGTCGGCGGCGTCGACCTGGAAGACGCGTTCGTGCGCATCATGCATCAGGGCGACGAGCCCGCCACGCCCGCCCTGCAACCCGAAGAGATTTCGTCATGACGCCGCCCACCGCGACCGCCAGCCAGCCGCTGGTGCAGCCCCGCCTGGATGCGGGCTCCGGTTTTCCGACCCTGCTGCGCAAGGAACTGCTGCGCTTCTGGAAGGTCGGTTTCCAGACCATCGCCGCCCCCGTCATTACGGCGCTGCTGTACCTGCTGGTCTTCGCGCACGTGCTGGAAGGGCGGCTGATGGTGTATGGCACCGTGCCCTACACCGCGTTCCTGATCCCCGGCCTCATGATGATGAGCATGCTGCAGAACGCGTTCGCCAACCCGTCCTCGTCGCTGATCCAAAGCCGCATCACGGGCAACCTCGTCTTCATGCTGCTGCCGCCGCTGTCGCACCGCGACATCTTCGGCGCCTTCGTGCTGGCCGCCATCGTGCGCGGCCTGGCCGTGGGCCTGTGCGTGTGGGCGGTCGCGCTGTTCTTCGTGTCGCTCGTCCCCGCCAACCCGCTGTGGCTGCTGGTATTTGCCGTGCTGTCCTGCGGCATCATGGCCGTGCTGGGCGTGGTGGCGGGCCTGTGGTCCGAAAAATTCGACCAGCTGGCCGCCTTCCAGAATTTCCTGATCATGCCCGCGACGTTCCTGTCCGGCGTGTTCTATTCCATCCACACGCTGCCGCCCTTCTGGCAGAGCGTGTCCCACTGGAACCCCATCTTCTACGCCATCGACGGATTCCGCTACGGATTCTTCGCGGTGTCGGACGTCTCGCCCTGGCGCAGCCTGGCGGTGGTGACGGCGGTGTTCCTGGCGCTATCGCTGTATGCGCTGCGGCTTCTGGCCAGCGGCTACAAACTCAGGAACTGACGTCCATGCTTCCCACTCCCGCGCAAGTCCGCCAATACATCGCGGACGGCCTGTCCTGTGAACATCTCGACGTGCAAGGCGACGGCTCGCATTTCGACGCCGTCATCGTCAGCACCGCGTTCGAAGGCAAGCGCCTGATCCAGCGCCATCAACTGGTCTACGCCGCGCTTGGCGACCGCATGAAGGCCGAGATCCACGCGCTGTCGATGCGCACGCTGACGCCGGACGAATACCAGCAAGCAGGCAAGTAATGGACAAACTCCGCATCGCGGGCGGCTCGCGGCTGCACGGCGAAATCACGGTGTCCGGCGCCAAGAATTCGGCGCTGCCGATCCTGTGCGCCGGTTTGCTTACCGCCGATGTGCTGACGCTTTCCAACGTGCCGCACCTGAACGACACGGCCACCATGCTGCGCCTCCTGGGCCGCATGGGCGTGCGCGCCGAACGCGGTTCGGACGGCGTGGTCATGCTGCAGGCCGACCGCGTCGACAACCTGGAAGCGCCGTACGACCTGGTCAAGACGATGCGCGCGTCGATCCTGGTGCTGGGTCCGCTCGTTGCCCGCTTCGGCGAAGCCCGCGTCAGCCTGCCCGGCGGCTGCACCATCGGGCAGCGCCCGGTTGACCAGCACATCAAGGGCCTGGCCGCGCTGGGCGCCGAGATCAGCATCGAACACGGCTTCGTGGTGGCGCGCGCCAAGCGCTTAAAGGGCGCGTCCATCCGCACCGACATGGTCACCGTCACCGGCACCGAGAACCTGCTGATGGCCGCCGTGCTGGCCGACGGCCGGACCGTGCTGGAAAACGCCGCGCGCGAACCCGAAGTGGTGGATCTGGCCGAACTGCTGATCAAGATGGGCGCCCGCATCCAGGGCCACGGCACCGACCGCATCGTGATCGACGGCGTCGAACGCCTGCATGGCGCCGAGCACCGCGTCATCTCCGACCGCATCGAAGCCGGCACGTTCCTGTGCGCCGTGGGCGCGGCCGGCGGTGACATCCGCCTGAACAACACCGACCCCGCCATTCTGGGCGCCACGCTGGACAAGCTGGTCGAGGCCGGCCTGACCATCGAGACCGGCCCGGACTGGATCCGCGGCGCCATGTCCGCGCGGCCCCGTGCCGTGGGGTTCCGCACCCACGAATATCCGGGCTTCGCCACCGACATGCAGGCCCAGGTCATGGCGCTGAACGCCGTGGCGGACGGCACCTCGGTCATCGTCGAGACGATTTTCGAGAACCGCTACATGCACGTGCAGGAACTGCGCCGCATGGGCGCCGACATCGATATCGACGGCCACACGGCCATCGTGCGCGGCGTGAAGCGCCTGTCGGGCGCCACCGTCATGGCCACCGATCTGCGCGCCTCGGCCAGTCTGGTCATCGCCGGCCTGGCCGCCGACGGCGATACCGTGATCGATCGCATTTACCACCTGGATCGTGGCTACGACCAGATGGAAGTCAAACTACGCGCCCTGGGCGCGAACATCCAACGCGTTACCGGCAAGGAACAGGCATGAAATTTAATAGCCCCCACGCTGCGCCTTCGGCTTGCTGCCCCCCGAGGGGGCTGCCCCGCCTTGGGGCGGCCCGGCGGCGAGGCTGCCCCCACGCTGCGCCTTCGGCTTGCTGCCCCCCGAGTGGGCCCGTTCATTTTGAGGCGGCTCTGCAATGAACGATGCCACAACGAAGCCCCTGACCCTGGCCCTGTCCAAGGGCCGGATTTTTGAAGAAACCATGCCGTTGCTGGCCGAGGCCGGCATCGAAGTGACCGAGAGCCCCGAGAGCTCGCGCAAACTGATCCTGCCGACCAGCGACCCTGGCCTGCGCCTGATCATCGTGCGCGCCTCCGACGTGCCGACCTACGTGCAGTACGGCGCGGCGGACCTCGGCATCGCGGGCAAGGACGTGCTGATCGAGCATGCCAAGGAACAGCCCGGCGGCCTGTACCAGCCCATCGACCTGAACATCGCCAAGTGCCGCCTGGCCGTGGCCGTGCGCAACGGATTCGACTACGAAGGCGCCGTGCACCAGGGCGCGCGCCTGCGCGTGGCCACCAAGTACGTCCACTCAGCCCGTGAACACTTTGCGGCCAAGGGCGTGTACGTCGATATCATCAAGCTGTATGGTTCGATGGAACTGGCGCCGCTGGTCGGCCTGGCCGACTGCATCGTCGACCTGGTGTCCACCGGCGGCACGCTGCGCGCCAACGATCTGGTGGCCGTCGAAGACGTCATGCCGATCTCGTCGCGCCTGATCGTCAACCAGGCCGCGCTGAAAACGCGCGGCGCCCGCCTGCAACCGCTGCTGGACGCCTTCGAAAGAGCCGCTTCCCGCAATGCCTGACCCCCGCCCGCCGCGACGCCGCGGCGGCCGCTTTCCGCTTTGCTGCATGACGCCATGGCACTGATCAATCGTCTCGACTCCCGCGATCCCGGATTCCAATCCGCCCTGTCCAAGCTGCTGGCCTTCGAGGCCACCGAGGACGAGTCCATCGACCGCGCCGCCGCCGGCATCCTGGCCGACGTGCGCGCCCGCGGCGACGCCGCGCTGGTGGAATACACGCAGCGTTTCGACCGCATGGCGAATGCCTCGGCCGCCACGCTGGAAATCCCCAAGGCGGACTGGCATGCGGCGCTTGCCGCGTTGCCAGCCGCGCAGCGCAATGCGCTGGAAGCCGCCGCCGACCGCGTGCGCAGCTACCATGAACGCCAGCGCGCCGAGACCTGGACCTACACCGACGCCGAAGGCACGATGCTGGGCCAGCAGGTCACCCCGCTGGACCGCGTGGGCCTGTACGTGCCGGGCGGCAAGGCCGCCTATCCGTCGTCGGTGCTGATGAACGCCATCCCGGCCAAGGTCGCGGGCGTGCAGGAATTGATCATGGTCACGCCCACGCCCGACGGCGTGCGCAATCCGATCGTGCTGGCCGCGGCCGCCATCGGCGGCGTGGACCGCGTGTTCGCCATCGGCGGCGCGCAGGCCGTGGGCGCCTTGGCCTACGGCACCGACACCGTGCCCGCCGTGGACAAGATCGTGGGCCCGGGCAACGCCTATGTCGCCGCCGCCAAGCGCCGCGTGTTCGGCACGGTCGGCATCGACATGATCGCCGGCCCCAGCGAAATCCTGGTCATCTGCGACGGCAAGACGCCGGCCGACTGGATCGCCATGGACCTGTTCTCGCAAGCCGAGCACGACGAACTGGCGCAGTCCATCCTGCTCTGTCCCGACGCCGCTTTCATCGAGGAAGTCGAAGCCGCCATCGCGCGCCTCTTGCCCACGATGCCGCGCGCCGACATCCTGCGCGTCAGCCTGGCCAACCGCGGCGCGCTGATCCAGGTCCAAAGCCTGGAGGAAGCCTGCCAGATCGCCAACGACATCGCGCCCGAACACTTGGAGATCTCGACCGAACAGCCCGAAATCTGGACGGCGAAGATCCGCCACGCCGGCGCGATCTTCATGGGCCGCTTCAGTTCGGAAGCGCTGGGCGACTACTGCGCCGGCCCCAACCACGTGCTGCCCACATCCCGCACGGCGCGATTTTCGTCGCCGCTGGGCGTCTACGACTTCCAGAAGCGCTCCAGCCTGATCCAGGTCTCGCGCGAGGGCGCGCAGACGCTGGGCCGCATCGCCGCCGAACTGGCACTGGGCGAGGGCCTGCAGGCGCACGCCGCCAGCGCCCAGTACCGGATCGACAAGCCATGAGCGCGGCCCCGGCGGCAAGCGTCGCCGGCCGCATCGCCGGCACGGTCCGCGCCGATATCCGCGAACTGGCCGCGTATCCGGTGGCGCACGCGGAAGGCTGCATCAAGCTGGACGCGATGGAATGCCCCTACGAGCTGCCCGACGCGGTCCGCGACGACATCGCCCGCACGGTGCGCGATACGGCGCTGAACCGCTATCCGGCGGCCGACCTGTCCGCGCTTCAGCAGGCGGTGAAGGCAAGCTTCGGCGTGCCTGACGGCGCCGACGTGCTGTTCGGCAACGGCTCGGACGAACTCATCCACATCGTCGTGCAGGCCTGCTGCAATCCGGGCGACACGGTGATGTCGCCCTGGCCGTCGTTCGTCTATTTCGACATGGCGGCCCGTTTCGACCACGCCCGCTTTGTGGGCGTGCCGCTGACCGATGATCTGACCCTGGATTTGCCGGCCATGCTGGCCGCCATCCGCGAACACCAGCCCAAGGTCGTGTTCCTGGCCGTGCCCAACAACCCCACCGGCGGGCTCTGGTCCGACCACGACGTGCAGGCGATCATCGCCGCCGCCCCCGGCCTGGTGGTGCTGGACGAGGCCTACCAGCCCTTTGCCGAGCGCAGCTGGATGCCCCAGGTGCTGGACGCGCCCAACGTCGTCGTCATGCGCACTGTCTCCAAGATCGGCCTGGCGGGGCTGCGTTTCGGCTACCTGGCCGGCCATCCGGACTGGATCGGCGAACTGAACAAAGTGCGCCCGCCCTACAACCTGGACGTGCTGACCCAGGCCACGCTGATGACGGTGCTGCGCCACAAGGACGTGCTGGACGAGCAGGCCGCGCGCCTGCGCGCCGACCGCGAACCACTGGCCGCCGCCCTGGCCGCGCTGCCCGGCGTCAGGGTATTCCCTTCCGCAGGCAACTTCATACTCGCGCGCTTTTCCGGCAAGCTGGACGGCAACGCCGTGCATCTTGCGCTGAAAACGCGCAAAATATTGATTCGTAACTTCTCCAACGCCCATCCGCTCCTGGCCAACTGCCTGCGCATCTCGGTGGGCGCCCCGGCCGAGAACGCCGCCTTGCTGGCTGCCCTGCAAGAGATTTTGAGTGCTTAACATGCGTACCGCAGAGATCACCCGCAACACCAACGAAACCCGCATCCGCGTGGCCATCAACATCGACGGCACCGGCAAGCAGACGATCGACACGGGCGTGCCCTTCCTGGACCACATGCTGGACCAGATCGCGCGCCACGGCCTGATCGACCTCGACATCAAGGCCGAGGGCGACCTGCACATCGATGCGCACCATACGGTGGAAGACGTGGGCATCACGCTGGGCATGGCGATCGCCAAGGCCGTCGGCACCAAGGCCGGCCTGCGCCGCTACGGCCACGCCTACGTGCCGCTGGACGAAGCGCTGTCGCGCGTCGTGGTGGACTTCTCGGGCCGTCCCGGCCTGGAATACCACATCCCGTTCACGCGGGCCCACATCGGCAATTTCGATGTGGACCTGACGCGCGAGTTCTTCCAGGGCCTGGTCAACCACGCGCTGATCACGCTGCACATCGACAACCTGCGCGGTTTCAACGCCCACCACCAGGCGGAAACCGTATTCAAGGCCTGTGGCCGCGCCCTGCGCATGGCCATGGAAGTCGACCCGCGCATGGGCGACGTCGTGCCCTCCACCAAGGGCGTGCTGTAACGTTCGCCAACCCCACCGCACCAGGCAAAAGAAGTGACCACTATCGCCATCGTCGACTATGGAATGGGCAATTTCCACTCCGTCGCACGCGCCCTGAAGTTCGCCGCCCCCGATGCGGACATCCGCATCTGCAACCAGCCCCAGGACATCGACGCGGCTGACCGCGTGGTGTTCCCGGGCCAGGGCGCCATGGCGGACTGCATGCGCACCCTGAATGAATCCGGCCTGCGCGAAGCGGTCGTGCGCGCCGCCCGCAACAAGCCCCTGCTGGGCGTCTGCGTGGGCGAACAGATGCTGTTCGACTCCTCTGAAGAGGGCGGCACGTCCTGCCTGGGCCTGTTCCCCGGCGTCGTGCGCCGCTTTTCGGGCCCGCGCTTTGCCGACCTGATCGCCGCCGACGACGAAGCGTGCCTGGCCGACACCGGCGCGGCCGGCGCAGTCGACACCCGCCCGGAACGGCTGAAAGTGCCGCACATGGGATGGAACAAAGTCCGCCAGACGCGCTCTCACCCTATCTGGGACGGCATTCCGGACGACACGCACTTCTATTTCGTCCATAGTTACTACGCCGATCCGGACGATTCCGGCCTGACTGTTGGTGAAACCGATTACGGCGTCGCCTTTACCTGCGCAGTGGCGGCAGCTAACATTTTCGCGGTGCAGTTCCACCCCGAAAAGAGCGCCGAACACGGTTTGCGCCTGTATCGCAATTTTGTAGACTGGCAGCCGTAGGCCTTGAGCCTGCTGCGCCAGCCCATTCAACCCCTCTTTCTTTTTTGCTGCCCACCATGCTGCTGATCCCCGCCATCGATCTTAAAGACGGGCGCTGCGTGCGCCTGCGCCAGGGTGACCTGGACGATGCAACGGTGTTCTCCGAAGACCCCGCCGCCATGGCCACCCGTTGGCTTGACCAGGGCGCGCGCCGCCTGCATCTGGTCGACCTGAACGGCGCCGTCGCCGGCAAACCGAAGAACGAAGCGCCCATCAAGGCCATCCTGGACGCCGTCGGCGACGACATCCCCGTCCAGATCGGCGGCGGCATCCGCGACCTCGACACCATCGAGCGCTACCTTGACGCCGGCATTTCCTACGTGATCATCGGCACCGCCGCGGTCAAGAACCCGGGCTTCCTGCAAGATGCCTGCGGCGCTTTCCCCGGCCAGATCATCGTCGGCCTGGACGCCCGCGACGGCAAGATCGCCACCGACGGCTGGAGCAAGCTGACCCGCCACGACGTGCTCGACCTGGCCAAGAAGTTCGAAGACTACGGCTGCGAAGCCATCATCTACACCGACATCGGCCGTGACGGCATGCTGTCGGGCGTCAACGTCGAAGCCACGGTCCGCCTGGCCCAGCACGTGCGCATCCCCGTGTACGCTTCGGGCGGCATCGCCGGCATCCAGGACATCGAAGCCCTGTGCGCCGTCGAGGAAGAGGGCGTCGAAGGCGCCATCCTGGGCCGCAGCATCTACGAAGGCACGCTTGATTTCCAGGCAGCCCAGGCTCGCGCCGACGAATTGGCAAAATGACCACCTCCAGCAGCACCCCCGGGGCCGGCGCGCCCGTCCAGAGCGCGCTGACCCGCCGCATCATCCCCTGCCTTGACGTCACCGCCGGCCGCGTCGTCAAGGGCGTGAACTTCGTCAACCTGCTGGACGCCGGCGACCCCGTCGAAATCGCCCGCCGCTACAACGAGCAGGGCGCCGACGAACTGACCTTCCTGGACATCACCGCCACCAGCGACGGCCGCGACCTGATCCTGCCCATCATCGAGCAGGTGGCCTCGCAGGTCTTCATCCCGCTGACGGTGGGCGGCGGCGTGCGCCAGGTGTCCGACATCCAGCGCCTGCTGAATGCCGGCGCCGACAAGATCAGCATCAACAGCGCGGCCGTGGCCAATCCGGAACTGGTCCGCGCCGCCTCCGACTACCACGGCTCGCAGTGCGTGGTCGTGGCCATCGACGCGCGCCGCGTGTCGGCGGCCGGCGAACCCGCGCGCTGGGAAGTCTTCACGCACGGCGGCCGCAAGGCCACCGGGCTGGACGCCGTGGCCTGGGCGCGCCGCATGGCCGCCTATGGCGCCGGCGAGATCCTCTTGACCAGCATGGACCGCGACGGCACCAAGTCGGGCTTCGACCTGGAGCTGACCCGCGCCGTGTCGGACGCCGTGCCGGTGCCCGTCATCGCCTCCGGCGGCGTCGGCAACCTGCAGCATCTGGCCGACGGCGTCACCACCGGCCGCGCCAGCGCCGTGCTGGCCGCCAGCATCTTCCATTTCGGCCAGCACACCGTTGGCGAATGCAAACGCTTCATGGCCGAACAAGGCATTGCAGTAAGGTTGGACTGATATGAGCACTGAACCCACCTGGATGGCCGACGTCGTTTTCGACGAAAACGGCCTGATCCCCGCCATCGCCCAAGACGTTGAGAACGGCCAGATCATGATGGTGGCCTGGATGAACCGCGACGCGCTTGCCGAAACCGCCGCCACGGGCCGCGCGGTGTACTGGTCGCGTTCGCGCCAGCGCCTGTGGCGCAAGGGCGAGGAATCCGGCCATCACCAGGAAGTGCATGAACTGCGCCTGGATTGCGACGGCGACGTCATCCTGCTGAAAATCCACCAGGAAGGCGGCATCGCCTGCCACACCGGCCGCGCCAGCTGTTTCTACCGCCGCCTGGAAGGCCAGACGGACCAGGCATCCTGGGTCACGGTGGACCCGGTGCTCAAAGACCCGGAAATGATCTACAAATGACCGATCAAGCCTTAAGCGCCGCCGATATCCTGGCGCGCATCGCCGACACGCTGGAAACCCGCCGCCCCGAAAACGGCGGCGACCCCACGGCGTCATATTCCGCCAAGCTGCTGGCCAAAGGCCCCGATTCCTTCCTGAAGAAGATCGGCGAAGAAGCCACGGAACTGGTCATGGCCGCCAAAGACGGCGTGCCCGAGCGCATCGTCAGCGAAACCGCCGACCTGTGGTTCCACTGCCTGGTCGCGCTGACCCATTTCAACCTGCGGCCGGAAGACGTGCTGGCCGAATTGGCCCGCCGCGAGGGCCTGTCGGGCCTGGCCGAGAAGGCAAGCCGCCCCAAAGATTGACCACGGAGCCCGGAAAATGAGCGACAACTGTCTTTTCTGCAAGATCGCCGCTGGCGACATCCCGTCCAAGAAGGTCTATGAGGACGAGGACTTTGTTGCATTCCACGATATCAATCCGGCCGCACCGGTGCATTTACTGCTGATCCCTCGACGTCATGTCACATCCATGCAGGATATTACGGGCGAGGACGCAGGTTGGTTGGGTAGAATGATGTCGTTGGCGCCGCGGCTAGCAGCCGAAAACGGTTGCCGTCCGGGCCCTGATGGCGGATTTCGCATCATGATCAACTCTGGCGTCGAAGGCGGCCAGGAAGTCCCGCATTTGCATTTCCACATCATCGGCGGCTCGCGGCCCTGGAAAGGGCGCGTAGCCCCAACCGCGTAATTCGGAGAAACATCATGGGTAGTTTCAGCATTTGGCATTGGTTGGTCGTTCTGGTCATCGTGGCGCTGATTTTCGGCACCAAGAAACTGCGCAACATCGGCTCGGACCTGGGCGGCGCGGTGAAGGGTTTCAAGGAAGGCATGAAGGACGCCAACGGCGAAAAGCCGGCCGACCCGATCGCGCAGCAGCGCGTTTCCGGTGAAACCATCGACGTGCAGGCCAAGGAAAAGACCAACTCCTGAGCCCCGGCTCGTCTCCCGGGCCAGCCCTGAACGGGCCGGCCCTTATTGCTTCAATTCCCGAGCGGCCGTCGAATGTTTGATGTCAGCCTCACTGAACTGATGGTGATCGGCGTCGTCGCCTTGATCGTCATTGGCCCCGAACGCCTGCCCAAGGTAGCCCGCACCGTCGGCCACCTGCTTGGGCGCGCGCAGCGTTACGTCAACGACGTGAAGTCCGATATCCAGCGCGAAATCGAGCTCGACGAACTGCGCAAGTTCAAGAGCGAAATGGAAGACGCCGCGCAAGGCGTGCAGCAGTCGCTGAACGACACGCATGCCTCGCTGCAGGAACCCGTCCAGCAATTCCGCGCGGAACTCGACGAAGTCGCCCGCGAAGCCAGCGGCAAGGTCGCGCCGGTGATCGTCGGGGATGCCTCGGCCGCGAACGGCCCTGCGGCCAACGCCCCCGCCGAAGCCACCCGCACCATCGCGCCGCCGGGACAAAATCACAGCCTGGATCTGGATCTGCCCGAGGTGCCCGAACGCAGCCCGGCGCCGGCCACCCTTCCGGCATCCGCGGCCGCCCCCGCTACCGTCCCGGCTCCGGCCACGGGTCCGGTCCACGGGCCGGTGATCGCGCCCGCCGCATCCCAACAACCCGCCCCGGCGCCTCGCGCGCCCAAGGCTGACGAGGCCGCGCCCGCCGCCAAGCCCGTCACGCCCTCCGGAACACCGACGTGACCCAGGACGCCTCCCAAGAAGAAGGCCAGCAAGAGACCTTCATCTCTCACCTGGTCGAATTGCGCACCCGCCTGCTGCGCGCCGTAGGCGCCGTGGTGGCCGTGTTCATCGTATTGTTCATCTACCCCGGCGCGTCCGCCATCTATGACGTGCTGGCCGCGCCCATGCTGGCCTCGCTGCCCGAAGGCACGCGCATGATCGCCACCGGCGTCATCACGCCGTTCATGGTGCCCGTCAAGGTCACGATGATGGCCGCGTTCATCGTGGCGCTGCCGGTGGTGCTGTACCAGGCCTGGGCCTTCGTCGCGCCGGGCCTGTACCGGCACGAAAAGCGCCTGGCGCTGCCGCTGATCATCTCCAGCACGTTCCTCTTCATCGCGGGGATGGCGTTCTGCTATTTCGTGGTGTTCCGCACGGTCTTCCACTTCATCGCCACGTTCGCGCCGCAATCCATTACGCCGGCGCCGGACATCGAGGCCTACCTGAGCTTCGTCATGACGATGTTCATGGCCTTCGGCATCACCTTCGAAGTGCCCGTGGCCGTCGTGCTGCTGGTGAAGATGGGCATCGTCGAACTGTCCAAGCTGAAGGCGGCGCGCGGCTATGTCGTGGTCGGCGCCTTCATCATCGCCGCCGTCGTCACGCCGCCGGATGTGGTCAGCCAGTTCATGCTGGCGGTGCCGCTGTGCCTGCTCTACGAAGTGGGCCTGATCTGCGCGCGCATGGTGTCGCCCAAACCGGGCGCGGCCGCCGACGGCGACGGCGACGCCGCTGATTCGCTGACCGAGCGGCACTGATCCTGCCGCTGGCATGGACGGCAGGGCAAGATAAGACTGAATGACTCTTGCCCGCGCCTTGCCTGCAATCCTACATTGCAGGCATGTCGCTTGCCCAAAGGCTGCGCGCCCTGATGCGGTGGCGCGGCATCCACAGCCAGAATCAACTGGCACGCATCTCCCGCGTGCCGCAATCCTGCATTCATCGCATTCTTACCCGCGAAGACCGCTACTCGCCGTCTCGCGGCACGCTGCTGCGCCTGGCGACCGCGCTTGAGACCAGCGTCCCCTGGCTGACCGACGGCGTGTTGAGCGGCGCGGAACCCGGCTCCCATGGCCCCGCCGCCCGCACGGGCGATGCGCCGCACGCCTCGCAGCCTGCCCCGCCCGCCATCGACGGCTACTGCGCCGAAATCTGCGCCTTGCTGCGGGAACAGCCCGACAGCACGAAGAAAACCGTGCTGTCGGTGGTGCGGCTGCTGGTGGAGGGGCCGGGCCCCGCGCCCTGATGGCTTTACGGCTTAGCGGGGCTGGCCCGGCCGCGTGCCCACCACGATGGACACGTCCTGCGGCTTGCCCCCGCGCAGGATGCCCAGGGTCGCGCGCTGGCCCGGGGGCTGCTGCGCGATTTCCGCCAGCAGCTGGGCCGTGTCCGCCATGCGCTTGCCATTGACCGATTGCACGATGTCGCCCACGCGCAGCCCGCCGCGTGCCGCCGGGCCATCGCGCATCACGCCTGCGATGATCGCGCCTTTGGCATCCGCGCCCAGGCCGAAGGCCCGCGCCAGTTCGGGCGTGACGTCCTGCGGCTCCACACCCAGCCAGCCCCGCTTGACCCCGCCCGTCTTGACGATGTCGTCCATGACCTTGCGCGCGATCTCGATGGGCGTGGCGAAGCCGATGCCCATCGACCCGCCCGATTCGGAATAGATGGCCGTGTTGATGCCGACCAGGTTGCCTTCGGCATCCACCAGCGCGCCACCGGAGTTGCCGGGGTTGATCGCGGCGTCCGTCTGGATGAAGTTTTCGTACGTGTTCAGGCCCAGCCCGTTGCGGCCCAGCGCCGACACGATGCCTTGCGTGGTGGTCTGCCCCACGCCGAACGGATTGCCGATCGCCAGCACCACGTCGCCCACGCGCAGTCCCCGGTCGGGCGCCAGCGTGGCGGCGGGCAGGGCGCGCAACGTGCTCAGCTTCAGCACGGCCAGATCCGTGTCGGGGTCGGCGCCCACCACCTTGGCGGTGTCGCGCCGTCCGTCGGTCAGGGCCACCTCGATCGCGTCGGCCGCCTGCACCACGTGGTAGTTCGTCAGCACATGGCCATCCTGGTTCACGATGACGCCGGACCCCAGGCTGGTCGTGGCCTGGCGGCGGCTGACGCCAGGCACCTGGCCGAACAGCTGGCGCAGCACGGGATCGTCGGGCAGCGGAATCAAGGGCACGTTGACGTGCTTGGTGGTGTAGACGTTGACCACCGACGGCGCCGCGCGGGCGACGCCGTCGGCATACGACACCGGCCCCACGCCGCTGCCCGCGGGCGCGCGGGTCGCTGCGGAGGCAGCCACCGCGGCCGGCGGCGCCGCCCCCGGACCCGCCAGGCGCAGCAGGTCAGGCCGCAAGGTCGTGACCACGAATAGAATACCCAGGCAGACCGTGACGGCCTGAGCGAAGATCAGCCAATATCGGCGCATGATTTTAGATAGGACAAGCAATGAAAAAAGTGGACTCCCACGTGCTGGCCAGCTGGCTGGACGACACCCTGCAAGCCGCCCGCTTCAAGGACTACTGCCCCAACGGCTTGCAGGTGGAAGGCCGATCTGAAGTCGGACACATTATCACCGGTGTCACCGCCAGCGAAGCCTTGCTGCGCACGGCGGTCGAACGCGGAGCCGACGCGGTGCTGGTGCACCATGGCTGGATGTGGCGCAACGAAGACCGCCGCATCATCGGCACGCGCCGCACGCGCATGGCGCTGGCCCTGAAGAACGACCTGAACCTGTACGCCTATCACCTGCCGCTGGACGCGCATCCGACGCTGGGCAACAACGCGCAGCTGGCCCGCGTGCTGGGCCTGGCCCCGGAACGCCGCGACGACGGTTCTCCCCGCACCTGTGGGCAGGACAACCTCGTCTGGCTGGGCGAGGCCACCGGCGTGCAGACGCTGGGCCAACTGGGCGCGCGCGTGGCCGAACGCCTGGGCCGGCAGCCGCTGGTCGTGGGCGATCCGGACCAGCCCATGTCGCGCGTGGCATGGTGCACCGGCGGCGCGCAAGGCATGCTGGCCGACGCCGTGGACGCGGGCGCCAGCGCCTACATCACGGGCGAGGTCTCGGAATCCACCGTGCACCTGGCGCGCGAGACCGGCGTGGGCTTCATCGCCGCCGGCCACCACGCGACCGAGCGTTTTGGCGCGCAAGCGCTGGGCCAGGCGGTCGCCGAGCACTTCGGCGTCAAGGTGGAGTTCGTCGACATCGACAACCCGGCCTAGCAAGCGCGCGCACTACCCGTCATCCGCCCCCGAAAGGGGGCGTTTTCATTTCACGGCGCATGCGCTGACGCCAACGCCAACACGACGCCGCAAGCCCCTGAATACACCCGACCCGGCTCCGGGAAAACCAGAGGGTGCGGTCAAAGCGGCGCCTGCGCGTCGCATCTGGTCAATCGCGGTTCTCTCCCCGTCAATTCTGGCCCGAGTCCCCAGCCCTAGCATTCCATGCAGCCGCCCGCAGCCGATCCCTTCCCGGCCGGGCCTCCTTCACACGGAGCCACTGAATGCTGACCCTCTACGACCACCCGCGCTCCGGCAACTGCTACAAGGTCCGCCTCTTTCTTGCGCTCATCGGCAAAGCCTACCAACGCACGTATGTCGACGTGCTGGCCCGCAAGAACCAGACGGCGGAATTCGAACGCATCAGCGCCTTCCAGCAGGTGCCGGCGCTGACCGATGGCGGCACCGCCGTCTGGGACAGCCACGCCATCCTGCTGCATCTGGCGCACCACTACGCCCCCGAATGGCTGGCGCCGCTGCCCGGCATCGGCGCCATGCATGCCTGGCTATCGGTGTCCGCCAACGAAATCGCCAACAGCCTGCAGCCGCTGCGATTGACGCACGTGGTCAGCAACGCCGAAGCCGCGCACCACCTGGGCGTAAGCGAAGCGCTGCTGGACGTCCCCGGCATGCAAGCCCGCACGGACCGCGTCCTGTGCCGCATGAACACGCGCCTGTCGGGAAACCGGTGGCTGGCCGGCACCGACGCTCCCAGCGTGGCCGACATCGCCTGCTACGGCTACGCGGCGCTGGCCGAGGAAGCCGCCATCGACCTCGCCGCCTATCCCGCTGTTGCGGCGTGGCGCGAACGCATACGGCAACTGCCGGGATACGTGCCCCCAGGCCCCTGAGCCCCGCACGCCACGACAAAAAACCAATACGACAAGACAAGAGGAAAAACCATGGACGCCATACCGGCCCTGCAGTCCGCTGCCCGCTCGCACAAGAAACCGAACCTGTTCCGCGTCGCCGTCGCGACCGTCATCGGCACCGCCGTGGAAGCCTTTGACTTCCTCGCCTACGGGACCGCCGCCGCCCTGGTGTTCAACAAGATCTTCTTTCCGCAGTTCGATCCGGTGACCGGCACGCTGGCGGCCTTTGGCGCATTCGCCAGCGGGATGCTGGCGCGGCCCATCGGCGGCATCCTGTTCGGCCACTTCGGCGACCGCATCGGCCGCAAGTCCATGTTGACGCTGAGCCTGTTGCTGATGGGCCTGTGCACCGTGCTTATCGGGCTGCTGCCCACTTATGAACAGATCGGCATCTCGGCGGCGGTACTGCTGGTCGTGCTGCGCATCGGCCAGGGGTTGTCATTCGGCGGCGAGATGGGCGGCGCCATGCTGATGGCGGTCGAGCACGCCCCGCCGAAGTGGAAGGCGTTCTTCGGCAGCCTGCCGCTGGTGGGCGCGCCCTTGGGCATCCTGCTGTCGGTGGGGTCCTTCGCGCTGGTGACGCGGCTGCCGGAAGCGGACTTCCTGTCCTGGGGCTGGCGCCTGCCGTTCCTCGCCAGCGCCGTGCTCATCGTGGTTGGCCTGTTCATCCGCCACGGCATCGACGAATCGCCCGAGTTCGAGCAGGTCAAGCGCGAGCGCGCGCAGGCCAGGCAACCGCTCGCCGACAAGATGCCGCTGCGCGAACTGCTGCGCGCGCACGGCAAATCGCTCTTGTTGTGCATCGGCTGCAAGATCGCAGAGGTCACCCTGATCTATACCTTCCTGGTGTTCTCGGTGTCCTACGCCGTGTCCAAGCTGGGGTTCAGCCGCGCCGACGCGCTGCACGCCTTGCTCTACGGCGCGGGCGTGCTGATGTTCACCATCCCGCTGTTCGGCGTCCTGGCCGACCGCATCGGCGCGCGCCGCGTCTGCGGCTGGGGCGGCATGCTCCTGGGGCTCATGGCCATTCCGATCTTCCTGGCGGTGGGCAGCGGTTCGCTCGTGGCGTACAGCCTTGCCGTCTTCGTCGCCATGGCCTTGAACTACGCGATCATGATCGCCCCCCAGTCCAGCCTTTACAGCGCCCAGTTCCCCCCGGAGCTGCGCTATTCCGGGCTGTCCATCGGGGTCCAGTTCTCGGCGGCCATCGGCGGCGGCCTCGCGCCGCTGATCTCGGCCACGCTCGTCCAGAAGTTCGACAGCATCCTTCCCGTCGGCGTCTATCTGGCCTTTCTGGGCATCGTCGCCGGCACCTCGGCGTTCCTGATGAAACCCACGGCCCAGGACTTGCGCCGCGGCTGACCCGCCCATGCCGTCCCGCAGCGGCACTGCGACCTACGCGCTGCCGCTTCTGGCCGTCTTGCGATACAAGGCGGGCGACATGCCGAAGCGCTCGTGGAAGCGGCGGATGAAATGGCTGGCGTGCTGGAAGCCGCAAGAGACGGCGACCTCCTTGATTTCGACGTGCGAGCGTCGCGGGTCCTCCAGCGCCTCCCGGGCCAGTTGCAGGCGGCGTTCGCGCACGTAGCTGGCGTATTGCAACGAACGCATCTTGAACAGCCGGTGCACCCAGCGCGTGGTGACGCGCAGCACGTCCGCGACCGCCTGCACCGACAAGTCCGGATCGGTGAGGTGCGCATCGATGTAGCTCGCCAGCACCTGCCAGTTATCCGCCGGCGCCCGCGCATCGCCCGGTATCTTCTCCAGCGCCTGGCTGGTGTAGATCGAAGCCAGCAGCGCGAGTAAGGCCTGCTCGGCAAAGAGCGACGACGTGGGATTGGATTCCGCCTTGTCGAAGAACACGTGATGCAGGCAGCGATGGGCGGTCTGCACCATCGGCAAGCCCGCCACGCCGCGTTGCGCGGTGAACTGCGACATCGCCGGGCTGTGCGCGCCGAGCAGGCGCGAAAGCGGCCCCTTCACCACCACGATGCGCGAATCGGTGTACATCCGGATCTCGGAGGGCAGCGCGGTCGTGCGGAAGATGATGTCCCCGGGCTCCAACGGCAGGGTGGCCTCGTTCTGGACGATGACGCCATGCCCCGCGATCACGAAGCTTGCCAGGAACGCCGCGTGGTCCAGGTCGGCCGCGTGCTCCGCGCGGTGGTGCACGCTGATCGGCGTGGATTCCAGGCTGACCACCAGTCCACCCGCGCGCAGACGACAGGCCTGCAACTGCAGCCTGGGCTGCTGCGTCAACGCCCGGAACTCGCCCGGCAGGACGAGCTTGTCCAGTTCGCGCTCATAGCCCGCGATCTCTTGCGCGTAGAAGGGGCGGAACTGAGGCGCAAAGTTGAGATCCGCCTCGGAACAGGCGGGCCGGGCGGACGCGTTCGCGGTCTGGCTGGCGCTGGGCATGCTCGGAATTCTCCGTCGGGCCGGCCGACAAGGGCCGAAAGGCGCCTGCCGTCCTGTCGCATTGAGTCAATCCGCGTTCGGGATCGGTCAATTGCAGGCAGCGCGGGCAGGCGTGTAATGGAGCCATTATCCCCAAGGAGACCCCATGCTGGAAAAACAAGCCCATGCCGACGCCTTCTTTGCGCGCTCCGCGAACAAGCTCGACTTCGGAAACTGGGGCGAGAAGGAAAAGGTGGCGCTGAGCTGCCGCATTCTCGCCAGCGAAGGCCATTCGGAAACCCTGGCCGGCCAGATCACCGTGCGCAAAGAGGACGGCACGTTCCTGACCACGCCGCTGGCCCAGGCGTTCGACGAAATCGATCCGGCCTCGGTCATCCGCATCAACGAGAACATGGAAGTGCTTGAGGGCCCCGGCACGCCCAACCCCGCCGTGCGCTTCCATTTCTGGGTCTATCGCCAGCGTCCCGACGTGCAATGCATCATCCACACGCACCCGCCGCATGTCTCGACGTTGTCGATGACGGGCCAGCCGCTGATCGTCGCGCACATGGACGCGACACCGTTCCACAACGACTGCGCACATCTGAAGGAATGGCCCGGCCTGCCCATCGCCGACCAGGAAGGCGAGATCATTTCAGCGGCGCTGGGCGACAAGCGCTGCATCCTGCTGGCAAACCATGGATTCCTGGCCGCGGGATCCTGCGTGGAAGAGGCGCTGTACCTGTCGGTGCTGATCGAGCGCGCGGCCCGCAATCAGTTGCAGGCGGCCGCCGCGTACGGCGAGGTGAAGCCGGTGAATGATGCGCTGGCCGCGGAGTCGCACGACTTCCTGCTCAAGCCCAGCATCGTGCGGGCGAGCTTCGCCATGTTCGCGCGCCGCGTCGAACGGCAAATGGCCGCGCGATAACGCGCGCGAGGGCCAGGCCGCGTCCGGGATCCGCGCATGGGCGGATCCCGGGCCTGCGGCAAAGACAGATCAGGGCTTCTTGAGCAGGTCGCGGATTTCGCGCAGCAGCGCCACGTCTTCGGGCGTTGCGGCCGGCGCAGCCGGCGCTTCCTCGGCCTTG
Source organism: uncultured Achromobacter sp. (assembly GCA_963530045.1). GTDB lineage: Bacteria > Pseudomonadota > Gammaproteobacteria > Burkholderiales > Burkholderiaceae_B > Achromobacter. The sequence goes on from CAUSDE010000023.1 coordinate 54,376, forward strand.
GTGCGGGCCTTGTAGATGGCCTTGACCATCCAGAAGATCACGAACGCCAGCAACACGAAGTTGATGATGATGGTGACGAAATTACCCCAGGCGAATACGTTTGCGCCCGCTTTGGTCAGGTCGGCATACGTCATCGGGCCGTTGTAGCCGGCCGGCATGGACAGCACCAGGAACTTGTTCGAAAAATCGACCGAGCCGCCAAGGATGAAGTTGACCAAGGGCATGACGATGTCTTTGACGAGCGAGTCGACGATCCTGCCGAACGCTGCACCGATAATGACACCCACCGCCAAGTCGACCGCATTGCCTTTTACGGCGAAATCTCGGAATTCTTTGACGAAACCAGTTGCTTTGCTCATAAAAGCACTCCCTTCGTGATACGCCCGTCAGTGGGCTGGCGCTATAATACGCGGTTGCTATGTTGTTACATATTCCCGCGAACCCGATGCCGCAGAAATGATGCTACTCGTAGAGCGGGCGCATCAACAAGGATAGGAAGATGAGTCAGGATACGCTGGTGCACGATGATGACGGTGCGGTTGATCCCAACCTGCCACCTGATCCTTCGCGACGTTTCTGGGTTACCACCGCCTGTGCTGTGGGTGGCGTAGCAGGTGTCGCAACGGCTTTGCCGCTTGTGAGCACATTTTCTCCCTCTGAAAAGGCCCGTGCGGCCGGGGCCCCTGTAGAAGTGGATATCGGCGATATACCCGTCGGCACCATGAAGACAGTGGAATGGCGTGGGAAGCCGGTGTGGATCATTCACCGTTCTCCCGAACAGCTCGCCGCCCTCAAAACGCTGGACCCCTTACTGGCCGATCCCGATTCCAAGCGGCCTGGCTTCACCCCCAAATACGCCGAAAACGAAGCTCGCTCGCGCAAGCCCGAGATTTTCGTCTGTGTCGGCATCTGTACCCATCTGGGCTGCTCGCCCACCTCGCACTTCGAAACAGGCGGCGGTGGCGGCATGGGCGCCAATTGGCAAGGCGGATTCCTCTGTCCGTGCCACGGCTCCACGTTCGACCTGGCTGGCCGGGTCTACAAGAACAAGCCTGCTCCCGATAATCTCGAAGTACCGCCTTACCAATATCTCAGCGACACCCGCATCATTGTGGGCGTTGATGAAGACAACAAGGCCTGACGCTCGCGTCGCGCTTTTTTCCCGAATTACGTAAGTAAAACAAATACGCCACGTATTAGAGAAGGAGCCGTTACATGGCTGGCGAGAAAACCGTCGAGACGACAGGCCTGTTGGGCTGGCTGGACCGGCGCTTTCCGGTGACCTCCACCTGGAAAGCCCATCTGTCCGAGTACTACGCACCGAAGAATTTCAACTTCTGGTATTTCTTTGGCTCTCTGGCCTTATTGGTCCTGGTGCTGCAGATCGTGACCGGCATTTTCCTGGTCATGCATTACAAGCCGGACGCCGAACGCGCGTTCCAGTCCGTCGAATACATCATGCGCGAAGTCCCCTGGGGCTGGCTGGTGCGCTATATGCACTCCACCGGCGCGTCGATGTTCTTCGTCGTCGTGTACCTGCACATGCTGCGCGGGCTGCTTTACGGTTCGTACCGCAAGCCGCGCGAACTCGTGTGGATCTTCGGCGTGGCGATTTTCCTCTGTCTGATGGCCGAAGCGTTCTTCGGCTACCTGCTTCCCTGGGGCCAGATGTCGTATTGGGGCGCCCAGGTGATCGTGAACCTGTTCGCGGCCATTCCGTTCATCGGCCCTGAACTGTCGATCTGGATCCGCGGCGACTACGTCGTGTCGGACGCCACGTTGAACCGCTTCTTCGCCTTCCACGTCATCGCGATTCCGCTGGTGCTGGTGGGTCTGGTGGCGGCTCACCTGGTGGCGCTGCACGAAGTCGGCTCGAACAACCCGGACGGCATCGAGATCAAGCAGGGCCCGAAAGACAAGTACGGCCGGCCCAAGGATGGCATCCCGTTCCACCCGTTCTACTCCGTGCATGACCTGATGGGCGTGGCGGGCTTCCTGCTCGTGTTCGCGTTCATCGTGTTCTTCGCTCCGGAGATGGGCGGGTACTTCCTCGAGTTCAACAACTTCATCCCTGCTGACTCGCTGAAGACGCCTCCGCACATCGCCCCGGTCTGGTACTTCACGCCGTTCTACTCGATGCTGCGCGCCACCACCGACGAATTCACGTGGGTGCTGGCAGGCGCATCGGTGCTGGGCGCCATCGCGTTGCTCGTCAAGAGCAACCTGAAGGGCATCCTGCGCGTGGCCATCCCCGGCATCCTGATCGTCGTGGCCGTGTTGCTGCGCGTGATCGACGCCAAGTTCTGGGGCGTGGTCGCCATGGGCGGCACGGTCGTCATCCTGTTCTTCCTGCCGTGGCTGGACCATTCCCCGGTCAAGTCGATCCGCTACCGCCCCACGTGGCACAAGTGGATCTACGGCATCTTCATGGTCAACTTCCTGGTGCTCGGCTACATCGGTACGCAGCCGCCCAGTCCGCCGTTGAACATCACGTCGCAAATCGGCACGCTGCTGTACCTGGCATTCTTTTTCCTGATGCCGGTCTGGAGCCGCCTTGGCACCTTCAAGCAAGTGCCTGAGCGCGTTACGTTCCACGCCCACTGAGCCCCACCAGATAACGGATTAACCATGATCAAGAAGCTGATTGGTGCCGTGGCCTTGATGCTCACGTGTACCGCCGCATTCGCCGCCGAAGGCGGGTTCCCGCTGGACAAGGCGCCGTACCGCGTCAACGACATGGCGTCGCTGCAAAACGGCGCCAAGCTGTTCGTCAACTACTGCCTGAACTGTCATAGCGCATCGTCGATGCGCTACAACAAGTTGAAGGACATCGGGCTGACCGACCAGCAAATCAAGGAAAGCCTGCTGTTCACCGGCGAAAAGGTGGGCGACATGATGACTGTCGCCATGACGCCCAAGGACGCCAAGAAGTGGTTTGGCACGACGCCCCCGGACTTGTCCGTGATCGCCCGCGCCAAATCGGTCAACGCCGGCCCGTCTGGCGCGGACTACATCTACACCTACCTGCGCACTTTCTACCGCGATTCGTCGCGCGCCACCGGTTGGAACAACCTGGTTTTCCCTGCCGTGGGCATGCCCCACGCGCTCTGGGAGGTCCAGGGTCCGCGTGAGCTGACGACCGTTGCCATGCACGAAGTGGAAGTCAAGGATGCCAAGGAAGGCGCACCCAAAACCTGGGAACGCGTCACGACGGTGTACGATGCTCAAGGTTTTTCCACGGTCAAGGCCGAACCGGTAGCTGATTACCGCGGCCATGCCACCTTTGATGCCAAATTTAAGGCCGCCAACCCGGCCCAAGTCGCAACATACGACAACGACGTCGCAGACCTGACCGCGTTCATGTCCTGGATGGCCGAGCCCGTCCAGACGCTACGCGTCCGTATCGGCGTCGGTGTCATGTTGTTCCTGCTGTTGTTCTTCCTGGTTACGTGGCGCTTGAACGCTTCGTACTGGAAGCACGTGCGCTAACCGCAACGCCCCGCCAGGCATGAAAACCGTCCCCTATTAAAAATGGGGACAGTATTGGCGGATAGGGCTGTACGCCTATCCCGCCTGGCAATCGGGGCCAGCGCCTGCTAGATTTAGGCGCTGGCCTTTCGTTTTTCATAAAGGACTTACACCATGATGGTGCTCTATTCCGGAACCACGTGTCCGTTTTCGCAACGCTGCCGCTTCGTGTTGTTCGAAAAGGGTATGGATTTCGAGATCCGCGACATCGACCTGTACAACAAGCCCGAAGACATCTCGGTGATGAACCCGTACGGTCAAGTGCCCATTCTGGTCGAACGCGACCTGGTCCTGTACGAGTCGAACATCATCAACGAGTACATCGACGAGCGCTTCCCGCACCCGCAGCTGATGCCCGCTGACCCGGTCATGCGCGCCCGCACCCGCCTGTTCCTCTACAACTTCGAGAAGGAACTGTTCGTTCACGTCTCGACGCTGGAAGACCGCAGCGCCAAGCCGGACGAGAAGAAGCTGGCCCATGCGCGCCAGAACATCCGCGACCGCCTGGCTCAACTCGCCCCCATGCTGCTGAAGAACAAGTACATGCTGGGCGAAGAGTTCTCCATGCTGGACGTGGCCGTGGCTCCGCTGCTCTGGCGCCTGGACCACTATGGCATCGAACTGCCCAAGAACGCGGCTCCGCTGCAAAAGTACGCCGAACGCATCTTCTCGCGCCCGGCCTACATCGAAGCGCTGACGCCTTCGGAAAAAGTGATGCGTCGTTAAGGCTGGTTGTGTGATGGGTGAAACTTCGACCAAACCGTATCTGATCCGCGCGCTGCATGAATGGTGCACTGACAACGGCTACACGCCGTACATCACCGTGCAGGTCGACGAGCACACCATGGTGCCCGTCGCGCATGTCCGTGACGGTCAGATCACACTGAACGTCGGCACGCTGGCCACCAACCGTCTGGTGCTGGGCAATGAATTCATCGAATTCCAGGCCCGCTTCAGCGGCGTGACCGAAAACGTCTACGTTCCTGTCGGCGCCGTCAGCGCCATCTACGCGCGCGAAACCGGCGCCGGCATGGGCTTCGAAGTGCAGCCCTATGAACCGCCGGCGGCGGGCGCCCAGGGCGTGGCGGATGTCGCCGTGCCTGAAAGCACCGACGCCGACGTTGCCCCTGGCGACGACGGCGGCGATGACGACGAACCCAAGCGTCCGCGCCTGACCATCGTCAAATAACCGCTGCAACGCGGGGACGGCGCGCCTGGCGCAAGGTCCTCGAAAAGCCAGACGGATACCCGCTTTCCGTGCTGGGCAGGACGCTCGTCCTGCCCACGCGGGGCGTTGTGACGCCTGCTTCGCGCGTGTCGCGCGGCGACGGCGTTTTTTCATTACAATGCAGTCCCTGCGCGTGCCACGGCACGCCACGCCGGTGTAGCTCAGTTGGTAGAGCAGCTCACTTGTAATGAGAAGGTCGAGGGTTCGATTCCTTTCACCGGCACCAATTCGCAGCCTGGATTCATCCAAGGCCGCATGAAATCCCGCAACGGCTTACGCATTGCGGGTTTTTTTTGCCCGGCGTGCGCGGCAAGCCTTCCTGGGGCGCGGATGCCCCTGTATATTTTCACCAGCGCTTTCCGTCGTCGACGAAAACAAAGGTGTTGCATGGCATCGATCGCCTTTCGCATGATCAGCAGCAGTCCTTTTCGGCGCGCCGTTGAAAAGGTGGCGTTGTGATGCCTGAAACGCCAATGCAGACACCCGTGGCAGCCTCCTTGAACAAGGCTCAAGTTGCCGATTTCGCCGAGCGCATGGCCGAACTGCTCGACTTCAAAGCCGGCGACGATATCGAGGCCGTGGTACGGAACCTCGGCGGCACTATTGGGTACCAAAGCATTTGGGACCTGAATGATGAAGAACCGGGTTCCATCATCATCGACGCTCTGGATAAGTTCCGCATTATCCTCACGAGCCATACCAGCAAAGAACGAGACCGCTTCACAATCGCCCATGAACTGGGGCACTATTTTTTACATTGCCTCTTGCCGCTTAAAGCCGAGGCAGACTTTGTGCCCATGCGAGCGACACGATACGGCAGCGATCTGGCGGAATGGCAAGCGAATTGGTTCGCCGCGTCTTTCCTTATGCCTGAAGCGGAATTCAGGCGGATTCATAACGAAACCGGCGGTGATGCATACGCTATCGCCAAACACTTCGCCGTCTCCGCATCGACTGCGTCGGTTCGGGCAAAATCACTGAATCTGGCAGGACTGTAGACATATCGATGGACATGTCGCGATCACCCGAATTGTCGCCCGCATTCCTGGAACCCTGTCTACGCATCTTCATCAGCGTAGACATTGTCGGCTCTACCAATTTCAAGCAATTGTTGGCGTCCAAGGCCTCGGACGAAAATACCGCACCCGGCGGCAATGCAGCCATGCATCCTGGCAGGAAGTGGCTCAATCCGATCTTGCAGTTTTACGATCAGATGGCGGCTCGCTTCGGACATGAATGGCGGTCATTGTCCGAAGCTGCGCACATAGAGTGCCAGTGGACGCCGGGCGAAGCCCCGCAGCTATGGAAGGCCGTGGGCGACGAACTGATTTTCACCAAGAAACTAGGCAGTCACCACGAGGCTTACATCTGTGTCGCCGCGATGTTGAAGACGGTGCACGGGTTTCGCAACACGATCAAAGCGCATAGTTCCGGGCTTGATCTGAAGTGCGCCGCATGGATCGCGGGATTCCCCGTCAATAACGCGGAGGTCGTACTCAGCACCACCAGCGTCCAGGATTCTCTGGGCTACGACGACGGCGACTTTATCTTCGCGAACCTGACCCGTCTGCACGACATGGGCAAGGATCCCACCGCGATTCGCGATTACATCGGCCCATCCATCGATACGGGATTCCGGGTGGCTTCGCTATCGAATCCGCGGCAGTTCGTCTTCACCGTCGACCTGGCCTTGCTGCTTGCCGCGGCATCGTCGTCCATTCCGGCCACCACCAAGTCCGTTGCCCCACTCACGTACTACTACCTCGGCCGCATTCCCCTCAAAGGGGTTACCAATGACGTTCCGTATCCCGTCTTCTGGATCGATGCCGCGACGCCATCGTCACTGACTGCCATCGAAGATCGCCTGGAGGGCCGACAGCCCGTCAACGCGGCCCTCGTGAAGGAATACTGCGAGCGTTATATTGAACGGCAGCAAGGCACGCACATTATCCGCCCCTACCTGATCAACGATTCGGATCATGCATTCAGGCAAAAGCCCGCCGACCACGCGGCAAAGCTTGTCGCGTTGAACCAGTATTGGGAACTTGAGCAGAGAAGACGGCAGGTTGAGGTACAGGCCGCCGTTGAAGATCCGCAGGACAGCTTGAAGACCGATATCGACGCGCATGCGCCCATTGAGGCCGCCGAGTCCGTCGGCAAGGTGCTGGCGACCTTAAGGCGAATTCAGGGCCCAAGGGGGCCGCTGGCGGAAGCGATACGAAAATTCGTGGAAACAAACCGTGGCAGCGCTCCCGAGGGAACGGCAGGCTTGATCGCCATCCTGGCGTCGAAGGACAATGCGCAATCTGCGCCATGAAACCTCGGCAAAAAAAACCGGCCGTTCATCAGCCGGTATTTTTTGAAGGCCGCGCATCAGCCCAGCGGCGGCAGCAGATTAAACAGCAGCACCATGATCAGCCCCGCCACGGACACGATCGACTGCACCACTGAGATCGTCTTGGTAGCTTCACCCATCGTCATGCCGAACGATTCCTTCACCATCCAGAAACCGGCGTGGTTGGCGTAGTTGAAGAACAGCGAACCGCAACCGATCGACAGCGCCAGCAGCGGCAGATTCAACGAGGGATCGGCGCCAGCCAGCGGCGCCAGCAAGCCGGCCGCACCCACGATACCGACCGTGGCCGAGCCGGTGGACACCGATAGCAGCATGGCGATCAGCCAGCCCAGGATCAGCGGCGGGAAGGCGAACTGGTGCGTCAGGTGAACGATGGCGTCGCCGACCTTGGCGCTGGTCAGCACCTGCTGGAAGGCGCCGCCGCCGGCGATGATCAGCATGATGCCGGCGATGGGCTTCAAGCTCTGGCCGAGCGCCTCGCGCAGCTTTTCCGCGTCGCCGCGGCGCATGAAGACCAGCGTCACCGCCGCAAACAGCACGCCCAGCAGCATGGCGACCACCGGGTTGCCCAGGAAGGCGGCCACGTGCAGCCCGCTTGAACCCTTGGGCAGCAGCATCTCGGCCACGGCGTGCACCAGCATCAGCAGCGCCGGCAACAAAGCCGCCAGGATCCCCAGACCCACGCTGGGCGCGTCATTGCCGGCAGCTGCTTCGCGGGTGGCGGTGAACTGCTCAAGCAGGGCAGCATCCGGGCGTGTCGTCATGCGCGGGGCGATGAATGCGCCGTACAGCGGACCGCCGAAGACCATGGCCGGCAGCGCGGCGATGAATCCGTAGATCATGGTCGGGCCGACCGAGGTCTTCAACGTGGCGATCGCGGTCAGCGGGCCCGGGTGCGGGGGCACCATGCCGTGCATGGCTGCCAGCGCGGAGATCACCGGCACGCCCACATACACATAAGCCGATCCTTTGAAGCGCTGCTGGCTTTCCAGCTTGCGCGCCACGCTGAAGATCAGCGGCAGCATCACCACCAGGCCCACTTCGAAAAACATGGGGATGCCGATGACGAACGCCACCAGCGTCATCGCCCAGGGGATCATGCGAGGGGACGTATGGCGCAGGATCGCGTTGGCCAGGCGCTCGGTCGTACCCGAGTCAGCCAGGATCTTGCCCAGCATCGCGCCAAGCGCGATCACGACGCCGACCGCGCCCAGGGTCTTGCCCGCGCCGTCGGTCAGGTTCTTGACGATGGCCACGGGCTCCATGCCGGTGGCGAAACCGACGCCGATGGAAACGATCAGCAGCGCCAGCAGCGGGTGCATGCGGATGCGCGAAACAATAAGCGCGACCAGCACCAGGACGCTCACCAGGGCGGTAAGCAGCAATTGAATGTCGAACGATGACATGTGTGAACCCAGAAAAAACGAGAGAGGTCGCGAGCCTTCCGGGTGCCATCATAAGGGATCGTCCTTACAACTTGCCGCGTGTGCCGACGGTGGAAAGGCGGGCAGGCGCTCCGATCAAGGCGCCACGAGCCGCCAACCGGTCAATCCGGCTTGATCCCCGACGCCTTGATGATCGCCGCGTTGCGCTCAAGTTCCATCTCGACCTTGCGGCGGAACGCGGCCGGGTCCTGGTAGGTGGCGTCAAAGCCCAGCTCCTGCAGTTTGGCGCGGGTATCCGGTTCCGCCATGACGGCCTCGATTTCCTTGGACATGCGGGCGACGATGGGCGCGGGCGTGCCTTTGGGCATGACGACGCCGAACCAGGTCTCGAAGTCGTAGCCTGCCACGCCGCTTTCCGCAACGGTGGGCACCTCGGGCACCAGGGACGAGCGCGCACGGCCTGTCAGCGCCACGGCACGGACCTTGCCGGCCTTGATCTGGGGCAGACCCGCCACCAGCGTGTCGATCGACAGCGGGATCTGGTTGCCAATCAGGTCCGTCATGGCCGGGGCGCTGCCGCGGTAGGGCACGTGCAGCAGTTTGGCGCCGGTGCGCTGCGCCAGCGACTCGCCCGCCATGTGCGGCGTGGAGCCGTTGCCGAACGACCCGAAGCTGAGCGGCTGCGCAGCCGATTTGTTGGTGATGTCCGCCACCGTGCCGATACCCGTCTGCGGGTTCGTCAGGATCACGAACGGCGTGCTGCCGGCGACGGCGACGTATTCGTAGCTCTTGATCGGGTCATAGTTCAGGTTCGGATACAGCAGGGGGTTCGACGTGAACGTCGGAGCGCCGGTGATCATCAGCGTGTAGCCGTCAGGCGCGGCGCGGGCGACAGCGGCGGCGCCGATGCCGGTGTTGGCGCCAGGCTTGTTTTCAATGACGACCGTCTGGCCCAGGCGCGCGCCCAGCTTCACGGCGAAAAGGCGGCCGATGACATCGGTGGACCCGCCTGGCGGGAACGGCACCACCATGGTAATGGGCTTGTCCGGATAGGCCTGGGCCGATGCCATCAGCGGCGTCGCGGCCAGGACGCACAGCGCGAGGGCACGGGCGACGGTTTGATTCATTGGTTTCCCCTTGTGTTGTTGGTGTGGTGATCAATGCGGCAGCACGGGCGCCTGGCGCCAGTATTGCGTGGCGAGTTCGAACGCATGCGCCAGTTGCAGCAGCGCATGTTCCTGACGATAGCGGCCGACGATCTGGATGCCGACGGGCAGGCCCGAGTCGCTGAAGCCGCAGGGCACCGAAATGGCCGGATGGCCGGTCAGCGACAGGTAATAGCCTGAACGCATCCAGTCGATGTAGTTGTGCATCGGCGTGCCGTCGATGCGGCTCACGGTTTCCTGCTCGACCGGAAACGGCAGCACCTGGCTGACCGGCCCGATCAGGAATTCGTAGTTCTGCATGAAGGCATGCATGCGCGCGAACAGGGCGGCGCGGTCGCGCTCGGCCTGCACGATGGCGGCGGCCGGTTGTTGCAGGCCCAGCTCGATGTTCCAGATGACGCTGTCCTTGAGCAGGTGCCTGTGCTCGCGCAGCACCGCCTCGTAACCCACTGCGAAGGTCTGCCCGCGCAAGGCCTGGAAGGCGGCGTCCGCACCGGTGAAGTCCGGGCAGGCCGGCTCCACCGACGCGCCCAGATCCGCGAAGACGGGCAGTTGGCGCACAAGCGCCTGCACCACCGCGGCTTCTACCGGCAGGCCGCCCCACGTCGGTGCGTAAGCGATGCGAACGCCCTTGAAATCGCGCGACAGGCTGGCCAGGAAACGGGCAGGGTCCTGCTCGATAGCCAGCGGGTCGCGCGCATCCGCCCCCGCCGTGGCGGCCAGCAGCAGCGCCACGTCGGCGACCGTGCGCGCCATCGGGCCCGCGACGGTCAAGGCGTTATACGGACTGGCCGTGGGCCATTGCGGGACGCGCCCCGGCGACGGGCGCAGGCCCACCACATTGCAGAACGAGGCTGGGTTGCGCAGCGATCCCCCCATGTCCGTGCCATCGGCCAATGGCGCCATGCGAGCGGCCAATGCCGCGGCGGCGCCGCCGCTGCTGCCGCCGGCGGTCAGACGCAGGTCGTAGGGATTGCGGGTGGCGCCGAATACCGGGTTGAACGTCTGCGAGCCGGCGCCGAATTCGGGCAGGTTGGTCTTGCCCAGCGTGATCGCCCCCGCCGCGCGCTCGCGGCTGACGATCAGGCTGTCGCGCTCGGGTACGAAGTCGCGGTACAGCGGTGACCCGTAAGTCGTACGCATGCCCGCCGTCAGGAAGGAATCCTTGTGCACGATGGGTAAGCCGTGCAGCAAGCCCAGCGGATGGCCGGCCGCCTGGCGCTCGTCGGCAAGCAGGGCGCGCTCCAGGGCGCCTTCCGCGTCCACGGTCACTACCGCATTCACGTGGGCGTTGCAGGCGTCGATGCGCGCCAGATGCGCGGCCGTTACGTCGCGGGCGCTGACATGGCCGGCGGCGATGTCGGCGCGCAGCGCCACGGCGGTCATTTCACAAAGGGAAGAAATCTGGGTCATGTGCAGCGGCAATGTATTGCTATGCGATATAAAGTATTGAATAATCAACTTTATAGTGGGTATTCCGCCCCCGGACAATTCGGGGAAACTAGCGCTGCCCTCTGACGCCACCGCATCCGATCCCTTGCGCCGCCCGGCCCGGAACCTCATGACGACACGCCCGCCCCCTGCTTCCGCTACTGCCTCCGCGGACGCCGACGATCCCTTGTTCGTCGCGTCGCTGGAAAAGGGCATGCGAGTGCTGGACGCCTTCCGCGACGCGTCGGACTCTCTGGGCCTGACCGATATCGCCTCGATCACAGGTTTGGGCAAAAGCGCCGCGCAGCGCTTCATCCACACGTGGGAGCGCATGGGCTACCTGATCAAGGACCCGGCCTCGCGCCGCTACCGGCTGGGGCCGCGCGTGGTGGAACTGGGCTATTTCTTCCTGCGCAGCGACAGGCTGGTATCCATGGCCGCGCCGCATCTGGTGGCGCTGCGCGACCGCTGCGGCCTGGCCGTGCACATGAGCGTGCTGGCCGGCAGCGACATGATCTATCTGCTGCGTCTGCCCAGCCGGCAATTGACCCTGGCCGAAATGCTGCCCGGCCGCCGCATGCCCGCATGGTGCAACAGTGGCGGGCGCATGCTGCTGACCCCGCAAGACGATGACGCCATCCGGCAGACGCTGCTGCGGGCGCCGCCACGCGCGTTCACGCCACGCACGGTCGTGGATCCCGACGCCTTGCTGGCGTTGATCCGCCAGGCCCGCGACGACGGCTATGCGCTGACCGAAGACCAGGTGCTGCAAAACCAGGTAGGCGCGGCGGTGCTGCTGCGCGACGCGCGTGACGTCCCGCTGGCCGCAATCAGCGTGAGGGCGCCGCGCCACGACTATCCCACCGACCGTTTGCTGAGCGATATCGTGCCGCAGCTGTTCCGCACGGCGCAGGCGATCCAGGACGCCTGATTGAAATTTTTCAGGCCGTTTTGCATTCTTTCGATTTTTTGTGCATAATTCGGCCCCTCTACCTGTTCCCCGATAGCTCAGTCGGTAGAGCGACGGACTGTTAATCCGCAGGTCGCTGGTTCGAGCCCAGCTCGGGGAGCCAAGAATTCAGCCGCGCAATCTTCATCCGCGCGGCTCGCAAGACAAGCAGTACCCGCAGTACACTTAAAAAAGCCCGCAACCTGTTTGCGGGCTTTTTGCATTGCCGTCCGCAAAGCGTAGGATGACGCGCATCCCGTCCTGACGCTTTTCGCCTCTACCCATGCGTTCCACGCGATCCCTGCCTGCCCTGGTCTCTTTGCGCGCCTTCGAAGCGGCAGCGCGGCGGCTGAGTTTTTCGCTGGCCGCCCAAGAGCTCTTCGTCACGCAAAGCGCGGTCAGCCACCACATCCAGCGCCTGGAAAACGAACTGGGCGTGGCGCTGTTCGAGCGGCTTACGCGCGCGGTGGCACTCACGCCTGCCGGGCGGGCCTATTACGAACACGTGCACGCCGCCTTTGAATTGCTGCGCCAGGGCACCGACGCCATCCGCGCACCGGATGCCGCGCGCGCGACGCTCAAGGTCGGCTTGCTGGCGTCGTTCGCCACGCGCTGGCTGGCCCCGCGGTTGCCGGCGTTCGCCGCCGCGCATCCGGACATCGACCTGCAACTGCAGCCGGATATTGGCTTGGCCGATGTGGCGGGTGGAGAAGTGGACGTGGCGATCCGCTACGGCCGCGGCGGCTGGCCCGGCGTGGCCTCGCGACTGCTGATGGCCGAACGGCTATCGGTCGTATGCGCCCCAAGCCTGATCGCCGGCCGCAAGCGCCCGCGCACGCCGGACGATCTGCTGCGCCACCCGCTGCTTGCCTCGCATGCCAGGCAGCCCTTTGAATGGGATGCGTGGGCTCGCCGATTCGGCATGGACCTGGGCCGCGCCCGGACCGTTCACCTGCATGACTACAACATCGTCGTCGAAGCCGCGTTGGCCGGCCAAGGCCTGGCCATGGGCCGCCATCGGCTGATCGGCCCGCACCTGGCCAGCGGCGCGCTGGTCGAGGCGCTGCCGGCAACCGTGCTGGAGGATCCGCGCATCGGCTGGTGGTTCGTCGTCCCCCGTGGCGCCCTGACGCCCCCGGCCCAGGTGTTGCATGACTGGCTGGTCCAGGCGGCGAGCGCGGCTGCGGACACGCATTAGTTCTACTCATGCGTAAAAGGCAAGAATTGATTGGTCACGCGCGGCGGGGGCCGATAGCATCGAAGCTTGCGCTTTTCCGCTAACCCCTTTTTTGCAGGTGAATCGACATGTCCCGTACCATCTCCGGCCGCGTGGCCGAACTGGGCTACACCCTGGAAGCCGCCGCCGCGCCCGCCGCCAACTACGTGCCGTTCGTCCTGGAGGGCAACCTGCTCACCATCTCGGGCCAGATCTCGCGCCAGGGCGGCAAGCCGCGCTATCTGGGCCAGTTGGGCAACCAGATCTCGGACGCCGACGGCGTCGAAGCCGCGAAACTGTCGGGCCTGAGCATCCTGTCGCAGATCGCCGCCGCGACCGGCGACCGCCTGGACCGCGTGGCGCGCGTCGTGCGCCTGGGCGTGTTCGTGGCCAGCACGCCCGACTTCAACCGCCAGAGCGCCATCGCCAATGGCGCGTCCGACCTGATGGTGGACGTGTTCGGCGACGCCGGCCGCCATGCGCGCAGCGCGGTCGGCGTGGCATCGTTGCCCCAGGGCGTGGCCGTGGAAATCGAAGCCGTCATCGCCTTGACCCCCGCCTGATCGCCAGCCGCCATGCCAGCCCCTCTGACCCCTGACGCCATCGACGCGTTGCGCGCCCGCACCCCCGGCGCGCAAACCAGTGTCCACTTCAATCACGCCGGCTCGTCGTTGCCGTCTGCCGGCACGCTGGAGGCGATCTACGCGCATCTGCAGCGCGAGGCGGCGCAGGGCCCGATGGAGGCCGGCGTGGCCTCGCGCGCGCTGACCGAAAGCGCCCGCACGCTGGCGGCCCGGCTGCTCAATGCGCAGCCCGAAGAGATCGCGCTGACCACCGGCAATTCCCCGGGCTGGGGCGCGGCCTTTGCCGCAATGGCGCCGTGGAAGCCCGGCGACCGCATCCTGGTCGGCCGTCACGAATGGGGCGGCAACCTGGCGGCGATGCGGCTGCGGGCGGAACGCGCTGGCGCCGTCCTGGAAACCATCGCCTCGGATGACAGCGGCTGCGTGGACCCGGACGCGCTTGCCGCCATGCTGGACGAACGCGTGCGCCTGATCGCGTTGACCTGGCTGCCCGCCAACGGCGGCCTGATCAATCCGGCGGCAGCCATCGGCCGCGTGGCGCGCCAGCATGGCATTCCGTATTTCGTGGACGGCGCGCAAGCGGTGGGCCAGGTGCCTATCGACGTGACGGAGATCGGCTGCGACGTGCTGAGCGGCGCCGGCCGCAAGGCCTTGCGCGGCCCCCGCGGCACGGGCCTGTTGTACGTGCGGCGCGACTTCCTCGACCAGCTCACGCCCGCGTTCGTGGATACCCATTCGGCCCCGCTGGGCGCGGACGGCCAGCCGCAATTGCGTGCGGATGCCGCCCGCCTGGAATCCGCCGAGAACTCGCTGGCGTTGCGCTGCGGGCTGGCCCAGGCCTTGCAGGAAGCGCTGGACATCGGATTGGAGGCCATCCGCGCCACCATCGATGCCAAAGCCCAATCGCTCAGAGCGGAGATCGCCGCCATCCCGGGCATCACCGTTTTGGATCAGGGCCGGGAGCTGTCCGGCCTGGTCTCCTTCAACCTGGCCGGACGGGAAGCGGCCGCCGTGCAACGCGCCCTGGCGGCGCAGGGCATCACCATCGGCAGCAACGGCGTGCCCTATACACCGCTGGACATGCAGGCGCGCGGCCTGACGCAGATCGCGCGGGCCTCGGTCAGCTACCTGACCAGCGATGGCGAGGTCGCCCGCCTGCTGGACGGGCTGCGGCAACTGGCGCGCTAGCCTGCCGCCTTAGGCCACGGCGCGGCGCATGAAGGGCGACCATTTCGTGAAGACGAGCAGGTTGCCGACCATCACCAACGCCAGACCGGCAAAGGCCGACGGCGTCCATTGATAGCCCTCGGCCACCGTCGACACAGTGAGCGCGACGACGGGAAACAGCACCGTGCAGTACGCAGCGCGGGCCGGCCCCATGCGTCCTACCAAGGTCAGGTACGCGGTAAAGCCGATCACTGAGCCGGGAATCGCCAGGTAGAGCAGGGCGCCGACATAGGACGGCGACGAATCGAACTGAAACGGCAGGCCCGCCACCAGGCAACCCGCCAACAGAATCGTCGCGCCATAGACCATGCTGTAGGCATTGCCCGTCAGCGGCCGGATGCCTGCGCGCTGCTGCAACGACGACAGCATGTTGCCGGTGGAAAAACAGAACGTGCCCAGCAGCGCGAAGCCCAGGCCCAACAGTGTCTCGTGGCTGGCCTGCTGGCTGACCAGTTCAGGCCAGAACAGCAGCACCAGCCCAGAAAATCCGAATACCCCGGCCAGCATCACGCGCGACGCGACGCGGGTGCCGAACCACAGCCGGGCGTTCAGCGCATTCCACAGCGTGGCGGCGGAGAACACCACCGACACCAGTCCGCTGGGAATCCACTGCGTCGCGGTGTAGAAGCACAGGAAATTCAGGCAGAACAGGCACAGGCCCTGGCCCGCGCAGAGCCAATGGCCGCGCCGGTCCAGCTTCTGCAGTTTGCGGGTCAGCAACAGGGCGGCAAACAGCACCAGGCCCGCCAGCGCGAAGCGGTAGAAGATGGACACGGGAATGGCCACCACGCCCAGTTGCAGTTTGATGGCGATCCAGGTGGTGCCCCAGATGACGACGGTCAGGAAATACAGGAAGAGATTCACGATGCGAGGGACAGAAAAAAGGGGACGCAATATGGGCCCGCCAAACGACAGATCCTTTCGGTGCGAGTGTGCGCTGCCGCAGCGGTCCGGGATTGCCGGTTCTTGCGGTTTTTGCGTGGCCACGCGCGCCGCGCGCGCGAGATCGCAGTAGCATTTCAGTCCTATGGGCACCATCGCCTCGGCCCCCGCCGATTTCTCCGTCTTCCGCACTCTGTCGCGCTCCACCGCCACGCTGGAGCGCGCCTCCGCGCTTGGCGAAGGCATGGCCATTTCGCAATGGGGCCGCAGCGCCAATGAAACCCTGGGCTACGACACGCCGGGCCACCACACGCTATCCCTGTACCTGCACGGCGGCGATAAGTCGTTCCGCGTCGGCCAAGACACGCTGCACGGCGGCGCCGGCAAGTTCTGCGTGCTGCCCGCCGAACATTATTCGCGCTGGTGCATGAACGACACCGTGCATTTCCTGCACCTGTACATCGCCCCCGAACGGCTCGCGCGCGAAGCCGTCATGCGGCTGGACTGCGAACCCCGCACGCTGGAACTGCGCGACCGCACCTACATTCAGGACGATTCGCTGATCGACGTTTGCCGCCAATTGCTGGGCACCGACTGGGCGCAACCGGCAGACCGGCTGGCGGCCAGCAGCGCGGCGGAAACCGTGCTGCACCATCTGCTGAACCAGGGCGTTGTCCGCAAGACCGCGCAAGCCGCCCGCGGCGGCCTTGCGCCCGCCGTGCGCCGGCGCATCATGGACTACGTGGACGCGCACCTGCACGAACCCCTCACACTGGACCAGCTGGCGGGCATCGCCGCCCTGTCCACCTATCATTTCGCCCGCATGTTCCACACCTCGTTCGGTGAACCGCCACACGCCTGGGTGAGGGGACGCCGCCTGGCGCACGCCCGTGGCCTGTTGACGGCCGGCAAGGGCGACCTGGCCGGCATCGCGCAGGCCAGCGGCTTCGGCAACGCCAGCCACTTGTCGCGCGTGTTCCGCGACGCCATCGGCGTCACACCGGGCCAGTACCGCAACGCGCGCCGCCCGCACTGAAGGCGGCAGCAGTCCGGCCCCGTTTCCCGACCCGCGCGGTCTACAATGGCGCATCGCCCTTAGCGGCCTGACACCGCGGTCCGACCGCGCTTGCCCTCGACGCGATGCCGCCTTCGCCCTCTCGCGATTTCGACCCTCTGCCCGGCCCGGCCGCCCCGCGCCCGTTGCGCGCGCACTGGCTGGCTGAACTCATCCGCCTGCGTGAAACACACTGGGGCCCGCTGGAGGACGCCGACGCCGTCCGGCGCGTGCGGCAGCTGGACGCCGATCTGCCCTCGCGCATCCTTGCCCGCGCCGACCTGCTGGCGCAACGCGAAAACCTCACCCCGATGGTCGATGCCTGGCGCCGCAGCGCGCGCGGCATTCTGGCCGTGCTCTTCGCGCTGGCGCTGATATCCGGCATCGGCGTGGCCCTGGGCGCGCTGGGCGATGGGTCGCGGCCGGTCAACGTACTGTGGGCGCTGGGCGCCCTGCTTGGCCTGCACGCGCTGACATTCCTGCTGTGGCTGGCCAGTTTTCTTCTCAGGCCGTCGGCCGTGAGCGGCCTGGGCCGTCTTTGGCTATGGGCCACCCGCAAGCTGTCGCGCGGCCCCGACAGCGCCTTGGTGCCACAGGCCTTCCTGAACCTCCTGGCGCGCGCTGGTGCGTTGCGTTGGCTTTTCGGGGCAGTGAGCCATCTGTTGTGGCTGACGGCACTGTGCGCCGCGCTGGCGGCCTTGCTGACGGTTTTATCCACCGCCAGCTACCGATTCATCTGGGCCACCACGCTTCTGGCGCCCGATACCTTCGTGGGGCTGACGCAAGCCATCGGCTGGCTGCCCGCTCACCTGGGCTTCCCGATGCCGGACGCCGCCGTCATCCGCGCCAGCGATGGCGCGCAGACACTGACTGCCGACGCGCAGGTGCAGTGGTCGTTGTGGCTGATCGGCGTGCTGGTGGTTTACGGCATCCTGCCGCGCCTGCTGGCAGGCGCGCTGTGCGTAGTCGCCACGCTGCGCGCCCTGCGCCATTTGCGCATCGACCCGTCGCTTGCCGGTTTTGCCCCCCTGCGCGACCGCCTTGAACCCCCGGCGCAGTCCATCGGCATCGACCGTCCCGTAGACCCGCTGCACGAACCGCGCGTACGCGCGCCATCGCTGGCCGGACTGGCCGGGCAGCCCGTGCTGCTGGGCCTGGAACTGCCCGCCGACCTGGCCTGGCCCCCCGCCGAGGTGCCCGCAGGCATCCAGATGGCCGGCAACCTGGACACGCGGGAAGAACGCAACCGCGTGCTTGATGCGCTGGCGCAGGCCGCGGCCTCGCGCCTGTTGATCGTGTGCGATGCCCGTCAAACGCCCGACCGCGGCACCCTGTCCCTGATCGCCGAGTTGTCCGCCCACGCGCAGGCCACCCGCGTCTGGCTCATCACGGCCCCATCCCCGGACGAGGCGGCGGGCGCCGATACGCGCGCCGCCTTGTGGCGCGAGCGGCTGCTGGCCTTGGGCCTGGCCACCGACGCCATCCTGCTATCCCCTGCCTCGCCGCTGGCGTGGCTGGAGTCTGGCCATGGCTGACGACGTCATCAAGATCGCGGTGGTCGGCCACACCAACACCGGCAAGACTTCGCTCTTGCGCACCCTTACTCGGGACACCGCGTTCGGCGAGGTGGCCGACAGCCCCGGCACCACGCGTCACGTCGAAGGCGCGCGGCTGCGCCTGGAAGGCCGCGCCGTGCTGGAATGGTTCGACACGCCGGGGATGGAAGACAGTATCGCCCTGCTGGAATACCTGGAACGCCTGGACGGGCCCGACGAACGGCTGGACGGGCCGGCGCGCATCCGCCGCTTCCTGGACACGCCCGAAGCGCACGGCCGCTACGAGCAGGAAGCCCGCGTTCTGACAAAGATGCTGGACTGCGACGCCGCGCTGTATGTGATCGACGCGCGCGATCCCGTGCTGAGCAAGCATCGCGACGAACTCTCCATCCTGGCCGCTTGCGGCCGGCCCTTGTTGCCCGTGCTGAATTTCGTGAACGCGCCATCGCACCGCGCCGACGAATGGCGCGGTGCGATGGCGCGGCTGGGCCTGCATGCGGTGGTGGAATTCGACACGGTCGCGCCGCCGCTCGATGGTGAACAGCAGCTATACGCCAAACTGGGCGTGCTGCTCGACCGGCACGCGGGCGCGCTGACCCGGCTGTCCGACAGCCTGTCGGCGCAACGCCGCGAACGTCACGCCGCGGCCTACGAATTGCTGGCTGATCTGCTGGTCGACGTCGCGGCGCTGCACGTCTCCAGCGCCAGCGACGAAACGGCGCTGGCCGCCGCGTCGAACCTGTTGCGCGATCAGGTCCGGCAACGCGAACAGACTTGCGTGAACGCCTTGCTGGCGCTCTATAACTTCCGTCCGTCTGATTTTTCGGATGACGCGCTACCCCTCCGAGGCGAACGCTGGGGCATGGACCTGTTTCATCCGCAGGCGCTCAAAGACATGGGCGTGCAGGTCGGCATGGGTGCGGCCGCCGGGGCGATGGCGGGCGCCGCGGTGGACCTCTTCAGCGCGGGCCTGAGCCTGGGCACCGGCATGCTGATCGGCGCAGCCGCGGGCGGCCTGTGGCAAGGCGTTGAAAAGCTGGGCAAGCGCGTGGCCGGCAAACTGCGCGGCTGGCGCGAGATCAGCGTGGACGACGCCGTGCTGCGCCTCTTGGCGCTGCGCCAGCGGCAATTGATCGACGCGCTGGAACGCCGCGGCCATGCCGCGCGCGAGCCATTGAAACTAGCCCTTCCGGATGATGAGGCCTGGCAGAAGGGTCCGTTGCCCGACGCGCTGAAAGAAGCACGCAGCCGCCCCGAATGGTCGGCGCTGGGCAAGCACTACGAAGATAGCGACCGCAGGAAACGCACCGTCCACGAGCTGGCGAAAACCCTTGCCGCCACGCCTGGGCCCGACGCCTGATCCCTCCGTCGTCCACGGCGCGAAACGCACTATTCAACGCCGACGGCAAGCGCGGACTAACCCCAATCCAAACCGATTGACGCTTAAACGAATCGATCTATAAGATTCGCTTTGCATCGGCGCGGTCCGTCCCCGCCATGACATTCACAAGGGGTTGGGTCTATCGTGAAGTCGAAGTCTTCGGCAGTGATTCCCGGCATCGCCCTCCACGGCCCGTGCGCAGTTCGCGCCACGCGCCATCTGGCCCCACGCCGTCTTTCGTCGTAAGCAGCAACGCCATGCCCCGGATCCCGATGGGGCCGGGGCCCTGTCACTTCTGTCGCGCGATCCGCGCACCACACGGAGCATGAGGGCTATGCGTACTTTTCCCCACCTGAAGCAAGCTGCGCTCGCGGCTGCCGTTGCGGCCTCCCTGGCATTCAGCGCCGGCGCGGCCGCCAAGACGTTCCATTGGTCCTACCAAGGCGACGCCACGTCGATGGACCCGATGGCCCTGAACGAAACCTTCACGCTCGGCTTCCAGGGCAATATCTACGAGACGCTGGCAGGTTACGACGGCAACCTGAAACTGACCCCTTTGCTGGCCGAAAGCTGGGAAAACCCCGAGCCGACCAAATGGGTGTTCAAGCTGCGCAAAGGCGTCAAATTCCATGACGGCTCGCCCTTCACGGCGGACGACGTGATCTTCTCGTGGAAGCGCAGCCTGACGCCCGGCTCCGACATGAAGGGCTACGGCGCCAAAGCCTCCGACATCAAGAAGGTGGACGACTACACCATCGAAGTCACCACCCCCACGCCCAACCCCATCCTGCCGCGCGAATGGGTGTTCCTGTACATCATGAGCAAGACGTGGTCCGAGAAGAACAAGACCACCGAAGCCACCAACGTCAAGGGCGACAACCAGGGCAACTACGCCAACCTGAACGCCAACGGGACCGGCCCCTTCATGCTGGTCTCGCGCCAGCCTGACGTGAAGACCGTGCTCAAGCGCTATGGCGACTATTGGAACAAGGACATCAAGACCAACGTCGACGAAGTCATCTTCCAGCCGATCACGCAGGAAGCCACGCGGGTGGCCGCGCTGATCTCCGGCGAAATGGACCTGGTGCAGCCCGTGCCCGTGCAGGACTGGAAGCGTCTTGAAGACGCCAAGGGCGTCAAGCCGCTGACGGCGCCCGAAGCGCGCGCCATCTTCATCGGCATGGACCAGGACCGCGACGAACTGCTGTTCTCGGATGTGAAGGGCAAGAACCCCTTCAAGGACGCGAAGGTCCGCGAAGCCGTGGTGCTGGCCGTCGACACCAAGGCCATCAACGAAAAGATCATGCGCGGCGCGGCCAAGCCGCTGGGCTCGCTGGTGGCCACCGCCATCAACGGCTACGCCGAT
This sequence comes from uncultured Achromobacter sp., assembly GCA_963530045.1. Classification (GTDB taxonomy): domain Bacteria; phylum Pseudomonadota; class Gammaproteobacteria; order Burkholderiales; family Burkholderiaceae_B; genus Achromobacter. Next base: position 75,685 of record CAUSDE010000023.1, read on the forward strand.
TCCTACGGCGCGCCCTACAAGCCCGATCCCGAACGCGCCAAGAAGCTGCTGGCCGAAGCGGGCTACCCCAAGGGCTTCACGGTAACGATGGACTGCCCGAACGACCGCTACGTCAATGACGAAAAGGTCTGCCAGGCGGTCGCCGGCATGCTGGCCCGCGTCGGCATCAAGATCAACCTGCTGGCGCAGACCAAGTCCAAGTACTTCGGCAAGATCCTGCTGCAGGCGGGCAACCAGACCAGCATGTACATGCTGGGATGGACGCCCAGCTCCACCGACGCGCACAACGCGCTGCTGAACCTCGCGGCCTGCCGCGACGCGAAGACGGCGGCCGGTCAGTTCAACCTGGGCGGCTACTGCAACAAGAAGGTGGACGACCTGACCAACAAGATCGGCGTCGAAACCGACCAGACCAAGCGCAACGCGATGATCAAGGAAGCGTTCGAGATCGTGCGCAGCGACTTCGGTTATCTGCCGTTGCACCAGCAGCCCATGTCCTGGGGCGTGAAGGACAACATCAAGGTCATTCAGCGCGCCGACGACGTGCTGGACCTGCGCGACGTGGTGTTGCCGTAACCGCTTGCCGCAATCCCTGCGTTGATTTCCTGACGATGTGAGCCCCGGACGGCGCAAGCCGTCCGGGCGCGCCCGGCCCAGCCCCGCTTCCCGCTTTCAACGGAAACGCGGCCCGGCGTTATCTGCAAACGAGGGCATCCGATAATGCTTTCCTTTATTGCGCAACGACTTATCCAGTCGGTGCTGGTGATGTTGACGGTGGCGCTGATCGCGTTCTCCATGTTCCGCTATGTGGGCGACCCGATCGCCAGCATGGTCGGCCAGGACACCACGCCCGAACAACGCGCGCAGCTGCGTGTCGAACTCGGCCTGGACGACCCCTTCGTGGTGCAGTTCGCCCGCTTCGTCGGCAATGCGGTGCAGGGCGATTTCGGCATCTCGTACCGTCAACGCCGGCCCGTCAGCGAACTGCTTGAAGAGCGCATGCCCGCCACGCTGGAACTGTCTTTCGTGTCCGCCGTCATGGCGTTAGCGCTGGGCATCCCGATGGGCATCTACACCGCGCTCAAGCGGCACGGCGTGCTGTCCAAGGCCTTCATGGCGATCTCGTTGGCCGGCATCTCGCTGCCCACGTTCCTGATCGGCATTCTGCTCATTCTTGTGTTCGGCGTGCAGCTGCGATGGCTGCCCAGCTTCGGACGCGGCGACGTCGTCAGCCTGGGGTGGTGGACCACCGGCTTTTTGACCAAGTCGGGCTGGCTGGCGCTGATCATGCCCGCCATCACGCTGGCGCTGTTCCAGATGACGCTGATCATGCGCCTGGTGCGCGCCGAGATGCTCGAAGTGCTGCGCGCCGACTTCATCAAGTTCGCGCGCGCCCGCGGCCTGCCGGAACGGCTGATCAATTTCCGCCATGCGTTAAAGAACACGATGGTGCCCGTCATCACCATCACGGGCTTGCAACTAGGCTCGATCATCGCATTCGCCATCATCACGGAAACGGTGTTTCAGTGGCCCGGCATGGGGCTGCTCTTCATCCAGGCGATCAGCATGGTGGACATTCCGGTGATGGCCGCCTATCTGGTGCTGATCGCGTTCATGTTCGTCGTCATCAATCTGGTCGTCGACCTGCTGTATTTCGCCGTAGACCCGCGTCTGCGCGTGCAGAGCAAATGAAAAATCGCCCCCACGCCGCGCCTTCGGCTTGCTGCCCCCCGAGGGGGTGCTTTTTACCTTGGGACGGCCCAGCGGTGAAAAATCGCCCCCACGCCGCGCCTTCGGCTTGCTGCCCCCCGAGGGGGTGCTTTTTACCTTGGGACGGCCCAGCGGTAAAAAAGGAAAAAAAATGATTGCTCGCATCGCTCCAATGTTTGCCCGCGCCGCCGACAGCGACCTGTGGCACAGCTTCAAGCGGTCGCCCGGCGCCATCATTGCCGCCGCCGTCACGCTGGCCATCCTGCTGGGCGCGCTGTTCGCGCCCGTCATCGCGCCGCACAACCCCTTTGACCTGGCGTCGCTCAGCATCATGGACGCGAACACGCCACCCGCCTGGGAAGAGGGCGGCAGCCCCGACTTCCTGCTGGGCACCGACGACCAGGGCCGCGACATCCTGTCGGCCGTACTGTATGGCTCGCGCGTTTCACTGCTGGTGGGCTTTGCCTCGGTGCTGTTCTCGATGGTGCTGGGCGTCACGCTCGGCCTCATCAGCGGCTACGCCGGCGGTCGCATCGACAGTTTCATCATGCGCATCGCGGACGTGCAGCTGTCGTTTCCCGCCATCCTCGTGGCGCTACTGATCGACGGCGTGGCGCGCGGCCTATTGCCCCGCGACATGCACGACCAACTGGCGCTGTATGTGTTGATCTTCGCCATCGGCATTTCGGGCTGGGTGCAGTACGCGCGCACCGTGCGCGGCTCCACGCTGGTCGAACGCAACAAGGAATACGTGCAGGCCGCGCGCCTCATCGGCATCGGCCCCGTCACCATCCTGCGCCGTCACATCCTGCCCAACGTCATGGGGCCGGTGCTGGTCATCGCCACCATCCACCTGGCCATCGCCATCATCACCGAGGCCACGCTGTCGTTCCTGGGCGTGGGCGTGCCAGTCACGTCGCCGTCGCTCGGCACGCTGATCCGCATCGGCAACAGCTACCTGTTCTCGGGCATGTGGTGGATTTCGATCTTCCCCGGCATCGCGCTGGTGGCGCTGGTGCTATCGGTCAACCTGCTGGGCGACTGGCTGCGCGACGCGCTCAACCCCAAGCTGCGCTGAGGACGTCATGGCCCTGTTGAACATTGAAGACATCCGCATTGAATTCCCCAGCCGACGCGGCACGCTGGTGGCGGTGGACGGCGTATCGCTGTCCCTGGAAAAGGGCGAGATCCTGGGCGTGGTCGGCGAATCCGGCGCAGGCAAGTCCACCATCGGCAACGCGGTGATCGGCTTGCTGGAAGCGCCCGGGCGGCTGGCCGGCGGCTCGGTGCTGCTGAACGGCGAACGCATCGACACGCTGACGCCGGCGCAAAAACGCAAAGTGCGTGGACGCCGCATCGGCATGATCTTCCAGGATCCGCTGACCTCACTGGACCCCTTGCAGACAGTGGAAAGCCAGCTGGTCGAAACCATGCAGGTGCACCTGAACCTGTCGCACGCCGAAGCCAAGAAGCGCGCGGTGCAGTTGCTGGTGCAGGTCGGCATCGACCAGCCCGAGCTGCGCGTGCAGCAGTACCCGCACCAGTTCTCAGGCGGCATGCGGCAACGCGTGGTGATCGCGCTGGCGCTGTGCTGCGAACCCGAGGTGATCATCGCCGATGAACCCACCACCGCGCTGGACGTCTCCATCCAGGCGCAAATCCTGGAGCTCTTGAAAAAGTTGTGCCGCGAGGAGCAGGTCGGCATGATCATCATCACGCACGACATGGGCGTGATCGCGGACGTGACCGACCGTGTGGCGGTGCTGTACCACGGCAAGCTGGTGGAGCAAGGCCCCACCGCCAAGATCCTGGGCGACCCCGACCATCCCTACACCCGCAGCCTGATCTCAGCCGTGCCACGCCCGGACATCAAGCTCAAGCGCTTTCCGCTGGTCACGTACATCGAAGACGTGAAGACGCCGTCACAGCCCCTGGACCTGGCTACGCACTGGCTGGGCCAACGGCGCGACTTCGGCGTGCATACCGACGGTCCGCTGGTTCAGGTGCGCGACCTTTCCATGCGCTTCGTGCTCAAGAGTGCGCTGTTCAAGCGCAACCAGCGCACGCTGGACGCGGTCAAGCGCGTGAACTTCTCGATCGGCGAAGGCGAGGTCTTTGGGCTGGTAGGCGAATCCGGCTCCGGAAAATCCACCGTGGCGCGGCTGATCTCAGGGCTGTACACGCCCTCGGAAGGCGCGGTCACGTTCGGCGGCACCGACCTGACCGCGCTCAAGGGCGAAAAGCAGCTCAACCCGTTCCGGCGCCAGATCCAGATGATCTTCCAGGATCCGTTCTCGTCGTTGAACCCGCGCATGCGCGTGCTGGACATCGTGGCCGAGCCCATCCGCTTTCACAAACTGGCGGCAAGCGAGGCCGAGGCCCGCCGCATCGTGGCCGACCTGCTGGACGTGGTGGGCCTGGGCGACCGCGCGGCCGAGCGTTTCCCGCACGAATTCTCGGGCGGCCAGCGCCAGCGCATCTGTATTGCCCGCGCGCTGGCCACGCGCCCGCGCTTTCTGATCTGCGACGAGCCCACCTCCGCGCTGGACGTGTCCATCCAGGCGCAGATCCTGAACCTGCTGAAAGACCTGCAGGAAGAGCTGGGCCTGACCATGCTGTTCATCAGCCACGACCTGCCTGTGATCCGCCAGATGTGCGACCGCGTCGGCGTGATGCGTTACGGCGAACTGCTGGAAGTGGCCGAAACGGAAAGCCTGTTCGACCACCCGCAACACCCCTATAGCCAACACCTGCTTGGATTGATGCCCCGCCTGCAATCCATGTCCCGCGAGGGGCTGGACGTGGTGGAAGGCTGATGCCTGAGCGCAAGCGGAGCGAGACATGACGGCGACACGACAGACCCTCTTCATCGGCGGACAGGTATTCGATGGCGAGGGCAAGATGCTGCAAGGCCACGGCGTGCTGGTCGACGGCCAGCGGGTGGCGCGCGTGGCGCCGGCGGCCGAATTCGAAGGCTACGCCGGCATGCAGGTCAACACCACCGGCATGACGCTAATGCCCAGCCTGGCGGACTGCCACGTCCACCTGGTCTATACCGGCGGCGCCGATCCCAATGCGCAGCTCAGCAAGCAAGGCCCGGCCCAGATCACGCTGACCGCGCTGGAGAACGCGCAGGCCAGCCTGCGCGGCGGTGTCACGGCGCTGCGCGACTGCGGCGGCAAGGACTATCTGGAATTCGGCGTGCGCGACGCCATCGCGCGCGGCGTCTTCCCCGGCCCCACCATCAAGGCGTCGGGGCGCATCATCTGCATGACGGGCGGCCACGGCAACCGCATCGGCCGCATCGCCGACGGCTGTGAAGACGTGGTCAAGGCCGTGCGCGAACAGGTGCACGCCGGCTGCGACCTCGTGAAGATCATGGCGACCGGCGGCGTGATGACGCCCGGGGTCAGCCCGATGGACGCGCACTATAGCTTCGACGAAATGAAGGCGGGCGTGCACGAGGCCAAGCGCTTTCGCAAAAGCACCGCCAGCCACGCGCAAGGCACCCAGGGCATCCTGAATGCGGTGCGCGCCGGCATCGACTCCATCGAGCACGGCATCTTCATGGACGACGACTGCCTGCGCGAAATGCTGGAAGCCCAGACCTATCTGGTGCCCACCATCGCCGCCGTGCGCAACATCATCGCCAACGCCGACAACGGCATCCCGGCCTATGCCGTAGAGAAGGCGCGGGCGGTGGAACAACGCCACCGCGAATCGTTCCAGATGTATTACAAAGCGGGCGGGCGGATCGCGATGGGCACGGACGCCGGCACGCCGTTCAACCTGCATGGCGAAAACGCGATGGAGCTGGCCTACATGGTGGAATTCGGCATGACGCCGGTGGACGCGCTGATCGCCGGCACCTCGCGCGGTCACGACCTCATGGGCCTGGACCAGCATGGCGTCCTGGCCGACGGCAAAGTGGCCGACCTGCTGCTGGTGCAGGGCGATCCCGCACAAGACATCCTGAAAGCGGCCGACAAGCGCTTCCATGTGGCGGTGCTGCGCAACGGTGAAGTGGCCGCGGGCGCTTTGCCGTTCTGACTGCCCGGCGATGAAAAGAAAAAGCCGCCGCGCCGTGAAGCGCGGCGGCTTTTTCCTTGATGCTGCGTGCGGGGAGTGCGCCTTAGCGCGCGCCACCCATTGCGCCGCTCATGACCATCATCAGGAACTGCTCGACCGGCATCTTCTTGCCGTTGAAGTCGACCTGACCGTCGGCGTAGTTCAGGTACGAGACGATGTTGTTGTTCTCGACCTTGGCCATGCCCATCGCGGCAGCCATCGTGCCGACCATTTCAGCCTGGCCCTTGGCGGTCTGGGCGGCCTGCTCGGCCGGCACGCCGCGCATCTGCGGTTCGATCGCCATCAGGTCGGTCAGGTTGCCCTTGGACAGCACCACTTTGGCGTCCAGCTTGCGCACCGCCTGCGTCAGCGTGTCCGCGAACTCGCCGTCCATGGAGGCCGGCTTGGCCAGGTCCAGGTTCAGGTTGAACGTGGACGTGCCATTGGCCGTACGCACTTCCAGCGGCGACACGGCGAGCGTCGGATTACCGGCCAGCAACAGTTCGACGTTGGTCTTCAGGATCTGCTGCTCTTCGGGCGTGAACTGCGGCGTCTGCTCTTCGCCCTTGCTTTGCATCATGCGGCGCGAAGCGGCTTCGTAGACGTCGTTAAGCGCCTTGAACGCCTTGGAATCCAGCTTCTGCACGTCGATGGCCAGCTTCATGCCGGCCATGTCCTTGCCCTGCACGTTGATCATGCCGAAGTCCAGGGCCATTTTGGCGCCCAGGAGCGAATTGGCTTCCTTCACGTCGGCGGCGATCGTGGTGTCCTTGAACTGGACGGGCGGCTTTTCCTTGGAAGTGATCGTCCAATCCTTGAACGTCAGCTTCTGGGTGCCCACGTACATGTCGTTCGAGGCCGGCGTCATATCGCTCTCCAGCGTGATGCCTTGCAGGGCCATGCTGACGATGTCGCTGTTTTCCGACTGGCCGGACATCACCAGCTTGTCCGTCTTCAGATCGACGACGCCGTGCTTCGTGCCCGTGGCGTATTCGACGTTGCCGGTCATGCCCGAAAAGCTCAGGTTCGTGTCGCCCTTGGCCACTTCCACCGGGGCCAGGTTGAACTTGCCCGTGATGTTCTTGGCGTAGCTGACGCTGTAGTGGCCGGTCAGCGGCGTGACGCCCTTGGCGGCGGCGAACCATTCCTTGACGGCCGGGGTCTCTTCCAATGCGAAGTCGCTGGCCACCATGGCCGGCATGAACGCGCCGGTCTTCAGGTTGGACAGGGGCAGGGGGCCGTGGCTCAATTGCTCGACGAACAGCACGTCACGCTCTTCGGCCGGCTTGCCTTCAGTGGCGGGCGCAGTGAACTTCACGCGGTAGCGCGCGGTGGACGAGAACACGCCGCGCTCGAACGACACCAGTTCGACCTTGGAGGCGATGCCCCACTTGTCGCTGAACGTCTTCAAGCTGTCGTTGGCGGTTGCGATCGACTGATTGACGAAGTCCTCGGCCTTCTGGCCCGTGAACCAGGCCGTGCCGGTCCACACCGCGCCCAGGACAACAACGACACCCACTAATGCCGACTTCTTCATAGCGATCCTTTATTCTTCAAATGGATATAAGCGCACGGATTATAGGGAGTGCCGCCTAGGGAAAACACTTATTTCGTGCATAGGCGATGCAATATGTTACTTGGTGATACCGTCTTCCCGAAAATACCACCGGTGCTGCAATGCCACATCGGCTACAATCGCCCCGTGTGCTTTGCCAATCTGCACACGTCCGCTAGGCCCTTCGCTGCCAAGCTTCGCCCATCAGGGCGCTTCCCTTTTCTCCTTATTCGTCCGCCTGGATTGGAGTCTCTCAACTTGAGCGACGGGCTGCCGCTGGAGTTGTTTTGACTACCTCTTCCCCTTTTGCCGACCTCGGGCTGGCTGATTCCCTGTTGCGCGCCATTGCCGATACCGGCTACACCGCGCCCACTCCCATTCAAGCCCAAGCCATTCCGCAAGTGCTCAAAGGCGGCGACCTGCTGGCTGCCGCACAGACGGGCACCGGCAAGACCGCCGGCTTCACGCTGCCGATCCTGCACCTGCTGATGCAGCAGAAGCCGGAACTGCGCAAACCCGGCCGCCCCCGCTGCCTGATCCTGACCCCGACGCGTGAGTTGACCGCGCAGGTCGCGGAATCGGTGCAGACCTACGGCAAGTACACCTCGCTGACGTCCATGGTGATGTTCGGCGGCGTCAACATCAACCCCCAGATCTCCGCGCTGAGAAAGCCGCTGGACATCCTGGTGGCCACCCCGGGCCGCCTGCTGGACCACTGCGGCCAAAAGACGGTCGACCTGTCCGGCGTGGAAATCCTGGTGTTGGACGAAGCCGACCGCATGCTGGACATGGGCTTCATCCGCGACATCCGCAAAATCCTCGCGCTGTTGCCCAAGCAACGCCAGAACCTGCTGTTCTCGGCCACGTTCTCCGACGAGATCCGCACGCTGGCGCGCGGCGTCCTGAACAACCCGGGCGAAGTCTCGGTCACGCCGCGCAACACCGCCACCGAACTGGTCACCCAGACGGTGCACATGGTGGAACAGCACCACAAGCGCGACCTGATCAGCCACATCATCCGCGAAAGCGGCTGGCACCAGGTGCTGGTGTTCACGCGCACCAAGCACGGCGCCAACCGCCTGGCTGAAAAGCTGGTCAAGGACGGCCTGACCGCCGCCGCGATCCACGGCAACAAGAGCCAATCGGCCCGCACCCGCGCGCTGGCCGGCTTCAAGGACAGCACCGTGACGGTGCTGGTCGCGACCGACATCGCCGCCCGCGGCCTGGACATCGACCAGCTGCCCCAGGTCGTGAACTTCGAACTGCCCAACGTGCCGGAAGACTACGTGCACCGCATCGGCCGTACGGGCCGCGCCGGCGCCACCGGCGCCGCGGTCTCGCTGGTCGACAACAGCGAAATCAAGCTGTTGAAGGACATCGAGCGCCTGATCAAGAAGACGATCGAGCGCAAGCCGGTCGAAGGCTGGACCCCGTCCCCGACCAGCGCTGCCGCTTTCGAGCGCCAGGAACGCGACGAAGACGCCCGTAGCCCGCGCGGTGGCAACCGCAACGGCGGCGGCGGCCGTGGCGGCAACGCCGGTCGCGGCAACGGTGGCGGCAATGCCGGCGCCGGCCGTTCGCGTCCGGCTCAAGGCCAGCACCGCGCCCAATCCTACGGCCACGACGACGAAC
>CAUSDE010000024.1:0-83092 GCA_963530045.1 uncultured Achromobacter sp.
AACCCCCGCCTCCACCACCCCCCCAAGACATAACTTCATACCGACTAAGTATTTTTCCCCGTCCATCCGCGATGACAGAATCCCTCCATCACTCCGCATCCTGGACGCTTACTCATGTCATCGCTGCTTCGCCTGTTAGCCGCTTCAACCCTTGCCGTCGCCTTCGCCGCGCCTGCGCACGCTGAAGACAAGAACACCGTCACCGTCGGCATCTCCGTGGGTACGGCGGAAAAGATCTTTGACGTCGTCCAGAAGGTCGCCGCCCGCGATGGCTTGACCATCAAACTCGTCAAATTCAACGACTACCAGCTCCCCAACGCCGCCCTCAATGCCGGTGACCTCGACGCCAACGCGTTTCAGCACAAGCCGTTCCTGGATAACCAGATCAAGGCGCGCGGCTTCGATATCGTTCCTGTCGGGCTGACCGTCACGGCGCCGTTGGGTTTTTATTCGCACAAGATCAAATCGTTGAACGACTTGCCTGAGGGCGCATCGGTCGGCATTCAGAATGATCCTTCTAACGGCAACCGCGCCCTGCGCCTGCTGGCGGCCTACAAGATCATCACCTTGAAGCCCGAGGCTGAACAGAAGAACACCGCGACGCCGCTGGATGTGGTGTCGAATCCGCGCAAGATCAAGCTGGTGGCGCTGGATGCCGCGCAGTTGCCGCGTTCGCTGGATGACTTGACGGCGGCGTCCATCAATAACGATTACGCCGAGCAGGCCGGCCTGGTGCCGGCGCGTGATGCGATCGGGCGCGAGGCCGCTGACGGGCCTTACGCCAACCTCATCGCCGTGCGCACCAAAGACCGCGACCAGCCCTGGGTGAAGAAGCTGGTGGCGGCCTACCAGTCGCCAGAAGTGCGCGCCTACATCGAGAAGGAATTCAAGGGTTCCCTCATCCCCGCTTTCTAACGCGCGATCTCCGGCGAATCATCATGAGCATCATCACGTTGGCGGGCAGTCCGTCACAGCGTTCCCGTTCATCCGCGCTGCTGCGCCACGCCGCCCACTTGCTGCGTTCGCGCGGATTGGGTGTCGTCGAATTGGGCTTGCGCGACATCCCGGCCGAAGAGCTGATCGAAGGGCACTATTCGGGCGCCGCGGCCGGCGCGTTGCGGGCCCGCGTGGGAACCGCCGACGCGGTGCTGATTTCCACGCCGGTGTACAAGGCGTCGTTCTCCGGCGGCCTGAAGGCCGTGCTGGACCTTCTGGATGAGAAGGCGTTGGCGGGCAAGGTCGTGCTGCCGATCGCCACGGGCGGCAGTCCTGCGCATCTGCTGGCCTTGGAATATGGCTTGAAGCCGGTGCTGTCCGCCTTGGGCGCGCGGCACATCCTGGCTGGCGTCTACGCCACCGACAAGCAGGTGCGGGTGGCAGACGACGGCAGTATCCATATCGACGACGACGTCCGAGAGCGGTTGGAGGACTCGGTCGACCGGCTGGCCGAGCAGGTGTCGCCGCGCGGTGTCGTTGCTCATGAAGCCTATGACCTGGGCCGGCTCGCGCTTGCGGGCGGCTTCAGCGTCTGACCGGAGAGTTGCAATGGATGTCTTCTGGTTCATTCCCACGCACGGCGATTCGCGCTACCTGGGCACCAGCCAAGGCGCGCGCGCGGCAAGCTATGACTACTTCCGCCAGGTGGCCGTGGCCGCCGACACGCTGGGCTATGACGGCGTGCTGCTGCCGACCGGCCGGTCTTGCGAAGACGCCTGGGTCGTGGCCTCCAGCCTGATCGGCGCCACCCGCAAGCTGAAGTTCCTGGTGGCGATCCGGCCGGGCGTCAGTTCGCCGCAGTTCTCGGCGCGCATGGCCGCCACGTTCGACCGCTTGTCCGAAGGCCGCTTGCTGGTCAACGTCGTGACGGGTGGCGACCCCGGCGAGCTGGAAGGCGACGGCGTCTTTGTCAGCCACGACGAACGCTACGCGATCACCGCCGACTACTTGAAGATCTGGCGCGGCATCCTGGAAAACAGCCACGACGCCGAGGGCTACAGTTTCCAGGGCGAGCAGCTGGTGTCCAAAGGCGGCAAGGTCATCTACCCGCCGGTGCAGAAGCCGTATCCGCCGCTGTACTTCGGCGGTTCGTCGGAAGCGGCGCACGAGCTGGCCGCCGAACAGCTGGACGTGTACCTGACGTGGGGCGAGCCGCCCGACGCGGTAGCCAGGAAAATCGCGGACGTGCGCGAGCGCGCCGCCAGGCATGGCAGGACGGTTCGCTTCGGCATCCGCCTGCACGTCATCGTGCGCGAAACGGATGAGGCCGCCTGGGCCGCCGCGGACGAACTGATCAGCCACCTGAGCGAAGACTCGGTGCGCGCGGCGCAAGCGGCTTTCTCGAAGATGGACTCCGAAGGCCAGCGCCGCATGGCCGCTTTGCATGGCGGAAAGCTCAGCGACGACCAGGGTGGCCGATCGCATCTGGAGATTTCGCCCAATTTGTGGGCCGGCGTCGGGTTGGTGCGGGGCGGGGCGGGCACGGCGCTCGTGGGCGATCCGCAGACGGTCGCCGCGCGCATCCAGGAATACGCGGACCTGGGCATCGACACGTTCATCTTCTCGGGCTACCCGCATCTGGAAGAGTCTTACCGGTTCGCCGAACTGGTGTTTCCGCTCCTGCCCGGCAAGGGCCAGCGCCAGGTCGGCAACACGGTGCTGACGGGGCCGTTCGGTGAAGTCATGGCGACCGAACTGGTGCCGAAGGAATCGGCAAGCTGATGGCCGCCGCCAGCCCCTCCCATCGCCACCACTCGGTGCGCAAGGCGCTTGCGCCCTGGGTGGCGGCTGCGGTGCTGCTGGCGCTCTGGCAACTGGCGTGGCTGGCTGGATGGCCGTTTGCGCGAGATTTTCCTGCGCCGTCCGCGGCGCTGTCCGCCGCGGTATCGGCCGCGGGCTCGGGCGAACTGTGGTCGCCGCTGCGGATCGGCCTGTCAGGCGCGGCCGCGGCGACGGTGTTGGGGGCCGTGCTGGGCGTCTGGCAGGGCGTGCGCACCGTGGATCCGAAACTCACCGAAATGGGCCGTTCGGTCGGCCTGGCCGGCTGGCCGCTGTGGCGCGACGTGATCCTGCCCGGCGCCTTGCCCACGGTGCTGTCCGGCGTGCGCCTGGCGCTGGGGCTGTTCTGGCTGTTGCGGGTGACGGTCGATATCGCCACCACCGCATCCGGCAGCGGCCACGCGGCGTTCGTTTCCATCCTGCTCTACGCGCTGCTGGCCCTGGCCACGGATGCGCTCGTCCGCCTGTTGGCGCGCCGCGCATTGCGCTGGGATGCCGCCCTCGTCCCGGACCATGCCGGGGCTTACTAGGAATTCAATCATGGCCAAGATCCAATCCCTTCAAGATGCGCGAGACGCCAGGCATCCGGAACCCGTCGGTGGCGCGCCATCGCGGGCGGCGGACGCTGCCAGCGCGGTGGACGCCTTGGCGACGCAACTGGCGGCCACCGCGGTCGAACGCGATCGCCAGGGCGGGCATGCAGCCGCCGAGCGCGAACGGATCCGCGCAAGCGGCCTGTTGCGCCTGTCGGTGCCGACCGCCTACGGCGGCGCGGGGGCCAGTTGGTCGACCGTGCTGCATGCCGTGCGGCGCTTGGCGCAAGCCGATAGCGCCCTGGCGCACGTCTTCGGCTTCCATCATCTGCAGGTCGCAGGCGTGCTGCTCTACGGCACGCCCGAACAGCATGCGTACTTCCTGCGGCCAACCGTCGAGCGCAACCTGTTCTGGGGCAACGCGCTGAACCCGCTGGACCGTCGCGTGGTCGCGCGCGCCGAACTCGACGGCTATCGCATCGACGGCGTGAAGGGCTTCAGTTCGGGTTCGGTCGGCTCGGACGTGCTGACGATCTCGGCCTGGCACAAGGCGTCGGATACCGCGTTGATCGCGGCGTTGCCGACGCAAGCCGACGGCATCACCGTCAATCCGGACTGGGACGCGTTCGGCCAGCGCCAGACCGACAGCGGCACCGTGCGGTTCGACCACGTCAGGCTGGAATCGATCCAGGTGCTGCAGGCGCCCGGCACGACGCCGACCCCGCGCGCCACGCTGCGCTCGCAGATCGCGCAGTTGATCATGACGAACCTGTATCTGGGCATCGCGCAGGGCGCCTATCAGGAAGCCCGCCGCTATGTGCGCGACGATGCGCGGCCGTGGTTTTCGTCGAGCGTGCAGCGCCATGCCGACGATCCCTATGTGCAGGAGCGCTTCGGCGAATTCTGGTTGCGGGTGCAGGCGGCGCAGGCATTGACGGATCAGGCGGGCCTGGCGCTGGATGCGGCGCTGGCGCGCGGCCCTTCCGTGACGGCAGACGAACGCGGGCAGGTGGCCGTAGCCGGCGCCCAGGCCAAAGTGCTGGCCCACCGGGCCGCGCTGGAGGTGGGGTCCGATCTCTTCGACGTGACTGGCGCCAGTTCCACCGCGGCGCGCTACGGCTATGACCGTTTCTGGCGCAATGCCCGCGTGCACACGCTGCACGACCCCGTGGCCTACAAGGTCCGCGACCTGGGGCGCTTTGCGCTGCTGGACCAGATTCCCGAACCCACCGCGTATTCCTGATGCGCCCGACCCTGACCGGAACTCCGCGATGAGCCAGATTTCCTCCCTTCCCGCCGTGCCGCAGCCGGTGATCCGCCTGGACGCCGTCAGCAAGGCGTTCGCGACGCGTGCGGGCCGGTTCGATGCCGTGCGCGACGTGTCGCTGTCGATCCGCGCCGGCGACACCTTCGGCATCATCGGCAAGAGCGGCGCGGGCAAGTCCACGCTGCTGCGCCTGATCAACCTGCTGGAACGCCCGGATGCGGGCGCGGTGCACGTGGCAGGCACCGAACTGACCGCGCTGTCTAAGCGCGAACTGCGGGGCGCGCGCCAGCACATCGGCATGATCTTCCAGCAGTTCAACCTGCTGCAGAACGAGACCGTGTTCGAAAACGTCGCGTTCCCGTTGCGGGTGCATGGCGGGCGCACCCGCGAGCAGATCGCCGCGCGCGTGCGGGAGTGCCTCGAGATCGTTGGCCTGACCGACAAGACCGCCAGCCATCCGGCCCAATTGTCGGGCGGGCAGAAGCAGCGCGTGGCGATCGCGCGCGCCTTGGCCAGCGAGCCTGCCGTGCTGCTGTGCGACGAACCCACGTCGGCGCTCGACCCGGAGACCACGCGGTCGGTGCTGGCCGTGCTGCGCGACATCAACAAGCGCTTGGGCGTGACCATCGTGATCGTCACGCACGAACTGGCCGTGGTGCGCGCCCTGTGCCGCCATGTGGCGGTAATGGAGAACGGGCAGGTGCTGGAGCAGGCCGAGATCTCGGGCGCCAACGTGCACCTGTCTTCCGCACTGGGCCGGGAACTCATCCGCGAAGCCACCCACCCCTACGAAGAGGTCGCATGATGCTGGATACCTTTGTGCAGTTGCTGCCCGAGCTGGGCGTGGCCGTCGGCCAGACCTTCCTGATGCTGGCGATCGCACTGGCGGCCTCGATCCTGCTGGGCGGGCCCTTGGGGGTGCTGGTCTTCCTGACCGGACCAGGCCAGTCGCTGGACCGTCCCGTGGTGCATCGGCTGCTGAGCTGGACGGTGAATACCGTGCGTTCGTTCCCGTTCATCATCCTGCTGGTGGCGCTGGTGCCGTTCACGCGGGTGATCGCGGGCACCTCCATCGGGCCCGTGGCGGCGGCGGTGCCGCTGTCTTTCGCGGCGATCCCGTACTTTGCGCGGCTGGTGGAACAGTGCCTGCGCGACGTGCCTCGCGGCGTGATCGAAGCAGCGCATGCCGCCGGCGCGTCCGAGCTGCAGATCGTGCGCCGCGTGCTGCTGGTGGAGGCGCGTTCCGGACTGGTGCTGGCCCTGACGGTGCTGGCGGTGAGCTTTCTATCGTATTCGGCGGTAGCCGGCGTGGTGGGAGGCGGCGGCATCGGCGACCTGGCCATCCGTTATGGCTACTACCGCTTCCAGACCGACGTGATGGTGCTGACCGTGGCGCTGCTCGTCGTGCTGGTGCAGATCATCCAGGTGGCCGGCAATACCGTCGCGCGCCGCATCGACAAGCGTTGAATCCAGTGAGGACTCCCATGGCATTTCCCCGCTCTACCCTGATCGCGGCACTGGCCGCGCTGACCGTCGCCGCCGCCGCGCAGGCGGCAGACCCGGCCAAGAAGGAAATCGTGTTCGGCGCGACCGCAGGCCCCTATAGCGACCAGATCAAGCTGGGCATCAAGCCCATCCTGGAAAAGCAGGGCTACACGGTCAAGATCGTGGAATTCAACGACTACATTCAGCCGAACTTCGCGCTGGCGCAAGGCGCGCTGGACGCCAACGCCTTCCAGCACGTGGTCTACCTGAAGAACTTCGCGGCCAAGAACAAGCTGGAATTGTCCGAACTGGTGAAGGTGCCCACTGCGCCGATCGCCATCTACAGCAAGAAGTACAAGAGCGTGGACGCCGCGCCCGACGGCGTCAGCGTGGCCGTGCCCAACGACCCCACCAACCAGGCGCGCGCGCTGGTGGTGCTGCAGGACCTGGGCTGGGTGAAGCTGCGCGACGGCTATGACCCGTTGCAGGTGTCCGAGAAGGACGTGGCCGTCAATGTGAAGAAGATCAAGCTGATCCCGCTTGAAGCGGCGCAACTGCCGCGCTCGCTGGACGACACCGACTACTCGTTCGTGAACGGCAACTTCGCGTTGGCGTCCGGGCTCAAGCTGACTTCGGCGCTGGCGCTTGAGAAGACCACGCCTACCTACCAGAACCTGGTGGCGGTGCGCACGGCCGACCTGGACAAGCCTTATGTCAAGGATATTGCGGCGGCCTATGCGTCGCGGGAGTTCCTGGCGGTCACCGAGAACTCGTTCGCCGGCTTCGTGAAGACCGATTACCAGCAGAAGCTGGAAGCGGCCCGCTAGGGTTGCCCGGCGGGAGCGCGCGGCCATGTTTGTCCATCCGAACGAGTTCGAGCTGCTGCAGCACCTGGAAGTGCCGGGGCACACCCGGCATGACGAGGCGCCGGATCCGGAGCAGGACGGCTGGCGGGCGTTGCGCGTCACCGTGCGCAAGCTGGCCAAGCGCCATGGCGCGCGTAGTGTGCTCAATGGACTGGACCTCGATATCGCCGCGGGCGAATTCGTGGCGGTCACGGGGCGCGGCGGTACGGGCAAGAGCACCTTGCTGCGCATCCTGGCCGGCCTGGAGCGGCCCACCGGCGAACAAGGCGGGCCGCCTGCGCGTTCGCCGGTGCTGTTCGACAACTTTCCGCAATGGGCCTCCGACGACCGCGTGCGGCTGCTGTTCGCCGACGCCAGGCTGCTGCCGTGGAAGCGCGTTTGGCAGAACGTGGCGCTGGGCCTGCCGGGCGACGCGCGGGGCCGGGCCGGCGAGGCGCTGCGGCAAACGGGCCTGGCCGGTCGCGGTGGCGACTGGCCGGCGCAATTGACCGAAGGCGAACGTCAGCGCGTGGCCCTGGCGCGCGCGCTGGCGCGACGGCCGGGCTTGCTGCTGCTGGATGAACCGTTGGGCGGCCTGGATGCGCTGACGCGCATCGAGGCCCAGGCGGCCATCGAACAGGCCTGGCGGCGCGACGGCTTCACGGCCGTGCTGGCCACCCGGGACGTCTACGAGGCCGTGGCGCTGGCCGACCGCATCCTCGTCATCGACGAGGGCGCGGTGGTGTTTGACGAACGGGTGGAACTGCCGCGCCCGCGCGCCCGGGGATCGCCGGCGTTCGCCGCCTTGGCGGCGCGCGTGTTGCGCGCCGTGTTGAAAGAACCCGAACCGCCGGACGCGGACCGGCCCTTGGCGCCGGTGATCCAGATCCGGCACTTGCGGCTGGCGGTATAGCGCCGCGCAGCCTGGCATTCACGCAATGGCGCCATGACAGCGCCGTCCTTTCCCTTTCAGGAGCAAGACATGAGCATTCAATCCATCAACGCCCGCAACCAGTTCCGCGGCAAGATCAAGGAAATCATCCTGGGCCCGGTGGTGTCCGAGGTGGACGTCGATACGCCCGCGGGCATCGTGACGTCGGTGATCACCACGCGTTCGGTCAAGGAACTGGACCTGCAGGTGGGCACTGAAGTCCTGGCCTTCGTCAAGGCGACCGAGGTATCCGTCGCCAAACTGTAAGAAAGCGAGATTGGCGCCGGCGCTTCCCCTGCGCCGGCGTTAGGCATATATTGTCAGCGCGTTATCCGGCGGTTTCTTCCTGGCGTTCAGCTTCATGCGTTGCTACACGGAGAACGGTTCATGCGTCGACTGCAAAGGTGGTTCATCGGCTGGTTGTGCCTGGGGCTGGCAGTCTGCCTGCCCGCCGTGGCGCAGACCAAGCTGGACAATGGGCAGTTGGATCAGCTGATGGCGCCCGTGGCGCTGTACCCGGATTCGCTGCTGTCACAAATCCTAATGGGGGCCACGTACCCCGAAGACATTGCCGCTGCGGCCAAATGGTCGGCGGCGCATACGTCCGAGTCGGGCGATGCGGCGGTCAAGGCGGTTGAAGGCGAAAGCTGGGATCCCAGCGTCAAATCCCTGGTGGCGTTTCCGTCTGTCATGGACATGATGGGGCGTCAGCCCGACTGGGTGAAATCCGTGGGCGACGCCTTCCTGGCGCAGCCGGACGGGGTGATGGATTCGGTTCAGCGGCTGCGCACGCAAGCGCAAAAGGCCGGCAACCTGAAGAGCACGCCGCAGCAGACGGTGAAGTCCACGACCACCGACACCAACAAGACGGTGGTGGTGATTGAGCCGACCGACCCGCAAGTGGTCTATGTGCCCAGCTACAACCCGACGGTGGTGTATGGGGCTTGGTCCTATCCGTCGTATCCGCCTTATTACTATCCCCCGCCTCCGGGCTCGGTATTTGCGACCGCGCTTGTATCCGGCATCGGTTTTGGCCTGGGGGTGGCCGCCGTGAATTCGATGTGGGGCGGCTTCAATTGGGGGCACAACGACGTTGATATCGACGTGAACCGGTACAACAACATCAACGTCAATAACCGGATCGACAACGCCAGGAACAACAACGTGTCGTGGCAGCACAACCCGGCCAACCGCGGCAACACGCCCTACGCGGATGCGGGCAACCGCCAGCGTTTCGACAGCCAACGCCAGGCGGGTTTGCAGAACCGCCAGGCTGGGCAGGGTCAGAGGCAAGGGCAGGGGCTTGGGCAGAGCCAGGGCGGCCGCGCTGCCGGCGCCGCGCCCGCTGCGAATTCCCGGGAAGCCGCACGTGACCGCGCCGCGCAATCTTTCGAGGGGCGCACGGGGCAGTCGATTGCCGGTCATGAAGAACGGGGCGCCGGACGCGGCCAGGGCGCAGCGGGCCGGGGCGGCGAGGGTGCCGCAGGTCGAGGCGGCCAGGCTGCGGCAGGCCGGGGCGGCGACGCTGCGGCGAACCGCGGACAAGGCACCCATGCAGGCGCCGGGCAGGGCTCCCGCGACCGGGCGCAAGGCGGCGCCGCGCAAACGCCGCGCTCTTCAAGCGTTTCCACGCAGGACCACCAGGCAGCGGCCCAACGCCAGCGCGCGGACGAATCCGCCGCCCGCGATCGTGCCCGCGCCTCCAACAGCAGCAGCGCGCTGCACGACGCCGGCAACGGCGACCGGATGCGCCAGCAGAGCCAACGCAGCGAGATGAATCGGGGCGGCGGCGGTGGCGGACATCGGGCTGGCGGCGGCGGCGGACGTGCGGGCGGCGGTGGCGGCGGCCATTTCGGTGGCCGGAGGTAAGCACCATGGACAAAGGAGCTTTCATGACGAATGCCTGGGTTCGTGCCCGCGTGCTGGGCGCCGCGACACTGCTGGCGCTGGGGTTGGCGGCCCCGGCGGCGGCGCAAAGCGTGTATCCGACGGCGCAGGCCGCGGCGGACGCCTTTGCCGATGCGCTGGCCACCAGCGATCCGGCCGCCATCGCCCGCGTGCTGGGGCCCGATCACAAGCAGATCGTGCCGGGCGGCGTGGCGCAGGACGACATCTACCGTTTCCTGGCGGCGTGGGCCAACAAGCACGAGGTCGTCGCGGATGGCGGCCGTTCCTGGCTGGCGGTCGGCGATTCCGGATGGACCATGCCCGTGCCCATCGTGCAATCGGGCAAGGGCTGGCGGTTCGATCCGGTCGCGGGCAAGGCCGAAATCCAGCGCCGCGCGATCGGCCGCAACGAACTGACCGCGATCGAAACCCTGCGGCAGCTGCAGGCGGCGCAGACCCGCTATCAACAAGGCGTGGGGCAAGGCCGCTATGCGAGCCGCCTGGTCAGCCGGCCCGGCATGATGGACGGCCTGTACTGGCCGGAAGTGCCAGGTTCCCCGCCGCAGGCCTTCGGGCCGGACGCGTTGGCGATGGGGCCGGAAGTGCCCGTGGCGGAGGCCTATGCCGGCTACCGCTACAAGGTGCTGCCGGGCGGGCAGGACACCGCCTACCGCATCGTGGCGTGGCCGGCGCGCTACGGGCAGACTGGCATCGGCACGTTTGTCATCGGTCCTCAGGGCGGTGTGCTGGAAGCGGACCTGGGACCGTCGTCCGCATCCCGCGCGGCCGCCTTGCGAGAACGCGATATCGCCTCCGGCGCGTGGGTCGACGCTGACGCGCAACCCGTTGGCGCCAAATGATTTTTCGATGTTTTCAGAGGGTTTTCAGGCGGGGGTTGTTGCGGGGTCGCAACAGGCGTGTACGTTTGTCGCCAAACCCCCCGCTGTTGCGCTTTTGACAGGCGGCTGTGCCTAAAATGGCGGGCACTGGGATCGGTGCCCGATCCCCTTTTGCCGGACCTTGAAATTGAATCCCTTGCATTTTGTCCGCTACGCCCTGGCCGGCGTAGGGATGGCGCTTAGCGCAGCGGCGGCATCCGCCCCGATTTTCGTCCTGAACTCCCTGGACGCCAATGTCAGCATCATCGATCCGGTGTCCTACAAGGAGCTGCGGCGCGTGCCCACTGGCAAAGAGCCGCATCACCTGTACCTGACCCCGGATGAGAAGTCGCTCATGGTGGCCAACGCCACGGGCAACACCATCACGATGATGGATCCCAAGACGGGCGACGTGCAGCGCACGCTGACCGGCATCGTCGATCCCTACCAGCTGCAGTTTTCGCCGGACATGAAGTGGTTCGTCACGGCGGCCAACCGCCTGGACCATATCGATATCTATGCCTGGCAGCCGCAGGAAAAGGGCGCCGAGCTGAAGCTGGTCAAGCGCGTCCCGGCGGGCAAGACGCCCAGCCACATCATGATCGACAAGAAGAGCACCACGGCCTACGTGACGCTGCAGGACAGCGATCAGCTGATCGCCATCGACCTGGCCACGCAGACGCCCAAATGGACGGTGTCCGTCGGCAAGACGCCGGCCGACGTGTTCCTGACGCCCGACCAGAAGACGCTGCTGGTGGCGCTGACGGGCGACTCGTTCGTCGAAGCCTACGACGTCAGCAACGGGCCCGCCAAACTGGTCAAGCGTATCCCCACGGCCGCCGGCGCGCACGCTTTCCGCGCGCAGGGCGACAAGCGCCACCTGTTCGTCAGCAACCGCACCGCCAATTCCATCAGCCGCATCGACATGCAGACGCTGACCGTCACCGACACCTTCGCGGTGCCGGGTGGCCCCGACTGCATGGACGTGTTGGCCGACGGCAAGACGCTGCTGGTCACCTCGCGCTGGGCGCGCAAGATGACGGTGGTGGACCTTGAGCAGAAGAAGGTCGTGAACCAGGTGGCGGTCGGCAAGTCACCCCACGGTGTCTGGACGCTGAACCATGCGCCAACCCGCTAGAAACAGTATCGTCGCGGCGGCCCTGGCGTTCGCGGTTCCGATGGCGAATGCGGCGGCGCCGACGACGTGCGACAAGCCGGTGTACCTGACCTTCGACACGGGCCACATGGGCGTGGCGCCGTTGATCGCGGACGTGCTCAACCGCCATCACGTCAAAGTCACCTTCTTCCTGGCCAATGAACGCACCAAGACCGACGGCGCAAGCCTGGACGACGTGTGGGCGCCGTGGTGGAAGGCGCGCGCGGCCGAAGGCCATGCCTTCGGTTCGCACACGTACGACCACGTGTACTGGCAGGCCGACCTGCCCGGCGGCAAGTTCCGGGTGAAGCCCAGCGCGGGCCCGGAAAACGGCAAGCGCGAGGAATGGACGGCCGAGCAGTATTGCGCCGAGATCAAGCGTTCGGCCACCCGCTTTCATCAGATGACGGGCCAGAACATGCTGCCGATCTACCGCGCGCCGGGCGGCAAGACCTCGCCCGCGCTGCTGAAGGCGGCCAAGGCGTGCGGATTCGAGCACGTGGGCTGGGCGCCCGCCGGCTTCCTGGGCGACGAGCTGCCCAGCGATAAATACCCCAATGCCAAGTTGCTGGACCAGGCGCTGCGCACCATCAAGCCGGGCGACATCCTGCTGGCCCACCTGGGCATCTGGTCGCGCCAGGACCCCTGGGCGCCCGCCGTGCTGGAACCCTTGATTGTGGGCTTGCAGCAGAAGGGCTATTGTTTTGCTACCTTGAATACGCATCCCGCTTACCGCGATTGGATCGCCACGCATCACTGATCATGGACACGCTTAGTCAATTCTTCGGGGCCTGCCAGCAATGGCTCTTCGAAACGCTGATCCAGCCTGCGCTGTTTCACCTGGGAATGAGCAACTTCATCGAAGACGGCTACGACGCCACCATGTGGCTGCTGGTGGGCCTGGTGCAGATCGCCGTCCTGGTGCTGGTGTTCGGCCCCTTGCAGCGCCTGCGGCCGGTTGAAGCCGTTACCGACCGCCGCCAGATCGGCATCGACGTGCTGTACACGCTGATCCATCGCCTGGGCGTGTTCCGCCTGGCGCTGTTCTTCACGATCGATCCGTTCTGGGACAGCATCTTCGGGCAACTGCACGTCTGGGGCTTTGCGCCGTTCCAGCTGGACCAGTACTGGCCCGGCGTGACGGACAAGGCCTGGGTCAGCCTGATCATCTACCTGCTGCTGTTCGACGCGGTGGACTACGTCTACCACCGGGCCCAGCACCGCTTCAGCTGGCTCTGGGCGTTGCACGCGGTGCATCACAGCCAGCGCCAGATGACCATCTGGAGCGACGACCGCAATCACCTGCTGGACGACATGCTGCGCGACGTGCTGGTCGTGTTCGTCTCGCAGCTGGTGGGCGTGCCGCCCGCGCAATTCGTGATCGTGGTGGCCATCACCCAGCTGGCGCAAAGCTTCTCGCACGCCAACCTGCGCATGCATTTCGGCGCGCTGGGCGAACGCTTGCTGGTCAGCCCGCGCTTTCACCGCCATCACCATTCCATCGCCTACGACGCCTCGTCGCCGGGGCCGGTGGGCGGCTACAACTTCGCCGCGCTGTTCCCGATCTGGGACGTGCTGTTCCGCACCGCCCGCTTCGGCGTGGGCTATGGCCCGACGGGCATCCACGACCAACGGGCGGAATTGGGCGGGCGCGACTACGGCCGCAGCTTCTGGTCGCAGCAATGGCTGGGCATCAAACGCATGGTGGGCCGTGACCGCGAACCCGTCTCCGCGCCGCCCAGCCCGCCCGGCGCCGCGGAACGCGCATGACGGCGCCGGCCTGAACCAGACCGTGCCAAGAAAAAAACCGAGCCTGCATGGCTCGGTTTTTTTTTCGCCGGACCGGTTCAGGCGGCGGGCGGCGCGTCGTGCGTGGTTTCGCGCTTGATCTCGTCGTGGCGGCGTTCCATTTCCTGGCGCAATTCACGACGCAGGCGGGCGGCCTCGAAACGTTGCTTCTCTTCCAGGTTGCGCGGCGCCAGCGGCGGCACGGCGGTCGGCGCGCCTTGGTCGTCTACCGCCACCATCGTGAAATAGCAGCTGTTGGTGTGGCGCACCAGCTTCTTGCGGATGTCTTCGGTGACGACCTTGATGCCGATCTCCATCGAGGTGCGGCCGGTGTAGTTCACCGCCGCCAGGAAGGTCACCAGTTCGCCGACGTGGATGGGTTCGCGGAACACGACCTGGTCGACCGACAGGGTCACCACGTATTGGCCGGCGTACCGGCTGGCACAGGCGTAGGCCACCTGGTCCAGGTACTTGAGGATGGTTCCGCCGTGCACGTTCCCCGAGAAATTCGCCATGTCCGGCGTCATCAGGATGGTCATCGACAATTGGTGGCTAAAGGCGTCGTCCATGGCGGGCGCTCATCATTCAGAAATAAAACGCCTATGGTAGCGGCAGGCGCCTGTCATGGCGCCGTCATTCGCGTGGCGGCTAGGGTTTCTTCGCCACAGGGGCAACGGCCGTTGCCGTGGCCGTGGCCTTGGCCGGGGCGGGGGGCGCCGCCTCGGCCGCCGGTTCCCCCACGGGAGCGTCCGCCGCCGGCGCGGCCTGCGCCGCCTCTTGCGGTTCGTCGCGCACCAGCGCGGGCGGCATCCACAAGCCGTCCTGCAGCGCCGGGCCCGGCTCATAGGCGCGCAGCAGCACCGTCACCGGCCCGGCGGCCGCAACGGGCAGCCAGTTGGCCTGGCCCTCCGGCGCGGGCGGGGCATGGCTGATGTGCACGTCCAGCGAGCCGTCGGCGTTGTAGCGCAAGGGCGCGCGGTCGCCCAGGGCATAGCGGTTCAGCAGGTTGGCCACCGGCATGCCCTGGCCGTCATAGGCCGCGAGCGACCATGCGGCGCCGGCGGGCGGCAACTGGCCGCTTTCAAAGTGCAGCAGGTAGCGATGCGCGCCATCGATCGGCGCGCCCTGGCTGTCGGCTGCCAGCAGCAGCACCACCTGGTCCTCAGGCAGGCCCGAGCCTGGCTGGGCCTGCGCCGCCAGCGCGCGGCGCAGATAGCCGCTGCCGTACACGCCGACGCTGCCGGCTTCCTGCTGCCAGCCGTTGACGGCGCGCAGTGTGCCGCCGGCGGCGGCTTCCATGCGTTCGCGTCCGGCGCGCAGGCCCCGGCGCATGCCTTGCTTGGCGGGGTGGTCCAGGCGGTCGAATTCGAATGTCCTGCCGGGGATCAGGCCCACCCGCCGCAATTGCGCCAGCACCGGCTGGTCGGTGGCGTGCGGGGGATGCTTGCGCAGCAATTCCGCCGCGTAGGTGAAAAAGGCGTCGGTGGGCATGGATTCCACCTGTTCGCGCACCGGGATCTTCAGGTCCAGGTTCGGGTCGGACTTCACGCGCTGCGATTGCGCGGGCAGGTTCCATTGCGCCAGCGGCGTCAGCGTGAAACCGTCCTGCAAGGCGTGGACGGCGGGATAGTCCGCCGGCCCGTCGGTCTGGATCAAGGCCTTCGCCCAGACGTGCGCCGTGGGGGCGTCGATGCGGGCCATGCCCGAGGGCAGCGTGCCCGTCCAGCCCGGCGGCACGATGACGGTGTTGCCCTTGGCCGTGCCGGTCGTGCGCTTGCCCAGTGCGGCGAACACGTCCGTCCACATGTCGAGCAGCGTCAGCGTGTACCGCCGCCCCTGGGTATCCGGCACCGACAGCACCACGGGCCCGGCCGTCAGATCAAGCCAGCCGGTGCTGCGCAGCATGTCGGGGTTGGCCCAGGGCGTGGCCGCGCCCGGCTGGGGCAGGGCGCGGACATGCAGGAACGCATTGGACGGCGCGCCCTGGGCGCCCTGCGACGGGTGCGTGAACTGGCGCCGCGTCAGGTCCATCGTGACCAGGGGGTAGAAATACAGGTAGCCGTCCATGGCCGCCTGATGGGCGGCCTCGGTGGCGGCGGCGGCCGGTGTCAGGGCGGCGCGCGCCGGGGCGGCGGCGGCGGGGGCGGGCGCTCCGGCCAGGGCGGCAAGGGAAAGGGCCAGCGGGGCAAAGCGGCGCATCGGCGCTCCAGCGGTCAGGCAAAAAAGGTCGGAAAAGGGGCCGATCCAGCCACGGCCGCCTGCAATGGTAGCAGCCCGGCGACTATCCAAAATCTGCGAACAACTCCCATTTCGCCGCCAAATCCCGTCAGGAAGCGGGTTTGACCCATGGCACGGCGATGCGGCTTCGGAATATACTTGTTGAAATATCCTTGGAAGTTGTAGGGCTTTTTCCTTCGGGCGAGCCTCCGGCTTTCGTCATTCACCAGGAGAGGAGTGCTTCATGGTCAACATGAATCGCCGCCAGTTCTTCAAGGTGACAGGTGCAACCCTGGCAGGCTCCAGCCTGGCATTGCTCGGGGTTGCTCCCGGCACAGCCATGGCTGAGGTACGCCAGTACAAACTTGCGCGCATGACCGAAACGCGCAACACCTGTCCCTACTGTTCGGTCGCCTGCGGTTTGCTGATGTACGGTCTGGGCGACGGCGCCAAGAACGCGCGCGCCAGCATCATGCACATCGAAGGCGACCCCGACCACCCCGTCAACCGCGGCACGCTCTGTCCGAAGGGCGCTGCCCTGATCGACTTCATCCACAGTCCCAACCGCCTGAAGTTCCCGGAATACCGGGCGCCTGGGTCGGACAAATGGGTGCGGATGTCGTGGGACGATGCCCTGACGCGCATCACCAAACTCATGAAAGCCGACCGCGACGCGAACTTCGTCGAGAAGACCGCGGACGGCAAAACGGTAAACCGGTGGCTGACCACCGGCATGCTGGCCGCCTCGGCAAGCAGCAACGAGGTGGGCTACATCACGCACAAGACCGTGCGCAGCATGGGGATGCTGGCGTTCGACAATCAAGCCCGTGTCTGACATGGCCCGACGGTGGCAGGTCTTGCCCCGACGTTTGGCCGTGGAGCGATGACGAACCATTGGGTCGACATCAAGAACGCGGACGTAGTATTGATCATGGGCGGCAATGCCGCCGAGGCCCACCCGTGCGGGTTCAAATGGGTCACGGAAGCGAAAGCCCATAACAAGGCGAAGCTGATCGTCGTGGATCCGCGCTTTACGCGCTCGGCATCCGTGGCGGACTTTTACGCGCCCATACGCACCGGCACCGACATCATCTTCCTGGGTGGCGTCATCAAGTACCTGTTGGATCACGACAAGATCCAGCACGAGTACGTGCGCAACTACACCGACTTTTCCTACATCGTGCGCGAGGACTTCACGTTCGACGCGGGCCTGTACTCGGGCTACAACGCCGAGAAGCGCACGTACGACAAGGCAAGCTGGGACTACGAGCGCGGCGACGACGGCTTCGTCAAGACGGACCCGACGCTGACGCATCCGCGCACGGTGTACCAGCTGATGAAGAAGCACTACTCGCGCTACACCGAAGAGATGGTCGAGCGCGTGTGCGGCACGCCCCGCGACAAGTTCCTGAAGGTGTGCGACATGCTGGCCTCCACGGCCACCACGGACCGCGCCGCCACGATCCTGTATGCGCTGGGCTGGACGCAGCACTCCATCGGCTCGCAGATCATCCGCACCGGCGCCATGGTGCAGTTGCTGCTGGGCAATATCGGTATCGCGGGCGGCGGCATGAACGCGCTGCGCGGGCACTCGAACATCCAGGGCCTGACCGATCTGGGCCTGATGTCGAACCTGCTGCCGGGCTACATGACCCTGCCCAACGAGCCCGAACAGGACTACGGCAAGTACATCGAGACGCGCGCGTTGAAGCCCCTGCGGCCCAACCAGCTCAGCTACTGGCAGAACTACAGCAAGTTCCACGTGAGCCTGATGAAGGCCTGGTGGGGCAAGTCGGCCACTGCCGAGAACAATTGGGCGTTCGACTACCTGCCCAAGCTCGACAAGATGTACGACATGCTGCAGGTCTACGAGCTCATGGTCCAGGGCAAGATGAACGGCTACATCGCGCAGGGCTTCAACCCCCTGGCGGCCGCGCCCAACAAGGGCAAGCTGAACGACGGCTTCGCCAAGCTGAAGTACCTGGTTATCATGGACCCGCTGGTCACCGAGACCTCGGAATTCTGGCGCAACGCGGGCGAGCACAACGACGTGGATCCCGCCAAGATCCAGACCGAGGTCTTCCGCCTGCCCACCACCTGTTTCGCCGAGGAAGACGGCGCGCTGGTGAACTCCGGGCGCTGGCTGCAATGGCACTGGAAGGGCGCCGAGCCGCCGGGCGAGGCCAAGAGCGACATCGAAATCATGTCGCTGATCTTCACGCGCCTGCGCAGGATGTACCAGGAAGAGGGCGGCAAGTACCCCGACCCCATCGTCAACCTGTCCTGGCCCTACTCGAATCCGCAGAATCCCACGGCGGAAGAGCTGGCCAAGGAATACTCGGGCCGCGCGCTCACGGATCTGCTCGACCCCAAGGACCCCACCAAGGTCACCCGCAAGGGCGGCGAGCAGCTGGCGGGCTTTGCGGAACTGCGCGATGACGGTTCAACGGCCAGCGGCTGTTGGATCTTCGCCGGCGCCTGGGGCCCCGGCGGCAACCTGATGGCGCGCCGCGACAACAGCGACCCCACCGGCATCGGCCAGACCCTGAATTGGGCCTGGGCGTGGCCGGCCAACCGCCGCATCCTGTACAACCGCGCGTCGTGCGACGTGTCCGGCAAGCCGTTCAACCCGCGGCGCAACCTGATCTCGTGGAACGGCAAGATCTGGACGGGCGCCGACATCCCCGACTTCAAGGGCGACGAGAACCCGGACGGCGGCATGGGCCCGTTCATCATGAACCCGGAAGGCGTGGCGCGCTTCTTTGCGCGGGCGGGCATGGCCGAAGGACCTTTCCCTGAACACTACGAGCCCTTCGAGACGCCGCTGGGCTACAACCCGCTGCATCCGAAGGCGCCGGGCGTCACCAGCAACCCGGCGGCACGCGTCTTCAAGGACGACCTGGCGGCGATGGGCAAGGTGGACAAGTTCCCGTACGTGGCCACCACCTACCGCCTGACCGAGCACTTCCACTACTGGACGAAGAACGTGCGCATCAACGCCATTCTGCAGCCGGAGCAGTTCGTGGAAATCGGCGAAGCGCTGGCCAAGGAATTGGGCATCGCCAACGGGTCGCGGGTGAAGGTGTCGTCCAACCGCGGCTACATCAAGGCGGTTGCGCTGGTCACCAAGCGCTTGCGGGCGCTGACCATCGAGGGCAAGACCGTGCACCACGTGGGCATCCCCATCCACTGGGGTTTCGTGGGCCTGGCCAAGCCCGGCTTCATCGCCAACACGCTGACGCCTGTCGTGGGCGACGGTAATTCGCAGACACCGGAATTCAAGTCGTTCCTGGTGCAGGTCGAAAAGGCTTAGGAGAACCGTCATGTCCCTGCAATCCCTAGACATCAAACGGCGCTCGGCCACGACCACGCCGCCGCCGGGTATCCGTGAACCCGTCACGGGCTCGGTGGCCAAGCTGATCGACGTCTCCAAGTGCATCGGGTGCAAGGCTTGCCAAAGCGCCTGCATGGAATGGAACGACCTGCGCGACGAGATCGGCACGAACGTGGGCGTCTACGACAACCCGGCCGACCTGACCGAGCATTCGTGGACCGTCATGCGCTTCTCGGAATACGAGAATCCCGCCGGCGACCTGGAATGGCTGATCCGCAAGGACGGCTGCATGCACTGCGAGGACCCGGGCTGCCTGAAGGCCTGTCCCTCGCCGGGCGCCATCATCCAGTACAACAACGGCATCGTGGACTTCCACGAGGAAAACTGCATCGGCTGCGGCTACTGCATCACCGGCTGCCCGTTCAACGTGCCGCGCATCTCGAAAAAGGACCACAAGGCGTACAAGTGCACCCTGTGTTCCGACCGCGTGGCCGTCGGCCAGGAGCCGGCCTGCGTCAAAGCCTGTCCCACCGGCGCCATCGTGTTCGGCACCAAGGAAGACATGAAGCAGCACGCCGAAGAACGGATCGTGGACCTGAAGTCCCGCGGGTTCGACCAGGCCGGCCTGTATGACCCGCAGGGCGTGGGCGGCACCCACGTCATGTATGTGCTGCATCACGCCGATCAGCCCGGGCTGTATCACGGCCTGCCCAAAGACCCGCATATCAGCCCCATGGTGTCGTTGTGGAAGGGGCTGGCCAAACCGCTGGGCGTGGCCGCGATGGCCTTGACCGCCCTGGCGGGCTTCTTCCACTACGCCCGCGTCGGGCGCAACGAGGTCTCGGAAGAAGACGAACGCCGTGCCGAAGAGGAGGTGCGCCATGACTGAAGACCGCCATCACCGCCGCATCAAGCGCTATTCGCCGGGCGAGCGCACCAACCACTGGATCATCGCGTTCACGTTCATCCTGTTGGCGCTCTCCGGCCTGGCACTGTTCCACCCGTCGATGTTCTGGCTGTCCAACCTGTTCGGCGGCGGCCCCTGGACGCGCATCCTCCATCCCTTCATCGGCTTGGTGATGTTCGTCTGCTTCGTCGTGTTCGCCGGCCACATGTGGCGGCACAACCTCATGACGAAGGCGGACCGCCAGTGGTTGAAACAGCTGAACGACGTGGTCGAGAACCGCGAAGAAAAGCTGCCCGAAGTCGGCAAGTACAACGCCGGCCAGAAGCTGCTGTTCTATGTGCTGGTGCTGTGCATGCTGGGGTTGTTCGCCAGCGGCATCGTGATCTGGCGCGAATTCTTCGCGTTCTACTTCCCGATCTGGGTGGTACGGGTGGCCTCCGTGGTGCACGCCGTGACGGCGCTGGTGCTGATCTGCTCGATCATCGTGCACATCTACGCGGCGATCTGGGTCAAGGGATCGCTCACCGCGATGCTGCGCGGTTATGTCACCGCCGGCTGGGCGTGGAAACACCACCGCGCCTGGTTCCGCGAGCAGATTCGAAAGTAGCGCCAGTTTTATCCTGACCGCACGGCTGCTATCCTTCTTCGAAGGCTGGCAGCCGTGTTTGTTTTCTTGGAGACGCAATTGCAGCGAATTCTTCCGCGCGGCGAGATCGAAGCGCTAGACCACAACAATATTCCCCGCGTCAGCCTGCCCGACCGCGGCTCGGTGTTTGCGACCCGCGCCGCACGCTTGCGCCAGTTAGCGGCGGACAGCCCGGTGGCCGACTATCTGCTGCTGATGGCGCAGCTGGTCGATGCCCAGCAGCGCGCGCTGAAGGACTGTGCGGCCCCGGAGGCGTCGGAAGACCGCGTCGCGCTGGCGCAAGCCCATGGCATGCCGCCGTTGCAGGCGATCGGCTGGCCGCGTGACTCGATGTGGCGCGGCATCCTGGCGCAACTGGTGGACGAGGTGTCGCGCGGCAAGAACGTGCCGGCCGAAGCCATCGAGGTCTGCGCCGCCCTGCGCCGGGCCGTGGACCAAGACCCCGAATCGCTGGAAGACCTGGCCGAAGCCGTGCTGGCCGAGCAGGACCAGGGCGTGGACAGCGCCGCGGCACCCTTCGTGATGGCGGCCTTGCAGGTCTATTGGACCGATCTGGCCAGCCGCTTCGACGACAAGCAGTTGCCCGTCGTCAGCCCATTCGGCGTCTGCCCCGTCTGCGCCAGCCTGCCGGTGGCCAGCGTGGTCCGCGTGGGCGGCCAGTTTGAAGGCTACCGCTACCTGTGCTGCAGCCTGTGCGCCACGCAATGGCACATGGTGCGCGTGAAATGCACGCACTGCGAAGACGTGGAATCGGTGGCGTACCAGGCCATCGACGGCCGTTCGCCCGCCATCAAGGCCGAGACCTGCGACCACTGCCACACCTATCGCAAGATCTTTTACCAAGACAAGGACCTGCACGTGGAGCCGGTGGCCGACGACCTGGCCAGCCTGATGCTGGACGTGCTGGTGGGCGAAGCGGGTTACTCGCGCGCCAGCGGCAACCCCCTGTTGTGGCATGGCGCCGAGGAATAGCATGGCCGAGCACCCGCCAGAGGGCGCCGTGGCCGCCATGGCCGCCGTGTCCGACATCCCGCCGCTGGATCGCCTGTTGAGCGCCGACGCCCTGCGCGCCGCATTGGATACGCACGGCCGCAGCCAGGTGGTGGCGGCGCTGCGGCGCGACCTGGACGCGCAGCGCCAGCGCGCGTTGGCCGGCCAGTTGCCGCGTAACGAATTGGACGCGCCGGTAGTGGCCGCCCGCGTGTCGGCGGCGTTGGACAAGGCGGCCCAGCCGCGTCTGCGCGCTGTCTACAACCTGACCGGCACGGTGCTGCACACCAATCTGGGACGGGCGCTGCTGCCCGACGAGGCGGTCGCGTCGGTGCTGCGCGCGCTGACCACGCCGGCCAATCTGGAGTTCGATCTGGACACCGGCGGCCGCGGCGACCGCGACGACCTGATCGACGACCTGCTGTGCGAACTGACGGGCGCCGAAGCGGCCACCGTCGTGAACAATAACGCCGCCGCCGTCCTGCTGATGCTCAACGCGCTGGCCGACCGGCGCGAGGTAGTGGTGTCGCGCGGCGAACTGGTCGAGATCGGCGGCGCGTTCCGCATCCCAGACATCATGAAGCGCGCCGGCGCCAAGCTGGTGGAAGTGGGCACCACCAACCGCACGCACGCCGCCGACTACGACAACGCCATCGGTCCGCGCACCGCGATGCTGATGAAGGTGCATTGCAGCAACTACGCCGTCACCGGCTTCACCAAAAGCGTCGGCGTGGCCGAGGTGGCAGCGCTGGCGCACGCCAAAGGGCTGCCCGCCACGGTGGACCTGGGCAGCGGCACGCTCGTGGACCTGACCCAGTTCGGCCTGCCCAAGGAAGACACGGTGCGCGAAACCATCGCCGCTGGCGCTGATCTGGTGACGTTCAGCGGCGACAAGCTGCTGGGCGGCCCGCAGGCCGGCCTGCTGGTGGGCCGTGCCGACCTGATCCGCAAGATCAAGAAGAATCCGCTCAAGCGCGCCTTGCGCGTCAGCAAGCTGACGCTGGCGGCGCTGGAACCCGTGCTGAGCCTGTACCGCGCGCCGGAATTCCTGGCGCAGCGCCTGACCACCCTGCGCCTCCTGACCCGCCCGCAGCGCGAGATCCAACCGCAGGCCGAACGGTTGCGCAGCGTTCTGGCGCATGCGGCCGGCGCGTCCTATGCGGTCGAGGCCGTGCCCATGTTCAGCCAGATCGGCAGCGGGGCCCTGCCGGTGGACCAGCTGCCCAGTTGGGGGCTGGCCGTGCGCTACACCGGCAGCGGGCGGCCGGGACGGCACCTGGACAAGCTTGAAGCGCAACTGCGCCGCCTGCCCACGCCCGTGATCGGCCGCATCGCCGACGACGCTTTGTGGCTGGACCTGCGCTGCCTGGAAGCGCGCGACGAGGCCGCCTTCGCGGCGCAGTTGGCGGAGCCCCTGGCATGATCATCGGCACCGCCGGCCATATCGACCACGGCAAGACCACGCTGGTGCGGGCCCTGACCGGCGTCGACACCGACCGGCTCAAGGAAGAGAAGGCGCGCGGCATTTCCATCGAATTGGGGTACGCCTATACGCCGCTGGCCAATGGCGACGTGCTGGGCTTCATCGACGTGCCCGGCCACGAAAAGCTGGTGCACACGATGGCGGCCGGCGCCAGCGGCATCGACTTCGGCCTGCTGGTGGTGGCGGCGGACGACGGCGTCATGCCGCAGACCCGCGAGCACCTGGCCATCCTGTCGCTGCTGGGCGTGGCGCAAGGCGCGGTGGCGCTCACCAAGACGGACCGCGCCGACGCCGAGCAGCTGGCGGCCGTGCGCGCCGAGATCGCGGAACTTGCCGCAGGCACCTTCCTGGCGGGCGCGCCGGTGTTCGCCGTGCAGGCCTCGCAAGCCGGCGATGCCGGCACGGCAGCACTGAAATCCTATCTGCATGCGCAGGCCGAAGGCATGCGCCGACGCGACGGCGCGGGCTTGTTCCGGCTGGCGGTGGACCGCGTGTTCACGCTGGCGGGGCACGGGACCGTCGTGACCGGCACCGCGCACGCTGGCCTGGCCCGCGCGGGTGACGACACGGCCGATCTGCGCTTGATGCCGGCGGGCACGCGGGTGCGCGTGCGCAGCATCCACGCGCAGAACCAGCCCAGCGAAACCGGGGTGGCCGGCCAGCGCTGCGCGCTGAACCTCGCGGGCATCGATAAAAGCGCCATCTCGCGCGGCGACTGGATCGCGGACGCGCGCTGCTTCCTGCCCTCGCGCCATATCGATGTGGCGCTGACGCTGCTGTCTTCCGCCGATGCGCCCGTGCGCGCCTGGGCGCCGCTGCACGTCCACATCGGCGCCGCGCGCCATGTGGCGCACGTGGTGCCGCTTAGCGCCGAGACACTGGCGCCCGGACAATCCGGATGGGTGCAACTGGTGTTCGACGAGCCGGTCTGCGCCATGCCCGGCGACCGCTACATCGTGCGCAACGCGCAAGCTACGCGCACCGTCGGCGGCGGCCGGGTGCTGGACCCCAATGCGCCGGACCGCAAGCGCCGCGCGGCCTCGCGGCTGCAAGGCCTGCAGGCCTTGTCCGACATGCTGGACGGCGGCGGCCTGCCGCCGGTGCTGGCGCACGCCCCGCTTGGTTTGGACGAAGGCGCGTTGCAGCGCCTGACTGGCCGCCCCGTGCGTGCGATCGAAGCGCCGCATGGCGCGTTGTGGATCGAGACGCGCAATGCGCAAGCGCCCCGCACGCTGATCCTGGCCGCGCATTGGGAGGCTTTGCGCGAGCGCGTCGAGCAGGCGCTCGCAACCTTCCATCAAAGCGCGCCCGACGAGCCTGGCCCGGACAGCGCGCGCTTGCGCCGGATGGCGATGCCGGTGGGCCCTGACGCCTTGTGGACAGCCGTGCTGGACCAGCTGCAGCGCGACGGCCGCGTGGCGCGCAACGGCCCCTGGCTGCATCTGCCCGCCCATACGTCGACGCTGGCCGACGCGGAATCCGCGCTGGCCGCGCGCCTGCTGCCGTTGCTGGCGCAAGGCGCATTCGATCCGCCCTGGGTGCGCGACCTGGCCCGCACGCAGGACGAACCCGAAGAGCGCGTGCGGCAGCTGCTGCGCAAGCTGCTGCGCCGCGGCGACGTGGCGCAGGTGGTGAAAGACCTGTTCTATGACCGGGACCAGGTGCGGGCGCTGGCGCGGATCGCGGCGGACCTGGCGGCGCAGCCGGCCGGTCTGAACGCGGCAGTGTTCCGCGACGCGACGGGGCTGGGCCGCAAGCGGGCCATCCAGATCCTGGAATTCTTCGACCGGGTGGGCTACACGCGGCGCGTGCGCGATACGCACGTGTTGCGGGCGGAAAGCGCGTACGCGGCGATGCAGGCGGACGCAGAGCCGGTATCATAGGCGGGCTGCTGAGGAAGGCATTCGTGCCCGGCGGCACGGCTGGGCTTCAAACCCAGTTGGGGGCGTCAGACGTTCCCAGGTAGGTTCGACTCCTGCTGCCTTCCGCCACGCGCTTCAACTGCGCAGCATCCGCGTCACCACGCCCGTCACGCGGTCCGACCGCCAGTCCAGTTCCCCCAAGTGCCAGTACCGGATCGACCCGCCGCGGTCCACCAGGTAGTTGGCCGGCAAGCCGATCGCTTCCCATTTCTTTGACGCAGCGCTGTTGCGGTCATGCAGCACGGTGCCGGCCACCGGCCATTTCGCCAGGAAGGTGGAGACCTTGCCCAGCGCTTCCCCGACGTTCACGGCGACCAGCCGCAAGCCTTCTTCCCGGTGGCGCTTGGCCATGGCGGACATCAAGGGGATTTCATCGCGGCAGGGGTCGCACCAGGTGGCCCAGAAACTGACGATGACGACGTTGCCGCGCCAGGCCGAGAGCTTCTGTTCGCGGCCGGCCAGGTCGGGCAGGACGAGCGCGGGCGTGGACGCGGTCCACGGCGCCCAGTCGGGGCCGGTGGCGGTTTTCAGCGCCGAGTCGCTGGCGGCCCGCGCCCAGCCGGGCAGGGCGGCCAGCGACAGGCCGGATTGCAGCAGGCGGCGACGGCTGATCAAGGCGGCTTCCTCCGCGGGCGGGGTCAGATGGCGACGGGTTTGGCGCTGAGCCTGTAGTTGAAGCTGTCGGGGTCCAGGCTGTCCAGGCGTCCTGCGCTGGTCTCGCCGTTGGGATACATCAGGAAGGGCACGGGGTCATGCGCCGAGCCGGGCAGCACGACGTCGTGGCCGTGGTTGTACGCGACCCAGTTCATTTCCCACGCACCGAACAGCATGACGCGCGCGGCGCGCACCTTCGCGTCGGTCAGCGGCAATTCGCCCGGCGGTTCTTCCAACATGACCTTGCGCACGTCGGCGGGGTCGACCGGAATCCAGCCGTAGCCGGCGGCGTAGAACTCGGCGCGGCAGTGCTGGGCCTTCGTGACGTCGCCGGCCTTGCCCAAGCTCTTGTAGCCCAGTTCGGAATTGGCCACGCGCAAGCCATAGGCGTCGCGCGCAGGGATGCCCGCGGCGCGGGCCAGGGCGACGAACAGCGCGTTGATGTCGGCGCATTTGCCGTTCAGGTCATTCGCCGTCAGCATGTAGCGCACGTCCCCCACGCCGCAGCCGCGGGTCGCGGCCGTCCTGCAGGTGTTCTCCACCACCCATTCGTAGATGGCGCGGGCGCGCGCCAGGTCGCCCTGGTGGCCGCGCGTGATCTGGTCCGCGGTGGTCTTGACGATGCCGTCGGTGGGCAGCAGCGCAGTGGGTTTCAGGTACTCGCGCAGCGCGGCGGGGCGCTCAAGCACCGCGTCCGAGGGCGGCGGCTGCGTCAGGTCGACGCGGCGGTTGCGGGTCTGGAAGCGGCTGGTCACGGTGACGCTGCGCGGGGCCTGGGCATCGGGCCATTGCACGGCCAGCATCTGCACGTCGTAGCTGGGCGCCCGCAACAACTGGGCGGTGCCGCCACCGCTGACCTGCCAGGTGCTTTGCGCACCGCGCTGGTAAGGCGTGTCGGTGGCGTACGGCACCGGCACCCAGATGCGCGTGTGCGCGCCGGGGTCTTTCACGCTGATATCGGTGGTCAGTTCAAAAGCGCGCCACCCGGCGCTGACGGGCGCCTGCTGGGCGCGCAGCACCTGCGGCAAGGCGGTTGTGGCGGCGCACAATGCGCCGGAGAGTTGGAGAAAGTGTCGGCGATCCATGAAGCCCTCACGCACGGTGAAGTTTGGCTATCGGTGCGCCCTTGGCCGGGCGGCCGTCCCTTGGGGTGTGCTCCTACGCATCCTGCCGGCTCATCATAGAGCCAACCTCGGCGGCGGTGCTATCCTTTTTCCATTGACCCATGGAGATTGAAATGACCCAGGATGTTGCCACGGCGGCCGTGCCGCGTTTGACGTCGTTGTCCCACGGAGGCGGCTGTGGCTGCAAGATCGCGCCCGGCGTGCTGTCCGAACTGCTCAAGCGCTTCGGTCCCGTCGCCAGCTATCCGAACCTGATGGTGGGCACCGAGACCGCCGACGACGCCGCGGTCTACCGCTTGAACGACGAGCAGGCGCTCATCGCCACCACCGATTTCTTCATGCCTATCGTGGACGACCCGTTCGACTTCGGCCGCATCGCGGCCACGAACGCGCTGTCGGACGTGTACGCGATGGGCGGCACGCCCATCATGGCGCTGGCCATCGTCGGCATGCCGATCAACGTGCTGCCGCACAACGTCATCGCCGACATCCTGCGCGGTGGCGAATCGGTCTGCGAGGACGCGGGCATCCCGGTCGCGGGCGGCCACAGCATCGATTCGGTCGAGCCGATCTACGGCCTGGCGGCGATGGGCCTGGTGCACCCCGGGCGGCTCAAGCGCAACGCCGATGCGCGGGCGGGCGACGTGCTGATCCTGGGCAAGGCGCTGGGCGTGGGCATCCTGTCGGCCGCGCTGAAGAAGAACCGGCTGGACGACGCGGGCTACCGCGTGATGATCGACACGACCACGCGCCTGAACCGCCCCGGCCCGGCGCTGGCCGCGCTGGATGGCGTGCACGCGATCACCGACGTGACGGGCTTCGGCCTGCTGGGCCATGCGCTGGAGATGGCGCGCGGCGCCAAGCTGACCGCGCGGCTGCGCCTGGACGCCTTGCCGTGGTTGCCGGGTGTGCAAGCCTTTGCGGCCGATGGCGTGATCACCGGCGCGTCCGGCCGCAACTGGGCGTCCTATGGCGGCTCGGTGCAGCTGGGCGCGGCGGTCACCGACACGCAGCGCGCGCTGCTGACCGATCCGCAGACGTCCGGCGGCTTGCTCGTGGCCTGCGCGCCAGAGGCTGCGGACGCCGTGCTGGACCTGTTCCGCAGCCAGGGCTTCGAACAGGCGGCTGTGGTCGGCGAGATGACCGCCGGCGACGCGCAGGTGCGCGTGGAATAAGCGGCCCGGCCAGGCGGGCTATGGGCGCGGCTGGGGCTGCGTCTGCACCTGGTGGTTGATCTGCCAGCGCAGCAGGTCGGGGTAGGCGCGCAGGCGCTTCTGCTCGGCCTGCTGGGCCGGCGAGGTGTCCTGCTCGCGGGCCAGCGCCAGGCCGGAGGGACCGGCCCACGGCAGAATTTTGCCCGGCCGGGTCTGCCGGTAGGCGCCGTCTTGCGTGATCGTCACGTCCGGGTCATTCATTCCGAAGCACCATACCGGGTCCGTGCGCGCGGCCAGCAGGTCGCAGCCGGTGCGGAAGTAAGGCGCGTCCGGCAGGCTCAATTGGTACAGCGTCGGCATGATGTCCTTGTGGCTGCCGACGCGCGCCGGGTCGTACGTGGCGCCTGCCCGGTAGGCCGGCGGTACGTACAGGTAGAACGGCACCGCGCGCGCCAACGCCGCGTCCTTGTCGTCCTGGTAATCGATACCCAACAGGTTGTGGTCCCCCGTGACCGCCACGATGGTGCGGCTGCCGCCGGCCGAGGCCTTCACGCGCGTCAGAAAGCGGCCCAGCTGGTCGTTGGCGTAGCGCAGCGTATCGAAGGCGTCGGCAAGGCCGTCCCAGGCTGCGAAATATGGCTGGCGCGTCACGTCGTACAGCGGCAGGTCGCCGCGCTTGGCGCCGTCGGGCATGAGGAATGGCGGGTGATGGGTGGTGGACAGCGCGATGATGAAGAGCGGAGCCTCGTCCGGACCCGCCTCGGCCAGACGGCTTTCGATGTAGCGGAACATGTATTCGTCGGGAACGCCCCAGGTGCCGGCTTCGGCCTCGGGGTAGCGGGCCATCAGGGTTTGCTGGTCGATGAATTCATGGGCGCCCAGATGCGTGGCGAAGGTGCCCAGGTTGCGCCAGGTGGCGGCGCCCGAGGTGACGAAGAGCACGCGGTAGCCGCGCGCCAGATACGGCGCGAAGGCATTGCTGGCGAACTCGGCGTCGGCCGCGGACGATTGGCCGATGGCCGATACCGGGCTGCGTACCAGCAGGCGAGACAGCGAATCGATCGTGCCGTTGCCTTCCGACAGGAACCGGTCGAAGCGCCAGTCCTGTTGCCAGTGCGGCCGCAGCGCGCCCAGCAGGTCGCGTCCCGGCTGGTCATAGGCGTTCAGGTGGTAACCCATGCTTTCCATGACCTGCAGCACGACATGCGGCGGCCGCGCGCGGGCCGCCGGATTGGCCGCGGTGACGGCCATGAAGGGTTGCAGGCCCTGCGCGGGGTGGCCCAGGAAGCGCTCGTACAGGGCCTCGCCTGCCGCGGCCGTGACCGGTTGGAAGCGCTTGTCGTTGCCGCGTTCGGCCAGTGCCCAGAAGAATGACGAAATGCCATTGGGCGTAATGTCGTTCAAGAGCCGCACGCTGGAAATGCTGGTGTCGTCCTTGTTCAGGGGGAAGCGGCCCAGCGATCCGCGGCACGCCAGCACGGTGATCGCGATGATCAGCAGCACGCGCAGCGCGGCCGGGGCCAGCGTGCGGCGCTGCAACGGGATGCGCTGCACGCGGCGTCGCCAGCGCGTGCCCAGCCACCACGTGCAGGCCAGCACCGCCGACAGCAGCAGCCCGGCCTGCGCCACCGGGTAGCCGTGCCACAGCGTCATCGCAATGGCGCGGGTGTCGTCATCGATCAATCCGAATACGAAGATGTCGATCGACCGCGAAAACGTGGCGTAGTAGCAGACGGTCACCACCGCCGACGCCGCGAACAGGGCGGCCAGGCCGGCCCCTACGCCGGGCATCCAGCGCAGCCAGCGCGCATGCAGGGTCCGGTTGCCCGCGGCCAGCATCGCCAGCAGCAGCAAGACCGAAAAGACGATGCTCGTCACCTTGACGTCGAACAGCAACCCGATCCCCAGCGACTTGCCCACGTCCTGCGGACGCGCCGCATAGGTGGCGGGGGGCGCATAGGTCGCGAGCAGGTAGG
This sequence comes from uncultured Achromobacter sp., assembly GCA_963530045.1. Taxonomy (GTDB): domain Bacteria; phylum Pseudomonadota; class Gammaproteobacteria; order Burkholderiales; family Burkholderiaceae_B; genus Achromobacter. The sequence continues at coordinate 29,953 of CAUSDE010000024.1, forward strand.
CGCGGCCCGCAAACTGCGCCAGCACACTGACCAGCCAGGGCGCCAGGATAAGCAGGAACGCGCGTTGGACATTGAGGAACCAGTCTTGCCACGCGTGCGCGGGAGGGAAGCGCTTCATCTGCACCGGAAGAAGGAGCTATCGGCGGGCACGCGGATAGCGGCAATAGGATGCCCGCGGTCCTGTCGGGCGAGACCGGCGCGGGGGATGGCGCATGAAAGAGATTCCGCCCCTTTGCAAGGAAGGCGCAGCTTCAACGGGCGGAATGGCAGCGAACGATCGGGGCTTTTTCGTGGTCGGGTTAACGCGGCCGTTCGCCATGCAGCGCGAAATGTACAGGAGGCCGGGCCCGAATGTACAAAGGTTTGTATAGCTTTGTGATGGGGGTGTACCGGGGCTAAGCGGCCGTCGTTGCGGGGGACAGTTCGCGCGCCGTCATGGCGGCCTGCTCGGTCAGCCATTGCGCCACCACATCGGCGTCCGGCGTGCTGCGGCGCGCATTGCGTACCAGCCAATAGGCGTGCTCTGTCGCGCGGGCCGCTTGCCCGCCCACCGCCGCCAGCCGGCCGTCCGCCAGCATGGGCGCGATCAGCGCCAACCGGCCCAGCGCGATGCCGTGGCCCGCCAGCGCGGCAAGCACGATCTGGTCGTACTGGTTAAAGCGCAGCATGCCCTTGGCGCGCGCCCGGCCCAGCCCGCGCGCATTCAGCCATTCGGACCATTGCAGCCACGGACGGGTCGGGTCGTCGAATTCCAGCAATACATGGCGTTGCAATTCGCGCGCGTCCAGGGCTTGCGCCTGGAGGGACGGATGGGCCACCGGCACGACGGACTCCCCGAACAGCCAGACCGCCCCGTCGGGCACCATGTCGCGCGGGCTGTACCGGATGGCGATGTCCACGCTTTCGCGGTCGATGTCGATCAGGCGGTTGTCGGCGGCCACGCGCACGTCGATATGCGGGTGCGCCGCCTGGAATTCCCCCAGCCGGGGCAGCAGCCACAGGGAGGCCACGCCGATGGTGGTGGTTACCGTGACCGGCGTGCGCCGTTCGGGCGCGCGCAGCTGTTCGGTCAGGTCGCCCAGCTGGCTCAGCCACACGTCGGCCATGCGGAAAAGCTGCGCGCCTTCCGACGTGAACGACACGCTGCGAAATCCCCGTACCAGCAGCGGCACGCCCAGATGCCCTTCCAGCGCGCGGATCTGGCGGCTGACGGCCGATTGCGTCACATGCAGATCCTGCGCGGCCAACGTGATGCTCATGCGGCGGCCCACGGCGACAAAGCCTCGGACGAGGTCAAGGGGAGGAAGTTTGGCCAGCGGATATGGCATTCGCAAAACTCATGCGTATCAGACGGAAATGTCGCTTGAGCAATAGTACGCCGACGGCGTTCAATAACAGGCTGCGACGGGCGCATTGCCCGCGCTGTCGCGCCACTTTTTCAGCCGGAGTATCCGTGATGACCGCGCCGTTGCCTGACTCGCCCCGCATGCAGATGTGGTTCGATTTCGCCAGCCCCTACAGCTATCTGGCGATCGAGCGGGTGGATGCCCTGGCGCAGGCGGCCGGCGTGCGCGTCGATCTGCGACCCTTCCTGCTGGGGCCCATCTTCCAGGCGCAGGGGTGGAACGACACGCCGTTCAAGCTTTTCCCGGGTAAGGGCGCGTACATGATGCGCGACATCGCCCGCCTGGCCGACAAATACGGTGTGGTCTACAACCGTCCGCGCCTGTTTCCGCGCATGAGCGTGTTGCCGGCCCGCATCGGGCTGTTGGGCCAGGACGAACCCTGGGGCCGTGATTTTTGCCTGGCGGTGTTCCGCGCCAACTTCCGGCATGACCTGGACATCCAGGCCGAAGACGTCGTGCATGAATTGCTGACCCAGCTGTCGCTGGATGCGGACGCCCTGATCGCCCAGGCCAAGTCCGAAGCCGCCAAGGAGGCGTTGCGCCGGCAGGTGGACCGCGCCCGCGACCTCGGCGTGTTCGGTGCGCCCACGTTCTTCGTGGGCGATGAAATGTTCTGGGGCAATGACCGCCTTGAAGACGCCCTGGAGTGGGCTCAACGATGAAAAACGCAAGCAGTGCCTATCGCGGCGCGCCCATGCCGGGCGGCCGTTCGTTCACGCAGTTTCGCGCCGCCCGTATCCGTCGCGTCTCGTTCCAGTGGAAGCAGGCCGGGCGGGCGCAAGACCCGGCCGGCCATGCCCCGGGCGGGAAGGGGGGGTCGTTCACCCCTTCGTGACCGGGGCCACCTGCGCCCATTCTTCGTCCGAATACAGCCGGGATCGCAGCAGGAAGCGCTTGCCTTCCGCGCTGTCCAGGGAAAAGGCCCCGCCCCGGCCAGGCACGGCGTCGATGATCAGTTGGGTGTGCTCCCAATAGGCGAACTGGTCTTCGCCCATGTAGAACGGGCAGCCCTCCAGCTCGCCCAGCAAGACGTCCGAGCCGCCCACCATGAATTCGCCCAGCGCATAGCACATGGGTGAACTGCCGTCGCAGCATCCGCCCGACTGGTGGAACATCAACGGGCCGTGCTTGGCCCGCAAGGTATCGATCAACTGGCGCGCCTCGTCGGTCGCGACCACGCGCGGCGTGTGCGCTGTCATGGCGTCATTCCTATTCAGGAGCGCCGGGCGCGCCCGGCCTGAAGGCCCGGCGCGCCCGGCCGCAGGTTGACGATCAGAAAAAGCCCAGCTTCTTCGGCGAATAGCTCACCAGCAGGTTCTTCGTCTGCTGATAGTGGTTGAGCATCATCTTGTGGTTTTCGCGTCCGATGCCCGACTGCTTGTAGCCGCCGAACGCGGCGTGCGCGGGATAGGCGTGATAGCAGTTGGTCCACACGCGGCCGGCCTTGATGGCGCGGCCCATCCGGTAGCACGTGTTGGCGTCGCGCGACCATACGCCGGCGCCCAGGCCATAGAGCGTGTCGTTGGCCAGCGCCAGCGCGTCGTCGGCGTCCTTGAACGTCGTCACCGCCACGACGGGCCCGAAGATCTCTTCCTGGAACACGCGCATCTTGTTGTGGCCCTTGAAGACCGTGGGCTGCACGTAGTAGCCGCCTTCCAGCGCGCCCTGCATCTGCGCGCGCGAGCCGCCGGCCAGCACGTCGGCGCCTTCCTGCTTGCCGATGTCCAGGTACGACAGGATCTTCTCCAGTTGCTCGGTGGACGCCTGCGCGCCCAGCATCGTGTCGCCATCCAGCGGGTTGCCCTGCTTGATCTCGGCCACGCGCTTCAAGGCGCGTTCCATGAACTTGTCGTAGAGCGATTCCTGGATCAGCGCGCGGCTGGGGCACGTGCAGACTTCGCCCTGGTTCAGCGCGAACATCACGAAGCCTTCCACCGCCTTGTCCAGGAAGTCGTCATCCTGCGCGGCCACGTCGGCAAAGAAGATGTTGGGCGACTTGCCGCCCAGTTCCAGCGTGACGGGAATGATGTTCTGCGACGCGTACTGCATGATCAGGCGGCCGGTGGTGGTCTCGCCGGTGAAGGCGATCTTGGCGATGCGCTTGCTGGAGGCCAGCGGCTTGCCGGCTTCCAGCCCGAAGCCCGTAACCACGTTCACCACGCCCGGGGGCAGGATGTCGCCGATCAGTTCCATCAGCAGCAGGATGCCCAGCGGCGTCTGTTCCGCGGGTTTGAGCACCACGCAATTGCCGGCGGCCAGCGCTGGCGCCAGCTTCCACGCGGCCATCAGGACAGGGAAGTTCCACGGGATGATCTGGCCGACCACGCCCAGCGGTTCGTTGAAGTGGTAGGCGACGGTGTCGCTGTCGATTTCCGACAGGCCGCCTTCCTGGCTGCGGATGCACGAGGCGAAGTAGCGGAAGTGGTCGATCGCCAGCGGGATGTCCGCGGCGCGGGCTTCGCGGATGGGTTTGCCGTTGTCCCAGGTTTCGGCCGTGGCCAGGCGTTCCAGGTTGGCTTCCATCACGTCCGCGATCTGCATCAGCATGCGGGCGCGTTCGGCGGCCGGGGTCGCTCCCCATTTCGGCGCGGCGCGGTGCGCGGCGTCCAGCGCCAGCTCGATGTCGCGTTCCTTGGAGCGCGCATTGCGGGTCAGTACCTGGCCGGTCACTGGGGTGACGTTGTCGAAGTACTCGCCGTCCGCCGGCTTCTGCCACTTTCCATCAATGAAATTGTCGTACTGCGTTTTCAGGTCCAGACGGGTGCCATACGAGTCCGGGGTGATGCGGGTCGCGATGTCCATGCTTGTCTCCGATATTGTTGGGATAGCGGCAGTCGGCTGCCTATCCCGTATCAAGCAAGGAACATGCCAACCTGGGGGCTTCCCCGCTGGACAGCCCGCTCCACGCATGCGAAAGTAGATTTGCAAGGCGGGCGGCGCAGAAGTGTCCTGCGGGCAGGAAGCGCCGGCCCGCCGCCGGGCCGCCGCCGACCGCCTCAAGGCGGGCCAGCCCCCTCGGGGGCAGCAAGCTCGCGGAGCGTGCGCAGCGTGGGGGTGGTTTTCCTCGCCGGCCCGCAAGCTCGCGTAGCGTGCGCGGCGTGGAGGCAGTCCTTCTGTCGCTATTTGCGACATTGTCGCGGAACAGGCGTCGCAGAACGCCCGTCCAAGGAGACATGCATGGCCACTCAGTCCCGTCAGCATGCGCTGACGCAAGCGCGCCTGCTGTTCAACCAGCAGGGCGCCGTGCCCGGCGGCATCGTCGCCGAGCCCATCCTGCGATCCTGGCGGCGCTGCGCCGACCTGGGCTTCGACATGCGTGGCGTGCGCCGCGCCGACCTCATGACCCAAGGCGAACTGCGCGAGGCCCAGCAGCGCAATGAAGCGCTGCGCCGCCTCTCCGAACCCGCCATGTCCTATCTGCACCGCGAGGCGGGCGGCAGCGGCAATCTGGTGATCTTGTCCGACGCTCAAGGCCTGGTGCTGGACAGCGGCGGCGACACGGGTTTTGCGAGCCGCGCGTCCCGCGTGGCGCTGATGCCCGGCGCGCCCTGGGACGAAGCCGCGGCCGGCACCAACGCCATCGGCACCGCGCTGGTGGAAGGCCGGCCCATCGCCGTGCACGGCGCCGAACACTATTTCGAACCCAACCGCATCCTGACCTGCGCCGCGGTGCCCATCACCGACAGCGAGGGCCGCACGCTGGGTGTGCTTGACCTGTCCAGCCAGGCGCGCGACGTCCGCCCCGACGTGCTGGAACTGGTACGCGCGGCGGTGGACCTGATCGAACACGGCCTGTTTGAACGGGCCTATGAACACCATGCCGTGCTGCGCCTGCACACGGACCATTCCGGCCTGGGGGCGCCCGGCGAAGGCCTGCTCGCCTTCCAGGGCGACCTGCTGGTCGGCGCCAACCGCCGCGCCTTGCAGGCATTGGGGCTGGCAGCCACGGCCCTGGGCGTCTATCGCTATACCGACGTGTTCGACGGCGAACTGGAACGCTGCCCGGATGCCGCAGGCCGGGTGCATGCGCGCACGGGCGCGAGTTATCACGCGCGGTTGCGCCTGCCGCGTTCGCGTGCGCCGCAGCCGGTGGCGCCGGCCTTGCCGCCGGCAGGCTCCGCGCGCCCGGTCGCGCCCAGCTTCGACGCCGCGACCCTGGGGGCGTTGGCCCGCGCCGTGCATCTGGCCGATGCGGGCGTATCCATTTTGCTGCAGGGCGAAACGGGGGTGGGCAAGGAAGTGTTCGCCCGCCAGCTGCACGCGCGCAGCAAACGCGCGTCAGGCCCCTTCGTGGCGGTGAACTGCGCGGCGTTGCCTGAAAGCCTGATCGAATCCGAGTTGTTCGGCTATGAAGACGGCGCGTTCACCGGCGCACGCCGGCAGGGCAGCAAGGGCCTGCTGCGCCAGGCGCATGGCGGCGTATTGTTCCTGGATGAGATCGGCGACATGCCGCTGCTGCTGCAGTCGCGGCTGCTGCGGGTGTTGCAGACGCGTGAAGTGTCGCCGCTGGGCGCGGCGCGTCCGGTGCCGGTGGACTTCGCGCTGGTGTGCGCCACGCATCGCCCGCTCGCCCATGAAGGGCCCGACGCGCCCGTGCGCCCCGACCTGTATTTCCGCATCGCCGAATACACGGTCACGCTCGAACCCTTGCGCACGCGCGCGGACCGGCTGGAACTGCTGCGGGCGCTATGGGCGGCCCAGGGCCCGGGGCCGGTGCTCCCGCCTCAGATCGAGGCCATCCTGGCCGCGTATTCGTGGCCGGGCAATTACCGCCAATTGGCCGCGGTGCTGCGCACCTTGCATGTATTGGCGGGGCCGTCGGGGGTGGTCGAAGCGGACATGCTGCCCGCCGAGCTGTCGCCGCCCGCCCGCGCGCGCGGCGACGCGGCCGACATGCCGCCTGTGGGCGGCGGCACGGCTGATCTGCAATCCTTGGCGGATGGCGCGATCCGCGACGCGCTGGCCGCGCACGGCGGCAACGTCAGCCGCGCGGCGCGGGCGCTGGGTGTGCACCGCAGCACGGTGTACCGGCGCGCGGCCGCGTTGGGCCTGCCCCGGTCGCGCTAGCGGTTTAGGCCTGGGGCTGGGTTCAGCCCACCAGGCGCGCGAGTTCGGCGCCCGGATCCTTGGCGCGCATGAAGGCTTCGCCCACCAGGAACGCATTGACCTTGTGGTCGCGCATCAGTTTCACGTCTTCGGGCTTCAAGATGCCGCTTTCGGTCACGACGCGCTTGCCCGCCGGAATGTTGGGCAGCAGGTCCAGCGTGTTCTTCAGGCTGGTCTCGAAGGTGCGCAGGTTGCGGTTGTTGATGCCCAGCAGCGGCGTCTTCATGGTCAGCGCCACGTCCAGCTCGCGGGCGTCGTGCACTTCCACCAGCACGTCCATGCCCAGTTCCATCGCCAGCGTTTCGTAGTCGCGCAATTGCGACGGCGACAGCGCGGCCACGATCAGCAGCACGCAGTCCGCGCCCATCGCGCGGGCGGCGATGATCTGATACGGGTCGATCACGAAATCTTTTCGCAGCACCGGCAGCGAGCAGGCGGCGCGCGCCTGGCGCAGGTGGTCGTGCGAGCCCTGGAAGAACTGCACGTCCGTCAGCACCGACAGGCAGGCCGCGCCGTGCACCGCATAGGTCGACGCGATGTCGGCGGGGGCGAAGGTCTCGCGCAGCACCCCCTTGGAGGGCGACGCTTTCTTGATTTCAGCGATGACGCCGGCCTTGCCCTGCGAGATCTTGTCTTCGATGGCTTGGGCGAAGCCGCGCACGTCCTGGCGCGCTTGCGCTTCGCGCAGGACTTCGGCTTCGCTGCGCATCTGGCGAGCGGCGGCGACTTCCTCGACCTTGACGGCGAGGATCTTCGCAAGAATATCGTTCATTTCTGGAATTTCCGGGTATATGCGCAGAATTCTTCCAGCTTGGCTCGCGCCGCGCCGGTGGCAATCAGTTCAAATGCTAGCGCTAAGGCTTCGGGAATGGAATCGGCTTTATTGCCGGCATAGATGGCAAGCCCCGCATTGAGCGCAACGATGTCGCGCGCGGTGCCCTCGACATTGTCCAGCGCTTCGATGACAAGTTCGCGCGACTGCTCGCGATTGGACACCTTGATGGACCGGTTGGACATCATGGATAGCCCGTAGTCTTCGGGGTGGATTTCATATTCCCGTATTTGACCATCTTTCAGCTCGCCCACGAGCGTGGCGCCGCCCAGCGAGGCTTCGTCCATCCCGTCCTTGCCGTGCACGACCAGCACATGGCGCGAACCCAGGCGCTCCAGCACGCGCACCTGGATGCCGACGAGATCGGGGTGGAACACGCCCATCAGCTGGTTGGCGGCGCCCGCGGGGTTGGTCAGCGGCCCGAGGATGTTGAAAATGGTGCGCACGGCCAGTTCCTTGCGCACGGCGGCCACATTCTTCATGGCGCCGTGGTGGGCGGGCGCGAACATGAAGCCGATGCCGGTAGCCTGGATGCACTCGGCGACTTCGTCGGGCGTCAGGACCAGGTTGGCGCCCAGGGCTTCCAGCACGTCGGCGCTGCCGCTGGAGGACGAGGCGCTGCGGTTGCCATGCTTGGCGATCGGCACGCCGGCCGCGGCCGCCACGAACATGGCGGTCGTCGAGATGTTGAACGTGTGGCTGCCGTCGCCGCCAGTGCCACACATGTCCAGCAGATCCTGCGGATTGGGCGTGGCGACGGGGGTGGCGAATTCGCGCATGACCTGCGCGGCCGCGGTGATCTCGCCGATGGTTTCCTTCTTCACGCGCAGGCCCATCAGCAGGGCGCTTGCGATCTGCGGAGACATCTCGCCGCGCATCAGCATGCGCATCAGATGCAGCATTTCGTCGTGGAAAATTTCGCGGTGTTCAATGCAGCGCGTCAGCGCTTCGGTGGGGGAAATCGTCACGATGCGTCCTTCTCAGGCGAGGTTCAGGAAATTGCGCAGCAGGGCGTGGCCATGTTCGCTGAGCACGGATTCGGGGTGGAACTGTACTCCGTACAGGGGCAGGGTCTTGTGGCGGACCCCCATGATGTCGCCGTCCGGGGCGGTTGCCGTCACCGCCAGGCAGTCGGGCAGGGTGGCGGGGTCGATGGTCAGCGAGTTGTAACGGATCACGGTGTACGGGGTGGGCAGGCCGGTAAAGATGTCGGTGCCCGTGTGCGAGATCTTCACTGTCTTTCCGTGCATGATCTGCTGCGCGCGGACGATGTCGCCGCCGTAGGCGGCGCCGATGGCCTGATGGCCCAGGCACACGCCCAGGATGGGCTTCTTGCCGGCAAACGCCTGGATCGCGGCCACCGAGATGCCGGCTTCGGCCGGCGAGCACGGCCCGGGCGACACGCAGATGCGGTCCGGGTTCAAGGCAGCGATCTCTTCCAGCGTGATCTGGTCGTTGCGCGCGACGCGCACGTCTTCGCCCAGTTCGCCGAAGTATTGGACCAGGTTGTAGGTAAAAGAGTCGTAGTTATCGATCATCAACAGCATTTTTTTCTCCGTGCGGGCGGTATTCGGTTCGGGCGGGGCCGGGATCAGATGGGTTCGTCCAGGCCGTGCTGCACCTGTTCGGCCGCGCGCAGCACCGCGCGCGCCTTGGCTTCCGTTTCGGCCCATTCGGCTTCGGGGTTGGAATCGGCCACGATGCCGGCGGCGGCCTGCACGTACAGCGTGCCGTCCTTGATGACGCCGGTGCGGATGGCGATGGCCACGTCCATTTCACCGCCGTAAGAGAGGTAACCGGCCGCGCCGCCGTAGATGCCGCGGCGCACGGGTTCCAGTTCATCGATGATCTTCATGGCTTCGACCTTGGGCGCGCCCGTCAGCGTGCCGGCGGGAAACGACGCGCGCAGCACGTCCATGCTGCTCATGCCGGGGTTCAGGTTGCCCGTCACGTTGGACACCAGGTGCATCACGTGCGAATAGCGTTCGATGACCATGGTGTCGCTGACCTTCACCGAGCCCACTTCGGCCACGCGGCCCACGTCGTTGCGCGCCAGGTCGATCAGCATCACGTGTTCGGCCACTTCCTTGGGGTCCGCCTTCAGTTCGGCGGCCAGCGCCGCGTCTTCCTCGGGCGTGGCGCCGCGCTTGCGGGTGCCGGCCAGCGGACGGATGGTGATCTGCGATTTCGGCACGCCGTTGTCCACCACGCGTTCCTGGCGCACCAGGATCTCGGGCGACGCGCCTACGACCTGGAAGTCGCCGAAGTTCCAGAAGTACATGTAGGGGGAGGGGTTCAGCGACCGCAGGGCGCGGTAGAGGGACAGCGGGGAATCGCGGAAGGGCTTGGCGATGACCTGGCCGATCTGCACCTGCATCAGGTCGCCGGCGGCGATGTGTTCCTTGGCGCGGTGCACGGCCGCCAGATAGTCTTCCTTCTTGAAGTCGCGCCGCTCTTCGGTCTGCATGCTGGCGTGGCTGTACGGGATTTCCACCGGGCGTCGCAGGCGGGCGCGCAGGTCGTGCAGGCGCTGCTGGGCGCGGCTGTAGGACTCGGGCTGGCTGGGATCGGCATAGACCATCAGGTAGATGCGGCCGGCCAGGTTGTCCACGATGACCAGTTCGTCCACGTGCATCAGCATCAGGTCGGGCGTGCCGCCTTCCATGCCGGCCGGGAAGGGCTTGACGGCCGGACCCAGGCAGGGCTCGATGTGGCGCACGGTGTCGTAGCCGAAGTAGCCGGCCAGGCCGCCGCAAAAGCGCGGCATGCCGGGGCGCAGGGCGACCTTGAAACGGCCTTGGTACTGCTCGATGAACGCCAGCGGATCGCCTTCGTGGGTTTCCACGACCTGGCCGTCGTGCAGCACTTCCGTCAGGGTGCCGCTGGCGCGGATCACCGTGCGGGCCGGCAGGCCGATGAACGAATAGCGGCCAAAGCGCTCGCCGCCCACCACGGACTCCATCAGGCAGGTCATGCGGCCGGCCAGCGGGCCCGCATGCGCCAGCTTCAGGTAGATGCCCAGGGGGGTGTCCAGGTCGGCGTAGGTCTCGGCGACCAGCGGGATGCGGTTGTAGCCTTGCGCGGCGAGGGCCTTGAATTCGATTTCGGTCATGTCGGGGTCTCGTAAGCGATTTGATGTTTGCTTTCAGACCGGGCGCACAACAAAAAAGCCCGGTCCAGGTTACTGGTTCCGGGCTTGGCTCTGTGTTTTACACAGCTACGGCACTAGGCGGCATACGCGTCCAGGGCCGGGAGGGATCATCGCCACCCGGAAGACAAACGCCACCAGCGCCACGAGGCGCCGAGCATTTGGTTCTGGGGGTAAGCGTTCATTGATCCGGGATAAGTCTTTGAGAATTCAGGGTTTGTCAGGCGGTTTGTCAGCTACCCCGGGCCCCGTTTCAGGAGGCGGTTTTCGCGGCGTTCTGGTTTTGGTTCCAGAGCGCCACCCACTGGGCGGCGTTGACAAGCGTGTCCACTATACCATCGACATCCAGCTCGCGCACGTCACGGCCTTCGTTGTAACCGTAAGGCACCACCAGGACCTGCGTGCCGGCCGTGCGGCCGGCTTGCGCGTCATTGATCGAGTCGCCGATGGTCACGGCTTCGGTCACCGCCACGCCCAGCAATTCGCAGGCGTGCAGCACCTGGTCGGGGTCGGGCTTGCGGCGCGCGCAGGTGTCGCCGCAGACAACGGCGTCGAAAAAGCCCGCCAGACCCGTGCGCTGCAACAGCGGCAGCGTGAATTCGGTGGGCTTGTTGGTGACGACGGCCAGCTTCAGGCCCTGGTCGCGCATGTGCTTCAAGCCGTCGATGACGCCGGGGTAGACCTGGGCGCGTTCGCCGTTGACCAGGTGGTAGTGGCGGTAGAAGGCTTCGCGGGCGCGGTCGAACTCGGCGGCCGAGGGATCGGCCGCGTCCAGGCTGCCCGCCAGGCTGCGGCGGACCAGGTTGTCCACGCCCTTGCCCACGAAAGTGGCCACCACGTCTTCGCGCAGCGCGGTCATGCCGAGCTCCACGCGCATGGCGTTGGCCGCGAAGGCCAGATCGGGGATGGAGTCCAGCAGGGTGCCGTCCAGGTCCAGCAGCGCAGCGCGGAAAGCGGTCATGTCGTCGTGATCCTTAGATGGCCGTGGTTTCGCCGATGGCGATCTGTTCGCGCATGGACGTGATGATGCCCGCGTAGTCGGGCTTGCCGAAGATGGCCGAGCCGGCCACGAACGTGTCGGCGCCCGCACGGCGGATTTCGGCGATGTTGTCGATTTTGACGCCGCCGTCCACCTGCAGCACGATTTCCTGGCCGCCGGCCTGCATCCAGGCGTCGATCCTCGCGCGCGCCTCGCGCAGCTTGGTCAGCGCGCCGGGGATGAAGCTCTGGCCGCCGAAGCCGGGGTTCACCGACATGATCAGGACCAGGTCGATCTTGTCCATGACGTAGTCCAGGTAGGTCAGCGGCGTGGCGGGGTTGAACACCAGGCCTGCCTTACAGCCGTTTTCGCGGATCAGGGACAGCGTGCGGTCCACGTGGCGGCTCGCGTCCGGGTGGAAGCTGATGTAGTCGGCGCCGGCCTTGGCGAACATCGGGACCAGGTCGTCCACCGGTTCGACCATCAGGTGCACGTCGATCGGCACCTGGACGTGGGGGCGGATCGCCGCGCACACCATCGGGCCGATGGTCAGGTTGGGGACATAGTGGTTGTCCATCACGTCCACGTGGATCCAGTCGGCGCCGGCGGCGACGACATTGCGGACTTCCTCGCCCAGGCGGGCGAAGTCAGCCGACAGGATGCTGGGGGTGATGCGGGTGGAAGCCGTGGAGGATGACATGATGTTCGGAGTCGGGGAGGGCATAATGTGCCATTATTGCAGTTTGAGGCGCGGTATCGGGAACAGCCCGGTTCCGCGGGTCCGAAAACTGCGTCTTGAAAGCGTCGGGCGCGTCATCCGGCCCCCGCGCCCCGCTACACAGGGAAGGACTGTGAAACCTTACGACCTGAGCGTCTCTGTCTCTCCGCGCTTCGTGCCTGAACAGTCCGATCCCGGCGAACAGCAATTCGTGTTTGCCTACACCGTGCGCATCACCAATACCGGGGAGCATCCCGCCCAGGTGATCAGCCGCCACTGGGTCATCACCGACGGCAACCAGCGCGTGCAGGAAGTGCGCGGACTGGGCATCGTGGGGCAGCAGCCCCTGCTGGCGCCCGGCGAGACCTTCGAATACACGAGCGGCTGTCCCCTGCCCACCCCGGTGGGCACGATGCGCGGCACCTACCACTGCGTCGGCGAGAACGGGATTCCGTTCGAAGTGCCGATCTCCGAATTCGTCCTGGCCATGCCGCGCACCCTGCACTGAATGGCCTGGCCCGTTGCCCCGTTTTCCTCTCTGCTCATGAAGCGCATTCTTAGCCTGTCCGTGCTGTCGGCCCTGCTGGCGGCATGTTCCACCCCCTCGGACGTTCCCCCTGAATCCGGCGAATCCGGCAGCCTGCCCGGCACGCGCGTTCCCGCAGCCGACGGCCCCTTGGTGGTGCCGCCGCTGTCGGCCCTGCCGGACACCCCGCCGCGCGCCCTGGCGGGCAAGTTCAAGGCCGGGACCTGGTCCGAAATGCCGGGCTGGTCCTCCGACGACCTGACGCAGTTCTGGCCGCTGTTCCTGCGCAATTGCCGCGGCCTGATGCGGCCCACCAGCGGCAACCTGGCCGCGCCCGCGCGCGCCACGCCGCGCGCCTGGCAGCCCGTGTGCGCCGCCGCGGTGGATCCGTCCCGGGCCCCGGCCGCAGGCGACGCCGAGGGTGTGCGCCGCTTCCTGCAGACCTATCTGCAGCCGTGGCGCCTGAACGCGGCCGACGGCAAGCCGGCCACCAACACCGTCACGGGCTATTACGAACCCCTGGTGCGCGGCTCGCGCCGCCAGGGCGGCAACCACCAGTGGCCGCTGTACGCCGTGCCGGCCGACCTGCTGACGATCGATCTGGGATCCATCTATCCCGACCTGGCGGGCAAGCGCGTGCGCGGCAAGCTCGACGGCAAGCGGGTCGTGCCCTACGACACCCGCGCCGCCATCGAGTCCTCGGGCCGCCGCCCGCCCGTCGTGGTGTGGGTGGACGACCCCGTGGACAACTTCTTTCTGCAGGTGCAGGGCTCGGGCCGCGTGCAGCTGACCGACGGCCCCGACGCCGGCAAGACCATCCGCGTGGCCTACGCCGACCACAACGGCCAGCCCTACGTGTCGATCGGCCGCTGGCTGATCGACCGCGGCGAGCTGACCGCCGATCAGGCGTCCATGCAGAACATCCGCGCCTGGGCGCAGCGCAATCCGAAACGCGTGCAGGAAATGCTGAACGCCAACCCGGCGGTCGTCTTCTTCCGCGAAGAGCCGGTCATCGACCCCGAACAGGGACCCAAAGGCGCCTACGCGATCCCGCTCGCGCCCAAGCGCTCGGTAGCGGTCGACGCCACCTTCGTGCCGCTGGGCACGCCGGTCTATCTGGCCACCACGCTCCCGGCCTCCGACCGGCCGCTGCAGCGGCTGGTGTTTGCCCAGGACACGGGCACGGCCATCCGCGGCGCCGCGCGCGCCGACTTCTACTGGGGTTACGGCGAAGAGGCCGGCCAGCAGGCGGGCCGCATGAAACAACGGGGCCAGATGTGGGTGCTGTGGCCCAAGCAAGCGGGGGAGCCCTCGGCAAGATGAGCCATCAAATCGTCGTTTGCGGGGCCGGCATCGTCGGCCTGTCCACCGCCCTGGCGCTGGCCCGCCGCGGCCAGCGCGTCGCCGTCCTGGCGCCGCGCACGTCGGTGCCGGCCGCCGATCCCAACCGCTACCACCCGCGCGTCTATGCCATTTCGCCCGCCAGCCAGCGCTTTCTGGCCGAGCTGAGCGTCTGGGACGCGATGCCCGCTTCCCGGCTGATGCCTGTGCAAGCCATGGAAATCCACGGCGATGCCGACGGGCAGGTCAACTTGAACGCCTGGCAGGCGGCGCTGCCGCAACTGGCCTGGATCGTGGAGTCCGGCGAAATCGAGCGCGTGCTGATCCAGGCCGTGCGGATGTTCGGCATCCCCTGGCTGGAAGACCGTTGCACGGGCTATCAAAACGGCGCGGTCGATACCGAAAGCGGCATGCGCATCCAGGCCGAGCTGTTCGTCGGCGCTGACGGCGCGGCCTCGCCGCTGCGTACGGCGGCAGGCATGAAACACGACGCGGTGTCCTATGACGACATCGGTCTGGTCGTGCATCTGGACGCTGAACGCGCCCATCAGGGCACGGCCATCCAGTGGTTCCGCGACGACGGCGTGCTGGCCCTGTTGCCGCTGCCCGATACCGCGGACGGCCCGCAGGTGTCGATGGTCTGGTCCATGCGCACCGAACCGGCGCAGGCCTTGCTGGCGTTGCCCCCCGAAGAACAGGCCGCCAGGCTGGAAAGCCTGCTGGCCGAGGCCTCCGAAGGCCGCTTGGGAAAATTGAAAGTGCGCAGCAAGTTGCACGGCTTCCCGCTGACGCTGGAACGGGCCCAGATGGTGGCGCCCGGCATCGCGCTGGCCGGCGACGCCGCGCACCGCCTGCATCCGCTGGCGGGTCAGGGACTGAACCTGGGCCTGGGCGACGTCGAGGCGTTGGCGCGCACGGTGGCGGGCCGCGAATCCTACCGCACGGCGGGCGACCTGCGGGTGCTGCACCGCTACCAGCGTGCGCGCGCCGAACCGGTGCTGGCCATGCGCCTGGCCACCGACGGCCTGCACAAGCTGTTCGCATCGCGCGCCACGCCGCTGGTGTGGCTGCGCAACGCGGGCATGCACTGGGTCGAAAAGGCGCCGCTGGTCAAGCGCCGCCTGATCGCCGGCGCATCGGCCAATTGAACCCCGTCGGGCATGCTTTTGGAACCTTGACGGGCGGCGGGAGTCTGACTGAGATCCGCGCTGCATCCGTTTCCCCTCCGGCCGGCCCCGCCGCGATGCGTTACGCTTGCCTCCAAAGAACACGATAAGTACAGGAGTACCGATGAAATTCCGCATCTCCGCCACCCTGGCGGCTTGTTTCCTGGCCGGTGGCCTGGGGTTGTCCGCCTCTGCGATGGCGCAAGCGCCCGCCAAGGGGGACAAGTCCGTGTCCACGCAGTCTGTCGGTCAGCCTGGCAAGGGTGAAAAAAGCGTGTCCACCACGCAGATCGACCCGGTGGCGGATGCCGTCAAGGAACGTTTCCAGCAGCGCTTCACCGGCATGGACGTGACGGCCGTGCGCCGCACGCCCTATGGCCTGTTCGAAGTGCAACTGGGCATGGACCTGATCTACACGGATGAAAAGGTCACCTGGGTCATGGAAGGACCGTTGATCGACGCCATGACGCGCCGCGACGTCACCCGCGAATCCCAGGAAAAGCTCAGCGCCGTCTCGTTCGACCAGCTGCCGCTGGATCTGGCCATCAAGCAGGTCAAGGGCGACGGTTCGCGCAAGGTCGCGATCTTCGAAGACCCCAATTGCGGCTATTGCAAGCAGTTGCGCAAGACGATGGAAGACCTGGACAACGTCACTGTCTACACGTTCATGTACCCGATCCTGTCGCCGGATTCCAAGGACAAGGTGCGCGACGTGTGGTGCGCCAAAGACCAGGGCAAGGCTTGGGACGACTGGATGGTGCGCGGCAAGAAGCCCGCCACCGCAAGCTGCGACGTGCCGGAAGACAAGCTGCTGGCCCTGGGCCACCAACTGATGGTGCGCGGCACGCCCACGCTGTTCTTCGCCGATGGGTCGCGCGTCAGCGGCGCGATCCCGCTGGACCAACTCAAAGCCCGTTTGAACTGACCGGCGCCGCGCGCCGGCCGGGCAGGCTGGCGCGACAAGCGCCACGCCTCCCGGAGACAACACTTGAAAATCGCAATTCTCGACGATTACCACGACGTAGCCCGACGCTATGCGGATTGGACCTCGCTGGGCGGCGACGCCGAGGTCCAGATCTTCAACAACTTCATTCCGGACGAACAGGTCGAGGCCACGCTTGAGCCGTTCGACGTGATCGTGGCGATGCGCGAGCGCACGCCGTTCCCCGCCGAACGCATCCGCGCGCTGCCCAAGCTGCGCCTGTTGATCACGACCGGCATGCGCAACAACGCCATCGACATGCCCGCCTGCACCGCGCAGGGCATCGTCGTGTGCGGCGCGCCCGGCAGCGCCGACGCCAACACCGCCACGGCCGAGCTGGCCTGGGCGCACATCCTGGGCCTGTTCAAGCACCTGCCCGCCGAGGACGCTGCCATGCGCCGCGGCATGTGGCAAACCGCCATGCCCGAGCCGCTGGCCGGCAAGCGGCTGGGGGTGCTGGGCCTGGGCAAGCTGGGCGCCGCCGTGGCCAAGGTGGGCCAGGCGTTCGGCATGGACGTGGTGGCCTGGAGTCCCAACCTGACGGACGAGCGCGCCGAGGCCGCCGGCGTCAAGCGGGTGGACAAGCACGAGCTCTTCGCCACGTCCGACGTCGTCAGCCTGCACCTGATCCTGTCGGACCGCAGCCGCCATGTGGTGGACGCCGCCGCCTTGGCCGCGATGAAGCCGACCGCCTACCTGGTGAACACGTCGCGCGCCGGCCTGGTGGATAACGAAGCGCTGATGGACGCGCTGGTGAAATTCCGCATCGCGGGCGCCGGCCTGGATGTCTATCCCGAAGAACCGCTGTCTCCCACCGACAGCGTGCGCGACCTGGACAACGTGATCCTGACCCCGCACCTGGGCTACGTCAGCCGCGAGAACTTCGAAGCGTTCTATCAAAATTCGCTGGAAGCCGTGAAGGCGTTCCAGGCGGGCAAGCCGATCCGGGTGTTGAACGCGTAAGCGCTGATGGGCTGAACGCAAAAAAATGGCCGCATGCATGCGGCCATTTTTTCGTGCGCGACCCGTCGCATCAACTGCGCGTGAACATCACCTTCTTTTCGACGATCGCGCCCGGTTCCAGTGCTTCTGGCGTATCGCCGCAGGCATCGTCGCCGTCTTCGTCCGGATCTACGGCGTCAAACGCCGTGTCGCCGTTGGCGTCCGGCACGCCGGTGGGCTTCAAGCCGACAAAGTCGAACAGGTCGCGGTCCATCAGATGCGACGGCACCACGCGCGACAGCGCGTTGAACACGTTCCACGACCGGCCCGGATGCTGCTTGTCCCAGTCCTTGATCATCCGGCCCACTTCCTTGCGCTTCAGGTTTTCCTGGGAGCCGCAGAGGTTGCACGGGATGATGGGGAACTGCTTGAGCTCGGCGTAGGCGATCAGGTCCGTTTCGGCCACATAGGCCAGCGGGCGGATCACCGTGTGGCGGCCGTCGTCGGACACCAGCTTGGGCGGCATGCCCTTGGCCTTGCCCCCGTAGAACAGGTTCAGGAAGAACGTGGCCAGGATGTCGTCGCGGTGGTGGCCCAGCGCGATCTTGGTGGCGCCCAGTTCGGAGGCGACGCGGTACAGGATGCCGCGGCGCAGGCGCGAACAGAGCGAGCACATCGTCTTGCCTTCTTCCAGCACGCGCGTGACGATGGAATACGTATCCTGCGTCTCTATGTGGAAGGGCACACCCAGTTCTTTCAGGTACTGGGGCAGGATGTGGTCGGGGAAGTCAGGCTGCTTCTGGTCCAGGTTCACCGCGATCAGTTCGAACTTGAACGGCGCGCGCTTTTGCAGCTGGAGCAGGATGTCCAGCATCGCGTAGGAATCCTTGCCGCCCGACAGGCAGACCATGACGCGGTCGCCTTCGCCGATCATGTTGTAGTCGGACAGCGCGCGCGTGGTCTCGCGGGCCAGGCGCTTGGTGAGCTTGTTGCCTTCGTAGCGGGCCTTCTCCGCGCCGGGCCGCCCCAAGGGGGCAGCAAGCGCATCTTGTGCGCGCAGCGTGGGGGCTGCATTCTCTTCGGCTTCCGTGCGGAAGCGGATAGGGGGAGCGATATCGTTCATGGTCAACGCGTGATCTGGATTTCCACGCCTACCGCCGCACAGTCGGAAAAGGCCATGGGTTTGCTGATGCGCAGGCGCAGCGAGCGGATTTCCTGGAAGTCGGCCAGAAGGCGCGCGGCGACTTGTTCGGAAAGGGTTTCGATCAGGTTCACATGCGCCTGCGTGCATTCCTCGACGATGGCCTCGCGCAGCCGGCGGTAGTCCAGCACGCTGTGGATATCGTGGTCGTCGACCGAGCGCTGGATGTCCACGTCGAACTCGGCATCGACGTGCAGGGGCTGGGTGGCGCGTCGCTCGTGCTCGAGGATGCCGATGCGGGCGTCGAGCGCAAGCCCGGAAAGGATGATGCGGCGTGTGGGCATGATGAAAACCTGGGTGGGACAGCCGGAATTGTAAGGCGACGGCGGGTCAGGGGCGGCGCGCTGGCTACAATTCGGCCATGTCCGGGCGTCTTTGACGACGCCGGCGCAGTCGATAAGGGGTGAAATGCAACAGATGCACGATGCGGTCATTGTAGGCGGCGGCCCGGCCGGCGCTTCCTGCGCCCTGTGGTTGGCCAGGCTCGGTCTGTCCCCGCTATTGGTCGAAGCCAGCGCCCGCCTGGGCGGGCTGGGCAATGACAATCCGTTCGCCGACGATTGGATCGCGGTGCTGCCCGGGGTGACCGGGCAGCAGGTGGCGGCCAACATCGACGCGAGCGTGCGCGCGGCCGGCGTGCCGCTGCGCCTGGAAACCCGGGTGACGGGCGTCTTGCCCTGCAAGGGCGGCATCCAGGCCACCCTGACCGGCCCGGACGGCAGCCAGACGCCGGTGCGCGGACGCACGCTCGTCATCGCCTCGGGCGTGCGCGCCAAGGGCCTGCCGGACCACCCGCCGGGGGCCTCGTGGCCCGGCGTGCTGATCGGCCCGGGTTCCCCCATCGTGGCGCAGGACTACTCCGGCCTGTCCGTCGCGGTGCTGGGCGGCGGCGACAACGCCTTCGAAAACTACGTCTATGTGCGCAACCGCGGCGCCCGCGCCGTGCACCTGTACGCCCGCAGCGTCCGTGCCCAGCAGCAATGGGTGACGCGCGCCGGCCGCGAAGGCGTGCGCATCGGCCCTTACCGGGTGGATCCCGCGCGGCGCAGCGTGGACGGCCAGCAGTACGACCTGATCCTGGTCTTCTACGGCTGGGAGCCGCAAGCCGCCTTCGCCGACGGCCTGCGCTTGGCCCGCGACGAACGCGGCTACATCCGCACGGATTTCGCCACCGCCGAAACCAGCGTGCCCGACATCTACGCGGTGGGCGAAGTCGCGCACCGCATGCATCCCTGCGTCGTCACGTCGATGGCGGACGGGGTCGTGGCGGCCAAGGCCATCCAGCGCCGCTGGGAACGGGCAGGGGAGTAAGCCTGCCGTCGTGCGGGCGGGCCATATTTGAGTAATAATAATTATTCTCAAATAAGACCCGGATCCGTCCATGCCTTCCCCGCGCGCCGCCGCCGAACACCACCGCGTTGACGCGGTACTGAGCCAGCCCGGCGGCGTCGCCCTGCACGCAGGCGTGTTCCGGCGCAGCGCCACGCGCTGGCGCGACGAACCGCTGCACCGCGGCTTGAAAGTCATCATGCTCGACGGCCAGGTGCACAGCCGGATCGAAGACCGCACCGCCTTGCGCCTGCAGGGCCCCACGCTGTTCCTGGCGTGGAACACCGGCCAGGCGCAGGGCGCGGACGCCTTCGAGGCAGGCGTAGACCAGCAGTACGCGATGGTCAGCCTGCCCGATACGGCGGTGTGGTCGGAACTGGGCCTGGAGCCGGACTTCTTCAAGCAGCTTGCTCCCGGCCAGCCCTCGAGCGATCCGGTCGTCTGGCACGGCGCGGCCGGGCGCGACGCGCGCCGCATCGCCGACCAGGTACGGGTCTGCGCCTTCGACGGGGCGGCCCGCCGCCTGTATCTGGCTGCCAAGGGGCTGGAACTGGCGGCCATCGCGTTGGCGCAAGCGACCCGAACCACCGCCTTGTCCGCGGAGCCCGCCCTCTCCGCGGCGCGCGAACTGGACGCGGCGCATGAAGCCCGCCGCCGGTTGTTGGCCGACCTGCGGCAGCCGCCGGGAGCATCCGAACTGGCGCGCGAATTCGGCCTGCACACCCGCAAGCTGGAACAGGCATTCAAGCGCGCATTCGGCCTGAGCATGGCGCGTTGCGTGCAGGAAGCGCGGTTGGTGCGCGGCCGCGACCTGATACTGAATGGCGGCATGAGCGTGTCGGAAGCCGCCTGGCACGTGGGCTACGCGCCCGCGCATTTCTCGGTGGCGTTCCGCCGCCGCTTCAACGCCAGCCCCAGCGCCTTGCGCTGAGGCCGGGCGGGGCCGCTTCAGCGCGGCAGCAGGAACCGCAGCACCGCGTCCATGAATGCCTCGGGCTGTTCGATGTTCGTCAGGTGCACCGCCGGCAGCTCCAGCGGCTGCGCGCCCGGTACCGTGGCCGCGATGGCCGCGCCATGGCTGGCCGCCGTCACGGTGTCATCGCGCCCTGAAATGACCAGGGTCGGCGCGGTGATCAGCGCGATGGTGCGCCGCAAGTCCACGTCGCGCACGGCGGCGAACGCGCCCGCCAGGCCGTGCTTGTCGGTGGCCATCAGCCCGGCGCGGAACGCGTCGATGACGGGGCCGCCGGCTTGCAGCATGGGGGCGGGAAACCAGTTGCCCAGGAACATGGCGGCGGTCTCCGTCATGTCGGGCGCCTGTAGCGTCGCGGCGATGCGCGCATCCCATTGCGGCGCGGGTCCCAGGTAGGCGGACGTGTTGGCCAGGATCAGCCGGTCGATGCGATCCGGCGCATGCACGCCCAGCCATTGCCCGATGAAACCGCCCAATGACAGGCCCAGGAAATGGGCGCGCGGGATGTCCAGCCCGTCCAGCAGTTCAATGACGTCACGGCCCAGCCGGTCCATCGAATAGGCGCCTGCCGGCACGCCGGACGCGCCGTGGCCGCGGGTGTCGTAACGCAGCACGCGGAAGTGGCGGGACAGGGCCGGGATCTGCCCGTCCCACATGTGCAGCGTGGTGCCGATGGAATTGGACAGCACCAGCACCGGCAGGCGCGCGTCGCCATCGATGCGGTAGGCGATGGCGACGCCGTCGCCGGTGGTGAAGAAGGAGAGGTCTTGCATGGCGGGTCTGCCTGGTCGGGTTGGGATGAGGCAAATCGTAGTTGCGCGCTCATCCGGAAGAAATTACAAAGTCCAGACCATCATTGTCAGAAAAACAGACACTAGAGGCGCGCATGAGCGACTTCACCCTGCACGACCTGCAGTGCTTCGACGCCGTGGCGCGCGCGGGCGGCTTCCAGGCCGCCGCCGCCGCGCTGCATCGTTCGCACCCCGCGGTGTTCGCGGCCGTGGCCAAGCTGGAGCGCCAGCTGGATCTGGCCTTGCTGGACCGCAGCGGCTATCGCGTGCGGCTGACGCCGGCGGGTCAGTCCTTCCACCGCCGCGCGCAAGGCCTGCTGCGCGAACTGGAAGGCTTGCGCACGCACGCCGCGCAATTGGCGATGGGCGAGGAAAGCGACCTGCATGTGGTGATCGGCGACTTCTGCCCGCGGCCGTGGATGCTGGCCGTGTTGAACCGCTTTTCCGCGCAGTGCCCCGGTACGCGCCTGCATCTGCACTTCGAGGCCGTGGGCGGCCCGACCGAACGCCTGCTCGACGGCGACGCGGACCTGATCCTGCATCGCGTGGACAAGCAGGATCCGCGCATCGAATGGCTGGACCTGGCCAAGGTGCCGTTCGTTCCTGTGGCGGCGCCGGGGTTCCTGCCCGCCGCGCGCGGCCGCGCAGTGAGCTTGCCGCAATTGCGCGAGGCCACGCAATGCGTGATGCGCGACACGGCCCGCCATACCCCGCCGCGCGATTACTTCATGGTCGACGGCGCCCCGCAATGCACGGTGCCCGACCAGCTCATGAAGAAGGACGTCATCCTGCAAGGCATGGGCTGGGGCCATTTGCCGCGCTTTTTGATCGAAGACGAATTGCGCGACGGCCGGCTGGTGTCGATCGCCAGCCGCCATCTTCCGGGCAGCGTCGAGGACCTTGTGGCCGCTCGGCGCAGCGACCTTCCGCAAGGCCCCGTCGCGAACCGGCTGTGGCTGGCCCTGCACGCTGCATCCGCGGAAATTCGAAAGCCTTAGTCCCAAAATCGAAAGCCTTTTCGATTGCCCGCAATTCGCCCGTTGAAGATGATTATCAGTCTTATTTGAAGACGGATCGTCGGAGGGAATTGTGGGTATCAAGACAGGTGGGGGCCGGCCGGCCCGGCAGGGCGCGGCACGCGTGGGCCGCGCGGTCTGGCTGGGACGCGGCGCCATGATGTTCGGCCTGGCCGCGGGGGCGGCCTCGGCGCAGACGGCGCCGGAAACCACCACACTGGCGCCGGTGACGGTACGGGGCGAGGAAGCCGGCGTGACCGAAGGCAGCGCGTCCTACACCGCGCCCAGCGTCACCATCGGCGGCAAACTGCCGCTGTCGCTGCGCGAGATCCCGCAATCGGTGTCCGTCATCACGCGCCAGCGCATCGAAGACCAGAACATGACGTCGCTGGAAGACGCCATGGCGCAGACCCCCGGCATCACCACCGACCTGGCGGCCACCGCGGCCATCCCGCAGTTCTATTCGCGCGGCTTCCAGATCGAATACTTCCAGTACGACGGCGTGCCCATGCAGACGGGCGGCGCATCGTGGGCGCAGCCGGATCTGTTCATGTTCGATCACGTGGAGCTGCTGCGGGGCGCCGCCGGCCTGTTCAACGGCGCCGGCCAGCCGGGCGGCGTGATCAACCTGGTCCGCAAGCGCCCCACGCGAGAATTCCAGTTTTCGGGCTCGGCCAGCGCCGGCTCGTGGGACAACACCCGCGGCGAAGCGGACCTGTCTTCGCCGCTGAACGCCTCGGGGTCTGTGCGCGGCCGCGTGGCCGCCGCGTATGAGGACCGCAAGTATTTCTACGACGTCGCCAATTCGCAGAAGCAGGCCTACTACGGCATCCTGGAAGCCGACCTGACGCCGGACACGCTGTTGACGCTGGGCGGCAGCTATCAGCGGCGCGATTGGCTGCCGTTCATGATGCAGATGCCGCGCTACAAGGACGGCGGCGATCTGGGGCTGACGCGCGGCACGTTCCTGGGCGCCGACTGGAACCGTTGGGACTTCGAGAACACACAGATATTCGCGGAACTGGCGCACCGCTTTTCTTCGGACTGGACGGTCAAGCTCAACGTCAACCAGGCCGAAGAGACCAGCAAGTTGAAGTACGCGTATGTGCGCGGCGCGGTGGACCGCGTAACCGGCCTGGGCCCGCGCCTGTACGGCGGCGGCAACCAATACCGCAACCGGCAACTGGGTGTCGACCTGATGGTGTCGGGCGCGTTCGAGGCGCTGGGCCGGCGCCATGAACTCGTCTTCGGCGGCAACTGGTACGACCGCAGCGCGCGTTCGTACAACGCCTATTCGCTGCCGGGGTTCCCGCCGCAGCCGGTGGACGTCTTCCACTATGACGTCCGCGACTATCCCGAACCCGCGGATCCGCAGTGGGGCAGCCAAAGCGACGTGAAGACGCGCCAGTCGGGCGTCTACGCGATGGCCCGGCTGAAAGTGGCCGATCCGCTGACGCTGGTGCTGGGCACGCGCATGAGCTGGTGGCGAACGCAAAGCGAAAACCTGATGACGGGCGTGACGGACCCGGCTGTCACCGAACACGGCCGGATGACGCCGTATGCCGGCCTCGTCTACGACATCGACGACCACTGGAGCGCTTACGCCAGCTACGCCGACATCTTCCGCGTGCAAAGCGACCTGCGCACCGCCGACGGCGGCTCGCTGCCCCCCGTGGTGGGTTCGAACTACGAAGCCGGCGTGAAGAGCGAATGGCTGGACGGGCGCCTGAACACCTCGTTCGCGCTGTTCCGCATCACCGAACGCAACCGCGCGCAGAGCGACCCCAACTATCCGGAAGTCGGCGACTGCTGCTACCAGGCCAGCGGGCAGGTACGCAGCCAGGGCTTCGAGGCGGAAGTATCCGGCCGGCTGGCGCCGGGCTGGGAAGTGGCGGGCGGCTACACCTTCAACACCACGCGCTATCTGAAGGATGCGGAGAACGGCGGCGCGCCGTTCCGCACCTTCACGCCCAAGCACATCTTCCAGCTGTGGACGACCTATCAGCTGCCCAGCGAGTGGAACCGCTGGAGCGTCGGCGGCGGCGTCAACGTCAAGAGCGGCGTCTACACCGAAAGCGCCGTGCAGGGCCCGGTCTCGGGCAGTTCGGTGCGCGTGTCGCAGGGCGGCTACGCCATCTGGAACGCGCGGATCGGCTACCGCGTGAGCGACCACGTGTCGCTGGGACTGAACGTGAACAACCTGTTCGACAAGGTCTATTACCAGCGGCTGGGCAACGCCGACATGGGCAATGCCTACGGCGAACCGCGCAGCGTCATGCTGAACATGCGCGTCAAGTATTGATCGACCCCTCAGGAGAAAAGCGATGAAGATTTCCTTGCAACAGGCGCTGCGCGCCGCCGCCTTCGGCGTTGCGCTGTACGCGGGCTTGCCGGCGCACGCCGCGCCGGCGGCGCCAGCCCCGCAGGCGGCTGCGGCGTCCCCCGTCTTGTCCGCCGGCGAGTACCGCTGGACGATCGACGATGGCCATGGCGAACCGCCCTACACCTTGCGCCTCTATGTGCAGCCGCTGCCCTCGGGCGACTATGCGCTGACCGGCAGCCTGCTGCTGGACGACGCCGAGCTGGGCGCCTCGGGATCGGCGCGGGTGCGCGACGGCAAGCTGGTGCTGGACCTGACCGCCAGCGGCGGCGTGCTGCAGGCGCCGATGGAAGACAGCAAGCGCGCCCTGTATCCCAAGGGCCGCGCGCCGGCGCGCGTGGACTCGGCAGGTTTTGCGACGATGCGCGCGCTGCTGGACCCGGCGACGCTGGGCGGCGTCGTGCAGCGTTATCAGACCAACGTCATGACGGGCCATCTGGTGCAAGGCCCGATGTACGCCAATAGCGTCATCCGTCGCCAGCCGTAGCGCGCAGGGAGGGCGGCTTCACCTCAGGCGAAGGCCGCCCTCCATATTGCAGAATAGGCATTTGCCCCCGCGGCGCACACACTCTGTCTCCACAAGTTGATCAATCAATGATCACGTCGGGAGACAAGCATGTTGCACGCGCATCGCTGGCTGGCTGCCGGCGCGGTGGCATTGGCCCTGGCAGGCCAGGCCCATGCCACCTGGCCTGAACGGCCGATCACCCTCATCGTCCCGGCCGCGCCCGGCGGCACCACCGACATCGCCGCGCGGCTGATCGCGGACAAGCTGGGCGCCAAGCTTGGGCAGCAGGTCATCGTGGAAAACCGCGCGGGCGCCGCAGGCATCATCGGCGCGCAGACGATGGCGCGCGCCAAGCCGGACGGCTACACCTTGCTGATGGGCAACATCGGCCCCAACGCCATCAACTACGCGCTCTACAAGACGCTGCCCTACAAGCCCGCCGACTTCGCGCCCGTGACGCTGGTGATCTCGGTGCCCAACGTGCTGGTCGTCAACGAAGCCTCGCCCGCCCGTACGGTCGCCGACCTGCTGGCCCTGGCCCGGAAGGATCCCGCCAAGGTGTCCTTCGGCAGTTCCGGGGCGGGGCAGTCGCCGCACCTGTCGGCCGAGTTGTTCAAGCAGCGCGCCGGCATCCCCGGCACGCATGTGCCCTACAAGGGCGCGGGGCCCGCGGTGGCCGCGCTGCTGGGCCAGCAGTTCACCTTCATGATCGACAACCTGCCCAGCTCGATGCCGTTCATCCAGTCCGGCAAGCTGCGCGCGCTGGCCGTCACCAGCGACCGCCGTCTGGCCGAACTGCCGGACGTTCCGACCATGGCCGAGGCCGGCGTGAAGGACATGGTGGTGACCGCCTGGTTCGGCCTGGTCGCGCCGGCCGGCACGCCGGAAGACGTCATCGGCAAGCTCTACGCCGCCACCCGCGACGTCGTGCAGAGCCCCGAAGTCAGCGACCGTTTCAAGGCCATGGGCGGGCAGGCCGGTGGCAACACGCCGGCCGAATTCACCGCGTTCATCGGCCAGGAGCGCGCCCGCTGGAAACAGATCGTGGACGCGGCCGGACTGGCGCAGGAGCAATAGACGTGATCGACAAGATTCAAGCATCCATGGCCGAGGCCGTGGCGGTGATTCCCGACGGCGCATCCGTGCTGGTGGGCGGCTTCGGCGAGGCGGGCGTGCCGTATGAACTGCTGCAGTGCCTGGCGGAATCGGGCCGGCGCGACCTGACCATCATCTCGAACAACGCCGGCACGTTCGAGCGCGGCATCGCCGCGCTGCTGATTCGCAAGCAGGTCCGCAAGATCATCTGCTCGCATCCGCGCCCGCCTAATTCCGATGCGTTTGCGCGCGCATTCCGTGCCGGCGAGGTCGAACTGGAATGCGTGCCGCAGGGCACGCTGGCCGAACGGTTGCGCGCTGCGGGCGCGGGCCTGGGGCCGTTCTACACGCCCACGGGCTACGGCACCGAACTGGCCGCGGGCCGCCGCCAGGAAGTGATCGACGGCGTGGGCTACGTGCTGGAGCATCCGTTGCGCGGCGATTACGCGCTGATCCGCGCGCATCTGGGCGATCGTTGGGGCAACCTGATGTATCGGCACGCGGCGCGCAACTTCAACCCGGTGATGTGCATGGCCGCCGGCCACGCCATCGCGCAGGTCGACGAGGTCGTGCCGCTGGGCACGTTCGTGCCCGAGCAGGTCATGACGCAGGGCATCTTCGTGAAATCCGTAGTGCGGGTGGAGGCCTGACATGCAAGACATCATCGGCTTGACCCGCCAGCAGATCGCAGAGCTGCTGGCCAGCGACATTCCCGATGGCTCCATCGTCAACCTGGGCATCGGCATGCCGACGCTGGTGGGCGACCACCTGCCGTCCGACAAGGACATCCTGCTGCACAGCGAAAACGGCATCCTGGGCATGGGCCCGGCGGCCAGCGGCGAAAACGTGGACCCGGACCTGATCAACGCCAGCCGCCAGCCCATCACGCTGCTGGACGGCGCCTCGATCACCGAGCACACCGTGTCGTTCGCGATGATGCGCGGCGGCCACCTGGACTACGCCGTGCTGGGCGCGTTCCAGGTATCGGAATCGGGCGACCTGGCCAATTGGAAGACGGATGCGGCCGACGCCATCCCCGCCGTGGGCGGCGCGATGGACCTGGCCGTGGGCGCCAAGCAGGTCCTGGTCACGATGGAGCACCGCGGCCGCGACGGCACGCCCAAGGTGCTGCGCCAATGCACCTATCCGCTGACTGGCAAGGGCGTGGTGACGCGCATCTATACCGATCTGGCGGTGATCGACGTGACGCCCGGCGGCTTGAATGTCTACGCCATGAAGGCGGGAATTACCGCGGCGTTCCTGCGTTCCGTGACCGAGGCGCCGCTGCACTTTCCGGAGACGCCGCGCGTGATCGTGCTGGATCCGGCCGGCACGCCGCGCTACGCCTGACGGTTTGCGTCCGCTTTCGGGCAAAGGAGACCCCTGATGATCCGTTCGCTTCTGATCGCCGCGTCGCTCGGCGTCCTGTCCGTGGGCGCCGTCGAGGCCGCCCCGGCCTACCCCGACAAGCCCATCACCTTGCTGATTCCGTATCCGCCGGGCGGCAGCGCCGATATGCTGGCCCGGCCGCTGGGCGCGGAACTGCAGAAGAAGTGGGGCCAGCCGGTGGTGCTGGAGTACAAGCCGGGCGCGGGCGGCGCCATCGCGTCCGCGCAACTGGCCCGCGCCAAGCCCGACGGCTACACCTTGCTGATGGTGCTGGCCGCGCATGCCATCAACCCCAGCCTGTATCCGTCCTTGCCCTACGACACCCGCCGCGACTTCGCGCCGGTCTCGCTGGTGGCGACGTTGCCGATGCTGGTGGCCGCGCCCCTGTCCACGCCGGCCAGCACCATCCCCGAACTGATCGCCTACGGCAAGGACCATCCCGGCAAGCTCAGTTTCGCCTCCGCCGGCAATGGCAACACCAGCCATCTGGCTGCCGAGATGTTCAAGAACCAGACGGGCGTGGACATGATGCACGTGCCGTACAAGGGCAGCGGCCCGGCGGTCGTCGCCTTGCTGGGCGGCGAAGTGTCATTGATGTTCGACAGCATCTCAACGTCGTTGCCGCAGGTGCAGGCGGGCAAGTTGAAGGCCATCGCGGTCACCGGCGAACGCCGCTCGCCCTTGCTGCCCGACGTGCCGACGGTGGCCGAAAGCGTCCCGGGCTTTGTCGTGAACGGCTGGTATGGGGTGCTGGCGCCGGCGGGCACGCCGCCCGACGTCGTCAACGCCTTGAGCCGCGGCATTGCCGACGCCGTGGCGTTGCCCGCGTTGAAGCAGCAACTGGCGGGCTATGGCTATGAAACGGTGGGCTCCTCGCCGGCCGATTTCGCCAGCCATATCGACCGCGAACTGGAGGCGTGGAAAAAGGCGGTGGAGGCCTCGGGGGCCAAGCTGAATTAAGAAGGGACCCGAAAAGAGGGGGACCGAAAAGAAGGGGCCCGATGGGCCCCTGTGCCGGATCCCCCCGACGCGCGGCGCTATACCGTCAACACGCAATCCAGCGCTTCGGGCGCGGTGAGCCTCACCCGGAACGCGCGCAGTTCGTCGCGGCGGAACACGTGCACCGTCACGCGGTCGCCGGGGCGGTACTGCGCCAGCAGCAGGTCCAGGCCGGCGGGCGCATCCACCCGCAAGCCATCCACCGCCACCAGCACATCGCCCGCCGACAGGCCGGCCTGGTGGCCCGCGCCGCCTTCCAGCACGGTGGCCAGCGCGAGCGAGTCGCCCTGTTTGCGCGTGCGCACGTCCAGCGACGGGATGTTGGCCGCCGTCTTCCATTGCAGCGTGATGCCTTCGGCGGCCAGCAGTTCGGCCAGCGGCACGTCGGCCGTGCCGTAGGCATGGCGCGCGATGAAGCGGCGCGCATCCACGCCGGTGGCTTCCTGGATCAGCGCGGGCAGGCCGTCTTCGGGCAAGCCCTGCGGATTGCCCTGATAGAAGTCGCGGCCATAGCGTTCCCACAGCAGGCGCATCACGTCGTCCAGCGAATGGCGGCCGGCGGTGTCGCGGCGGATCAGCAGGTCCAGGCCCAGCGCTACCAGCGCGCCCTTGGTGTAGTAACTGACCAGCGCGTTGGGCGAGTTCTCGTCCTGCTTGTAATAGCGCGTCCACGCGTCGAACGAGCTTTCCGCCACCGACTGCTTGGCGCGGCCCGGCGTGCGGGCCACGCTGGTGATGGTCTTGGCCAGCAAGCGCAGGTAGTCGGACTGCGTGATCGCACCCGAGCGCAGCAGCAGCAGGTCGTCGTAATAGGACGTGAAGCCTTCGAACACCCACAGCAGGCGCGTCAGGTCGGGCTGCTCAAGGTGGTACGGGGCAAAGGCCTGCGGCTTGATGCGCTTGACGTTCCAGGTGTGGAAGTATTCATGGCTGACCAGCCCGAGAAAACCGCGATAGCCTTCGCCCTGGCCTTGCTGGCCCAATACCGGCAAGTCCTTGCGCGCGGTCATCAGCGCCGTGCTGGCGCGATGCTCCAGGCCGCCATAGCCGTCGCCCGTCACCATGGTCATGAAGACGTATCGGTTGGAACTATCCAGGAACGGCGCGCGTTTCGTGCGGGGCTCGAAGAACGCGATCTGCGTCTCGCAGATCTTCTTCACGTCGCCCGTGATGCGGGCCAGATCCAGGTTCGGCGTCACGCCGGTGAACACCAGTTCGTGTTCCGCGCCGTGGGCCGTGAACGTCGCCACATGCGGGGTGCCCATTTCCACGGGATGGTCGATCAGCGCGTCATAGTCCGGCGCCAGGTACAGGCCGAAGCCGTGGCGGCGGGCCGCGCCCTTGTGGCCGCGGGCCTCGGGCAGGCTCGTGTAGACCTTCCAGCCGTCCAGGCCGCGCGGCGGCGCCAGGTCCACCAGGCAGGGCAGGTGGTCCTGGCCATGCACGCGCAGGAACACGCTGGTGCCGTTGAAGAAGCCGTGGCTTTCATCCAGATGCGCGCCGCGCACCGACAGGTCCCACGCGTAGACCACGTATTCGATCCGCAACGGGCCGTCGCAAGGCGCGGCCTGCCAGGTGTGGTTGTCGATTTTGTCGACATTCACGCGCCGCGTGCCCGCATGGGCCGACAGCGATTCGATCTGGCGCGAGAAATCGCGGATCAGGTAGCTGCCCGGAATCCAGGCCGGCAGCGACAGGCGCTGGCCTTCAGGAGAAGGCGTATCGACGGTTAGGGTTATCCGGTAGCGGTGTCCTGCCGGATCGAACGGCGCAAGGCGGTAAAGTATCGGAAAAGCGGCATCTGATTTTTTCATGCTTCTATCTTATTACTGGAGACATTCAATGAGCGAGTCGTTTGTACTGGTCGAGACCCGGGGCCGCGTCGGCCTGCTGACGCTGAACCGCCCCAAGGCGCTCAATGCGCTGAACGATCAACTGATGAATGAGCTCGGCGCGGCACTGCTGGCGTTCGAGGCGAATGCCGACATCGGCTGCGTGGTCATTACCGGCAGCGAGAAGGCCTTTGCCGCGGGCGCCGATATCGGCGCGATGAAAGACTGGTCGTACATGGACGTGTACGGCAGCGAATACATCACCCGCAACTGGGAAACCCTGAAGCGCATCCGGAAGCCCGTGATTGCCGCGGTGGGCGGCTACGCGCTGGGCGGCGGCTGCGAACTGGCCATGATGTGCGACATCATCATCGCCGCCGACACCGCCAAGTTCGGCCAGCCGGAGATCAAGCTGGGCGTGATCCCGGGCGCGGGCGGCACGCAGCGCCTGCCGCGTGCGGTGGGCAAGGCCAAGGCCATGGACCTGGCGCTGACCGCGCGCATGATGGGCGCCGAAGAAGCCGAGCGCGCGGGCCTGGTCTCGCGCGTGGTCCCCGCCGACAAGCTGATGGAAGAAGCGCTGGATGCCGCCACCGTCATCGCGTCGATGTCGCTGCCGTCCGTGATGATGGCCAAGGAATGCGTGAACCGCGCGTTCGAAAGCTCGCTGAACGAAGGCCTGCTGTTCGAACGCCGTGTGTTCCATTCGCTGTTCGCCACCGAAGACCAGAAGGAAGGCATGGCGGCCTTCACCGAAAAGCGCAAACCGGACTTTAAACACCGTTAAGCCTTGTTACGTCCGCGCAGGCGGCGTGGACAAGTCCTGATACCCCCGACGCGCCCCGGCAGGGCGCGTTTTTCATGGGCGCCGAGTACGGGTTTTCCCGTTGCGCCTTGAAACTTCTGGGCAGCACCTTGTTGCAGACTTCTTCCCTATCCTGATTAGGCGTCATCAAGAGGTGCCGCGCCAGAGCGGCTTGCCCAACCTGGCAAGTCCCGCGCGGCGGCTCGCTTGCAAACAAAATCAAGAAGGAGCCTTGCATGCGTACTTTTATCGCCAATCGCCGGTGGTCCGCCGCGGTCCTTGCGGGCGCGCTCAGCGCCTGCTTCGTGACCGCCACTCAGGCTCAATCGCCGCAGCCCACGCTGCGCCTGGTGTCCGAAACCCCTTATCCCGCCACGGCCACCGCGCCGCAGATGAGCGAACAGGATCTGCGCGACACGGCCATCGATGCCTACGTCTACGCTTATCCCATGGTGTTGATGGAGCTGGCGCGCCGCAAGGCCACCGCCGTGCAAAGCCCGCTGGACGGGCGCGCGCCGGTGAACCAGTTCGGCCACAAGGCCGCGTTCCCTGACCCGCGCGCGGCCGACACGCCGTGGCCCAGCGCCGATGCCCTGTACTCCAGCCTGTGGTTCGATGTCTCGCAGGCGCCGCTGATCGTGAACCTGCCCGACACGGGCGGGCGCTATTCGGTGCTGTCGGCGCTGGACATGTGGAGCGACGTGTTCGCCTCGCGCGGCACCCGCACCAACGGCCCTGGCGCGCAATCCTTCGCCATCGTCGGTCCCAACTGGCAGGGCAGCGTGCCCGCCGGCATCGACGTGATCCGCAGCCCGACCTCGACCGGCTGGCTGATCGGCTGGACCCAGACCGGCGGTCCGCAGGATTACGCGGCCGTCAATCAGATCCAGGCCGGCATGACCGCCGTGCCGCTTGTCACGCAGACGGCCGCGACGCCGGTGCGCGGTGGCCGCTACACCGCCGGCAACGCCTATCCGCAAACGGGGGCGGGCGTGGGTTCGGCCCCGATCGGTAGCGGCCTGCCGTTGCCCACGCCGGTGAACCTGCCTGAGGGCACGCCCGCCGAGCAGGCGGCCAGCATGGACGCGGCCTCGTTCTTTGCGCTGTTCTTCGATGTGTTGCGCAACAATCCGCCGCACGCCAACGATTCGCCAATCCTGGACCGCATGCGCCGCATCGGCCTGGACAGCCGCCAGCCGTTCTCGTATGGCCGGCTGAGCCCGACCGTGCAGCAGGCGCTGGCCGACGCCCAGCCGCTGGCGGGCCGCCGCATCGCCGATGGCGTGTCGCGCCTGGGCACGCCGATCAACGGCTGGAACACGGTCCTGTCGGGCATCGGCACCTACGGCACTGACTATGCGCGCCGCGCCGCCATCGCCTATGCGGGCCTGGGCGCGCCGACGCCGGAAGACGTGCTGTACCCGGTGACTGTGGCCGATTCGAAGGGCCGTCCGTTGAACTCCGACGAGGACTACGTGCTGCACTTCGACAAGGGTCAGCTGCCGCCGGTCAACGCGTTCTGGTCGCTGCATGTCTATAACGACAAGCACGGCTTTGCCGACAACCCCGCCAACCGCTACGCGTTGCGCAGCACCGACGGGCTGAAGTACAACTCGGACGGTTCGCTGGACATCTACATCCAGCGCCGCGACCCGGGCGAGAAGAAGCGTTCGAACTGGATCAGCACGCCGGCCGCCGACGGTCCGTTCCTGTTGAGCCTGCGCCTGTACTGGCCGCAAGACACGGCGCTGGACGGCCTGTGGGCGCCGCCGCCGGTCAAGGAAGACTAAGCCTGCGAAGCCGGTTGGCACCGCCTGCCGGAACAAAGCGGCCCCGATGTCGGGGCCGTTTTTTTTTGGAGTCGACAACCGGGTTGCGCAAGGCTTGCGCAACCCGCACAAGGGGCGCGTTCGCGTCCCTATTTTTCGCGTGGCATCTAGTACGCCCAAGCCGTTGTTTGCACCTTACAAACCCCCGAAAGTTCATTTGCTCGAGCAAAAAGAATCACGCTATACTCTGCGGGTTTGACGCTTGCGGGATAAGAACACGTGGCGGCTGGTAAGCGGTGGATGGGCGCGGTTTGCAGGGTAGAGACGCTGAAATAGCGGATGCTGGAATAGCGGATACTGAATAGGCGAGAGCTGAAAAGCGAAGGCTGAAAAGCATAGGCTGAAAAGCGAACCCGGGCAGGCTGGATCCAGACACTAGCGCGTACTGAGAGCGGTGCCTTTGACCTATGTAAGGCCAAAGCATCAGGTTTCAAGTGCGGGCACGCCGGTTCTGATAGGGGCAAGAAGTACAGCGGGGAAGTTTGATGCAGCAGAACTCGATGCAACATGTGCAACAGGGTTTGTTGGACCAGGACGAGATGGACAAGGTTCTGGTTCTCAGCGACGCGGATCGCGCGGCGCTGAATGCTCAAGCTAGCCGCGGGCTCCTGTTGGCATTGGCGGCGCAAGGCGCCATGGGGCTCGCAGCAGCAGTAATTGCGGGGGTTGTCGGAGGGGCGGCGGCGGGTTGGTCGGCGCTGGCGGGGGCGGGAGCGTATTTCATACCCAATGCGTTGTTCGCATTGCGCCTGGTTGTCAGCGTTCGGGCCGGTCGCGCCAGTCCCTTTACCTTTCTCTCTGGTGAGTTGATCAAGTTGTTCGCAACGGCATTGCTGTTGTGGGGGCTTTCGCGTGTGGCGCAGGACACCCTGGTGTGGCCCGCCGCATTGCTCGGTCTGATACTCACATTGAAGGGCTACCTCCTGCTCTTGATGTTCCGCAAGTTGTCTTAGCGCCGAGTAGTCAGTAGCGGCAAACGTGATCGTGGAATCGTCCGGCTCGCAAGGGTTCGGGCATACAGCAAATAGGGTAGGATTCAAATGGCTGCTGCCAGCGACGTGTCGCCTCAGTCCGCGTATATTCAGCATCACCTGGTGCATCTGAACAATACCGGTGAGAAACAGAGCGCAATTGCTCAGTTCGACATCATCAATTACGACTCGTTGTTCTGGTCCGGCCTGATGGGTCTGATCGTGATTTTCTTTCTGTGGCGCGCTGCTCGCCGCGCCACCAGTGGCGTGCCGACCCGCTTCCAGGCTTTCGTGGAAATGATCGTCGACATGGTCGACGACCAGGCCAAGGGCATCGTCCACAACGCCAAGAGCCGTCTTTTCATCGCCCCGCTGGCGCTCACCGTGTTCCTCTGGATCATCCTGATGAACGCGCTGGACTTGCTGCCGGTTGACCTGTTGCCCTCCATCTGGCGCCTGACCGGCCTGGGTGCGGAACATGGCGATCCCCTCTATTACCACCGCATTCTGCCGACCGCCGACCTGAACGTGCCGATGGGCATGTCGCTGGGCGTGCTGCTGCTGATGTTCTACTACGGCATCAAGATCAAGCACCCGGGCGGTTTCGTCAAAGAACTGTTCACCGCGCCGTTCCATGCGCATGGCCTGGGCGCCGTCGTGCTGGCCCCGTTCAACCTGCTGCTGAACCTGATCGAATACGCCGCCAAGTCCGTGTCGCTGGGCATGCGGTTGTTCGGCAACATGTTCGCCGGCGAACTGATTTTCATGCTGATCGCCCTCCTGGGCGGCGCCTGGACCGGCTTTAACGGTGCCAGCATCGGCTTGGGAATCGGCCACATCCTGGCCGGCTCCATCTGGGCGATCTTCCACATCCTGATCGTTCTTCTGCAGGCCTTCATCTTCATGATGCTGACGCTGGTGTATCTCGGCCAGGCACACGAAGGTCACTGATCCCCCGAATTTCCTGCGCTGGCCACCCGGCCAGCGTGGGATAGCAAGATTATCTTGCATTGAGCTGTACCCCTTATTTTTCAATTTTTGACTTCAGATTTCTAACCAAGGAGTTGTCATGACCAACGTCGCTTTCGTTGCCCTCGCTTGCGGTCTCATCATCGGTTTGGGTGCTATCGGCGCTTGCATCGGCATCGCACTGATGGGCGGCAAGTATCTGGAAGCTTCGGCTCGTCAGCCTGAGCTGATGAACGCTCTGCAAACGAAGATGTTCCTGCTGGCTGGCCTGATCGACGCGGCATTCCTGATCGGCGTGGGTATTGCCATGCTGTTCGCCTTCGCCAACCCGTTCGTCGGCTAAGGCAGCGCCCGCCGGCGAATAGGCGGGTCATGACGCTGGCGGCGATGAGGGCGCAAGTCCCATCGCCGGTCAGCAAAGTATCGAGTGCTCCGTGACGCCCCTTTCCGGGTGCGGTCGGAGCCGCAAGGTGTTAAAGGAACGACCGTGAATCTGAACGCGACGATCATTTTCCAGATGCTCGTGTTCTTCGTTCTGGGCTGGTTCACGATGAAATTCGTGTGGCCTCCTCTGACGAAGGCGATGGACGAGCGCCGCCAAAAAATCGCCGACGGCCTTGCCGCCGCGGAGAAGGGCAAAGCCGACTTGGCTCAAGCCCAGGCGCGTGTCAGTCTTATCGAGGCTTCTGCCAAGTCCGAAAACCACGCCCGCATCATCGAGGCCGAAAAGCAAGCCGCCTCCCTGATCGAGCAAGCCCGCCGTGAAGCGGAAGCTGAACGCGCCCGTATCGTGGCTCAAGCAGCTCAAGATGCCGCGCAGGAAGTTCAGCGCGCTCGTGACTCGCTGCGCGACGACGTTGCTGCGTTGGCTGTCAAGGGTGCTGAACAGATCCTCAAGCGCGAGGTTGACGCCCGCGCCCACGCCGAGCTGCTGAACCAGCTTCGCGCGCAGCTTTAATCCGGGACCGTCATGGCTGAACTTTCCACTGTTGCCCGTCCCTACGCTGAAGCGCTCTTCAGCGCAGCGCGCGACGACAAGGCCGGCTTGCCGGCCTGGGCCGACCTGGTCAGCGAAATGTCGCAGGTCGCCTCCAACCCCGACGTGCGCGAGGCCATGGCCGACCCGCGTCTGGGCGACAAGCAGCGCGTTGAGCTGTTTTCCGGCCTGATCAAGGTCGAACTGCCGCAGGCCGCCCGTAATTTCATCGAGCTGCTGGTTGAAAACGACCGACTGCTGCTGCTGCCCGACATCGCCACGCAATTCGTGGTGCTGCGGAATCGTCACGAGGGCACGGCGCAGGCGGAAATCACCAGCGCGTTCGAACTGAGCGACGACCAGGTCAAAGAACTGGTTGCCGCGCTCGAACAAAAATTCGGCCTCAAGCTCAAGCCCAACGTCACCGTCGACAAGTCGTTGATCGGCGGCGTGCGCGTGGCTGTCGGTGACCAGGTGCTCGATACTTCCGTACAAGCCCAATTGGTCCGCATGCGCGATCAGCTCGCCGCTTAAGGCAACTAACAGGATTCCAGGAGTCAATATGCAACTCAATCCCTCCGAGATCAGCGAACTGCTCAAGAGCCGCATCGAGGGCCTGGGCGCTTCGGCTGATGTCCGTACTCAGGGCACCGTCGTGTCCGTGACCGACGGTATTACCCGCATCCACGGCTTGTCCGATGTGATGCAGGGCGAAATGCTCGAATTTCCCAACAACGTTTTCGGTCTGGCGCTCAACCTTGAGCGCGATTCCGTCGGCGCCGTTATCCTCGGCGACTACACCGGCATCTCCGAAGGCGACCAGGTCAAGACGACCGGCCGCATTCTGGAAGTCCCGGTTGGTCCGGAACTCAAAGGCCGCGTGGTCAACACGCTGGGCGAGCCGATCGACGGCAAGGGTCCGGTCAACGCCAAAGAAACCGACATCATCGAAAAAGTGGCGCCTGGCGTTATCGCCCGCCGCTCGGTGTCGCAGCCGCTGCAAACCGGCATCAAGGCTATCGACTCGATGGTGCCGATCGGCCGCGGCCAGCGCGAACTGATCATTGGCGACCGCCAGACCGGCAAGACCGCTGTCGCTGTCGACACGATCATCAGCCAGAAGGGCAAGGGCGTCACCTGCGTGTACGTCGCTATCGGCCAGAAGGCTTCCACGATCAACAACGTGGTCCGCAAGCTGGAAGAGCACGGCGCGATGGAAT
Source organism: uncultured Achromobacter sp. (assembly GCA_963530045.1). Taxonomy (GTDB): domain Bacteria; phylum Pseudomonadota; class Gammaproteobacteria; order Burkholderiales; family Burkholderiaceae_B; genus Achromobacter. Next base: position 67,382 of record CAUSDE010000024.1, read on the forward strand.
ACACCATCGTCGTGGCCGCTTCGGCTTCCGACTCGGCCGCCATGCAATACCTGGCCGCCTACGCCGGTTGCACGATGGGCGAATACTTCCGCGATCGCGGCGAAGACGCCCTGATCGTTTATGACGATCTGACCAAGCAAGCCTGGGCCTATCGCCAAGTGTCGCTGCTGCTGCGCCGTCCGCCGGGCCGCGAAGCCTACCCGGGCGACGTGTTCTACCTGCACTCGCGCCTCTTGGAACGTGCTGCCCGCGTGAACGAAGACTACGTCGAAAAGTTCACCAACGGCGCCGTTAAGGGCAAGACCGGTTCGCTGACGGCACTGCCGATCATCGAAACGCAGGCAGGCGACGTGTCCGCCTTCGTTCCGACCAACGTGATCTCGATCACCGACGGCCAGATCTTCCTGGAAACCGACCTGTTCAACGCCGGTGTCCGCCCCGCAATCAACGCCGGTATCTCGGTGTCGCGTGTGGGTGGCGCTGCGCAGACCAAGGTCGTCAAGAAGCTGTCCGGCGGTATCCGTACCGACTTGGCGCAGTACCGTGAACTGGCCGCCTTCGCGCAGTTCGCTTCCGACCTGGACGACGCGACCCGTCGCCAGCTGGAACGCGGCAAGCGCGTGGTCGAACTGCTCAAGCAGCCGCAATACCAGCCGCTGCAAGTGTGGGAACTGGCCGTCACGCTGTACACGGTCAACAACGGCTACCTGGATGACGTGGACGTGGCCCAAGTGCTGTCGTTCGAGAAGTCGCTCAAGGATCAACTGAAGGCCAAGCATGCGGCCATGATCCAGCGCATCGAAGACACCAAGGAACTGTCCAAGGACGACGAGGCCGAATTGGCCACCGCCGTTCAGGAATTCAAGAAGCACGGTGCTTTTTAAGAAAGTGATGGGTTAGGCGTCTGCAACGCCTCACCCATCCTTACCGGATGGTTGAGGCGTGAGCGGAACCCATCGGCCAGTCTTCACAGGAAAGCGCAATGCCCGGAATTAAGGAAATCCGAACCAAGATCAAGAGCGTGCAAAACACGCGCAAGATCACCAAGGCGATGGAAATGGTCGCCGCATCCAAAATGCGCAAGGCGCAGGAACGGATGCGTGCTGGTCGTCCGTACGCCACCAAGGTGCGCGAGATTGCTGCGCACCTGATGCAGGCCAACCCCGAGTACAGCCACCCGTACCTGGTCGAACGCGAAATCAAAGCGGTCGGCGTGGTCATGGTGACGACTGACAAGGGTTTGTGCGGCGGCTTGAACACCAACATCACTCGTGTGACGTTGGGCAAGCTGAAAGAGTTCGAGAAAAACGGCATCGCCGTGCAAGCGACCGCTTTCGGCAATAAGGGCGTGGGTGTGCTGACCCGTATCGGCGCCAAACTGGTTTCCCAGGAAGTGCAACTGGGCGACAAGCCGCAACTGGACCGCCTGCTGGGCGCGATCAAGGTGCAGCTGGACGCCTACCTGGATGGCCGCATCGACGCGCTGTACGTGGCATCGACCCGCTTCGTCAATACGATGAAGCAGGAGCCGCTGTTCTTGCGTCTGCTGCCGTTGGCCAGTGGTTTGGAAGATCCGTACCAAACGGGTGCCGAGAGCCTGGCCAAGACGTCGGAAGTGAAGTCGGACTACAGCTGGGATTACATCTACGAACCCGACGCCCGTAGCGTGATCGACGACCTGCTGCAGCGTTACGTTGAAGGCCTGCTGTATCAAGCCGTGGCCGAGAACATGGCTTCGGAGCAGTCGGCCCGGATGGTCGCCATGAAGGCGGCGTCGGACAACGCCAAGAAGGTCATCGGAGAGCTGCAACTGGTCTACAACAAGACCCGTCAGGCCGCGATCACCAAAGAAATTTCGGAAATCGTAGGGGGCGCTGCCGCCGTTTAAGGCAGGCAGCTCCCATCTAAAGCTATCAAGCAAGGAATCGACATGAGCAACGGAACCATCGTTCAGTGCATCGGCGCCGTGGTGGATATTCAGTTCCCCCGCGATCACATGCCCAAGATTTATGAAGCGCTTACCCTGGCTGAGGACGAGTCCTCCTCGTTCGCCGAAAAGGGTCTGACGCTGGAAGTGCAGCAACAGCTGGGCGACGGCGTGGTGCGTACCATTGCGCTGGGCTCCAGCGACGGCCTGCGCCGCGGCATGAAGGTCACCGGCACGGGCGCCCCGATCTCGGTGCCGGTCGGCACCGGCACGCTGGGCCGCATCATGGACGTGCTGGGTCGTCCCATCGACGAAGCCGGCCCGATCCAACACGAAGAAAAGCGTGGCATTCACCAAAGCGCTCCCCGCTTCGACGAACTGTCGCCGTCGGTGGAACTGCTGGAAACCGGCATCAAGGTTATTGACTTGGTCTGCCCGTTCGCAAAGGGCGGCAAGGTCGGCCTGTTCGGCGGCGCCGGCGTGGGCAAGACCGTGAACATGATGGAACTCATCAACAACATCGCCAAGCAGCACAGCGGTTTGTCGGTGTTTGCCGGCGTGGGTGAACGTACTCGCGAAGGCAACGACTTCTACCACGAAATGGAAGAGTCGAACGTTCTGGACAAGGTCGCGATGGTGTTCGGTCAGATGAACGAACCCCCGGGCAACCGTCTGCGCGTGGCGCTGACCGGCCTGACGATGGCCGAGAAGTTCCGTGACGAAGGCCGTGACATCCTGTTCTTCGTGGACAACATCTACCGCTACACCTTGGCCGGTACGGAAGTGTCCGCACTGCTGGGCCGTATGCCGTCGGCCGTGGGCTACCAGCCCACGCTGGCTGAAGAAATGGGCAAGCTGCAAGAGCGCATCACGTCGACCAAGACGGGCTCGATCACCTCGATCCAGGCCGTGTACGTCCCTGCGGATGACTTGACCGACCCGTCGCCTGCCACGACCTTCCAGCATTTGGACTCCACCGTCGTGCTGTCGCGTGACATCGCTTCGCTGGGTATCTACCCGGCCGTAGACCCGCTGGATTCGTCCAGCCGCCAGCTCGACCCGCAAGTCGTCGGCGAAGAGCACTACGCCGTTGCCCGTGGCGTGCAGCAAACGCTGCAGCGCTACAAGGAACTGCGCGACATCATCGCGATTCTGGGTATGGACGAGCTGTCGCCGGAAGACAAGCAGGCCGTGGCCCGCGCTCGTAAGATCCAGCGTTTCCTGTCGCAGCCGTTCCACGTCGCTGAAGTGTTCACCGGCTCGCCCGGCAAGTACGTTCCGCTGGCCGAAACCATCCGTGGTTTCAAGATGATCGTGAACGGCGAGTGCGATGCCCTGCCGGAACAGGCCTTCTACATGGTCGGTTCGATCGACGAGGCCTTCGAGAAGGCCAAGAAACTGCAATAAGGAACCGATATGGCTACCCTGCATGTGGATGTCGTCAGCGCAGAGGAAGCGATCTTCTCCGGTGAGGCGAAGTTCGTGGTGCTGCCTGGCGAAGCGGGTGAACTGGGCATTCTGCCCGGCCACACCCCGCTGATTTCGCGCATACGCCCCGGGACGGTCAAGATCGTTCGTGCCGACCAAGGCGAGGAAAACATCTTCGTCGCCGGGGGCATTCTGGAAGTGCAGCCGGGCAGCGTGACGGTTCTGGCCGACACGGCTATCCGTGCCGCCGACCTGGACGAAGCCCGTGCCCTGGAAGCGCGCAAGAAGGCCGAAGAGGCCCTTGCGAACGCCAAGGACAAGGCTGACATCGCTGTCGTCGAAGCGGAACTCGCCATGCTGGCTGCGCAAGCCATCGCGGCGCGCAAGCTGCGCCAAGGCGGTCGTTCGCACTAAGCGGCAAGGCAGTACCCCCGGGGTTCGCCCTGGATTGAAAAAAGCGGCCAGTGGCCGCTTTTTTCATGCCCGCGCGGTTTGTGCCAGTGCGTCAGTTGCCTGTGTGGGACGACCGCAATGCGTTCAATACGAATGGCGACGCGGCGTGCGCGACAGTAGCCTGCAACTTTGCCGACTTGGCCAAAGGGGGGAAGCGTGCGAGAAGTCCTGGATTGCGGGGTGCTGTTGGCGCCTGGCCATGAAGGCGCCATGCGCGATTGGGTTGCCCGGACCCAAGCCCGGCTGACGCGGATCCGGCTGCACCTGGTGCCGCTGGCTCGCACCCACACCGCGGGGCCCGCTGACGTGCCCGCTGACGTGCCCGGTGCAGTGCCGGCGCCTGGCCCCGACGCGGACTCGCATCCGTTGCAGGACGTCCAGGTGCTCGCGCGCCTGGCGATATCGCTTAGGCGCTATGACGGCTGCATCCTGCCTGTGACGCCGGCCACGGTCGCGTGGGCACGCATGGCCCTGGCGCAGGCAGGCGCCGCGCTGACGACGCCCATCCTGCTGCTGATGGACGACATGAAGGCCCCCGCCATCGAAGACCTGCTGGGCCTGGGCGTGACGGACTTCATCGCGCAGCCCGCGTGCCTGGAAAGCATGCGGGTGCGTCTGGACCGGATGGCGCGGCCTGCCGTGTGGCGCAACGGGGCGCGCGCCAATGTGCGGGAACCGGCGGCCATCTACCCGGGCGCGGCCGAGGCGGGCGCGCACGAGGCGGCTCGTCCGCGGGTGCCGGCTGAACTTGTTGCACAGGCCGCGGCCGGCATGCGCGAGGCACGGCGCGCGCCCGCGCAGGAATCGTTCCGCCTGGCCAAATCGCGCGTGGTCGACGGTTTCGAGCGGGATTACATCCGTCACGCCTTGTCCCGTCATGGTGGCAACGTGGCTCAGGCGGCGCGGGCCTGCGACAAGCACCGCCGCGCATTCTGGGCGCTGATGCGCAAGCACGGCATCGAGGCCGCGCCGTTTCGTCAGGCGGCGCTGGCGCGCAGGGCAGGGGACTGAAACGCCGGGATTGACCCTGCGCGGTGCTGAAAAAGCGGAAATGCGCGACAGAACTGCCGCGGGCTTGCGCCCAAGCAAGCCAGGTCTGGCTGGCCGGCGCGCCTTGTCAGCTTGGGGAAGTAAAATCACGGCTTCCGATCATCGAGGATAGTCGTGTCTGCTTCCAGCTTGAAGAACGATGTGTTCTTGCGCTCGCTCTTGCGCGAGCCCGTGCCCTATACCCCGATCTGGCTGATGCGCCAGGCGGGTCGCTACCTGCCCGAATACCGCGCGACGCGCGCCCGGGCGGGCTCTTTCATGGGCCTGGCTCAGAATCCGGACTATGCGATGGAAGTGACATTGCAGCCGCTTGAGCGTTTCGACCTGGATGCGGCCATCCTGTTCTCGGACATCCTGACGGTGCCGCACGCGATGGGCCTGGGCCTGGACTTCGCCGAGGGCGAGGGCCCTCGCTTTGCCCGCCCGGTGCGCACCGAGGACGATGTGGCGCGTCTGGCCGTGCCCGACATGGACAAGCTGCGCTACGTGTTCGATGCCGTCAGCGTCATCCGTCGCGAACTGGACGGCAAGGTGCCGCTGATCGGCTTTGCCGGCAGCCCGTTCACCATCGCCTGCTACATGGTCGAAGGGCAGGGCAGCGACGACTACCGCCTGATCAAGACGATGCTGTATTCGCGTCCGGATCTGCTGCACCGGATCCTGGAAATCAACGCCGAAGCCACGTTGCAATACCTCAACGCGCAGATCGCCGCAGGCGCGCAGGCCGTCATGCTGTTCGACAGCTGGGGCGGCGTGCTGGCCGATGGCCTGTTCCAGCAGTTCTCGCTGGCGTACACGAAAAAGGTCGTGGCCGGCCTGACCCGTGAGCACGAAGGACGGCGCGTGCCGGTCATCGTCTTCACCAAGGGCGGCGGCCAGTGGCTGGAGCAAATCGCGGCTTGCGGCTGCGATGCGGTCGGCCTGGACTGGACGGTGGACCTGGCCGCGGCCCGCCGCCGCACCGGCGATTCGGTAGCCTTCCAGGGCAACCTGGACCCCATGGCGCTGTTCGGCGGCGCGTCCGCCATCCGTACGGAAGCCCGCCGCGTGCTGGACGCTTTCGGCCCGGTGGGCAAGGGCGGCCACGTGTTCAACCTGGGACACGGGATTTCGCGGTTTACACCGCCCGAAGCGGTAGCGGAATTGGTCGACGAAGTCCACCAACACAGCCGCTCGCTGAGGGGGTAAGTGAGTGAACGCTTCGGTCCGAAGGGCCGAAGTTTGAGGGCCCCGGCGGACACTTGTGCACAGCAAGATTTTGCTCGGGGAAAACCCTTTAGAAGCTAGTTTACAATCTTGGAAGACTGCATAAGCTTTTGTTTTTAAAAACAAAAATCAAGTTTTCCACCGGATTGCAACAGCGTGCGCAATCTACGCTTATTCCAAATCTTGACGTTGCCCCAGCCTTTTCCCCAAAGTTATCCACAGGCGGGGCTGGAGCAAGCTGGCGCGTTGGGGCGACAATTGCCTCCGCAGCCCCTCCCTTAGCCATTTCCCGTCATCCAGGTCTCACCCGCCCCATGCACCCTCCCAGCATCCATGTCTGAAGCGCCGCCGATTACGACTCCCGCTGCGGTTTGCTGGGTGCGCGTGGCGCTCGACGTGCCCTTGCCCGGCCCCTTCGATTACCGCAGCGATGCCCCGGTGCCGGTCGGCCTGCGCGTGATCGTGCCGTTCGGGCGGCGCAAGATGATCGGGGTGGTGGTGGAGAACCCGGCCGAGCCCTCGTTCGACCCCAAGCAGATCCGCCCCATCGAGCAAGTGCTGGACGACCTGCCGCCCTTTGACGAGGATTGGCTGCGCCTGGCGCGGTTTGCCGCGGAGTACTACCAGCGGCCCCTGGGCGAGGTGATGCTGCCGACGTTGCCGCCGCCCCTGCGCAAACCCACGGCGTATCAGGGCAAGCGGTCGGCGGGCGGGCCGGTGGCGCGGCTGGACAACCGCAAGCGCAAGACGGCGCGTGCGCCGGCCAAGGCCGACCAGCCGCCCGAACTGAACGAGGCGCAAGCCGCCGCCGTGGACGCCATCGGCGCCTTGGCCGGCTTCAAGCCCGTGCTGCTGCATGGCGTGACGGGCAGCGGCAAGACCGAGGTCTACCTGCGAGCCGCCGAACGCGTGCTGGCCCAGGGGCGCCAGGTGCTGTTGATGGTGCCCGAAATCAACCTGACGCCGCAGCTGGAAGGCGCGCTGCGTGCCCGCCTTGAGGCGCTGGTGGGCCCGGACGGGCTGGCCGTCATGCACAGCGGCCTGTCCGACGGCGAACGCCTGCAGGCCTGGGCCCGCGCCCAGCGCGGCGACGCGCGCATGCTGCTGGGCACGCGCATGTCGATCTTCGCGCCCTTGAGCAAGCTGGGGTTGATCGTCGTCGACGAAGAACACGACGCCTCTTACAAGCAGCAGGACGGACTGCGCTATTCGGCGCGCGACCTGGCCGTGTGGCGCGCCCATGACCTGGATATCCCCGTGGTGCTGGGGTCGGCCACGCCATCGCTGGAAACCTGGCAACACGCCGAGCGCGGCCGCTACCTGCGCCTGACGCTGCCGGCCCGGGCGCGATCCAGCAGCCTGCCCTCCATGCGGCTGGTGGACACGCGCCGCCTGCAGATGAAGCACGGCATGTCGCCGCACCTGCTGGAGGCCATCGGCCAGCGGCTGGAGCGCAAAGAGCAGTCGCTGATCTTCCTGAACCGTCGCGGCTACTCGCCCGTGCTGCATTGCCAGTCGTGCGCATGGGTCAGCAATTGCCCGCGCTGCACGGCCTTTACCGTGCTGCATCGCACCGAGGGCCGTGGCCATCGCCTGCAGTGCCACCATTGCGGCTATCAGGCGCCGGTGCCTCGCGCATGCCCCGAATGCGGCGACCAGGACCTGGCGCCGATGGGCCGCGGCACGCAGCGCATCGAAGAGCATCTGGCCGAACTTTTCCCCGGCGCCCGCATCTTGCGCATCGATGCGGACAGCACGCGCAAGAAGGGCAGCGCCGAGGCATTGTTCGCGTCGGTGCATGCGGGCGAAGTGGACATCCTGGTCGGCACGCAGATGGTGGCCAAGGGACACGATTTCGCGCGCCTGGGATTGGTCGGCGTGCTGAATTCCGATTCGATGCTGTTCGCGCACGACTTCCGCGCGCCCGAGCGCCTGTTCGCCCAATTGATGCAGGTGGCCGGCCGTGCCGGGCGCCACCAGGGCAACGGCGAAGTGCTGATCCAGACCGGCTACCCCGAGCAGCCCGTCTACCAGGCGCTGCTGCGGCACGACTACGCGGGCTTCGCGCGGCATGCGCTGCATGAACGCGAAAGCACCGGCCTGCCGCCGTTCGTCTATCAGGCGCTGCTGACGGCCGAGGCGCGCGAACTGAAGGTGGCGCAAGCTTTCCTGGAGCGCGCGCGGGTGCTGCCCGAAGGGGAATGGGCGGCCGATTTTCCAGGGCTGGACGCGATCATGCTGTACGACCCCGTGCCGCTGCGGGTGCTGCGGGTGGCCAACATCGAACGCGCGCAACTGCTGGTGGAAAGCAGCAGCCGGCCGGCCCTGCAGGCGTTCCTGGCGTCGTGGTCGCACCATTTGCCCTACATCGCCAACGAGGCGCGCGTGCGCTGGCAACTGGAAGTCGATCCGCTGGAGATCTGACCCCTCGGCATCTGCCGATGCGTCATCCATCCGATTGTTCTATGATCGTCTTCCTCTATCGCGCTGGCGCGGCAGGCCCGCATCGGCGGCTGCGCCCGTCCCCATTTTCTCGCGTAGTACCGGCCCGCTGACGGGCGGCCGCAGGCCCTGCGCCTGGCGGCCGCCTCCGCATTGCGGCGAGCGCGATGCATGACGACCCAACTCAAAATGTCCGCAAGCGAATCTATTGGTCAAGGCATGAATCCCGCCCAGAAAGAGGCGGTGCTTTACCTGGACGGCCCGTGCCTCGTGCTGGCCGGCGCCGGCAGCGGCAAGACGCGTGTGATCACGCAGAAAATCGCGTATCTGCTGCGCGAGTGCGGCTACATGGGCCGCAACGTGGTGGCACTGACCTTCACCAACAAGGCCGCGCGCGAGATGGACGAGCGCGTGAAGACGCTGGTGGACCGCAAGCTGTCCAAGGGCCTGATCATCAGCACGTTCCATTCGCTGGGCGTGAAGATGCTGCGCGAAGAGGCGCGCAACGCGGGCTTGAAGCCCACGTTCTCGATCCTGGACGCCGATGACGCCATGTCCATCATCCAGGAATTGCTGGCCACCACCGACAAGGCCCGCCTGCGCCACGTGCAAGGCATCATTTCGCTGTGGAAGAACGCGCTGCTGGAGCCGGACGACGCCGCGCGCGAGGCGGTCACGCCTGGCGACGTCGAAGCGGCCAACATCTACCGCAGCTACGCCGCCACGCTGGCGGCCTATCAGGCGGTGGACTTCGACGACCTGATCCGTATCCCCGCGTTGCTGCTGGCCAGCAACGAGGAAGTGCGCACGCGCTGGCAGAACCGCGTGCGCTACCTGCTGGTGGACGAATACCAGGACACCAACGTGTGCCAGTACCGCCTGGTGCAGCTGCTGACCGGGTCGCGCGCCATGTTCACGGCGGTGGGCGACGACGACCAGGCGATCTACGCCTGGCGCGGCGCGACCATCGAGAACCTGGCCAAGCTGACGACCGATTATCCGAACATCAAGCTCATCAAGCTGGAGCAGAACTACCGATCGGTGCAGCGCATCCTGGCCGCCGCCAACCAGGTCATCGAGAAGAACCCCAAGCTGTTCGACAAGAAGCTGTGGTCGGACCTGGGCGTGGGCGAACCGATCCTGGTGTCGGCGATGGACGGCGAAGAGCAGGAAGCCGAATCCATCGCCATGAAGGTGTCGGCCTCGCGCTTCGAACGCCAGGCGCAGTGGAAGGATTTCGCCATCCTGTACCGCAGCAACCACCAGTCGCGCATCCTGGAGCAGGCGCTGCGCAATCTGAAGATTCCGTACACGATCTCGGGCGGGCAAAGCTTTTTCGACAAGACCGAAGTGCGTGACGTGCTGTCGTATCTGCGCCTTCTGGCCAACGACGACGACGATCCCGCGTTCATCCGCGCCGCCACCACGCCCAAGCGCGGCATCGGCCAGGCGACCCTGCAGGTTCTGGGCCAGTACGCGGCTTCGCGCGAGATCTCGCTGTTGGCGGCGGTGGCCGAAACCGGCCTGGAAAGCCTGTTGGCGCCGCGCCAGCTGGACCCGCTGCGCACCTTCGCCGAGTTCATCCGGCGCATGCAGTGGCGTGCCGGACGCGGCGCGGCCTCGGGCAAGGACGCCGCGCCCGCCGAGCCCGCGGGCGTCATCCTGGACGACCTGGTGGAAGCCATCCAGTACGAGCGCCACCTGTTCGAACTGTTCGAGGAACGCCCGGCGCAGACGCGTTGGCAGAACGTGCTGGAACTGACGGGCTGGCTCAAGCGCAAGGCCGAAGAAGACAACATGACACTCTTCGACCTGGTGCAGCACGTGGCGCTGGTGACCATGCTGGAGCGTGGCGAAGAAGAAGAGCCCGACGCCGTCAAGATGTCGACGCTGCATGCTTCCAAGGGGCTGGAGTATCCGCACGTGTATCTGGCCGGCGTGGAAGAAGGGCTGCTGCCTCACCTGGGCAAGGACGATGAAGTCGGTGACCCCGCGCGCGCGGCCGAGAACCTGGCCACGCGCATCCAGGAAGAACGCCGCCTGATGTATGTGGGCATCACGCGTGCGCAGCGCAGCCTGAACCTGAGCTGGTGCAAGCGCCGCCGCCGCGCCCGTGAAGACCTGGTGCGCGAGCCGTCGCGCTTCATCGAAGAGATGGGCCTGGGTGATGTGCGGGTGCAGGAAGACGAAGCCACGGCCGCCATGAATCCCAAGGAGCGCATGGCGATGCTGAAGGCGCTGTTGAAGAAGTAGCGCTTGGGAGCCGACGCCATGAAAGACGACGTCCGATATCGCCCGGTGCCCGGCACGCCGGGGCTGGTGCTGGGCCAGGCGCGGTTCAGCGAGTTCCAGTTCGACCGCCATTACCACGTGGACTACCACATCGGCCTGGTGACGCAGGGCGTGCAGCGCCAGTGCTTTCGCGGCAGGAGCATCCTGCTGGGTCCCGGCAGCCTTGCCCTGATGCCGCCGGGCGAGATCCACGATGGCGCGGGCGTTGACGACTACGGCGCCTCGTACACGCTGAAGACCTTCCGCCTGTCGGCCAAGCTGATGCGCGGTTTCATCGAAGACGTGTCGGGCGCCATGGCGGAGGAACGCTTCTCTGCGACATTGGTGGAAGACGCCGCGCTGGCCGCCCGTTTCATGGCGTTGCACAGCGTGTGGATGTCGGGCGCGCCGAATGAGCCGCTGGCGCAGGAATCGCAGTCACTGGCGTTGATGGGCACCTTGTTCGCGCGCACCGGCGCCGTGCAGCCCGAAACGGTCAAGGGAGGCTTGTCCCCCACGCATCTGCACGCCGTGCGCGACTATTGCCAGGCGCATCTGTGCGAGAAGATCGCGCTGGACGACCTGGCCCGGCTATGCGGACTGAGCCGCTTCCAGTTCCTGCGGCGTTTCACGCATTCCGCGGGCCTGACGCCGCACGCATGGTTGGTGCGGCTGCGGCTGGAACGCGCCTGCGCGGCGCTGGCCACCGAGCGGGTATCGGTGGCGCAGGTGGCGGCGGATGTGGGCTTCTATGACCAGAGCCACTTCAATCGTGCCTTCCGCATGGCTTATGGCGCGCCGCCTTCGGCGTACCAGCCCGCGGCCTAGGCCGCGGACCCACAAGTCAGGACAGGTCCTAAGCCACCCGCGCGCGCAACGCGGACAGGAAGTGGTCCACATCCTGCTCCTGCGTCGCGAACGACGTCACCAGGCGCACGACGCCCGGGCCCCAGCGGTCATGATAGAAGCGAAAGCCATCGGCCAGCAGGCCTTCGATGGCCTGGGCAGGCAATTGGCAGAACAGGATGTTGGCGTCCACCGTGCCTTGCAGCGCCACGCCCGGCAGCCCTTGCATGCCGGCCGCCAGCCTTGCGGCCATGGCGTTGGCCTGGCGGGCGTTGCGCAGCCACAAGTCGTTGTCCAGATAGGCCTCCAGCTGCGCCGACAGCAAGCGCATCTTCGAGAACAGATGGCCGCCGCGCTTGCGGCGGAACGCCAGTTCACGAGCCCGTTCAGGATTGAACAGCACGATGGCCTCCGCGCCCAGCACGCCGTTCTTGGTGGCGCCGAACGACAGGACCTCGACGCCCGCCTTCCACGTCATTTCCGCCGGCGTGCAGTCCAGGCTGACCAGCGCATTCGCAAAGCGCGCGCCGTCCATGTGCAAGGGCAGGCCGGCGTCGCGGCAGATGCCGCCGATGGCGTTGATTTCATCCAGCGTGTAGACGCCGCCGGTTTCGGTGGCCTGCGTGATGCTGACGCACGATGGTTGGACGGAGTGCACGTCGCCCACTTTGCGGCGGGCTTCCACGGCCAGTTCAGCCGGATCGATCTTGGCGGCTTCGCCACCCAGGAGCTTCAAGCGCGCGCCGTTGGTGTAGAACTCGGGCGCGCCGCACTCGTCATTGGCAATGTGGGCCTGCGCGTGGCACAGCACGGCGCCCCAAGGGGGCGTCAACGCGGACAGGCTGATGGAATTGGCCGCGGTGCCGGTGGGCACCAGCAGCACGTCCACGTCGCGTTCGAAAATGTCGGCCAGCTTGCGCTGCACGCGCAAGGAACCGTCGTCGGTGCCATAGGCCGGGGCCTGGCCGGTTCCGGCGCGCAGCAGGGCGTCGAAGACTTCCGGGCTGGCGCCCGCGATGTTGTCGCTGGAAAAACCCTGTTGCAGGGCGGGGACGGATGAGGGCGTAGTCACAGGCAGGTTCCGGCTGATGCGGGGAAAAGGGCACTATGCCGCGGCGCGGACGGGCAAGCTTGTAGAAAATTGCGGGTCGCTCCTACACTGGGCGAGTCTGTCTTGAAGGAGCGCGTCATGTGTCGTTGGCTGGCTTACACCGGTAGTCCCCTGCAGATGGAGAGCGTGCTCTTCAAGGCCAAGCACTCGCTGATCGACCAGAGCCTGCACGCGCGCCTGGGCGCCACCACGACCAACGGCGACGGCTTCGGCCTGGGCTGGTATGGCCGCGCCCCGGCGGGCCAGTCTCCCGAACCTCCGTTCCGCTACCGCAGCGTGCATCCCGCCTGGAACGACCGCAACCTGCGCGAGGCGGCGCGCGCGATCCATGCGCCGCTCTTCGTCGCGCACATCCGCGCGGCCACCGATACGCCCGCGCAAGAGACCAATTGCCATCCGTTCCGGCACGGGCAGTGGCTGTTCGTGCACAACGGCGTCATCCGCGACTATCCGCTTTTGCGCCGCGATCTGATGCTGATGATCGCGCCAGCGTATTTCGGGTCGCTGGAAGGGTCGACGGATTCCGAGGTGATGTTCCTGCTGGCGCTGACGTTCGGCCTGGAAGAAGACCCGATCCCCGCGCTGGCCCGCATGGTGGGCGCGGTGGAAGAGACCGGGCGACGCCATGGCGTCACGCATCCCATCAACATGACCGTCTGCGCGCTGGACGGTCATCGCCTGATCGCGGTGCGCTATTCCAGCGAGGCCGAATCGCGTACCTTGTTCCACAACACCTGCGTGCGCCATTTGCGCGAACTGTATCCGCAGGACCCGCAGATCGCCGCGCTGGACGAGGACGCCTTCCTGCTGCTGTCCGAGCCGTTGACCGAGATGCCCGGGGCCTGGGAAGAGGTGCCGGAGGCGACCGCGATCATCGCGGGCGGCGGGGATGTGCGGCACCATCCGTTTGTGCCGATACCGCCGGGCACCTGACGCGCGCGTGTGTTTGCTGTCCCCCAAAGGGGGCGCCTTTATCAGCGATAAAAGGGGTCATCAAGCACGTATTCCTCATATGGGGGAGAATGCGTGTCGCATGACTTTGCGACGTCCTGGGCCGCGAAAGCACCCTAACTGAATAAGGAAGTTGCATGACTAATAGCAAAACCCCGCAGGCATCTGACGCATTGGCGGTGTTTACGCACACGGGGAGCGCCCCGGATCGCTTTGAATTGCATGACAAGGGCGTGGTCAGCCAGCATGGCGACACACGCGATTACGCCGCTTTCGCGGACATCCAGGATCTTTGCCTGTTCGCCTCTGGCCCGGCCGCGGCGGGTCAGGTAGACAGCTTTGCCTACCGCACGGATTCGGCCCAGGACTGGACCGTGGTGCCCAGCGGCACCAGCGATTTTCCCGCATTCATGGACGGATTCCGCTCGCGCTACGTCGAGCAGCGCCTGCCCGTGCTGGAAGCCATGATCGCCAATGGCACGCGCGTTCCGTTCCGCTATATCAAGGCCGGCGAGTTCCCTGGCCTGGAAACGCAAGAACTGGCCCTCTCGGCGCAAGGCCTGCATATCGGCGGCGCCACCTGGCCTTATGAGTCGCTCAAGCGCATCGACCTGAACGACTGGACCGAGACGGTCACCCTGCAAGACGACAGCGGCAAGACGGTGTTCTCGTGCTTGGCCACGCGCATCCTCAGCTCGGACCTGTTGGTGAACCTGGTGTATGACCAGTTGGGGCAGACGGCGGAATACGCCTGACCGGGACACGACCCCAAGCGGCGCCGGGCGCGCCGGCTTTTCCCGGATGAAGAAAGGGCCGCTCGCAGCGGCCCTTTTCGATTCAGTGCCCCGCGTGCAGCGCGGGGTTCAAGGTGCCCCAGGCCGCGGTACGCACGAGGCACTCCACCGCGCCGGTTTGCGAGTTGCGGCGGAACAGCAGGCCGTGCTGGCCCGCCAGCGACACGGCTTTCACCACGGCGCCTTCCGGCGTCAGCACGCGCGTGCCAGCGGTGACGTAGCAGCCGGCCTCGACCACGCAATCATCCCCCAGCGAGATGCCCAGGCCCGAGTTGGCGCCCAGCAGGCAGCGTTTGCCGATGGACACCACCTGCTTGCCGCCGCCCGACATGGTGCCCATGATCGACGCGCCGCCGCCGATGTCGGTGCCGTCATCGACGATGACGCCCGCGCTGATGCGGCCTTCGACCATGGACGCGCCAAGCGTGCCGGCGTTGAAGTTGCAGAACCCTTCGTGCAGCACGGTGGTGCCCGCCGCCAGGTGCGCGCCCAGCCGCACGCGGGCAGCGTCAGCGATGCGCACGCCGCTGGGCACGACGTAGTCGGTCATGCGGGGAATCTTGTCGATGCCGCGGATTTCCAGCGTCTGGCCGATGGCGCGCAGCTGCCAGCGCAAGGCGTCGACCTGGTCGACGGCGCAGGGCCCGACGGACGTCCACGCGACGTTGGCCAGCACGCTGAACAGGCCGTCCAGGTTGGCGTCGTGGGGACGGATGAGGCGATGGCTGAGCAGATGCAGCCGCAGATAGGCGTCATGCGCGTCGGCGGGCGGTTCCGCTAGCGAAGGGATCGCGGTGCGCACGGCGACGATATCGACTTTGCGGCGGGTGTCCCGGATAAGGGCGGTGGGCACGTGCTCACCCAGCGCGGCGCGCGCTTCTTCAGGCGTCAGATGCCGGGTGCCGCCGGCAGGGGTGTGATCGGCCAGCGACGGGCGCGGATACCAGGTATCAAGAATCGTGCCGTCGGCGGCAAGAGTGGCAAGGCCGTAGGCGATGGCGCTTTGAGGTGCGGGGGCGGCGGACATGGCGGGGAGTTCTGGACTGGAATTGGGAGGATTCTAGGCGATTGTGGGGGCCGGGCGGGGGATCTTCGTGGGACGGCGTCCAGATCTTCGTGGGGAGTACTTTGGATCTTCTTTGGACGCTGTTCAGATCTTCGTGGGACGCCCGTCGGCGGGGTCGGGGGGGGGCGCGCGCCCACGATTGCGGTCCGGAGCCTTCGCTCCGGAC
>CAUSDE010000025.1:0-82465 GCA_963530045.1 uncultured Achromobacter sp.
GGTGGCCGCGCCGCGTTTGCGCCAACTTCATCCAACCAGCCTACTAACACTTGCTGGCTTTTGCGCTCGGCGTGGGGGGGGGCCGCGCGCCCCCCCACGGCCAGTTCCCCCGCCTTGGTGTCGCCGGCCAATTGCGCGCGGTCGAACAGCCACTGCCCGACATGGCCCCGCGAAGCTTCCTCGCGCAACATCATCATCGGTTCCGGCAGGCGCCATGGTTCGGCCAGCCGCAGGTTCAGCGTGGCGATGGGCAGGTAGGTGAACGCTTTCAAAGCATCCAGCAGGCCCGTGGCGCCGGCTTGCCGCAAGGGCGCATCCAGCAAGCGGGCCGCGAAGGTGGGCGGCACCGCCAGCACGGCGGCGTCAAACCGTTCCTGATTGACGACGATGCCGTCGTCCGACGGGTCCAGTTGGCGCACCGTGCTGCCGTAGCGCATCGTGACCTGGCGCGCTGCGGCGTCCGGCCACAAGGCGGACAGGTCCGTGCAGGGCAGCAGCAGGTCGCTGTCCGCGCGCGTGCCGGCCAGGCTGTCGCGCAGCACGCGTGCAAACAGCGTCGCGCTGGCCGTGGCGGCAGGCGTGTTCAGCGCGGCCAGGCACAGGGGTTCCCAGACCTGGCGGATCAGCGCGTCCGACTGCGCGTGGTAATGCAGCAGCTGCTGCACCGTCCAGTCGCGCGGCGGCATCCACGACATGGCTTTCAGGCCGCGCATCAGGCGCAGGGACGCAAAACGGTCGGCCCACGACAGGCCGCGCGCGCGCAGGATGGCGATCGCCATGTGCAGCGGGGCGGGCAGGCGCGGGGCGGACAGGTGGAAACGGCCGTCCAGGGAAGACAGGCGCAACGGCCTGCGCATCAGCAGTGCATCGGGATTGCGGCCCACGCGGCGCATCAGCGCCAAGGTGTGCCTGTAGGCGCCCGACAGCAGATGCTGGCCGTTGTCCAGCGGGGCGTCGAAGTCGCCATGGAACACGCGGCGGGCGCGGCCGCCAGGCGTGTGGCCGGCTTCGAACACGGTGACCTTGGCGCCGGCTTCGCGCAGGGCGACGCTTGCCGCCAGCCCCGCCCAGCCCGCGCCGATAACCGCCGCCTTCACCGCGCCAACCGGCGGACCAGTCCGCGTCCGCCGCCCACCCAGGTTTTCCACGCCAACCACAGCTTGCGCAGCGGGGTCAGCGAAATGCGCTGGTGCAGCACCTGCCAGTTGTCGCGTTCGATCTCGTCAAGCAGCGCGTAATAAATGGCGGCCATCATCAGTCCGGGCCGCTGCGAACGGCGGTCGGCTTCGGGGAGGTTGCGCATCGCTTCGCGATAAAGCTCCCGGGCGCGGTC
This sequence comes from uncultured Achromobacter sp., assembly GCA_963530045.1. GTDB lineage: Bacteria > Pseudomonadota > Gammaproteobacteria > Burkholderiales > Burkholderiaceae_B > Achromobacter. The sequence goes on from CAUSDE010000025.1 coordinate 1,334, forward strand.
GGCCTGGAACTTCATCAGGGCGCTGAACCGGTCCGAATACTCGCCATTCAGGATGTCCGAGGCCTTGACCTCGAATTGCTGCATGTCGTTGACGGGGATGTAGATGCGGCCGCGGCGCGCGTCGTCGCCGACGTCGCGGATGATGTTGGTCATCTGGAACGCCAGGCCCAGCTTTTCAGCATAGACCAGCGTCTTGGGATCGCTGTAGCCGAAGACGCCGGCGGACAACTCACCCACAACGCCGGCGGCGTGCCAGCAGTATTTGCGCAGGCCCGGCCAGTCCAGGTAACGGGTCTGGTCCAGGTCCATTTCCATGCCATCGACCACGGCCAGCAGGCGCTCGCGGGTGATCGAACAGCTTTGCAGGTGCGGCTGCAGCGCCCGCGTCACCGGGTGATCCGGCTTGCCGTCGAACATCTGGTCGATCTGCGTGCGCCACCAAGCCAGCTTGACGCGGGCCAGTGACGGATCGGTGCATTCGTCGACCACGTCGTCCACTTCGCGGCAATACGCATACAACGCGGTGATCGCGCGGCGGCGTTCGGGCGGCAGGAACAGGAAAGAGTAGTAGAAGCTGGAACCGCTCTTGGCGGCTTTCTCCTGGCAGTATTCGTCAGGGGTCATAGATTAGGCAGGGCCTGTTACTTGATAGAGCGCCACAGCATGATGGCCCAGTCTTTGGCGCCCAATTCGGGGCGATTCATGAATACATCGTAGCCGCTCGCCTCGATACGCTCCAGCACGCGCAGCCCGCCTTGCACCACCAGGCGCAGCTCCAGGCCGATGCGGCCCGGCAGGCGGCGCGCCAGCGGAGCGCCGAAGTGTAGCAGCGCCCGCGTGCGTTCCACCTGGAAAGCCATCAGTTCGCGCCAGGCGGGCGTCAGCCGGCAGGCGGCCAGGTCGTCTTCGGTGACGCCGTGGCGGCGCAGGTCTTCCTGCGGCAGGTACACCCGGTGCTTGTGCCAGTCCACCCGCACATCCTGCCAGAAGTTCACCAACTGCAAACCCGAGCAGATGGCGTCGCTTTCGGCCGTATCCTGCGGACCGGTCGCCTCGAACAGGTGCAGCATCAGGCGCCCGACGGGGTTGGCCGAGCGCGTGCAGTAGTCGGCCAGCGCTGCGTAGTCCTCGTAGCGTTTGACGGTGATGTCCTGTTCGAAGGCGGACAACAGGTCGTAGAACGGCGTGATGGGCAATTGATGCTGGGCAATGGTCTTTGCCAGCGGCGTGAAGATGTCGGCCAGGGGCGGCAGGCCGGGCGGGGGCGTCGTGCCGGGTTCGGCGCCGATCCGGTGCAGCTCGGTGCGGAACGCCGCCAATTGGGCCAGGCGCTCGTCGTCGGTGGCGCTGCCCTCATCGGCGATGTCGTCCGCGGCGCGGGCAAACCGGTAAATATCGGTCACGGCGCCACGCAGCCTGCGCGGCAAGAGCAGCGAGGCGACGGGAAAGTTCTCGTAGTGATCGATAGACATGATTAGCAGCTCGGGTCGGGTCTCCGTGGACCCTTTCGACATCATTTTAGAGTAGTCGTTTCATCAGGGCACGATGATGCCCGGCGGGGGCGGCGATCAGTTAGACTTAAGCGCCACAGGATCTCACATCATGCCGCGCCCAATTACCGCCACTGTCTCCGTTTCTGCCCTTGCGCACAATCTTGCCACCGTGCGCCGCCACCTTGAACAGACCGCCGCCGCGGCATCCGGCCTGCCGCCGTCCATCTGGGCGGTCATCAAGGCCAACGCCTACGGGCACGGCATCGAGCAGGCGGTGACGGGGTTTTCCAAGGCGCAGGGCCTGGCGATGCTGGACCTGGACGAAGCCGTCCGCTGCCGCGAGGCGGGCTGGGGCGGCCCGATCCTGCTGCTTGAGGGGTTCTTCAACCCCGCAGACCTGGATCTCGTCGACCGCTACCACCTGAGCACCACGGTGCACAACCGCGAACAGCTGGACATGCTCGCCCGCGCGCGCTTTGCGCGCCGCGTGGACATCATGCTGAAGTTGAACAGCGGCATGAACCGCCTGGGTTTCAGCCCGGCCGCCTATCCCGCCGCGCATGAACGCGCCATGCTGCTGCAACAGCAAGGCACGGTGGGCTCCATCGGCAAAATGACCCACTTCGCCTGCGCCGACGGGCCCCAGGGCGTGAACGAGCAATTGGCCGTATTTAATTCGGTGACGCATAAGCTGCCCGGGGCGATCAGCGTCTGCAACTCCGCCGCCACGCTGCGTTTCGCCGACATCGCGGTCGGTTCGCCCACCCAGACGCATTGGGTGCGTCCGGGCATCTGCCTGTACGGCGCGTCCCCGTTCGCCGACGCCGAAGCCGCGTCCTTCGGGTTGAAGCCGGCCATGTCGCTCAGTTCCGAGATCATCGCGGTGCAGGAGCTCAAGGCCGGCGATTCGGTCGGGTATGGCGCCATCTTCCGGGCCGAACGCGCCATGCGCATCGGCATCGTCGCCTGCGGCTACGCCGACGGCTATCCGCGCCACGCCACCACCGGCACCCCGGTCGTCGTGGCTGGCATCCGTACCCAATTGGTCGGGCGCGTCTCGATGGACATGCTGATCGTCGATCTGGATCCCATCCCGGCCGCCGGCGTGGGCGCGCCCGTCACGCTCTGGGGCGAAGACGGCCCTTCCGTGGATGAGGTGGCTCAGGCCGCCGGCACCATCGGCTACGAGCTCCTCTGCGCCTTGGCGCCGCGCGTCCCCGTCACCCGGGACGCCTGAGCGGCCTGCTTTTCCCCTGGCGCGGCCCCCCAGGGCGGTTGCCGTCCAGGGGTGTCCGGAGGGCAAGAATTGCTACGCAATTTACAAGACAGCCGACGCCGGATGGTGTCTACTTGGAACACCGGGCGCTCAAGCGCCCGTTTTTGACACAGAAAACAGACTGCGAGGTTTCCACCCATGAAGGACAAATGCGTGCTCATTACGGGCGCCACCAAAGGCATAGGCTGGGCGCTTACGCAACGGCTGTCCGACATGGGCTGTCACGTGGTCGGCATCGCGCGCAACACCACGGACGTCGATTTCCCCGGTTATCTGTACGCCTGTGACCTGGCCGATGCCGGGCGCACCGAAGAAGTCCTGCGCGAAATCCGCGACAAATTCCCGGTCGACGCCGTGGTCAATAACGTGGGCATCGCGTCCCCGCAGCCGCTGGGCGAAATCGACCTGGCCACGCTTTACAACGTGCTGGACCTGAACGTGCGCGTGGCGGTCCAGGTGACGCAGGCCTTCGTCGAATCCATGAAGGTGCGCCGGGCCGGGCGCATCGTCAACGTGGTCAGTCGCGCCATCTATGGCGGCCTGGACCGCACGGCCTACTCGGCCGCCAAGAACGCGCTGGTCGGTTGCACCCGTACCTGGGCGCTGGAGCTGGCCGAGTATGGCGTCACCGCCAACGCGGTCGCGCCGGGTCCGATCGAAACCGAAATGTTCCGTGCGACGCGTCCGGCGGGCAGCGACGGCGAAAAGCGCGCGTTGGCCTCGGTGCCCATGAAACGTCTTGGCACGCCGGCGGAAGTCGCTGCCGCGATCGCCTTCCTGTTGTCTGACGATGCCGGCTTCATCACTGGCCAGGTACTGGGCGTGGATGGCGGCGGCAGCCTGGGCGGGCGGTCTTAAGCCGCGGGCCGGTCGGCCGTCGCCAGGCACTCCTGCCGGTGGGGGCGGCCTCGTCACGCGGCCGCTGCAGCGCGCGTCATCGCTGCCTGCGGCGTCGCCATTTCGATCTTGCATAGTTCCTCAGGCAAGGGAATGACCGTACGGCGATTATTCTTCTTTGCGTTGTTCTGGCTGCTCGGGGCCGCGACGCCGGCGTTCGCCCAAGCACAGCAGCCGCTGCTGCTCACGGTGCAAAGCCAGGTCCATCTTCAACGGGCCGTCCCGGTGATCTCGGACGACGATTGGCGGTGGTTGCGCCAAAAGCAGGAACTGGTGCTGGGTGTCGTTCAAGAGGACCGGGCCCCATTCGAAATCGTCCACCGCGACGGCACCTATAAGGGCATCACGGCGGACGTCAGTTCACTGACGGCCCAACTGCTGGGCTTGAATCTGCGCTTGCTGTCTTACCCGACTCGGGAAGCCGCGCTGAAAGCCCTGGATCAGAAAGCCGTGGACATGGTCGGGGGCGAGATGCGCCCCGATGATCGTAAGATCGCGTCGTTCAGTTCCCCCTACATCGTCGACCAGGTGGCGATTTTCAGACGCGCGGCCGACACGCGGGATCTCCCGCCTGGCCTGGACGGCCTGGCAGTCGCGGTGGGGGCTGACGATGCGTTGGCTGCCCAGGTGGCGGTGCGTTATCCCAAGGCGAAGATCGTCCGCTATGCGTCCACGGACGAGGGGCTTGGCGCGTTGGCGTTCGGCCACGCGGATGTCTACGTGGATGGGGCGCTGGCGGCCTATCACAGCATCAACCGGTCTTTTTTCGATTACGTGAAGTTCGGCCGCTACACCGAGCTTGCGACGCGTTACAGCTACGCGCTGGCGTTGGACAATGACCGGCTCCGGGGCCTGGTGGACCAGGCCATTGCCGCAATCGGACAGACCCTGCCCGAAATCGCGCGCAGCTGGGCCGGCAGCGGCTTCATTCCGGGAAGCCGGAACATTTCGTTTACGCCTGACGAGTTGCGCTGGATCGCGTCGCATCCCAAGCTGCGGGTGGTGTTGAACGATGATCTGGCGCCGGTCGCCTTCTTCAATTCGAACAAGGCTTTCTCCGGGCTGGCCTCTGACCTGCTGGAAATGGTCACTTTCCAGACCGGGATCCAGTTCGATGCCTTCAGCCGCAAAGGCAGCTTCCCCGACCAGATCAAGGCGATCGCCGACGGCGAGGCCGATATCGCCATGATGAGTCCGACCGTCGAGCGCGAGCAGGTGCTGCGGTTCAGCCAACCCTTTTCCGTCGATCCCTTGGTGCTTGTCACCAAACGGGGGAGCACCGGGCAGACGTCGCCGGTACGTACGCTGGCGATAGCCGGAGGCCATACTGCCGCCGAGCTGGTCCCGCCGCGCTTTCCGACTTCCACGCTTGTCGTGGCCAGCTCCAGCCTGGACGCCATGAACAAGGTCTATGCAGGAGACGCGGACGGCGCAGTCCTGGCCTTGCCGGCCGCGCGGTACTACATCGGCCGCCTGTTCAAAGATGAACTCGCCATCCGCGACGTGTTGGATGCCCCTGCCGTGTCGCTCAGCTTCGCCGTGCGGCGCAGCGACCCTGAACTGCAATCCATCCTGAACAAGACGCTCGCGATCCTGACGCCTTATCAGATGAGCGCGTTCGCCAACCGCTGGAAAGCGGAACCCGGCATGAGCGGCGAGACCTGGCGCGATTATGCCGTCATCATCGCCCAGGTCGTGGGCGCAGCCGTCCTGCTGCTGCTGGGCGTGCTGGCCTGGGTCGTGATGCTTCGCCGCCAGGTGCGCGCCAAGGGAGAGGCCAAGCAGGCGCTCAAGGAGCAGTTGCAGTTCGTCAAGACATTGATCGACAGCATGCCCCCGCCCATCTATGTGCGCGATGGCGAAGGGCGCATGCTGGTCTGCAATCGCAGCTACCTCAAGGCGTTGGGGCTGCAGGCGGAGGACGTGCTGGACAAGACCGCATTGGCGTTGCCCGCCGTCGAATTCGAGGCTGCCGGGGACTTCCACGAAACCTACATGCAGGCGATGCGTCAGGGAGCAATGATCTCGGGCGTGCATCGCGTGCGGATACGTGGCGTCGAAACCTGGATCGACCATTGGGCGCAGCCCTTTGAAAATGCCGCGGGTGTGCCCAGCGGCGTGATCTGCGGGTGGCTGGATATCACCGAGCACCGCAACCTGGTCCAGGAGTTCGCGGCCGCGAAAGAACTGGCGGATGCGGCCAGCCGGGCCAAGACCACGTTCCTGGCGACGATGAGCCATGAGATCCGGACGCCGATGAACGCGATCATCGGCGTGCTCGAACTGGCCTTGAAACGCGCGGACAACGCGCCCATCGACCGCAACAGCATCGAAATCGCGTACGCCTCGGCTCAAAGCTTGCTGGCGTTGATCGGCGACATCCTGGACATCGCCCGCATCGAATCCGGCCGTTTGAGCCTGACGCCGGCGCGCGCCGGACTCCGGGAACAGATCGAATCCGTCGCCCGCGTGTTTGAAGGCCTCGCGCGTCAGAAGGGCCTGCGCCTGTTGCTGGAAATGGACGCCAGCATCCAGACCGATGTGCTGATCGACGCCTTGCGCTTCAAGCAGATTCTGTCCAATCTGGTGGGCAACGCCATCAACTACACCCAAAACGGCGATGTCCGGATCGAAGTCAGGGGCGCGGTGATCGAGCCCGCACTGCTTCAGGTCGACGTCGCCGTGCAAGACACGGGCATCGGCATTTCGGCAGAAGACCAGAAGCGATTGTTCAAGCCCTTCGCGCAAGTGCGCCACGAAGCGCAAAGCCCGGGCGGCACAGGCCTGGGTCTGGTCATCAGCCGGTCGCTGTGTGAAATGATGGGAGGCCGCCTGACGCTCGATAGCGAGCCGGGCGCCGGCACCACCGTCCATGTCTCGCTGCGCCTGCAGATGCTGGAGCCGGCCGCTGCGCCCGCAACGCCGGCTCGGCGGGCGCTGGCGCGGCCGCGCGTGCTGCAGGTTCTGGTCGTTGACGATCATTCCGTCAGCCGTCAAATCCTGATGCAGCAGCTGCGTTTTCTGGGCCACGAGGTGCAAGACGCCGCAGACGCAAGCGCGGCGCTGCAGACGTGGCGGGCCCAGCCGTTCGACGTCGTCATCACGGACTGCCGCATGCCCGGCATGGACGGCGCGGCATTGGCCGGAGCGATCCGGCGCGAGGAAGCGCCGCGCGGCAAGGCCCTCACGCTTATCATCGGCGTCACGGCGGACGCACAGCCCCAGGAAATCGAGCGCTATGTGCAGGCCGGAATGGACGAATGCCTGGTCAAACCCGTGGGTTTGGACGCGCTGGGCGCAAGGTTGGCGCATTGCATGGCTGCAAGGGGGGACGATTGGGCGGATGACGCGGATGCCCAGCTGGCCGAGGCGTTGTACGACTTGGCCCCTTTGCTTGAGATCGCTGGCGGCGACGGCCGCCGTCATTGGACTTTGCTCGAAGAGTTGATCCGCACCAACCGTGAAGATGTGGCCAAAATGCAGACCCGCGCGGCGCAAGGCAACCTGTTGCAGGTTGCAGAACTGGCGCACCGGATACAAGGGGCCGCAAGCCTGCTGAAGGCTGCGCAATTGGTGCGGGCCTGCGCCGACGTCGAGCGCGTGTGCCATGCGGGCGCCGCCGATGCGCAGGCCTTGGCCGCATCCATTCAAGCTTTGCAGGATGCTGCGCTGGCTCTGGAGCAAGGGTTGCTCAGGCAGCGCGCGCAGGGTTGAGCGCGTTAGCGCGCCGCCGTTATGGCTTGCCTGCCATGTGTCCGGCAAAATCCCAGGAAATGGTCGGCGGGCATGGGTCGCGCGTACAGGTAGCCCTGCGCGATCGTGCAACCCAGGTCCCGCAGTTGGGCCTGTTGCTCCAGCGTTTCCACGCCTTCCACCACCAGCGGCAATTGCAGCGCTTCAGACAGTTGGACAATGCCGCGGATGATCAATGCGGCGCGCGGCTGTGTCCGGAGCCTGCGGGTGAACGTCGCGTCCAGTTTCAGCTGGGTGAAGGGCAGGGCGCACAGCCTGTCCAGCGACGAGTGGCCGGCGCCGAAATCATCCATGGACAGCCCGCAGCCCATCGCACGAAGCTTCAGCAAGTTGTCCAGGATGGTGGCTGGCGTGCTGATCATTGTCTCTTCAGTGATCTCAAAAAGGATGGCTGTGGCGGGCGTTTCGTGGCGTGCCAGCAGTTCGCCGACGTCGTCGGCCAGGGTCGGCGAGGTCAATTGCGAGGGATGCAGATTGAATGCCAGCGTGGTGGGCATGGCTTGCCGCCTTAATTCGCGCAGCAGCGTCAACCCTTGCTCGAGGAGCGTCCGGAACAGGCCGTCGATCAGGCGATCGGCCACCATGGTCGGCAAAAAGTGCGCCGGAGCCAGCAAGCCCCGCGAACGATGGTGCCATCGCGCCAGTACTTCTGCCGCCAGCAGGGTTTTGCCGTCTATGTCCACGATAGGCTGGTAGTACGCCTTGAATTCGTTGTTGTCCAACCCTTGGCGCACGTCTGCTTGCGAGGCGATGCCGTTCTGGTGCGCTGACGCGTAGCGATGGCCGCCCTGCCGGAATTTGGCTGCCAGCGATGCCAGGCGAGCCGTATTCAAGGGTTCACCCAGATCTCCCAGGTATTCCAGGTCCAGGCATTCGATGCATGCTGCAGTGGTTTCAACCACGGTGTCCTCATGGATGCCGCTGGTGATCACAGCGTGGATCAAGGACAGTTCGCTGGCTTCGCGCAGAAAGGCGAGCCCGGCGTGGCCTTCCCGATGGAAGCTGCAGATGGCGATATCGATGCCGCCGCAAGCCTTCAACAGGGTCATGGCTGTGGCGGGCTCCGATGCTTCATAAATGCGGCCGCCGACCATCGTCTTTAGCGCCGTCGACATGACCATACGCTGGAAGGGATGGTCATTCAGGACCAGGACGCTAAGGTTCTTCATTTGACGCCGACGTAGACATGAGAAAGGACGCTCATGCTAAGTACGGCGACTGTCCTCGACTAGGCGAGAATTCCTGGCTGCAAGTAGGAAACTTCCGAAACCAAGGCGGCGAGCTCAGTCATAACTGAGCGTGAAAGTGAGCGTGGCGTGCTTGATTTCTCCGCGACCTATCTGATGGTTTTCAAGCGCCTCTTGTTCGCCCTGCAAATAGGCCATGAACTGGATGTCATTTGCCCCGGCAGTCACTCGGCCGATGGCGTTTTGCGCCTTCAGGGGCAGAGGATTTCCCTGCGGCGTCTCCAGGCCGATCGCCACCCCGTTGATGCCGTCGCTGTCCAATGCCAGAAAACCTGGCAGCTTGTTGCTTTCCGGCCCGTCGAAGTAAATGCTCAGGCTGTTGTTGCCGTGCGAGATGTCGCAGTTCAGCAAGCGCAGCGTGATGGGCCGCCCGGGTGTACGGCCATCCCGGTAAAGGTTCTTGTCGGGAACCGCGAAAAAATTCAGCTGCACTTTCTCGCTTTCCGGGCTAAGCGCGCAGGCTTCGGCGACCAAGCGCCCCGAAAAGGCCATATTGTTGCCGGCGGACTGGGCGCCGGCCGGCTGGACCATGCAGGACAGGCTGGCGACCAACGCGATCAGGGGGCTCATGGCCATCTTCTTCATGCGCATGGCGGGCTCCTAGTAAAGCTCGGCAATCAGCAGGGCGGAAGCCGTGAATTCCGTGAGCGGCAGGCGCGAACCAGATAGCTTCACGGGAACGGCTTCCAGCGTAGGCGGCGATTGCGAGGCGTCCAGTTTGACTTCATGAGCGGTGTTCAAGACGAAGTCCGTGTCCTGGTTCAGGATCAGTTTGATGCCAAGATCGGGCACCGAAGACTGCACCGCGGCAGACTCGAACTCGGTGGGCGTGCCCATGACCGTCAACTTCATCCGCCACGTCATGCCCGGCCGTATGCCTGGGCAGTCGATCTGGTAGGGAACGGTCTGTTTGTAGTTGTCGCCGTCGATCTTGCTGATATTGATGTTGCGCTTGAAAACGACCTCGATGCGTCCGCCCCTGTCGCTGACGGTGCAGGGGGGCGGTGCGACCAAGTAGCCGCTGAATCTCATGTTTGGCGGGTCGGCGCGACTGCCCGCTGACACAAGGACGGCGACCAACGCCGCGCTGCGGGTGATCCGCGCCAGGTATCGGGAACGGCGCGTCATTGGTAGTCCACCACCATGGTCGCCGCGGCACTGAACTCACCGCCCGTAATCTTTCCTGTGCTGTGGGCCACTAAAACAGCCTGCAGGGTCGGAGGCGATGCAGGATTCAAGGAAAACCAATCGTTCAACGCGATACTGGTCGTGCCCCGTTTCAGGGCAATGCCAAGACTGCTTTGCGTCGGAACGCCCAGCAGATCGGTGTTGAAGTCGGCGCCGTCACCCGAAATCTTCATCTTCAGGGCGTAGGCGCCGGCGCGCTTGCAGTCGAGCGTATAGGGAATCACTGCCATCTTGTAGTTCCCATCGATTCGAGAGATCTGCACGTCGCCGAAGGGAATATTGATCGGCTGATTGTCGTTGATGATGCAGGGTACTTTTGCACGGATCGTCCCGGAAATCTGGATGTGAACCTGCTTGGTGGTCACATCGCTTTGGGCCTGGGATAGGGAGGGAGGGGCCAGCATCAAGGTCAAGACCGCGCACGTGGCCAACAGTCTGCCAGCGCGTCTCGGCCGCCGCTGGCGAGACAAGGCGGTAGCGTCAGTCATAGGTCAGATAGAGGTTGATGTAGGAGTGAAAGGCGCCTGCGCGCAACGGGGCTGATGTCCGCTCCGGGGTGACGTAATAGGTCAGTACGCTGTCGCCAGGTTGCACGAACCAGGGGCGGCTGGACTTGTTCAGTTGGATGGGACGCCTCAAAGCATCGGTTAGCCGCAGGCCGAAGCCGGCCGCGCCCGCCACGCCCGCAAGTTCCGAGTTGTCCATGTCCGCCGGCGCTCTGAACGTCAAACCGATGACGGGCTCGGCGCTGCTCCATGCCAGTGCGCCGCCATGTTCGTCGCGCCGGCCGCCTTCGGTTCGCACGCAACCCCGCAGCCGCAGCTTGATGGCCACCGGAACGCCTTGGTCCCCGGGCCGATGCAGGTCTGCCGTACCGGTGTTGCCCAGCCAGATTTCCTGATAGGCGGAATCCATCGCCAGGCTGCACGCGGTTTCCAGCAATGTGCCTGAAATAAGGAACTGGGCGTTAGGTCCCCGGGCGTCCGGTTTGTCTGCCGCAGACGCAACGATGGGGCTAGCCGCCAGCAACAGGGCGAACCAGATTGCGGGCGAGGCATTTCGCTTGTTGGGCTTCTGTTTCATGATTCCTTCCGGGGCGGGTGTGGGCTGCGTGTTCAGCGACGGTCCTGCACCGGCTTGGCCGTGCATTCGGCGCCGACGCAATGGAACTCCAGCTGCGGTCGTCCGCCGTAATCATTGACGTAGGTCAGAACGGGCGTTGCACCTAGCACCTTGACGCCAACGCTCAAGGCCGCTTGCGATTGCGGCGCGAGCATCAAGGGCTCAAAGGCGTCGGGCGTTTTGCCGTTCACGCTATCCGAGGCATCGATAAGCGTGATGTAGAAGGACGTGGGATTGTTCACCACGTATTGGTCCCCTTGACGCGTCAGGGTCAGGCGTTCTTGCCAGGGCGAGGATGAAGGACCCGAGGTCTTGCTCACCGCCGTTGGCCGATAGAAGAGCTTGACGCGCGTTTGCAGCGCGATCTGCAGGGTGTTCGCCTTGTCGCTGCGGGGAGGAACCTCCCGCAGATTGAAGTAGAAGAGCGATTCACGGTCCTGCGGCAATTGATTCAACGCCGGCAAACCTTGAATCTTCAATTGGCTTTTGCCGCCCGGTTCGAGGCGTTGTATGGGGGGCACGACGACCAGGGGAGAACTGATCTTCTCCTCGCGTTCGTTCTCGATCCAGGCTTGCGCCAGATACGGCAGCTGTTCGTTCTGATTGCTGATGCTCAGGGTGACGGACTTGTCCTGACCGTTGAACACCACGCGGGTCCGGTCCAGGGAGATGGCGGCCGTCGCGGGCTGCGCGGTCAGCAGCGCGGCCAGCGAGAGTATGGCAAGAGAGGCGAAAGAGGTGAGTTTCATAGTGAGGTATGTGGTCCGTATGGGATTGGGGGGGCGAGGGGCCAGACGACGGTGTGAGCCTAGGACGGGGGGGCGCAGACATAGGCTTGGCGCAAGGCGGACGAGTCCGTTTCGGGCGCAATGGTGAATTGGCAGGGTTCGTTGCCTCCCCACTCAACCGACATGACTTCGCCGGTTTGCATGCCGCTCAGATACACCATTCCATCGTCGCCGACGATGCCGGTTTCCTGGTCGCGGCGGTTCTTCACGCTGACGCCGAAAGGCGCAGGCGTACCGTCAGGCAATTGCAAGGCGACCATCCCCTTTTCTCCGGCGATGACTTCCAGGCTGCGGTAACCGATCGCGCCTTCGGTCAGCGTGGCCTGCGCGACGGATCGCATGGCCTCCACGTCGTCGGGCAGGTTGTCCAGGTCGATGTTGGCCTGGTTGCGGTAGTAGCTGTTGACATCGGTGATGACCGCCTTGCCGAACGCGTTCGTTTCGGTGGACACGCCGTTGCCGCGCACGGGCACGCCGCCAACGCCCTGTGTGTCGACCATCAGGCGGGTTCCGCCCGGTGTGGTGCTGCGATGCAGGGCGGCGCCGCGCGCGGTCACCGTCGCTCCGCCCTGTAACGACAGGCCGACCGAGCTGTAGGCACCCGTCTGATGGCTGGCGCTGACCACGGTTTGCGCCCACGGTCCGTCGTACGAAAAGTAGCCTTGTGCGGTATTGCCGCCGTTGGCATGGCCTGCGCTGATCATGTAGTTGCTGCGCTCGTTCAGCCTGCTGTAGTAGCCCAGGTCGTGTGTGGTGCCGCTGCGGTTCGACGAGGCGCTGTAGCTGAGCGATCCCTTTTCACCGAAGGGGATGCTGAGCGACAAGTACACGCCGTTATCCGACGCGTTGTACGCCTTGTTGCTATAGCCGGTGACCGACACGCTCAGGTCCTTCAAGCGGCCAAGATCGAAATAGCGCGAGGCCGACAGGCTGTAGCGCCGGTTTACCGGGCCATTCCAATAGTTCTGATGGCTGTAGTTGAGGTACACGTTGGTACCCAGCTCGCGGAACTGTTTGCTGAACGAGATCGTGTACATCTCTTTGCTGCGGTTGATGGGATTGCCCTCGTAACGGGCAGTGAGCAGGTCATTCAAGCTCGTGAAGTTCTTCTGTGAAAACCGGTAGCCGGCAAAGGTGACCTGGCTGTCGTAGTCGTCGAACCGTTTCGAATAGCTGACCCGATAGGATTTCCCCATCAGCACCTGGCGTTCGCGGCCGACGACGGCGCGTGATTGCGTGACGTCCACTGACACCGCGCCGAATGCCAGCAGGTCGCGGCCGACGCCCAGGGCGACGGCGCCATAGTCCTTCGCGCCCAAGGCGCCACCGAAGAGCGACCAGCCGTTGCTCACGCCCCAGGAAAACTCCCCGGTTCCGAACACGGGGCCCTGCAAGCGGTGGTTCCACTCGGAAGGCTTGCCGGTCGCCAGATTGAAGCGCAGGCTGCCCGGCCGCGACAGGTAAGGGATGCTGGCCGTTGCGACCCGGAAATTCTGGTGGCTGCCGTCTTGCTCTTCAACGCTGACATCCAGGTTGCCGCTGACGGCGTCGTTCAGGTCCTGGATGCGGAACGGCCCCGGGGGTACCTGCGTCTCGTACAGAACGCGTCCTTGTTGTCGAACCACCACGCGCGCGTTGCTGCGGGCGACGCCGGTAATTTCGGGTGCATAGCCGCGAAGGTTCGGCGGCAGCATGCTGTCGTTGGTGGCCAGGCTGGCGCCGGTATAGCGAAAGCCGCCGAACAGGTTGGAGTTCAAATAGTCTTCACCGACGATCAGGGTGGATTTCCATCCGGGAATGGCGCGCATGGCATAGAAGCGGCTCCAATCGAATCGCTGCGTTGACGGCCTGCCTGACCCGCGTTCCGCCTGCGCTTGCCAATCCGCGCGCAGGCGCCAGGCACCCACGTTGAGCCCCGTCGTGCCGTTGCCGCTGAGATAGGTGCTGCGGCCGCCTTCGCGGGAGCGCCGCGTCGTTTGCGCATTCAGGTTGTAGTCCAGCACGGCGCCGGCAATGCCGTCGTCCCATCTGGAAGGCGGATCCCAATTGGGCGCGGTGTATTCCAGGTCCGCTTGCGGCAAGGTCACGTAAATCGCAGCCTGGCCCAAGTTCGCGTTGACCTGCATGCCGGGAATGCTGCTGGTGTCCAGGCAGGCGCCATCGTTCCACCACGCAAGCCTGTCGATCGTGGTCTGCCGCAAGCCGAATTCGGCGACGTGCTCGGGCGCCAGGCACGCGAGACTGCCTCGCGGATCGTCGGGCGGAGTCAGGAAATGGATGAGAATGTCGGTTAGCTGTTGCTGGTTCACATGCAGCACCAGGTTGTAGGCGCCAGGCATGATGTAGTTGGCGCGGGAGAACAGGCTCAGGTCGATGTTCTGCCGGTCCTTCAGGTCCAGCACATCCATGTTGAACTGGACGTCGTCGGATGCCTGCGAGAGGCCGGCCGCCAGGCATAAGGCGGTGCTCATCAATCCCTTGCGATAAATCACTTCTGCGGCCTCTGGAGTATCGTGAAGAATCCGTTCCAAAATGGCTCAGAAGTAGTGCATCCTCAGCCGGACGGTTATTTGATAGTTGCCGGCCTTTAGTGCTTGACCGGTGCCTTGCAGGCTGAGCAAATAGCGCAGCGTCGTGTCGCCAGACGGCGGCATGTATTCGAGCCGTGACGCCCCCGGCAAAATGACGTGGCCGTTGCTGTCCTGCAGACGCATGGCGACACCTCGTGCCGAGCCTCTTGCCACAAAGAGGTGGCTATCGCTGTCTCCTTCGAAAGTGAGGGCGAATGGATGGGAGCCTTTAGCGTCACCGCCAGCGGTCTGGGTCCTGGCGCAGCCCTCGATGTAAATCCGGAAGGCTTTCTGGATGGTGGTCTCGCCGTTGATCAGTCTTGCCAGTGAAAGCTGACCCATATCGATGGTCTGGTCTTCGGAATCCACTCGCATGGTGCAGGCGGATGTGGCAATGGACCCGCTCATCGTGATCTGCCCGTTCAGGATGTTTCCCAACGCCGGTTGGTCAGCGAAAGCCAGTGCTGCCAACAGCAGGAACAGAATCCGTCGAGGGGCGGGAAATGCGGTAACCCTGCGCATCAGGCGCCTCCTAATGAGGGACTGGAGCTGGCCTTGGCGCAGCTCCAGATGCGTTGGCGTGCGGGTTACTTGTAGGTCAGCGTGAAGTTGACCGCGGCGTGGAACTCGCCCGGAACGACTGCGACGTCCTTCTTGCCTTGTTGGCCGTCATCTTCTTGCTCGCCCTGCAGGAAGGCTTGGAATTGCATCGAGGGCGTGGCGGTGTTGATCTTGAGGGCGGACGATTCGTGGCCCATCTTGATCAATTGGCCGCGGCCGTCGGCGATGCCCAGGCTGGCGCCCTTGGCCACGCCCTGGATCGCGACGAAACCGTCATAGGCGCTCGACGGCGTGGCGGTGGTGAACGTTGCGGTCACGCTCTTCTTGGCGTCTTCCAGGTCGCACCCGAGCAGGTTGATCTCGAAGGATTTGGGCGTGGACTTTTTGCCGCCCTTGATTTCCGCGCTGGCGATCTGGTCCAGCGTGACGGTTTGGTTGATGGAATCGCTGGCGATGGAGCAAGGCGCTTCAACGATCGAGCCTTCAAAACGAACCGAGCCGCTGGGTTTGTCGGCGGCGAAGGCGGCGGTGCAGGCAGAGCCCAATGCAATCGTTGCGATCAGGCGAGCCAGCTGATTTTTTTTCATCACAATGTCCTTGGATAGTGGTTACAGCTTTCGGGCCGGGGGCTCCGTGTTCGCCGCCCCGGGGAGCAAAAGGGGCGATGAGCGTCTTGGAGTCACCTCGTGTTGAAGCTGAAAACAGTGTAGAAATTGGGACGATCGTGAGAAATAGGATGCGTAGCATCGTTATGTAGGAAATTTCCGAATGACCCTGCATACGGATTGAACCTTTCATGTTCGCTAGGAAAAACGGACGAATCTGGTTCTAGAGCCTCGTATGGCGACCGTGGCGTACCGCGCAATGCTCTAAAATCCGAGCTCCTCATGTGCGCCGCCGCGCGCCATGCGTCCGGCAGCGCTAGTCGCTGGACGCCCATTCTCGAGATAGGCCGATCCCCACATGAATTCAGTCTTAATCGTTGACGACCATCCGGTGTTGCGCCTTGCCGTGCGCATGCTGCTGGAGACGAACGGCTTCAATGTGATCGGAGAGGTCGGCAACGGTATCGATGCGGTGCAGATGTTCCGTGACCAGTCGCCAGATGTGGTGATCCTGGACATCGGAATCCCGAAGTTGGATGGGCTGAGCGTGATCGGCCGGATGCGGAGCATCGATCCGCGCAGCCATATCCTGGTGCTGACGTCGCTGTCGTCCGAGGCGTTTTGCCATCGGTGCATGCAGGCGGGTGCCAAGGGCTTTGTCTGCAAGGACGAGGACCTGAACAAGCTGGTCAGCGCCATCAAGGCCGTGATGGCGGGGTACAGCGTGTTCCCGTCGATCTCCGTATCGCCGAAGCATGGGCAGGCGTCCGAGGGGGCGATGATCCAGAGCTTGTCCGATCGCGAGATGACGGTGCTGCAATACCTTGCTCAAGGACGGTCAAACAAGGAGATCGGGGATTTGCTGCTGCTGAGCAACAAGACGGTCAGCACCTACAAGACACGCTTGCAGCAAAAGCTGGGCATGACGTCGGTGCTGGAACTGGCCGAATTCGCCAAGCGCAATGCGCTGCTTGGCGAAGGCGAAGGCGCCTGAGGGGCTCAGGCGCACGTTCGAGGGGCAGATTCAGTAAGGACCGGCGCCGCTCTGGATCGCCTTGGTATCTTTGAATTCGCCGGCAAGTTTCTCGGCCGCGCGGGCCAACAGCACGGCATCGACGCCTACGGCGACGAAGGTCGCGCCCAGCGCCAGGTAGTGTTTGGCCTGCGCGACGCCGCTATGCAGGATGCCGGCGGCTTTGCCGGAGCGCACGATGCGGGTGATGGCCTCGTCGATCGTCTTGAGCACCTCGGGGTGTTCCGGCTGGCCCAGATAGCCCATGCCGGCCGACAGGTCGGCGGGGCCGATGAAGGCGCCGTCCACGCCGTCCACGGCGAGGATCTCGTCCAGCGCGTCAATGCCGGCCGGCGTCTCGATCTGCACCAGCACGCACATCTGGTCGTTGGCGCGTTCCAGATAGTTGGGGATGCGGTTCCAGCGCGATGAGCGCGCCAGCGCGCTGCCCACTCCACGGATGCCGGCGGGCGGGTAGCGCACCGCGGCGACTGCCGCCGCGGCTTCCTCGGCGGACTGGATCATTGGCACGAGCAGGGTCTGCGCGCCGGTGTCCAGGATCTGTTTGATCTGCACCGGGTCGTTCCACGCCGGACGCACGACGGGCGCCACCGGATAAGCGGCCACCGATTGCAGCTGCGACAGCGTCGTCTGCAAGGTGTTGGGGGCGTGTTCGCCGTCGATCAGCAGCCAGTCGAAACCGGCGCCGGCGACGATTTCCGAGGTATAGGCGCTGGCCAGCCCGGCCCACAGGCCGATCTGGGGTTGGCGGTCGCGCAAGGCTTGCTTGAAAGTGTTGGTGAGGATGTCCATGGACTGCATGCCGTGTTAGATGAAATGACAGTTGACGGAACCCAGCACGCCGTAATCGACACTGAACGTGTCGCCGGGCCGGGCGGCTACCGGCCGGGTGAACGACCCCGACAGGATGATCTCTCCGGCCTCCAGCGCGACGTCATGGGCGGCCAGCTTGTTAGCCAGCCATACTACGCCATTGGCGGGGTGATTCAAGACGCCGGCGGCCACGCCGGTTTCCTCGATGACGGCGTTGCGCGAGAGGATGGCGCCGATCCAGCGCAGGTCCATGTCGCCGATCTTGACGGGCCGTCCGCCCATGACGACGCCCGCATTGGCGGCATTGTCGGCGATGGTGTCGAACACCTTGCGCGGGCGCTTCGTGTCGGGGTCGATGCCGTGCGAACGCGCATCGATGATCTCCAGCGCGGGAATCACGTAGTCGACGGCGTCATACACCTGGAACAGCGTCACGTTGGGACCCTCGAGGCGTTTGCCCAGCACGAAGGCCAGTTCGACTTCCAGACGGGGCAGGATGTAGCGGTCGGCCGGGATGTCGCTGCCGTCGTCGAAGAGCATGTCGTCCAGCAGCATGCCGAAATCGGGCTCGTCTATCTGGGACGCCTGCTGCATGGCGCGCGAGGTCAGTCCGATCTTGTGGCCGCGTTTGACGCGGCCTTGCGCCAGCTTGATGTCCATCCAGGCGCGCTGGATGGCGTAGGCGTCGGCGATGTCGATGCCGGGGTGTTCCAGCGAGATCTGGCGGATCTGCGTGCGGGTGCGTTCAGCGTCGTGCAGGCGCGCGGCAATGGCGCGCACGGTTTGGGTATCTAGCATCGGGTGTCCGAAGGGATCAGGAAGGGAAGGGAGCCAGCGTGTTGACGAGTCGTCCAACGCCGTCGATTTCGGTCACGACCTCGTCGCCGGGCATGACATTGACGATGCCATCGGGCGTGCCGGTCAGGATCAGGTCGCCGGGCGACAGGGTCATGAAGCTACTGAAGTATTGGATCAACGCGGGGATGTCGAACACCATGTCGCGGGTATTGCCGCGTTGGGTCTCGATGCCGTTGACGGTGGTGCGCAAGTTCAGGTTCATGGGGTCGGGGACGTCGTCACGGTCGACCAGCCAAGGGCCGAGCGGCGTGCAGGTGTCTCGGCTTTTGACCCGCAGGTTGGGGCGATACCAGTTTTCCAGGTAGTCGCGCAGCGCATAGTCGTTGGCCACGGTATAGCCCGCCACATAGTCATAGGCCTGGCCTCGCGAGACGCCGCGAGCCGTCTTGCCGATGACTACCGCCAGCTCGCATTCATAGTGCATGAAGGCGACGTCGGCGGGGCGCAGGGTCTGGGCGCGGTGCCCGACGAAGGTGTTGGCGGCCTTCAGGAAGCCCAGCGGTTCCTCGGGCGCCTTGAACGCCAGCTCCTTCGCATGGTCTGCATAGTTGATGGCCAGCGTGAACGTCGTGCGGGGTTCGATGGGCGGCAGCCAGGAGACCGCCTCTTCGGGCAGGACGCGGCCGTCGGCCAGCCGGATCCGGCCCGGACCCGCCTCGGTCGCCGCGTGGATGGCGCCTTCGTAAACGATGCGTGCGTGTTTCATGGCGCAGTCCTTATGCGTTGGCGGCGGCCAGCCGGTTGCCCAGCGTGCCGACTTGCGAAATGCGGATGTCGTAGCGCTGCCCGGCCCGCAGGCGCGGGGCGTCGTAAGGGGCGCCGACCAACAGCATGTCGCCGGCGTCAAAGCTCATGAATTGCGTGACGTCGGCAATCAGCCGCGCAACCGGACGGACCAGGTCGGCGGTGCAGGCGCGTTGCACCAGGACGCCGTCCACGTGGATGTCGATATCCAGTACGTCGGGGGCGGGGACGGATGCTACGGGCGCGAGATCGCGGCCGATGGGGCAGAAGCCGTCGCGGCATTGCTGCTTGAGCGCGGGCCGGAAGTAGCTGGCGTGCGGGACGGAAAGATCGGCGACGACCCGGTAGCCTGCCACGTAGGCCAACGCTTCCGTCTCGCTTACCCGGGTGGCGCGGCGCGAGAACACTACGCCCAGGCAGGCGCCCACTTCGACCTCGTCCACGTCGGACGGCAACGTGATGACGTCGCCGTCTTGCGCATAGGTGTTGGCGGGCTTGATGTAGAGCACTGGCGCCTTGGGGGCGGCCTGGTACGGCGGCGCATCCACGGCGTCGCCCAATGCCTGTAACGCCTGGCGCGTGTTCAGCGCGGCGCCTGCCACGGTGCGGGGCGGGGCCGCCAATGCGGCGGCGGCTTCGGCGGCGCGTGCGGCGAGGTACTCGCGGTAGTTGTTCGCTTTGTAGTTCAGCACGGGATCCGCTTCTTCGATCTGCATCGAGATGCCCAGCGGGCGGGCGGCCATGTGCGGGGCGAGCGCGGCCGAGAGGGCCTGGAACACCCGTTGGCCCAGCGCGGCCTTCTGCGCGTCATTGCGTCCGTGCCCGATGCGCAGCACCACATGGACGAAGGCGTTGTCGGGATGGCCGTCGACGATCAGGCAATCGTCCACGCGCAACGCTCGCGTACGGGCGCCAGCCAGCGGGAACAGGCTGCCGTCGCCGACGGCGGCGTCCTGCACCACGCGCATCAGCGTGCGCGTGTCCAGGTCCAGGTTGCCGGAGTACTCAATCCAGATGTGGGGCATGTCGTCTCGCTCGCCATATCGTTATCATGTTAAGTATCATAGTGAAAAAGGCCGTAGGCGGCAACGCGCGAAACGTGTTTGGCCGGGCAGGTCGGATCGGGGTTTCCCGGCGTTGACAGCGCTTGGCAGCCAGCATAATGTTAACGTGTTAATTAAAAATGCCGGCGCGATCGAATGGCGCCGCACCGCAGGAGGAGCGCACGTGAGCATCAAACATTGGATCAATGGCCAGCAGGTCGACAGCGCCGACCGCTTCATCACCTATAACCCGGCCACCGGCCACGCCATCGAAGAGGTTGCTGCGGGCGGCCAGGCCGAGATCGATGCCGCCGTGTCCGCCGCGGCCGACGCTTTCCCCAAATGGGCGAACACGCCCGCCAAGGAGCGGGCCCGGCTGATGCGCCGACTGGGCGAACTCATCGACCGGAACGTGCCGGAACTGGCCGAGCTGGAGACGCGGGACACGGGTCTGCCGATCTCGCAGACCCGCAAGCAACTGATCCCGCGGGCCTCCGAGAACTTCACGTTCTTCGCTGAAGTGTGCACGCGGATGAACGGCCATACCTATCCAGTGGACGATCAGATGCTGAACTACACCCTGTACCAGCCGGTCGGGGTGTGCGCGCTGGTGTCGCCCTGGAACGTGCCGTTCATGACCGCCACCTGGAAGACGGCGCCGTGCCTGGCACTGGGCAATACCGCCGTTTTGAAGATGTCGGAACTGTCGCCCTTGACGGCAGACCAATTGGGCCGGTTGGCGCTGGAGGCAGGCATCCCGCCGGGCGTGCTGAACGTGGTGCAGGGGTACGGCGCCACGGCAGGCGACGCGCTGGTGCGGCACCCCGGCGTACGCGCCATTTCGTTCACGGGCGGTACGGTCACGGGCAAGAAGATCCTGGCCAGCGCGGGCGGCATCAAGAAGTATTCGATGGAGCTGGGCGGCAAGTCGCCAGTCCTGATTTTCGACGACGCCGATGTGGAGCGCGCGCTGGATGCCGCGCTGTTCACCATCTTTTCGCTGAACGGCGAACGCTGCACCGCGGGCTCGCGCATCTTCGTGCAGCAAAGCATCTACGACGATTTCGTGCGCAAGTTCGCCGCGCGCGCCCAACGACTGGTCGTTGGCGACCCCGGCGACGAGGCCACGCATGTGGGCGCGATGATCACGCGCCAGCATTGGGAAAAGGTGACGGGCTACATCGATCTGGCCGAACGGGAGGGCGCGCGCATCCTGGCGGGTGGACCCCGGCAACCGGCGGGGTTGCCCGCGCATCTGGCGGGCGGAAACTTCGTGCATCCGACGGTGCTGGCCGACGTCGACAACCGCATGCGTTGCGCGCAGGAAGAGATCTTCGGTCCGGTTGCTTGCCTGATTCCTTTCAAGGACGAGGCCGAGGGCCTGGCGCTGGCGAACGACGTGAAGTACGGGCTGGCGTCCTATATATGGACGCGCGACATCGGTCGCGCCCACCGTTTGGCGCGCGGCATCGAAGCCGGCATGGTATTCATCAATAGCCAGAACGTACGCGACTTGCGCCAGCCGTTTGGCGGCACGAAGGAATCGGGCACGGGGCGGGAAGGCGGTGAATACAGCTATGAGGTGTTCGCCGAGATCAAGAACGTGTGCGTGTCGCTGGGCGGCCACCACATTCCGAAATGGGGCGTTTAAGCCTCGGGAATCAGGAGACAACCATCATGGGTAAGCTCGCGCTGGCGGCCAAGGTGACGCATGTGCCGTCGATGTACCTGTCGGAACTTCCCGGCAAGCACCACGGTTGCCGCGAGGCCGCCATTGAAGGCCATCGCATCATCGGCCAGCGGTGCCGGGACCTGGACGTGGACACGATCGTGGTGCTGGACGTGCATTGGCTGGTCAATGCGGGCTATCACGTGAACGCCAACGGGCGGTTCCAGGGACGCTACACCAGCAATGAGCTGCCGCATTTCATCAAGGACATGGACTACGCCTACCGCGGCAATCCCGAACTGGGACGGCGCATCGCGGAATGCGCCAATGCAGCGGGGGTGGGAACGCGTTCGCACGAGATCGACAGCCTGGAACTGGAATACGGCACGCTGGTGCCGATGCGGTACATGAATGGCGACGGCCGTTTCAATGTGGTGTCGGTGGCGGCCTGGTGCGCCTGGCATGGGCTGGACGAGAGCCGCCGATTCGGCGCGGCATTGCGCCAGGCCATCGAGGCCAGCGACAGCCGCGTTGCCGTGCTGGCCAGTGGATCGCTGTCGCATCGCTTCAACGACAACGGCAGTCCTGAGGCCGCCATGCATCAGATCAGCCGCGAGTTCTACCGGCAGGTGGATTTGCGGGTGGTCGAGCTATGGCGTCAGGGGGATTGGAAGGCGTTCTGCGCGATGCTGCCCGACTACGCCGAGTGCTGCGTGGGAGAAGGCGGCATGCACGACACGGCCATGCTGCTGGGACTATTGGGGTGGGACAGTTACGACGGGCGGGTGGAGATCGTCACCGATTACTTCACCAGTTCCGGCACGGGGCAAATCAACGCCATCTTCCCGATGCCTGCCTGAGTCACGCTTCGTCGGCCTCGCGCGATGCCGGCGCGTCGCGCTTGATCAGCTCGACCATGGCGTCGACGTCGCGGTACAGGCGGTCGAGCAATTCCTTGCCGATCTTGCTTTCGATCTCTTGATACTTCGCATCTACCTGCGGGCGCATGCGGTCGATCAGCTTGTTGCTTTTGGGGGTCAGCGAGATTTCCTGGCGCCGCTGGTCGGCGCTGGAGCGCACGCGCTTGATCAGGCCTTGCTCTTGCATGCCGGCCAGCATGCGGGTCAGGCTGGGGCTGAGGATCTGGCAACTGCGAGCGATCTGGTTGGGTTCCATCGAGCCGACTTCACTCAAGGTGCGCAACACCCGCCATTGTTGTTCGGTGACGCCCGCCGCATGCAGCACGGGGCGAAAGTGCGCCATCAGGGTTTCGCGCGCGTAAAGCAGCAGATGGGGGAGATTGCGGTGGTGGAAGCTCGGACTCATGGCGGCTATGTTAGCAAGAAGCCACCCCTTTTTTGACCAAATATTTGGGTGCGTCTTGCGCGCCACACCGCCATCGGCGCCGCGCAGGGCGGAGCCGATGGCCGGGGACAGGGCGGGAGTCAGGCCGGGTTTTGCTGAGCCAGTTCCTGCAGGTCGTCCGGCAGGGTCAGGTCAGGCGCGCCTTGCTGCAGTTCGCGCAGCGCCTGGACGGCTTCGTCCTGCTGGTCGTCCTGGACCAATGCGCGGATATGGGCCACACGGGCCTCGACGTCCTGTTCGCTGAACGCCACGACTTCCGTGGCCGTGGCTTCGCCCTGCTGCGCCGTTTGGGCTGCTTGGGTCGTTTGGGCCACAGCGGTTTCCGGGGCAGCGGGAGCGGCCTGGGGTTGGCTTGCGGCCGTGTCGGCTGGGGACGCGACGACGCGCTGGGTGGCGGGCGGCGCCTGCTTGCTTGCCAGCGTTTCAGCCAGCGCGGCAGGAGCCGGCGCGGGTGAGCGTTCGGCGCTGGTGCCGACTTCGTGGGGCGCCGCCAGTTGCGCGGTCACGTCCTGCATGTCGGCGCTTTCGCGCATGTCGGTCCAGGCGAACAGGCCGGCCACCATCGCGGCGCAAGCGGCCGCGGCCCAGCCGGGATGCCAGCTGTGGCCGGGGTGCCAGGTACGGCGCACCGCCGCGTCAAGTTCGGGACTGGTCCCGGGTCTGGGCTTACGGTACAGGGCGCGCAGATCCCGTTCATCGTCTTCGTCGAATGGGGGGCGATAGGTAATGCTCATGCGCGTACTCCTCGCGCATACGCCCGGTGGCTGGACGTATCCGCGTTTGACCTTTGCTGGGCGCCGCGCCGGTGGTCCGGCGGTCTCGTCGTGGCTAGGGTCTTGTTCCGGTTTATGCGGCCTCGGCAAAGACCGCAGGGCGATTGCGCCGCGATTCCCATTGCTGCGCCCGCGTTGGGCGTTTGGCGCCGGGTATGCCGTCCTGACGGGACGGTTCGACAATGCGCTGCACCCGTTGATTATGCGCGATTTGTGGAATTCCGGCAGGGAATTTCTTCTATTTGCATGATGTAACTTTGGACTGTCCCTATTAGTGAAAGCAGAATGACAGATTCATGCGCCGGGACGGCGCAATCCGCGTGCCGGGACGCGCATTTTGATGCGCGCTGCGCGCGCTGGACAGACAGGTTGCCGGTACACTTTCGCGCATGGCCAAATCCCGAACCGTATACGTGTGCGCCGACTGCGGCGGCACCACCCCGAAGTGGCAGGGCAAATGCCCGCATTGCAACGCCTGGAACACGCTGGAAGAAACCGTGGAATCGTCGACGCCTGCCGCGTCGGCGCACCGCTACGCGCCGCTGGCCTCGGCCAGCCCCGTGCGCAGCCTGTCTGAAATCGAAGCCCGCGAAACGCCGCGCCAGCCCACGGGGCTGGACGAGTTCGATCGCGTGCTGGGCGGCGGCCTGGTGGCCGGCGCCGTGGTGCTGATCGGCGGCGATCCGGGCATCGGTAAATCCACGCTGCTGCTGCAGGCGCTGGCGTCGATGTCGCAGACCACCAGCGTCCTGTACGTCACGGGCGAGGAGTCCGCCGAGCAAGTCGCGCTGCGCGCCCGCCGGCTCGATTTGCAGACCGGCAACGTCAACCTCTTGGCCGAGATCCGGCTGGAGGCCATCCAGGCTGCCGTGTCCGAGCAGAAGCCGACGGTCGCCGTGATCGATTCGATCCAGACTTTGTACAGCGGCGAACTGAGCGCGGCGCCGGGCTCGGTGTCGCAGGTGCGCGAATGCGCGGCGCAACTGACGCGGCTGGCCAAGCAGACGGGCATCGCCATCGTCATGATCGGCCACGTCACGAAGGACGGCGCGTTGGCGGGGCCGCGCGTGCTCGAGCACATCGTGGACACGGTGCTGTATTTCGAGGGCGACACGCATTCGTCGTTCCGGCTGGTGCGCGCGTTCAAGAACCGCTTCGGCGCGGTCAACGAACTGGGCGTGTTCGCCATGACCGACCGCGGCCTGCGGGGCGTGGCCAATCCTTCTGCGCTGTTCCTGTCGCAGCACGAGCAGCAGGTGGCGGGTTCCTGCGTGATGGCCACGCAAGAGGGCACGCGGCCGCTGCTGGTCGAGATCCAGGCCCTGGTCGACAGTTCCCACGCGCCCAACCCGCGCCGGCTGACGGTCGGCCTGGAGGGCAACCGTTTGGCCATGCTGCTGGCGGTGCTGCACCGGCATGCCGGCGTCACGACCTTCGACCAGGACGTGTTCGTCAACGCGGTGGGCGGGGTGCGCATCACCGAACCGGCGGCCGACTTGCCGGTGCTGCTGGCCATCATGTCGTCGCTGCGCGACAAGCCGCTGCCGCGTGGCCTGATCGCGTTTGGCGAAGTGGGCCTGGCGGGCGAAATCCGGCCTGCGCCGCGCGGCCAGGAGCGTTTGCGCGAAGCGGCCAAGCTGGGCTTTTCCATTGCATTGATCCCCAAGGCCAATGCGCCGCGCACACCCATCGAGGGGCTGGAGATCTGGGCGGTGGACCGGTTGGACGCCGCGCTGGACAAGTTGCGTTGACGCCTTGGGCCGGCACATGCCGGACCGAGGCCCGTTGATCTTCCCTTTATTGAATCGCCCATCCTGAGCAAGGCCGGGTCTGCTGGAGCAAGACGTGAGTCTGTTTGTTATCGCCGCATGCCTGGCCGCGGGTGGCCTGATCGGTTTCATGGGCGGCGTGCTGGGCATCGGGGGCGGACTCATCGCCATTCCCGCGCTGGTGCTGCTGATGGGGATGTCGCAGCAGCTGGCGCAAGGCACGGCGCTGATCATGGTGTTGCCCGCCATCACCATGGCCGTGCGCAAGTACAACCAGCAAACACGCATCGACAAGCGCGTGGCTGCCGCCGGCGCGGCGGGCGCCGTGGTCTTCACCTGGGTGGGCGCGCGGCTGGCGCTGGGCATCGATTCCAGCGTGCTGCGCCAGAGCTTTGCCGTGTTCCTGTTTTTCATCGCCTTGTTCTACGTCTGGCAAACCTGGCGCGCCACGCGCCCCGCGACCCGGCGTCCGGCGGCCGGCAAGGGCCCTGCGCCGGCCTTCACCCCGCGCCGAGCCGTTGCGTTGGGCATACTCTGCGGGACCTTGGGCGGGTTCTTCGGCGTGGGCGGCGCGGTGCTCGCCGTGCCGATCATCACGTCGGTCTTCCGCTTGCCGCAAACCACGGCGCAGGCCTTGGCGCTGAGCATGGTGATCCCCGGTTCGACCATCGCACTGATCACGTATGCGTGGGCGGGCCAGGCGGACTGGATGGTCGGCTTGCCGCTGGCCATCGGCAGCCTGCTTTTCGTGCCCGTGGGCGTGAAACTGGCCTACCGGCTTCCTGAACGCAAGCTGAGAATCTGCTTTGCGCTGATGCTGTTCGCCACCGTCGGCCTGCTGGCGTTCGAGGCGTGACTGCGGCGCCGGTTGCGCGTATTAGCAAACGTTAGCGTCCGAAAATTTGTGGTTCCGCGGTGAACCTTCTGGGGGGGCCAGCTTCAAACGGAGTACGGGGTAAGCGGCGATGTTGCCGCCCCGTGTCGGAAAAGGGCTTCGGCCTTTTACATTCAGGAGTTCATGAAATGACGACTCACTCCCGTATCGCTGCGTTTTTGTCCACCTCGGCCCTGTGCCTCGGTCTTGCTGCTGCGCCTTCGGCGTTCGCGGCGGGCGCCGATGCGTCGGCCAAGACGGGCGAAACCAAGACCCAAGCGCAGCACAAGCATCACAAGTCTGACAAGACGTCCGCCAAACCGGCGGCCGCCAAATCAGGCACAGCATCGAAGATGGACCATTCCGGCGCCACGACGCCGGCGAAGTAAGCAGGGGGCTGTAAAGCCCGAACGTAGTTCCTTTGCAGGAAGACTGCCGATCCCGCGGGACCGGAAAGTCGAAAGCCTCTCGGTATGGGCACCGAGAGGCTTTTTTGTTGCCGGGTGGCGTGGCCGGCCTTTTTCGCTTCCACGCCGCCGCGGCGCGGGCTGCGGTTACTCCACCGGCGTGATCACGCGGCCGGTGTCGAAGTAGGCTTGCAGGTTCTCCAGCATCAGGTTTTCCATGGCCAGGCGCGTCTCGAACGTGGCGCTGCCGATGTGCGGCAGGACGACGGCGTTGTCGCTCTTGGTCAGGGCTTCCGGCACCTTGGGTTCGTGTTCGAACACATCCAGCGCGGCGCAGCCCAGCTTGCCGGCGTCCAACGCGGCGACCAGCGCGGTTTCATCGATGACGGGCCCGCGCGCGATGTTGACGATGATGCCCTTGGGGCCCAGCGCTTCCAGTACCGGCTGGTTCACCAGGTGGCGCGTGCTGGGGCCGCCCACGGTTGCCACGATCAGGAAGTCGGCCCACTTGGCCAGATCCACCAGCGAGGCCTCGTAGCCGTAGGCGATGTCGTCGCGCTTGCGGCGGTTGTGATAACGGACTTCCATGTCGAATCCGGTACCGCGCTTGGCAATGGCCTCGCCAATCCGGCCCAGGCCCACGATGCCCAGCTTCTTGCCGCTGACGCGCAGGCCCAGCGGGATGCTGCCGTGCACCTGGCCCCACTGGCCGGCGCGCACGAACCGTTCGCCCTGGCCCATGCGGCGGGCGCCGGCGATCAAGAGGCCCCAGGCCAGGTCCGCCACGCAGTCCGTCAACACGTCGGGCGTGTTGCTGACCTGCACGCCGCGCTTGTGGGCCGCCTCGACGTCGATGGTCTCGTAGCCCACGCCCCAGCTGCAGATCGCCTTCAGGTCGGGCAGCGCGTTGATAAGTTCGGCATTGGCGCCGAAGTTGGCTGACGTGACGACCGCAGTGATGCCCTTGCCGTGTTCGGCCAGCGCGGCCTTGCGGTCGGGGAATTTCCACAGCTCTACCACGTCGTACTGGTCGGCCAGGTTCTTGTTGGCGGAGGGGGAGCCGGCCAGCGAGCCGACCTGGATGATGCGATGCTTAGTGGTCATGTTGTCGTACGGGTAGGGTGGCGAAAACGGTCATGCTACTTGATTCGGCCTTGAAATCGGCTGAGGGGATGCCCGCGGGCATCCCCCGGGTGCGTGCCCCGCCGGCTATTCCAGCTGGATGTTGGCTTTCTGGATGACGTCCTTCCACCGTTTGACCTCGCCTTGCTGGAACGCGGTGAACTGCTGCGGGGTGTTTGCCACGACTTCAAAGCCCAGGCCTTGCAGCGTCTGTTCGGTCTTCGGGTCGCGCAAGGCGGTCTGCAGGGCCTTGGACAGTTGCTGCACCACCGCGGGCGGGGTGCCCTTGGGCACCGCGAAGCCTTGCCAGGAATACACCACCATGTCCTTGATGCCGGCCTCGGTCAGCGTGGGCACGTCGGGCAGTTCCGGCGTGCGCGCGTCGCCCGTAATGGCCAGGGCCTTCAACTTGCCCGCCTTGATGTGGTTCTGGACCGCGCCCAGGTTCTGGAACGATACATTGACCTGACCGCCGATCAGGTCCGCGATCGCGGCGCCGCCGCCCTTGTAGGGCACGTCGACTCCCGTGCTGTCGGTGCGCAGGCGGAACAGCACGGCGGACAGGTGGTCCGAGGAACCCGTGCCCGATGACGCGTAGGAGACGCTGCCGGGGTGCTTCTTCGCGTAGTCGACCAGTTCGGCGACGTTGCCGGCTGGAAACGAGGTGGCGGCGACGAGCACGTTGGGATTGCGCACGGCCTGCGTCAGATATTCGAAATCCTTGCTCGGGTTGTACGAGAGGTTCTTGTAGAGCGCTTCGTTGATGGCGAAGGTGCCGATCGAGCCAACCATCATGGTGTAGCCGTCGGGCGTGCTGCGGGCCAGGGCCTGCGCGCCGATGGCGCTGTTGGCGCCCGGCTTGTTCTCGACCACGAAGGTCTGTCCCAGCAGCTTCGACAGCGCGGGGGTGACCGAGCGCGCAGTGATGTCGGACGAGCCGCCCGGCACGAAGGGCACGATCATGGTGACGGGTTTCTCGGGGTAGCCGGCGGCCTGGACCGCCGGCCCGCCAAGCAGGACGGCGCCCGCCGCGAAAGCGCAGATCAATTTATTCATGTTGTCTCCTGGTTCGCGTGATGATGAGAAGCCCGCCGCTCACGCGTTGCGTGCGGGCCTGGATCTGCGTCAGGTCAGTCGACCTTGGCGCCGGATGTTTTCACGACTTCCGCCCACTTCACGGTCTCTTGCGCCATGAACTGCTTGAACTGCGCCGGCGTGTTGCCCGAGGGCGTGGCGCCCTGGGCCTGCAATTGCGCGCGCACCGGCTCTTGCTGCAACGCAGCCGCCACGTCGCGCTGGATCTTGTCGACGATGGCGGGCGGCGTGCCGGCGGGCGCCAGCAGCCCGAACCAGCTGGAGGCCTCGTATCCCTTCACGCCCGCTTCGGCCAGCGTCGGCACATCCGGCAGGGCGGGGGAGCGCGCGGCCGTGGTGACCGCCAGCGGCCGCAGCTTGCCGCCCTTGATGTAGCCCATGGAAGAAGGCAGATTGTCGAAGATCAGGTCGGCGGAGCCGCCCATCACGTCGGTCAGCGCGGGGCTGCTGCCCTTGTAGGGCACGTGCGTCATGCGGGTACCGGTCATGCTCTGGAACAGTTCGCCCGACAGGTGCGTGGAGGTGCCATTGCCCGTGGACGCCATGTTGACGCTGTCCGGATTGGCCTTCAGGTACTTGATCAGGTCCGCCACGGTGCGGATGCCGTGCTTGTCCGCGAACTTGGGGTTCAGTTCAAGAATGTTCGGGACCGGGATCACCAGCGTCACGGGCACGAAATCCTTGACCGGGTCGTAGGGCAGCTTGGCATAGACGGACTGGTTGATCGCATGCGTGCTGACGGTGCCCATCAGCAGCGTGTAGCCGTCGGCGGTGGCACGCGCGGCTTCGGCTGTGCCGACGTTGCCGCCCGCGCCCGCCTTGTTGTCCACCACCACCGACTTGTTCCAGCTCTTGCCCAATTCGGCGGCCACCACGCGCGCGGCGATGTCTGCCGTGCCGCCAGCGGGAAAGGGCACGATGATCCTCACATCGCGTTCAGGGTAGTCGGCCAGTGCGGGCGCTGCGGGCAGCAGGAAGGCCGTAGCCGTCAACATGGCTGCGGTGAACAACCGGCGGCGCAGGGGGGCTGCTTGCATGGAACGTGTCTCCTTGGTGTGCGCGTGGCCGCGCATCGTTTGTGGGAAATTCCGCCCCTGGCATGGCCCGAGGCGGCAAGCCGCAAGGCGCATGCGGCACCCTGCGTTTTGTTGCCGTCCTACTTGTCAAACAAATATAGGTATTGAGGTTATGCTTGTCAACCAAGTATACTTTTTTCACCTTACTCATCTGACAACTGGATCTGCCAGGAGCCCGTCCATGAAAACTTCCCCGGTGTCCGCCCAGGACTTGCAGCGTTCGGTCATTGCCGTGCCGCCGTTGGCCCGCCACGATGATCTTTCCCTGAACGAAGCCGCGAACAAGGCGCTGCTGGGCCACCTGGAAGCCGGTGGCGTGCGCAACGTGATGTATGGCGGCAACGCCAACTTCTACAACGTGGCCGTCAGCGAGTACGCGCGCATCGTGGACATGCTGGCCGGGCTGGCCGGGTCGGATACGTGGATCCTGCCGTCGGTCGGCCCCGATTACGGCAAGATGATGGATCAGGCGGCAATCCTGCGGTCGCGCGCGTTCCCCACGGCGATGCTGCTGCCCATGTCGTTCCCGTATACGGACGCCGGCTTGGCCGATGGCGTGCGGCGCTTCACCGACGCCTTGGGTAAGCCCGCCGTGGTCTACATCAAGTCGGCCGACTACCTGGCTCCCGGCACCGCTGCGCGCCTGATCGAGGAGGGTCGCATCGTCGCGTTCAAGTACGCCGTCGTGCGCGACAACCCGGCGAAGGATCCCTACCTGTCGTCCCTGCTGCAGGCGGTGGATGCGCGCTGGATCGTCAGCGGCATCGGCGAACGCCCGGCCATCGTCCACTACCGCGACTTCGGCCTGAAGAGTTTCACGTCGGGTTCGGTCTGCGTGGCGCCGCGCGGGTCGATGCGCTTGCTGCACTTGCTGCGCGAAGGCCGCTACGACGAAGCGGAGGCGGTGCGCGAACATTACCTGGGTCTGGAAGACTGCCGCGACGGCATCAGCCCGATCCGCGTGCTGCACGACGCCGTGACCTTGTCGGGCGTGGCCGACATGGGGCCAATGCTGCCGCTGTTGACCGGCATCTCCAGCGCCGAACGCGAACGGGTGGCGCCGGTCGCGCGCGCGCTGGCAGCGTGGGACAGGCAAGCCGTGGCGGCCTGACCGTGAACGCGGCGGCCACGCACCTCCCGTCGCACCGCCTGTTGGCGGTACGATGGGCGCTGTTCCCGCAAAGGTGAACAGGCCTAAGCATTCAGGAGGTTTCGTGGCCCGATCCAAAGCATCAACTTCATCCGAGCCGCAGGCGCCCGTCGAATCCGACGCGTCGGGTTCGCCCCTGCTCGAACGCGGGCACCGGGTGCGGCTGGCGGATCAGGTCTACGGGCAGATTTTCGAGCAGATCGTGTCCGGCGGACTGAACGTGGGCGACAAGCTGCCGTCGGAAAACGAGATTTCCGAGCGCTTCGGCGTATCGCGCCCGGTCGTGCGCGAGGCGCTGCTGCGTTTGCGCGCGGACGGCCTGATCACGGCGCATCAGGGCTTGGGCACGTTTGTCAGCCATCAGCCCGCGCCGCGCCTGAAGACCTTCAACGATGTGCAGAACGTCAGCGCCTATCTGCGCGCGCAAGAGGTGCGCGTGGCGCTGGAAGGCGACGCGGCCCGCCTGGCCGCATTGCGCCGCACGGACGAACAGCTGAAGAAGATCGCCGACGCCCACGCGGCGTTCGCCGACAGCCTGACGCACGGCCAGGTGTCGCCCGAGGCCGATCTGGCGTTTCACGCCAGCATCGCCGAAGCCAGCGGCAACGATTTCTATCTGGGGGTGCTGGAAAGCATCCACGAATCCATCAACGGTTTCATGCGGCTGACCTTGAGCCTGACGCGCACCGGATCCCGGCAGCGGGCCCAGCGCGTCGTGGACGAGCACGCCACCATCCTGGACTCCATCCGCGAGCAAGACAGCGAGCGCGCCCGCGTGGCCATGCAGTTCCATCTGGGGCAGGCGCGTCACCGGCTGGTGGACCGCGAGCGCGACTGACATCAACGACACACGGAGACAACGAGTGCAAGGCAATGGAGCGATAGCGAAGAACGTGCCGGTCGAGCAGGTCCGCGAACAGATCCTGCAGGTGCTGCAAGCCTGGGGCATGGACGAAGACTTGGCGCACACCACCGCGGGCCTGATGGCGCAGACAGATCTGCTGGGCATCGATTCGCATGGCATTTCGATGCTGCCGTCCTACGAGGAAAAGTGGCGCGCGGGTTCCTTGAAGCTGGACGCCCGCGCGCGGGTCGTGCGCGACGGCGGAGCCAGCGCCTTGATCGACGGCATGGGCGGCCTGGGCTACCCCGTGGCCTCGCAGGCGATGCACCTGGCGGTCGACAAGGCGCTCGCGCACGGCGTGGGCGCGGTGTCGGTCTGCAATTCGCATCACTTCGGCGCGGCCGGCGTGTATGCACGCATCGCCGTGCAACGCGGTGTGGTCGGGCTGGTCACCAGCAGCGCCAACGGCATCATCATGGTGCCCACGCGTGGCGCCATGCCCATGCTGGGCACCAATCCCATCGCGTTCGGCGCGCCCGCCGCCCATAACGAGCCCTTCGTGCTGGACATGGCGACGACCACCGTCGCCGCCAACAAGGTCAAGGTCTACGACTTTCTGGACAAGCCGCTGCCGTCCGGTTGGGCGGTCGACGGGCAGGGCGCGGCGGTCACCGATGCCGACGCCGCGATGCAGTTCATCTTCAAGCGCCCCGAGGGCGGCCTGACGCCTCTGGGCGGGACGTCGGCCATGAGCAGCCACAAGGGCTACGGCCTGGCAATGATGGCGCAGATCCTGGGCGGCACGCTCAGCGGCAGCGCCTTTGCCGCTCGGCGTGCCCCCACCCGCCGTCCGGGCGAACCCGACGACGTGGGGCATTTCTTCCTGGCCTTGAACCCCGACGCGTTCCGCGCCGCAGGGTCGTTCGAATCCGATATGGACGACATGATCGACGCATTGCACGACACGCCGCCCGCCCATCCGGACGAGCCCGTGCTGGTGGCTGGCGAACCCGAGGCAGCGGAACGCGAGCGCCGGTTGCGCCAGGGCATCCCGATATCGGCCGCGCTGGCCGACCGGTTGCGCGGTATCTGCGAGCGCGCCGGCACGCCATATCTGCTGGAGGACATTTGCATCGGCTGATGCGGCCGTACCGCATCAAACGATAGGCACAGACCCGGACACCGGGCGATATACCTGCAACAACCATGAGGAGACAACCATGCAACAGAACAAACCCGCGGCGCACAGACGCCTTGCCATCCTGGCCGGTGCGGCCGCCGGCCTGCTGACGCTGCTGCCGGCAGCAGCGATGGCACAGGCCGGCGCGTGGCCCGCCAAGCCCGTCAAGCTGGTCGTGCCGTTCCCGGCCGGCGGCAGCACCGATTCCGTGGGCCGCTTGCTGGCGGCCGAGCTCTCCAAGGAATTGGGCCAAAGCGTCATCGTCGAAAACAAGGGCGGCGCCAATGGCAACATCGGCTCTGACGTGGTGGCCAAGGCCGAGCCGGACGGCTACACCCTGCTGCTGTCCGGCGTGGGATCGAACGCCATCAGCTATGCCGTCTACCAGAACATGCCCTACCGCAACAGCGACTTCGCGCATATCTCGCTGCTGGCGACGGGCCCCAACGTCCTGGTCGCGAACATGGAGTTCCCCGGCAAGACGTTTGCGGACTTCATCCGGCTGGCACGCGAGAACCCGGGCAAGTACACGCACGCCAGTTCGGGCAGCGGCTCGTCGGGTCACCTGGCCATGGAAATGCTGAAGCAGGATGCCAAGATCGACCTGGTGCACGTGCCGTACAAAGGGGGCGCGGCCGCCATTACCGACATGATCGGCGGACGGGTCTCGGTGATGTTCCTGAACCAGGACACGCTGTTGCCGCAAGTCACCTCCGGCAAGCTGCGCGCGCTGGCGGTGGCCAGCGCGAAGCGCAATCCCGCTTACCCCGATACGCCGACGGTGGCGGAATCGGGTTATCCGGGTTTCTCGGCGGAATCCTGGTTTGGCTTGTCGGCGCCGGCCAAGACGCCGCCGGCCGTGATCCAGCGCCTGAACCAGGCGACGGTCAAGGCGCTGGCTTCGCCCGAGATCCGGCAAAAGCTGGAGAGCGTGGGCTTCGTGGTGGTGGGCGATGATCCGAAGTCGTTCTCGGCGTTCGTCGACAACGAAATCACGAAGTGGGGCAAGGCGGCGAAGGCCTCCGGCGCCCGGATGGACTAGCGGCCGTGCAAGGCTTCATTTCGCGTTGACAGGCCCTGACTGCTGTACCGCCGGGCCGCGGCCCGGCACACTCCGTATTCTCTTTCTGCAAAAACGAAGGCGGCAATGAATTCACCCTTACCCAATCGTTTCCGGCAACGCATCCTGGCCCGCGAACGGCTCATCGGATTCTGGATGTGCATGTCCAGCCACATCACGGCCGAGCTTGTCGGGCTGGCGGACTTTGACTGGCTGCTTCTGGATGGCGAGCATTCGCCCAATGAGGTGCCGATGTTCCTGCAGCAGCTGCAAGCGCTGCAAGGCAGCGCCAGCGCCGCCGTCGGCCGGCCGTCGTGGAACGATCCGGTGCAGATCAAGCGCCTGCTGGACATCGGTTTCTACAACCTGCTGATTCCGTTCATCGAATCGGAGGCCGACGCGCGGCTGGCCGTGGCCGCCACGCGCTATCCGCCGCAAGGCATCCGCGGCGTGGCGGGCGCGCAGCGCAGCAACCGTTATGGCACCGTCCCGGACTATCTGCAGACCATCAACGACAATATCTGCGTGCTGCTGCAGATCGAAAGCCGCCCGGGCATCGACGCCGTCGACGAGATCGCATCGGTCGAAGGGGTGGATGGCGTGTTCATCGGCCCGTCGGACCTGGCCGCGGCGCTGGGCCACATCGGCAACCCTGGCCACCCCGAAGTGCAAGAGGCCATCCGCCACCTGCACCAGCGCGTGACCGCGCAGGGCAAGGCCGTGGGCATCCTGGCGCCGGTGCACGCGGACGCGCGCCGCTACCTGGACATGGGCATGCACTTCGTCGCGGTGGGCACGGACCTGGGGGTGTTCAAGCAGGCGACATTCGCGCTGCGCGACGCCTTCCCGACCTGAAGCGTTCATCCAGGAAAAAGCGACAAAAAAGCCCCTTGCGGGGCTTTCTGTTTACTGCTCCAGCGCCAGCAATTCGCTGACGGTCTGGCGGCGCCGGATCAGGCGGGCGTTGCCGTGGTCGAGCAGCACCTCCGGCGCGAGCGGCCGGCTGTTGTAGTTGGACGACATCGACGAACCGTAGGCGCCCGTGTTGTGGAAGACCATGAAGTCACCGATGCGCGGCTGCGGCAGCAACTGGTCGGACATCACCCCGCCTTCGTCCTGCGTGAACACGTCGCCCGATTCGCACAGGGGGCCGGCGACCGCGATGCGCGTTTCGGCCACGCCCTGCGGGGCCGAGCCGTCGGGCGCGTGCACCGTAATGCGGTGATAGCTGCCGTACATGGCCGGGCGCATCAGGTCGTTGAAGCCCGCGTCCACCAGCGCGAAATCGCGCTCGGGGCGGCGGTTGACCGAATGCACTTCCGACACCAGCACGCCGGCTTCGGCGACGAGGAAGCGGCCGGGTTCGATCTCCAGCCGGACAGGGTGGCCCAGGAACTGCTCGATGCGCTTGCGCGCCGCGTCCCACTGCTCGAAGTAGTGGTCGCAGTCGATGCGCGGTTCACCGTCGCGATAGGGGATGGACAGGCCGCCGCCGGCCGAGATGGCCTCCAGGTCGTGGTCCAGCGAGCGCACCACCTCGACCATGGCGTCGCAGACGCTGGACAGGTGGCCATAGTCGACGCCCGAGCCGATGTGCATGTGGACGCCGACCAGCTTCAGGCCGTAGCGGCGCACGATGGACACGGCTTCGGCCACGTCATCGATCCAGATGCCGTGCTTGCTTTGCGGGCCGCCGGTGTTGGTCTTGTTGCTGTGGCCGTGGCCGAAGCCGGGGTTGATGCGCAGCCAGACGCGGTGCCCGCGCGAGGCTTGGCCCACGCGCTCCAGCATGTCCAGCGAGCCGGCGTTGACGGTGATGCCGTGGCGCAGCACGGTGGCCAGCGTGGCGTGGTCGATCAGGTCGGCGGTAAAGACCATGCCTTCCGGTTCGCCCTTGGGGTCGAAGCCCGCGGCCAGGCTGCGTTCGATTTCGCCCAGCGAGACGGCGTCGACCACTGCGCCTTCCTCGCGCATCAGACGCAGGATGTGCAGGTTGGAGCAGGCCTTCTGCGCGTAGCGGATGGTGTCGAAGCGGCGCAGTTGCGCGATGCGTTCGCGGATGACGGCGGCGTCGTACACCCACAGCGGCGTGCCGTGCTGGGTGGCGAGTTGGGTGAGTTGGCGAGGATCGAATGCCATGACGGGCGGACCTTGATTGGGGATTGAAACCAGGCGGCATGATGCCTGTTCAAAGGCATCCAGTAAAATGCTTATGTTTTGAAGACCCATTCATTTTTGATATGGAGTGGCGCATGCTGACGCATCGGCATATCGAAGTGTTCCGGGCGGTGATGATCGCCGGCAGCGTGACCCGGGCGGCCGAGCTGCTTAGCTCTTCGCAACCCACGGTCAGCCGCGAGCTGGCGCGCATGGAGCACAGCATCGGCTTTGCGCTGTTCGAGCGCGTGCACGGCCGTCTACGGCCCACCATGCCGGCGCTGGCGCTCTATGACGAGATCCGGCAGTCCTACGCGGGCTTGGAGCGCGTGGCGTCCGCCGCAGCCCGGCTGCGGGCCTTCCGGGGCGGCCAATTGTCGGTGATCGCCTTGCCGGCCTTCTCGCATTCGATCCTGCCCGACGCGTTCCGGCGCTTTCATGATCAGCATCCCGGCGTCAGCCTGGCGGTCGAGGCGCAGGAGTCGCCGTTCCTGGAAGAGTGGCTGACGGCGCAACGGTACGACTTGGGGCTGACTGAACACGATGCGGCGCCGGCCGGCACGCGCGTGCAGCTGTTGTTGCAGGTGGATGAGGTGTGCGTGCTGCCGGACGGGCACGCGCTGCTGGCAAAGCCGGTGATCGAACTGCCCGATTTCGAGGGGCATGCCTTTGTCAGCTTGTCGTCCAGCGACCCTTATCGGATCCAGATCGACGAAGCGTTCGCCGAAGCGGGGGTGCTGCGGCGGTCCATCGTGGAGACGCCCACGGCGGTGTCCGTGTGCACGTTCGTGCGCCAGGGGCTGGGGCTGGCCATCGTGAACCCGCTGACCGCGCTGGATTTTGCGGGCCGCGGCCTGCACATCCGTCCACTGCGCCGCTCGTTCCCGTTTCGCGTCAACGTGGTGTTTCCCGAACATCGTCCGGCGAATCCCTTGGTAGACGCGTTCATGGCGTCGCTAGCCGCCGCGGCCGAAGCCATCAAGCGCCAGTTGGCGTCGCGCATGGGGCAGGGTGGGGCGCAACCGGCGTAACGGCGCGCGCGGCGTTTCGAGCAGGCAACAAAAAAGGATGCCCTGGGGCATCCTTCTTCATTTGCCGTATTCATGACGCCCCAAAAAGCAGGGGCGGCAGAATCTTAGGCCAGCGCCTTGATAGCGGCAGCCAGGCGGCTCTTGTGGCGAGCGGCCTTGTTCTTGTGGATGATGTTCTTGTCAGCCACGCGATCGATCACGCTCGAGGCCTTCTGGAACACTTCGCCAGCCGAAGCCTTGTCGCCAGCGGCGATGGATTGGCGAACGCGCTTGATGGCGGTGCGCAGCATCGAGCGCAGGCTGGAATTGTGCTTGTTGCGCTCAACGGATTGGCGAGCGCGCTTGCGGGCTTGGGCGGTATTGGCCATGTTGCTATATAAGTTGAATTCGGCAAAGTCGAACATTGTAGCAAGTCCCTGCGGGATTGCAAGCTTTTAATGTTTGATCTACCGATGGAGCGCCCGTCAACCGGGCGGGGGGCGCTAAGGGAAAGGTTCCTGGGCTGGAGAACCCGTAGCTGGAAAGACAATTCCCAAACTGGAGCACTCGTAGCTGGACAACCCTGGCGGATGGCCCTCAAAAAGCCTTGAGGAAAAACCCGCGGCGCCTACTGGATAAAAACACGGTACTGAGTATACAACGAAGCGGGCCGCAGGCACAGGCCTGGGGCACAGCGTTGTCAGGCGGCGACGTTGATCGACACGAACCAGGGTGTAAAGCGCCGGACGCTGATGGGCATCATGTCTTCAAGGGTCGCCAGCGCGGCATTGGTGTCGTCCAGCGGGAAATGGCCCGACACCGGCAAGCCGCCGGCCGCCATGGACAGGCGCAGGGTGCCGGTGCGATAGGGCCGCAGCGCGGCGATCACCTCGGCCAGCGGGCGGCCGCGGGCATCGACCCAGCCGGATTCCCAGGCCGCCTCGGCCATGAGCTCGGCGCGCGGGGTGTCCATGCGGGATGCGTCAAAACGGGCACCGGTGCCGGCGCGCACGGAACCGTGGGCGCCCGACATGGTTTCCACTTCGACTTCATGTTCGTGCACCACGACGACGGTGCGTTGCGCCTGCTGGCGCACCATGTAACGGGTGCCCAGGGCGCGCACGGTGCCTTCGGCGGTCTGCACCAGGAAGGGGCGGCGCGCATCGGGCGCAACGGAGACGGTCACGGCGCCATCCAGCAGGCGGACCTGGCGGTAGGCGGGCGTGAAGTCCAGATTGACGCGGCTGCGCGCGTCCAGCAGCAATTGGCTGCCGTCCGACAGCACATACCGGCGTCGTTCGCCCGTAGCCGTGGCGGCATCGGCCGCGACGTTGCTCAGGGGATAATAGGCATTGCCGACATAGGCGGCGCAAGCGCCTGTACTGGCGAGCGCCAGCGCGCCGGTCAGAAAGCGGCGACGGGCCGGCATGATGGCCGGCGGCGGAGGGATCAGCGGCTGCGCGGGCGAACCGGCGGCGTACCCGGCAGGGTAAGCATCGCCAAGCCGGCCGAATGTCGATCCTGAGAGCGAGCCTGTCAACTGTTGCCAGGCGTTCTCATGGACAGGGTCAGCCGCACGCCACGCCAGGAAGTCGTTGTAGTCCTGCGCGGTCGCTTTGCCGGACCGCAGCAGCAGCAACCAATTGATCACCTGGTCCGCCATGGGTTGTCCTTGGGCGTACTTCACTTCATCTTCCCGCCTGCGGTGCTGGCGGGGATCCTTTCGATGGCAATTTGTAAATAATAAAGGTTTTTTACCAAAGATTACGGCCCGCTTGTCAATTCTTGACGAATCTAAGGCAAAAAAGCCGGCTGAAGCCGGCTTTTTGATGGGGAAGGAGCCCTAAGGGCCGAAATTACCGGCTTGGACGTCGTCCAAAATCCCTAGGACGGAAGCCAAAGAGTAACAACATCCCGAAGTAGACCAGGCCACTGGCGGCCAATACGCCGCCCAACCAGGCCGCGCGCAGTCCGGAATGGGCTTGCAGGCCGATCCAGTCGATGCGCCCGTCGGCATACCAAAGCAGGGCCGACAGCGCGACCAGCGCGGGGATGAGGCGCAGCGCGAATACCGCCCAGCCAGGACCCGGCTGATACACGCCGCGGCGGCGCAGGCCGATCAGCAGCGCCAGCGCATTCAGGCAGGCGCCCAATCCGATGGCCAGGGCCAGGCCGGCGTGCGCCATCAGCGGCACCAGCGCCACGTTCATCAGCTGCGTCAGGATCAGCACGCCGATGGCGATCTTTACCGGCGTGCGGATGTCCTGCTTGGCATAGAAGCCCGGCGCCAGGATCTTCACCGACAGCAGGCCGATCAGGCCCACCGAATAGGAAATGACGGCCAGGCGGGTCTGCAGCACGTCCTGGGCGGCGAAGGCGCCATAGTGGAACAGGGTGGCGACCAGGCCGTCCGACAGCAGCGCCATGCCCACCGCGGCAGGCAGGCCCAGCAGCAGCACCAGGCGCAGGCCCCAGTCCAGCAGGGCGCTGTAGCCGCCGTGGTCGTCGCGCGCGTGGGCGGCCGACAGGCTGGGCAGCAGCACCGTGCCCAGGGCGACGCCCAGCAGCGCGGTCGGGAATTCCATCAGGCGGTCGGCAAACGACAGCCACGTCACGCTGCCCGGCGTCAGCCAGGTGGCGATGTTGGTGTTGATCAGCAGGGAGATCTGCGCCACCGAGACGCCCAGCGTGGCGGGGGCCATCTGCTTGAGGATGCGCTGCACGGTGGGGTCGGCCCACGCTTCGCGGAAACGCAGCGAGAAGCGCGGCGTCAGGCCCAACCGCGACAGGGCGATCCACTGCACCGCCAGCTGCGCCACCCCGCCGATCATGACGCCGATGGCCAGGGCGTAGACCGGGATGTCCATGCGGGGCGCGAGCCAGATGCAGGCGGCGATCATGGAAAGGTTCAGCAGCACCGGCGTGAACGCGGGAACGGCGAAACGGCGCCAGGTGTTCAAGACGCCCGAGGCGAAGGCGATGAGCGACATGCAGAAGATGTAGGGGAACATCATCCGCGTCATCCAGACGGCGGCGCCGAATTCGGTATCGCGGGCCGCGCCGCGCAAGCCGCTGGCCATGGCGGACACCACCCAGGGGGCGGCCGCGATGCCGATCAGCGTGATCAGCATCAGCGTGGCCGTCAACAGCAGGGCCACGCGGTCCAGCAGGGTGCGGACCTCTTCTTCGGACCGGTTGTTGCGCGCGCTGCCCAGGATGGGCACGAAGGCCTGGGCGAACGCGCCCTCGGCGAACAGGCGCCGCAACAGATTGGGGATGCGGAAGGCGACCCAGAAGGCGTCGGTGATGGGGCCGGCGCCAAAGGCGCGGGCGACCAGGATGTCGCGGATCAGGCCGGAAATGCGGGACAGCAGCGTGAAGCTGCTGACGGTGGCCGCCGAACGGAACAGGCTCATGGATGGATGACTGAAAAAAGTGCGGGCCGGCCCGAAGCGACTGCGTGGAACGTGAAGACGGTCAAGCAATAAAAAAGGCGGCCCACTTCGTGGGCCTGCCTTTGTACTACATCACTTCGGCGGCATGCGGATGGCGCCGTCCAGTCGGATGGTTTCGCCGTTCAGCATATCGTTCGTGACAATGCTGTAGACCAGCTTGGCATAGTCTTCCGGGCGGCCCAGGCGGGCGGGGAAGGGGATGCTGGCGGCCAGCGAATCCTGCACTTCCTGGGGCATGCCGAAAATCATCGGCGTGCCGAAGATGCCCGGGGCGATGGTCATGCAGCGGATGCCCGTCTTGGCCAGATCGCGGGCGATCGGCAGGGTCATGCCGGCGACGCCGGCCTTCGATGCGGCATAGGCCGCCT
Organism: uncultured Achromobacter sp.; assembly: GCA_963530045.1. GTDB lineage: Bacteria > Pseudomonadota > Gammaproteobacteria > Burkholderiales > Burkholderiaceae_B > Achromobacter. Next base: position 42,699 of record CAUSDE010000025.1, read on the forward strand.
GGCCGATCTGGCCGTCGAACGCGGCGACCGAGGCCGTGTTGATCATCACGCCGCGTTCGCCGGTGGGCTCGGGCGTGTTGGCGCTCATGGCTTCGGCGGCCAGGCGCATCATGTTGAAGCTGCCGATCAGGTTGATCGACACGACCTTCTGGAACAGGTCCAGCGGATGCGCGCCGTTCTTGCCCACGATCTTGGCGGCAGGGGCGACGCCCGCGCAGTTCACCAGGCCGAAGAGGGCGCCCAGTTCGAGCGCCGCGGCGACGGCGCTCTTGCCGTCGGCTTCCTGCGTCACGTCGCAATGCACGTAACGCTGGCCGAGTTCCTTTGCCAGCGCCTGGCCGGGCTCGTCCTGCACGTCGGCGATGACGACCTTGGCGCCGTTTTCAACCAGCATGCGCACGGTGCCTGCACCCAGGCCGGACGCGCCGCCCGTAACGATGAATACCTTGTTCGCGATTTCCATGTCTCTACCACCAGATCAGTTCAAGGGGATGAATGCGGCGCGGCGGGCGCCGAATGTGACAAGGCCTTCGGGCCGGGGCCGGAACGCGTTGCGTCCGGCCGGCGCCGAAGGCCTGTGGGCCATCAATGCGCCAATCAGCTCTTGACGGCCTCGAAGAGGCGCGACTTGATTTCGTCGACGGCGCCCACGCCCGAGATCTTGCGGTACTTCGGGGCTTCGGCGGCGTTCTGCTGCGCCCAGGTCGAGTAGTAGTCGACGAGGGGGCGCGTTTGTTCGCGGTACACGGACAGGCGGTGGCGAACGGTCTCCTCGCGATCGTCGTCGCGCTGGATCAGTTCTTCGCCGGTGATGTCGTCACGGCCTTCCACTTTGGGCGGGTTGAAGCGCACGTGGTAGCTGCGGCCGCTGGGCTGATGCACGCGGCGCCCGCTCATGCGTTCGATGATGTCCTCTTCGGGGACTTCGATTTCCACCACGTAGTCCAGCTTGACGTCGGCGCTTTTCAGCGCGTCGGCTTGCGGGATGGTGCGGGGGAAGCCGTCGAACAGGTAGCCGTTGGCGCAGTCGGGCTGGGTCAGGCGGTCCTGGACCAGGCCGATGATGATCTCGTCGGAAACCAGACCGCCGGCATCCATGACCTTTTTGGCTTCAATACCCAGCGGCGTGCCAGCCTTCACCGCGGCTCGCAGCATGTCGCCGGTGGAGATCTGAGGGATGCCGAAGTGCTGGGTGAGAAACGCGGCCTGGGTGCCTTTGCCGGCGCCGGGAGGTCCGAGCAAGATAAGACGCATGAGTGCTCCTGATGGGGTTTATTTTTTGTGATCCGGGGGATTATGCCGCAACGCAGCAGCCAATGCGGAGCCGCGCCATGGGAAATAACCCTTATATCTGTTTGCTGTAGATCAACCGGACGCGCTCCAGATCCGCCGGGGTATCTACCCCGGCTGCGGGAGGGCTGGAAGCCCGGTGGACGACGATATGGTGGCCATGTTCCATGGCGCGCAGCTGTTCCAGCGACTCGAATCGTTCCAGCACGCCTTGCGGCAGGGTCGGGAAACGGCGCAGGAAGGACACGCGGTAGGCGTACAGCCCGATGTGGTGCCAGGCGGGCAACCCATCAGCCAGCACGCGTTCGCCTGCGGCCAGCGCGTCGCGGGCCCACGGGATGGGGGCGCGTGAAAAATACAGCGCGCGGCCGTCTACGGCGCAAACCAGCTTGACGACGTTCGGGTTGAACAGCGCTTCGGCGTCGGCCAGCGGGCAGGCGCAAGTGGCGATGTCGGCCTCGGGATGGGCCTGGAGCTTGGCCGCGACGGCGTCGATGAGTTCGGGTTCGATCAGCGGTTCGTCGCCCTGGACGTTCACCACGATCGCTTCGTCGGGCAGCCCCAGCTGATCCACGGCTTCGGCCAGGCGGTCGGTGCCGGTGGGGTGGTCGCCGCGCGTCATCAGCGCGGTCAGGCCATGGGCGTCGGCGGCAGCCTGGACGCGGAGGTCATCCGTCGCGATATACAGCCGTGACGCGCCCGACAGGGCGGCGCGTTCGGCCGTGCGCACGACCATCGGCTTGCCGGCGATGTCGGCAAGCGGTTTATCGGGCAGGCGGGTCGAGGCGGTCCGCGCCGGGATCAGGGCGATGAAGCTCACGATGGGGGCGGTCAGTTGGCGGCGGGCGTTTCGTCCAGCGCGCGGGCTTCCGACTCCAGCATGACGGGGATGCCGTCACGCAGCGGGAAGGCCAGGCGGTCGGCGCGGCAAACCAGTTCGGCTTGCTGCCGGTCGTGTTCGAGGCGGCCCTTGCACAAGGGGCAGACGAGGATGTCGAGAAGTCGGGATTCCATGACCGCGATTCTAAAACAGTTTTGGGGGTGGGCAGAGGGGAGCTTTCGCCGGGGCGCACCCCGTTCGCAGACCAACGGAACGCCTGATTCCATTCATTCGTTGATTAACGTCGTGCATTGCCTCGAATTCGGGGACGGTTCGTCGCTCTCCTCCGCCCCGTTTCTCGGCAAGAAATAGCAGCGCATTGGGTGCAAATAGCCTCAGGATCGGATTGATGCTGATCATTCCGGTCGGGTCCGTCACCAGCGGGATCACCGACATGGTGCGACGCAGCAACAGCTAGGGGCCTTGCGCGAACTGAAGCAGGAAGGGCAGGCGCTGCGAGCCATGGCAAGCGAAGAACGCGCGCTGGTGTGGCCCTTCCTCCTTGAACCGCCTCTGCACGGGAGCGCGTCCTGCAGGAATACGCGCGGCAGCGCTGCCCTGCCCGCGCTTTTCTAGGCGCGGGCAGGCTGGCGCAGCGCCTGCGCCAGCCAATCGAACAGTTGCGGGTCCGAGAACGCGGCCTGCACCGGAACTTCCCACAAGCGCGCGTCGTGCAGGGCGGCGCACTTGATCGCGTCCTTGGACGTGACGAGGATTGTTTCTGCCGCGATCGCCTGGAAGGGCGATTGGGCATAGTCGTGGTGGTCGGGCAGGGGCAGCGTCGCGTCCAGCAGGATACCGGCGGCGCGCAGCGTCGTGAAAAACCGTTCAGGGTTGCCGATGCCGGCCGCGGCCGCGACGTGCGGTTGCCCCGCATAGGCGGACAACGGCCGCGTGGCGCCGCCTTCGATCTGGCGCGTGTCGCCCGGCTCCAGCCACATCCGCACCTGGCGCGGACGGGCGTTGCCCGTCGTCGCCGGTCGGCCGTCGGTGGTGCCGATATTGGTGACCACCACGTCCACTTCCTGCAGGCGGCTGGCGGGTTCACGCAAGGGGCCGGCGGGCAGCAGGCGGCCGTTGCCGATGCCACGTTCGTCTTGCACGACGATTTCGATGTCGCGGGCCAGCGCCAGGTGCTGCAGGCCGTCGTCGGAGACGATCACATCCACCTCGGGATGCGCTTGCAGCAAGGCCTGAGCCGCCAGGGCGCGTTTGGGATGCACCGCAATGGGGGCGCCAGTGGCTCGTGCGATCAGGGCGGGTTCGTCGCCGAATCGGGCGGCGGCAAGCGCACCGGTCCCGACGCGGGCGTCCGTGCCGATCTTGACGCCATAGCCCCGGCTGACCACGCCGGGCGTGTAGCCGCGGGCGCGCAGGCCTTCGACAGTAGCGATCACCATCGGCGTCTTGCCTGTGCCGCCCACATAGACGTTGCCGACCACCACTACCGGCACCGGGGCGCGGTAGGCGGCGCGGGTGCCGTCCAGGTATTGCCTGCGCTTGCGTGCCACCGCCCAGGCGGTCAGCGCGGAAAGGGGCCGCAACAGGCTCGAGAGCCAGCCGCCGTGCTGCCACTGGCGAGCCAGCAGCGATGCAGAGGAACGCGGGGTGGTCACCGGGAGGTCTGGGCGGCGAAGTTGACGCGGCCGATGCCGGCAAGCCGGGCGGCTTCCATGACGTTGATCACGGACTGGTGGGTGGCCTGGGCGTCGGCGTTGATGACGACCAGCGGCTCGGGCTTGCCGGCCGCGGCCTGGCGCAGCGCGTCGGCGATTTCGGGCGGCGTGGAGACGTCGATCAGCGTGCCGTTCAGGGCGTAGCGCCCGTCCTGGCTGACGGCGACTTCCAGTGCGGGCGGCGTGTCCTGTTCCGACGATGCCTGGGGCAGCGTCACCTTCAACTGCGTGAAACGCGCGAACGAGGTGGTTGCTGCCAGGAAGATCAGGATGACCAACAGGACGTCGATGAGCGGAATCAGGTTGATGTCCAGTTCATCGCGGTCGCCCCGGGAGCCGCGGAAATTCATGAACGTGCCTCGCGGGGGGCGGGCGGGGAGGACACGGCGCGGACCAGGCGCGACGCGGATTGTTCCATGGCGCTGAGGTAGCCGTCGACGCGGCTGCGCAGGTAGCGGTGCGCGATCATGGCGGGTATGGCGATCAGGATGCCGAAACCGGTGTTGTACAGCGCCATCGAGATGCCGCGCGCCAGTTGGGCGGGATCGCCGCCGCCGGGCGTGTAAGAGCCGAAGATCTCGATCATGCCGACGACCGTGCCGAACAGGCCCATCAGCGGCGCGACGACGGCGATGGTGCCGATGGCGGGGATGTAGCGGCTGAGGTCGTGGGCGACGGCGCGGCCCGTGTCTTCGACCACGTTGCGCAGTTCTTCGCGGGGCAGATGACGGTGGCGCATCACTTCGGCCAACACGCGGCCAAGCGGCGAGTTGCGTTCCAGCCGGTTGATCGATTCGGGGGTGTCCTGGCGGTTGCGCAGCATGTCGGCCACCTGCTCGTTCAGGCCACGGGGCAGGATCAGGCTGCGGCGCAGGGAGAGGAAGCGCTCGAAGATCAGCGCCAGACCCAGCACGGATGTCGCCAGCAGGGGCCATATGGGCCAGCCGGCCTCGCGCAAAATGGAAAGCAAAGCGTTCAACTCCCGGGAAGCCTGGGCGCGCAGGGTGGCGTGCATCGGCATCTGATCAAGCCGAAACTGTAACGGTGCGGCGGGCTTGTGGCAAGGCGGGTTGACCCCGGAATTATCCACAGAAGTTGTGGATAATTCTGTGTAAAACTCTGCCGGAACGCTTGTGGGTACAGGGCTTGCGCTTGTTTGCTTCAAATGAGCGCAACGGTGTTTGCGTAAAAATCCCATATAAATCAATGAATTGCACGGAAAATGCTGGCTGTCTGGCCTGTTGCTGCAAAAAACTGTGGACGCGGTATCATTGCGGCCCGCTACGTATGCCCTGTGGACAGGTACGCATCGGAAAGCCCCATGACAATTGAATTTGCAGTCACAAACAACGCATTCGCGCGGGATATCCTGACGGTTGCCCAGCTGAACCAAGCAGTGGGGCAGTTGTTGGAGCGCAGCATCCCGGCAATATGGGTGCGCGGAGAGATTTCCAACTTCACGGCGGCGGCTTCCGGGCATTGGTACTTCACGCTCAAGGACAGCCGGGCCTCCGTGCGCGCCGTCATGTTCCGCAGCCGCGCCAGCGCCGTGGGTTTCGTGCCCCGGGCCGGCGATCAGGTCGAGATCCGGGCCAGGGTTTCCCTGTACGAGCCCCGCGGCGACTATCAACTCCAGGCCGACGCGATGCGCCGGGCGGGGCTGGGCAACCTGTATGAAGCATTTTTGCGGCTGAAAGAGCAATTGGCCTCTGAGGGCCTGTTCGATCCGGCCCGCAAGCGGGACCCCGTCCGTCTGCCGCGCGCCATCGGCGTTGTCACGTCGCTACACGCGGCCGCGCTGCGCGACGTGCTGTCGGCCCTGGCCCGGCGCGCGCCGCAGGTGCCGGTCATCATCTATCCGGCCCCGGTTCAGGGCGCGGACGCCGCCGGCCGGCTGGTGGCCCAGGTCCGGATCGCCAATGAACGCGCCGAAGTCGATACGCTGCTGCTGGTTCGCGGCGGAGGCAGCATCGAAGATCTCTGGAGCTTCAACGACGAAGACCTGGCGCGCCAGGTGGCGGCCAGCGAGATTCCCGTAATCAGCGGCGTCGGGCACGAGACCGACTTCACCATCGTGGACTTCGTGGCCGACGTGCGCGCGCCGACGCCGACTGCGGCCGCCGAACTGGCCTGCGTGCCGCGTTCCGAATTGCTGGGCCGCGTCATGCAGACTGCCCAGGCGATGGCGCGCGGCCAGCAACGCCGCCTGGAGCGCGCCGCCCAGCGCCTGGACCGCGCGGCGGCGCAACTGGTGTCGCCGGCGCAACGCCTGGAACATCAGCGGGAACGACTGAACAGCCTGCGCTTTCGCCTGGCCTCGGCGTGGTCCGGGCCGCAAGGCCGGCGTACCGCGCGCGTCAATCTGCTGGCCCAGCGGTTGACGCATCGGGTGCCGGACACGGGCCGCGCCGCCGACCGCCTGGCGGGCGCCGTGCGCCAACTGGGCCAGGCCCATGCCCGCCTGCTGGTCCAGAACCGCAACCGGGTGGCGGCGGCCACCGCGCAGTTGCGCGCGCTGGATCCCGGCAACACGCTGGCGCGCGGATACGCGATTGCGCGCGACGGCGAAGGCCGCATCGTGCGCGACGCGGCAACCTTGTCCGCCGGGCAGGCGTTGGATTTGAGTTTTGCGCAAGGCGGCGCCGAGGTCCAGGTGCAACAGACCCGCAAGACACGCGACGCCAGCTGATACGATTCGGCGCTGTCGAGCGCAGCGCTCGCGACGCGAACAAGGGCAGGGCGATGTTGCATAACAATGGCTTGGGTTGGATGGCCAGCGTGCTGGCCGGAGCGGCGATATCGCTGGGACAGGCGGCCATGGCGCAAGCGAGCCCCGCCGCGCCGCAAGCGCAGCAACGCGCCTGCGATTGCGATTCGCCCTACCGCGAATACAAGCCGGCCGATACGCCGCAGACCAAAGCCCTGTTCGACGCCGTCAGCCGCAACGACGAGGCCGCTTTCGCGGCCGCGTTGCGACAGGTTGACCACCCTGGCGATTACGCAGCCGATGGCGTGCCCTTGCTGCATGCGCTGCTGACGCCGCCGCGCGCGCTGCGGGCCAAAGACGTCTACTGGAGCATGACGCCCGAGGATGCGACCCGGATCCGCGAGGCCTATCGGACCGTGCTGCCGGCCCGCACCCGCATGTTGGCCGCGCTGCTGGCCACCGCGCCCGCACTGGATGACGTGACCTACCAATCGCGCCGGCCGCCCCTGCATCTGGCAATCTTGTACGGCACGCCGGCCATCATGGACATGCTGCTGGCGGCGGGCGCCAAACCGGATCAGCGCGGCGATGAAAACCGCAAGCCTCTGGAGTTCCTGCTGAACCGCGATTTCGAATTCGCGGTGCGCATGACCTATCTGCCGCGCCTGGTCGACCGACAGGACATGACGCGCATGGTGCTGGCGTTGTTCAAGGCTGGGGCGAGCCGGCCGTTCAGGGATTTCGACGAACCGGCCGATGCGTCCGTGCGCCGCCTGTTTACCGACGAACAAGGCCGGCTGCGGCCTGCCGCGGATTTCATGGCCTGGGAACCGATGGTCGAAATGACCGAAGGCGCCGAGCCCTTGCGCGCGCTGGCCGCCACGGGCAGCAAGCCGGCGGTTGAGGACGGTTTGACGGTGTTGGCGCTGGCCGCCTACCTGGGCAACGCGGACGCCGTGCCGGTGCTGATGGAATTGGGGCCTCGTACGATGCCGGCCACCGGCTATGGGGAAAGCGGGGAACGCGATGTGTGGCTGGACGCCGCGCAGGCTGCCGTCGAAAGCGGGCATCCCGCCATCGCTGCGCAGTTGTTGCGGGCCGGTATGCCCTTTTCGCAGCGCGGTCCGCAGACTGGCGGCGGCAACCTGATCTTCGCGAAAGTCGAAGCTGGCGCGCGGCCCATCATGAATCTTGCGGCCGCCAAGGGCGATATCGATACGCTGCAACGACTGCTTGCGCTGGGTGCGCCGGTCGAAGGCGATGCGGCCGAGCCCTACGGCGACACGCCTTTGGCCGACGCGGTGCGGGCGCGCCAAGCGCAGGCCGTCACGCGCCTGTTGGCAGCCGGCGCCAATCCGGGTGTGGTGCGCGATGGTTATGACCGGCAATCCGCGCTCGAGGCCGCGGTGCAGGCGGGCGATGCGGCGATCCTGCGCGAGCTGCTCGCCGCCATGCCGGCCGACACCTTGCGTGCGGCACTGCGCGATCCCCAGCGTTCGCCGATCGCGCGGCTGTTGCGCGAGCCCGGCCCGCAAGGCGCCGCGATGCTGCGGTTGTTCATCGATGCGGGCTTTGACGTGAAGACGTTGGGGGCGGGCGCGATCCGGCAGGCACTGGAAAACCGCGACTCGGCGCTCGCGTTGATGCTGATCGATGCCGGCGTGCCCGTGAACCCGCCGTCGCCGCTTCCCGTCGATCCATCCACCCGCGACGGCGATCGTGTGGACGATCGCGCCGCCACGCCGCCCCTGTTGATTGCGGCGACGACTGGCCAGGCTGCGGTCGTCGACGCCTTGCTCGCCAAGGGGGCGGACCCGGCCGCCGTGTTGCCCAATGGCGAAAGCGCGTTGTACTGGTTGATCGGCCGGCAAGACACGGCGATGCTGGATCGCCTGTTGCGCGCGGGGGCGAAGCTGGACGATCCGCGACTGCCGCAAGCGCCCGCGCCGTACGCGTTGCTGAATGCGGCCGTGGCCTCGGGCGACATGGCGCTGGTGCGGCGCGTCAGCCAGGCCAACGGCCAAGCGCTGGCGCATGCGTGCTTGCCGGAGGGCGGCGAATTCAACCTGATCGACAAGCCGGGGTATTTCGCGCAACTGCAGGCCGCAGGCTTTACCGGCCAGGAAGAGCGCTGCGCGCAAGATGCCGGGCCGTTGCCGCAACGGGTGCTGTCGTTGCTGCTGCAAAGCCGGCATTGGGTCGTGGCGCGACGGGAGACGGCGGTTCAGGTCCTGACGCAACTGCGGGCCTCGGGCGCCGATCTGGATGCGCCGTCTGGCACCGGCGACACGGCGCTGAACCTGGCGATGGCGCGCGGCCGCGCGGATCTGGCCGATGCGCTGATGGCCGCCGGCGCAAGCCCCGATGCGCCCGACGCTGCCGGTCGTAGCCCGGCCTGGGTCGCGCTGGAAACGGGTCAACCCGCCATGCTGTCCTTGCTGGCGCGTTATCGCGCGCGTTTCGATACGGCCTTGGCGCCTGCGGGCCAATCGTTGCAGAGCACGCTGATGTGCCAGTCCTCGCCGGAATTCAAGCGCGTCCTGCAAGCGGCAGGCGTTGCGCTGGCCACGACGTGCGCATCGCCGGCGCAGTCCAAACGGTCTGCCGCCAAGGCAGGCAGCAAATCCGCGGATGCGTCAGGACTGCCGGGGCATTACTATCTGCGCGGCTTGCGCGAAGTCGGCAGCGAACTCCTGTTGTCCGCGGATGGCAGCTTCGATTACCTGTTGAGCTACGGCGCGGTTGATGTCATGGCGCATGGCGCATGGCGCAGCGACGGCAAACAGGTGTTCCTGGACACGCCGCCCATCCAGCCGTATTCGGCCATTGCCGGCGTGCGCGCCGATACGCGGGCGGCCGAGGCCGGCCAGTTGACGGTGCGCGTGTACTTCCATGACCGCCCCGTGAAATTGGGCGTGGCGATGTCGTCGACGGACGGGGACTATGGCGGCGAACCCAGGCAATCGGAAGGCGCGGACGGCGTCAGTGCGCCGATCGCGCCGGGCGCCTTGAAGGCTTTGGCCGTGTTCGTGCCGCTGCCTTCGGGAGCGCGCTGGCATGAGGTCGACATCAGCAAGATCGATGCCGGTGCACGCGCGATCCGCGTGGATGTCGCGGCGCCTGAGGCCGCTGCCGGCACGCCGCTGCACAAGACGCTGACGCGGCATAAAGACGGCGCGCTGGTCGAGTCGAGCGAAGGCCGCGAACTGCGATACGAGAAAGAGTAGCGTTTACAAAAACGGTCGCGGAAAAGTCATAAGCACATGTGTCCGTTAACCCCGCGCAAGCACGGGTTTAACAAGGTATCCTCATTAGTTGCCGATACAATTGAACGGCTTGATCGTGCACTCAACAGAAGGAACCAACACATGGCACATACTCTTCCCCCCCTGCCTTACGAACTGGACGCGCTGGCTCCGCACATCTCCAAGGAAACGCTGGAGTTCCACTACGGTAAGCATCACCAGACGTACGTCACGAACCTGAACAACCTGATCCCGGGTACGGAATTCGAAACGCTGTCGCTGGAAGACATCGTGAAGAAATCCTCGGGTGGCATTTTCAACAACGCCGCTCAGATCTGGAACCACACGTTCTATTGGAACAGCCTGGCCCCCAAGGCCGGCGGCGCACCCTCGGGCAAGCTGGCTGACGCCATCAACGCCAAGTGGGGCAGCTTCGACGCTTTCAAGGAAGCGTTCAACAAGTCGGCAGCCGGCAACTTCGGTTCGGGCTGGACCTGGCTGGTCAAGAAAGCTGACGGTTCGGTCGACATCGTCAACACCAGCAACGCAGCCACCCCGCTGACCACGGCCGACAAGCCGCTGCTCACCTGTGATGTCTGGGAACACGCGTACTACATCGACTACCGCAACGCGCGTCCCAAGTACCTGGAAAACTTCTGGGCGCTGGTGAACTGGGAGTTCGCCGCCAAGAACTTTGCCTGATAGGCAAGGTCGCCAGATTCCGCGGCGCCTGCGCCGCGGCGCGTGAAGAAACCCCTCGCATCGCCGAGGGGTTTTTCTTTTTCGTTCAGAAAAAATTCAGCTTTCGAAACCCTGTCGATTGTCGAATTCATTGTGGGGAAATGACGAGAAAACATCCTTTTCTTTAGGGTTATCCCTAGAAACCCGTGCCGCTATTGTTGCCACCAGTCTGCGGCTGAACCACGGCGCCGAAGACCGCGGCTTGCCCGCCATAAACCGGGGTATCTACAGGGAAGGGAAGCATGTTGCGGTTATTTTCGGGCTTGCGCATTGGGGCGCGCCTGTCGGGCGCGTTTTTGCTTGTCGCCGTGATCGGCGGCGCAATCGGGGCATTTGGCGTGTGGGGACTGTCACGCATCAATGAATTGAATGACCGGCTTTACGACACCGAGCTGCGCGGCATCTCGGACATGAAGGAAGCCAATATCAACCTGATTTACGCGGGACGGGCCCGCAATGGCTATCTGGCGGCCTCCAGCGACCAGGACCGCCAGGCGTTGAAGAAGCAGTTCGACGACGCCGTCAAGAACATGGACGCGCTGCGCGAGAAGGCCGCCGTCAATTTCCATGCGGAAGAGGGCAAGCGCCTGCTGGCCCAGTTCGCGGAAACCGAGCAGGTCTGGAAGCGCGAGTCGGCGGCGTTCTTCGCCGCCGCCCAGTCGCAGTCGCTGACCCAGACGGATCCGCGCGTGGCCGAAATCGAGAAGCGGGTGATCGTGTCGTCGCAGAAGCTGGATGACCTGATGACCGATCTGGCGGTGAGCAAGGAGAAGGTCGCCGCGCAATCCGTGCAGGAAGGCACGGACCTGTACGACACGGTGCGCGCGGTCATGATCGCCTTGGCCGTGGCCGGCGTGGCCGTCGGCATGCTGTTGGGGTGGCTGGTTACGCGGGGCATCGTGCGTCCGTTGGAGCAAGCCGTCAAGGCGGCGCGCCAAGTGGCCGCCGGCGATCTGACGACCGACATCCAGGTGGCGACCCGCGACGAAACGGGCGATCTGATGGGGGCGCTCAAGGCCATGAACGAAAGCCTGGCGCGCATCGTCGCCGACGTGCGCGACGGCTGCGAAAGCATCGCGTCGGCCTCCTCGCAGATCGCGCAGGGCAACTCCGACCTGTCGCAGCGCACGGAAGAGCAGGCCTCGTCGCTGGAAGAGACCGCCGCGTCGATGGAAGAGCTGACCAGCACGGTGCAGCAGAACGCCAACAACGCCAGTGAAGCGGATCGCCTGGTGAGCCAGGCTTCCAATGTGGCGGTGCGCGGGGGGGAAGTGGTCGAAGGGGTGGTGCAGACCATGAGCGCCATTTCCGACAGCTCGCGCCGTATCGCCGACATCACGGGCGTGATCGACGGCATTGCGTTCCAGACCAACATCCTGGCGCTCAATGCCGCCGTGGAAGCGGCGCGCGCCGGCGAACAGGGGCGCGGCTTTGCCGTGGTGGCAGGCGAAGTGCGCACGCTGGCCCAGCGTTCGGCCGTGGCGGCCAAGGAGATCAAGGCCTTGATCGACGAATCCGTCACGCGCGTCGAAGGCGGCACGCGTCAGGTGGACGAAGCTGGCCGCACCATGCGTGAAGTGGTGGACAGCGTGCGCCAGGTCGCCGTCCTGGTGCGCGAGATCGCCAGCGCGTCGGAAGAGCAGTCCTCTGGCATCGGTCAGGTGAACCAGGCCGTGGCGCAGATGGACACCGTGACGCAGCAGAACGCGGCGCTGGTGGAAGAGGCCGCGGCGGCTGCCGCCAGCATGCAGGAGCAGGCCTCCCGCCTGGCGCAGGAAGTGCGCCGCTTCAAGGTGGATGCCGGCAGCAGTTCGGCCCGCCAGGCGCAAGCGCGGCTGGTGCAGGCCGTGCCGGCCGCGGCGAAGATGCCCGCGGCATCCGTGGCGCGCGCGGGCCTGGCCCGTCCGGCGCTGGCACGCGCGTCCGACGACGACTGGTCGACGTTCTAAGCGGCGTCCGCGTCCGGCAGCGCCGGTGTGGCTGCCGGGCGCGGGGTTGGCTTGTCGGCTGCGGGTCAGGTGGGAATGGTATGGTTAGCCACCTTTCGCCGCCTGCCAGCAGCCCATGAGCCTGACTGACTCGTTTCGCCGGATGTCCGCCGGCACCCGCCGCCTGATGCGCCGCAAAGTGCGTCAGATCAATCGTTTGTCGCGCAAGAGCCTGCAGATGCTCTTGTTGCTGGGCGGCGCGGGTCTGGTGGCCCTGATGTCGCTGGCCTTTGCCTATCTGGCCGACAAGGCGCTGGACTGGAACCGCGAATGGGTCGGCCATAACGGCTGGCTCGCCTTGCTGGTGTTGCCGTTCAGCCTGGCCGGCTTGCGCTGGCTGACCCTGCGCTTCGCGCCCAACGCCTCGGGCAGCGGCATTCCCCAAGTGATCGGCGCGCTATCCCTGCCGCCCGGCCCCAGCCAGAGCAGCCTGGTCTCGCTGGCGCAAACCCTTTGGAAGATCCCGCTGGCCTTCTTCGGCATGCTGGCTGGCGCATCGATCGGCCGGGAAGGTCCGTCGGTGCAGGTCGGCGCCGCGCTCATGCTGGCCTGGGGCGACTTCTGGAAGCGGCGCGGCGTGCAGTTGCGCGGCTTCCATTCCAACGAACTGATCGCCGCCGGCGCCGCGGGCGGGCTTGCCGCTGCTTTCAACGCGCCGCTTGCCGGCGTCATCTTCGCCATTGAAGAACTGGGCCGGGGCACCGTGCTGCGCTGGCAGCGCCTGGTGCTGATCGGGGTGCTGGCTGCGGGCTTCCTGGTGGTGGCGGTGCAAGGCAACAACCCGTACTTCGGTGTGTTCGGCGGCGCGCCGCTGGCGCACGGCATGGTGATGTGGATCATCGTCTGCGGCACGATCAACGGCGCGCTGGGCGGAATCTTCGCGCGCTTGCTGGGCAAGGGCGCGGCAGGTTCCGCGCCGGCAGCGTGGCGCGCATGGATCCGCAGGCATCCGGTCTGGACGGCGTTCATCATGGGGCTGATCCTGGCCGTGATCGGCCTGTGCACCGCCGGCTCGGTCTACGGCACGGGCTACGGCGTGGCGGCGGACCTGTTGTCCGGCCATGACACGGCGCCCGCCGGCTTCGGCCTGGCCAAGCTGGCGGCCACCGTGGCCTCGTACTGGGCGGGCATTCCCGGCGGCATCTTCACGCCGGCGCTGACGACCGGCGCCGGAATCGGCCAGCACATCTGGCAACTGGCGGGCGACGGGGTGGACCAGCGCGTGCTGGTGCTGGTGTCGATGGCCGCCTTCCTGGCCGCCGCCACGCAGGCGCCGTTGACGGCAAGTGTGGTGGTCATGGAAATGACCGGCAGCCAGCCCATGTTGTTCTGGCTGCTGGTGGGGTCGCTGCTGGCCTCCGGCGTATCAAGGCAGTTCTGCCCGCAACCGTTCTATCATTTGGCGGCGGGGCGCTTTCGCCGGCAGGCGATCCTGGACGCCGGACGTGCGGCGAAAACCGAAGCGGAAGCCGGCCCCACAGGCGCCAAATCCGCCGCCCCGTGACCGCCGTGCACGCAAACCGTGCATGGGCGGCGCACGATCAGGGTGAACACCTACTGGACATTGTCCGTGTGGCGGACACGACCGCCTTGCACCAACTTGGCGCGAAAAGCGCTGCGTTAACATCGGGCGATCCCGTTTTTCCCACTTCACTCCGAGCTTCTCATGACCGTGAATGCCTTTATTTGTGATGCGATCCGCACCCCCTTCGGCCGCTACGGCGGTGCGCTGGCGCCCGTGCGCCCTGACGATCTGGCTGCCGTCGCCATCAAGGCGCTGGTGGCGCGCAACCCCGGCGTGCGCTGGGAAGAGCTGGATGACGCGATCATGGGTTGCGCAAACCAGGCCGGCGAAGACAACCGCAACGTCGCCCGCATGGCGACCCTGCTTGCCGGTCTGCCGATCGAAGTGCCCGGCGCCACCGTCAACCGCCTGTGCGGTTCGGGCCTGGACGCCATCGGCACCGCCGCCCGCGCCATCCGCGCAGGCGAAGCCGGCCTGATGCTGGCTGGCGGCGTCGAAAGCATGAGCCGCGCCCCGTTCGTGATGGGCAAGGCCGACAGCGCGTTCTCGCGCAATGCCGCCATCTTTGACACGACCATCGGCTGGCGCTTCATCAACAAGCTGATGAAGGCCCAATACGGCGTGGATTCGATGCCCGAGACCGCCGAGAACGTCGCCGACGATTTCAAGATCAGCCGCGAAGACCAGGACTTGTTCGCGCTGGCCAGCCAGCAGAAGACGGCCCGCGCGCAAAAGGAAGGCGTATTCGACGCCGAGATCGTGCCGGTGTCGATCGCCCAGAAAAAGGGCGATGCCATCATCGTCGCCAAGGACGAGCACCCGCGTGAAACCAGCCTGGAATCGCTGGCCAAGCTGAAAGGCGTGGTCCGTGAAGGCGGTACGGTCACGGCCGGCAACGCATCCGGCGTGAATGACGGCGCCGCCGCGCTGCTGCTGGCCGACGAAAAGGCCGCCGCCCGCCACGGCCTGACCCCGCGCGCCCGCGTGGTCGGCATGGCAACCGCCGGTGTTGCGCCGCGCATCATGGGCATCGGCCCGGCGCCCGCTACGCTGAAGGTGCTGGCCCAGACCGGCCTGACGCTCGACCAGATGGACGTGATCGAGCTGAACGAAGCCTTCGCCGCCCAGGGCCTGGCCGTGCTGCGCCAGTTGGGCATTGCCGACAATGACCCGCGCGTGAACCCCAACGGCGGCGCAATCGCCCTGGGCCATCCGCTGGGCGCCAGCGGCGCGCGTCTGGCCACGACCGCGATCAACCAGCTGCACCGCACCGGCGGCCGCTACGCACTGTGCACGATGTGCATCGGCGTGGGCCAGGGCATTGCGCTGATCATCGAGCGCGTCTGACGCGCGAAGTGTTGTTTTTTCCCGCCGCTTTTGCGTGGCGGGAATGAAAAGGGAGCCCCGCGGGGCTCCCTTGTCGCTTCCGGAAAGGGGTCTTGCCGCCCCGGGGCCAGCCGCTCAGGGCAGGCCGTCGATTTTCCGCCCCGCCTTGATGCCGTGCTGGTCAAACCAGCCTTGGGCCATTTCCAGGGCGTAGCGGACGGGCTTTTTCGCGCAGTGCGGGTCTTCGGTCTGCGGTGCCATGTCGTCGATGTTGACGATCGTGCCGTCGTCGGCGATAAAGGCTATCGAGAGCGGCAGCAGCGTGTTGCGCATCCAGAAGCACTGCACGTCGGGCTGCTCGAATACGAACAGCATGCCGTCGTTGCCGGGAAGTTCCTTGCGGAACATGAGCCCGTCGCGGCGCGTGGCGTCCGTATTGGCGACTTCTGCGCGGATAATATGGATACCGGCCGAAAGCTGAGTGGTCGGCAGCGGTGGCTGCGGGCCGGTCTGGGCAAAGGCGCTGGCGCCCACGGTCAACGCGGCGGCGGTCAATGCGGCGGATAACGCGCTTACCGTTGCTGATTTAAAGAACGCTGTCTTGAACAACGTGCGACTGACGGGAAACAACACAGCATTCTTCAGCATGGCCTGGCGTAGTAATAGTGAAAATAACAAGGCGGGGCTCGAAAGCCCCGCCTGAATTAATGGCGCAACCTTACCGTTGCACTTTAAGGGTAACTCAGGCAGCCGTGATATTAAGTGCCTGTTTGCCTTTGGGCCCCTGGATAATTTCGAAGGCCACTTTCTGGCCTTCTTTCAGGGTTTTAAAACCATTCATCTGGATGGACGAAAAGTGGGCGAACAGATCTTCACCGCCGTCGTCGGGCGTAATGAAGCCAAACCCCTTTGCATCGTTGAACCATTTGACGGTGCCCGTCGATTTGGGATTGTCCCCTTGGACGGCGGTTGCGGTCGTATCAGACATGCGGACTGCCTCATTGAATCGTATGTTGACAGAAGGGCATCGCGGTCAAGACCCCTGTCCCCCCTCCGGCTTCCTGGCAGATTTTCGATGAGTTGAAAACCCCAGAATGCGCTGATAATGCGCTGCTTTTCTTCGTGTCGTCAAGTATGGAAACTACGTATTTCTGCGTGTAATTTTGCGTAAGTTACACGTTAGGCGTCCCCAGTTTAAATAGAATAGCCGCCCTATGAGTTCTACCTTGGATACCCAGCATGATTTGGCCGTCGAGAAGGCACCGGCACGCGCCGCGCCGCCTCCGATGTACCAGGTCCTGTTGCTCAATGACGACTACACGCCGATGGAGTTCGTCGTGAAAGTCCTGCAAAAATTCTTCAATAAGAACCACGAAGAGGCGACGCGGATCATGCTTCAAGTGCATCACGAAGGGCGTGGGGTTTGCGGGGTCTATCCCCGCGACCTCGCGGCGACGCGCATTGCCCAGGTGGGGCAGTATGCGCGGGCGCGCCAGCACCCGCTGCAATGCGTGATGGAACCGGTCTAATAATCAAGTGAAGGCGCCGCCAGCGATGGCGGCGTTGTGCTGTCCGTCATTTGCAGAAAAGTAGTATCCGCGTACCGGGAAGCACGCGGACAAGTTGGTCGGCAGCTCCGCCGCAAAGGAGCATTGAATTCGAGTAAGGCGGAGGGGTTTGCCGTGAGTGGAAAGATCAGCAAGACATGGCTGGCGGTAGCTGGCGTTGTTGTTTTGGCAGGGGCCATCGGCGCGGGCTGGTGGATGGGCAAGGACCGCCAAGCGGTCGCGCCGTCCCCCGTACCCGCCGCAACGTCCCCGGCGGCGAATACGCCGGCAACGGGTTCCGGTGACGCCAAGCCGGCGCTGCCGGCCAGCGCGGTGGTCGGATCGGCCGACCCCTTTGCGGCGCTGACCTGCCAGCCGCGCCAATACAACGACACCCTGTCGCTCTCCGTCACGTTCACGCAACCGGTGGACGGCAAGGCCAACCTGGATAGCTTCCTCCAGGTGACCGACATCGGCTCCACGTCCGGCAAAGAAGACCAGGACAGCGAATCCGCCGCATCGCCGAACGACCAGCCCGCCTCGGTCAAGCCGGGCGATTCCGCGCCCAAGGGCAAGATCGTCAAGGGCAACTGGGTCGTGGGCGAAAACCCGCGCATGGTGTATTTCCCGTACATCCAGCCGCAGCGCAAGTACGCGATCACGGTGCGGTCGGGCCTGCCCGGCGTGGGCGATAAAGTCGTGCTGGCCGAAACGTCGAACTGCGAGGTCGACACCCAGGCCATGCCGCCGTCGTTCTATTTCGCCAGCCGCGGCGTCGTGCTGCCGGCCGGCCAGAACGGCGGTCTGCCGGTGGCGACGGTCAACGTGTCCGAAGTGGACGTGCAGTTCCTGCGCGTGGCCCCGGACCGTGTGCCGGAACTGTTCGAAACCGTCCTGGGCATCGGCCGCAACACGGCCGCCGAGTCCGATGACGAAGAGGGCGGCTACGACGAAGAAGACGGCTGGCGCTATTCGGACAACCGCAGCCTGAAGGGCTCGGTCAGCAACTGGGACCTGGACCGCTTGAATTCGCTGACGACCAGCGTCTACCAAGGCCGTTTCCTGACCGACGACAAGCCCAACCGCCGCCACGTGACGTTCCTGCCGGTCGAAGGCGTGAAGGAACTGCAAGAGCCCGGCATCTATATCGCGGTCATGAGCCAGCCCGGCCGTTTCCGCTACGAATACCAGGTCACCTACTTCTACGTCAGCGATATCGGCCTGCATGCGCGCCGCTACAGCGACCGCATCGAAGCCTATTCCGTATCGTTGAAGACCGGCCAGGCCATTTCGGGCGCCACGTTCGAATTGGTCGATGGCGCCGGCAAGTCGCTGGCCAAGGCCGCCGCCGATGCGCAAGGCCATGTCCGGTTTGAAGGCAGCTTCACCAATGCGCGCGTCATCCGCGCGTCGCGCGACAAGGAAATGACCGTTCTGGCGCTGGCCGAGCCGGCGTTGGACCTGTCGGAATTCGACACGGGCGGCCATACCTCGCGTCCGAACAACCTGTTCGTCTATGCGGGCCGCAATCTGTACCGCCCGGGCGAAACGTTCAACGTCTCGGTGCTGCCGCGCGACCTGGACGGCCGCGTGCTGACCCCGGCGCCGTTGACCGCCACGATCAAGCGCCCTGACGGCCGCGTGGTGCAGACCACCTTGTGGCAGCCCAAGAAGGATCTGGTGGGTTACGTCGAACGTTCGATCGACCTGCCGCTGGATGCGCAGACCGGTTCGTGGCTGCTTGAGCTGCGGGTGGATCCCGCCTCGCGCGCGCCGGACGCGTCGTGGAAGTTCCAGGTCGAGGAATTCCTGCCCGAGCGCATGAAGATGGCGCTGACCTCTGAACAGGACGTGCTGTCCGTCGGCGACGACCTGACCGTGGACGTGCAGGGCGACTACCTGTATGGAGCGCCGGCCGCCGGGAATCGGCTGCTGTCGACCTTCCAGATCAAGCGCGACCGCTTTGCGCTGGCCCAGCAATGGCCGGGCTTCATCTTCGGCGACGTGGCCGACGATTCGCGCCGCTCGTTCGGCGAGCTGCCCGAGGCAGCGCTGGACGACAAGGGTTATGCGCAGCTGGAAGTCCCGTCCAGCACCGCCGGCACGCATTCGCCGATGAAGCTGCGGGTATCGGCCAGCCTGCTGGAATCCGGCGGCCGTCCGGTGGTGCGTTCCATCGAACGCAGCGTCTGGCCTGCCGACAAGCTGATCGGCGTGCGTCCGCAATTCGACCGTGACGTGGCCCGCGAAGGCGCGCCCGCCACGTTTGAAGTGATCCGCGCAAACGCCGAAGGCAAGCTCGAACCGCTGGCTCAGGCCCAGATGCGCCTGTTCCGCGAAGAGCGCCAGTACTACTGGCGTTTCGATGACCAGCGCGGCTGGAACAGCGGCTATACCGAAACCGACGAACTGATCGATTCGCGCGAGATCGCGCTGAACGACCGTACCCAGTTGACCGTGCCGGTCAAGTGGGGCCGTTATCGCCTGGAACTGACCGACCCGGAAACGGGCGAGACGATGCGCTACCGCTTCTACGCAGGCTGGAATGCGCAGGACGCCGATGCGATGGGCAACCGTCCGGACCGCGTCCAGATGAAGCTTGAAGGCGTGCCGGCCAAGCCGGGCGACACCGTCAAGGTGACGCTGACCCCGCCGCATGACGGCCAGGCCCTGGTGACGGTCGAAGGCGACCGCATGCTGTGGTCCACCTGGGTCGCCGTGAAGGCGACGGGCACCCAAGTCGAAATCCCGATCAGCAAGGACTGGAAGCGTCACGACCTGTACGTGGCCGCTGCCGTGTTCCGCCCGGGTAGCGAAGGCGACCGCGTGACCCCGGCGCGCGCGCTGGGCCTGGCGTTCCTGCCGATCGCCAGCGCCGACCGCAAGCTCGACGTCAAGCTGACCGCGCCGCCCAAGGCCGTGCCCGAAAACAAGACGACCGTGCGCGTCAAAGTGGACGGCGCCCAGGGCAAGCAGGCCACGGTGACCCTGTCGGCCGTGGACGTCGGGATCCTGAACATCAACCAATACGCCACGCCCGACCCGCTGGACTTCTTCTTCGGCAAGCACCGTTACGCGCCTGAATTGCTGGACATGTATGGCAAGCTGATCGAGAAGATGGACGGCACCAAGGGCAAGCTGAAGTGGGGCGGTGACGCCGCCATGCGCGGCGACAGCAAGAGCCTGCCGAAGAAGGTCAAGCTGGTCGACCTGTTCTCGGGCCCGGTGACGCTGAACGCGCAGGGCGAAGCGGATATTGCGCTGGATCTGCCCGACTTCAACGGCACGTTGCGCCTGATGGCCGTGGCCTTCACGGCCGACAACTACGGCAGCACCGACACCGAAATGGTGGTGGCGGCGCCGATCGTGGCCGAACTGAACACCCCGCGTTTCATCACGCCGGGCGACCAGGCCGCGATTGCGCTGGACGTGACCAACCTGAGCGGCGTCGAACAGAAGATCACCGTCAAGCTGGAAGCGCTGGACCCCCTGGCGATTCCGGACGGCGTGCGCACGTTGACGCTGAAGGACAAGCAACGCACGACCCTGCGCTTTAACGCGACCACCACGGGTTCGTACGGCCTGGGCCTGATGCGCCTGACCGTCGACGGCCAGGGCGGTGGCAAGCCGGTGCACCTCGTGCGCGAATCCGTGTTGCAGGTGCAGCCGGCCTATGCCGGCGAACGCCAGGTGCGCCGCCTGCGCCTGAACCCGGGCGAGTCGAATACGCCGCAGGCGTCGTGGGTGTCTTCGTACTATCCGGATTCGGCCTTGATCAGCATGACGGTGTCGAACCGTCCGCCGTTCAACGTCAACCGCCTGGTCGAAGGCCTGCTCGCCTATCCGTACGGTTGCACCGAGCAGACCATCAGCCGCGCCTTGCCGTGGGTGCTGATCGACGAAGACGTCGCCAAGCAGTTCGGCCTGAAGCCGCGCACGCAGACGGAGCGCGCCACCCAGGTCTCGGGCGCGATCGCCCGGCTGTCGGGCATGCGCAACGCCGTGGGTTCCTACAACCTGTGGAGCGGTTCGACGTCTCGCGACGTCTGGCTGACGGCTTATGCCGTGGGCTTCCTGCAAGACGCGCGCGACAAGGGCTTCGAAGTGCCTGAAGCCACGCTGGACCGTTCGCGCCAGTGGCTGCTGGAGCAAGTGCAGCAGACGTCGAACAGCTTCGGCACCTGGTCCGTGAACCTGCGCCGCAACGTCGAGGCAGGCCGCATCGACGGCAACGACGCCAACATCCTGCGCGAAGACCATCGCCGCTTCGCCGGCCTGGCGACCGCGGTGCTGGCATTGGCGCGCGACAAGAAGGCGCCGTTGTCGACGGTCCGCCAACTGTTCGACAACTACCAGGAACGCGCGCGTTCGCCGCTGCCGCTGATTCAGCTGGCTGCCGCATTCAAGCTGATGGGCGACGAAGGGCGCATGAAGTCCGCGCTGGACGCCGCCATGACGCGCGAGTACGGGTTCCCGCGCCGCAACTACAACGCCTATTACGACGAATGGCTGGGCGACTACGGCAGCAGCGTGCGTGATTACTCGCTGGCGTATGCGCTGGCCAACCAGTACGGCCTGAAGCACGACCGCCTGGAAAACCTGCTGACGCAGCTGACGGCCCGCCTGGGCAACCGCTCGTACCTGTCGACGCAGGAGCGGATGTCGCTGTTGCTGGCCGCGCGTGCGATCGGCGGCGACAAGGGCACCCCGTGGGAAGCCTCGCTGACCGTCAACGGCGCGCGCAAGCCGCTGGATGGCGGCAAGAGCGACCAGACGGTGGCGCTGTCGGCCGCTGACCTGGCCAATACGCAGCTGGTCAACACCGGTTCGCAATCGCTGTTTGTCGAGTACGACATCCAGGGCAGCCCGACGGTTGCGCCCAAGCCGCGCAATGACGTGATCCAGTTGAAGCGCGGCTGGTACCGTCCGGACGGCAAGCCGTGGGATGGCGGCACGCTGCAGACCGGCGACATGCTGGTGGTGTGGCTGCAGGCATCGGCCAACCAGAGCATCCCCGATGCCCTGATCGAGGACCGCGTGCCCGCGGGCTTCGAGGTCGAAAACCTGAACCTGTCGCAAAGCCCCGAGATGCAGGAATGGACGATCGGCGGACGCCGCGTGGCCGAAGCCATGTCCGATTCCAACATCAAGCATCGCGAGTTCCGCGACGACCGTTACGTGGCCGCCGTGTCCCTGGGCCGCGGCAAGGTGGACGTGTTCTATCTGGTGCGTGTCGTGACGCCGGGCCGCTTTGCGGTGCCGTCGACGGTGGCCGAGGACATGTACCGTCCTGAAATCCGCGGCGTGGGTGAGCAGTGGAGCACGGTCGACATCCGCGATCGCGGCGCCAAGCGTCCTTGACCGCCGCCGCCACCCCCGCGACGGGCGCCCAGCGCGCCCGCCGCTGGCGGCGGCGCGGCATCATCGCGGCCAGCGTGTTGTTTGCGCTGGCCGCGTTGTTATTCGTGCTGGACCGCCTGTATCCGCTTCCCGCCATCGACTCCGGCGGGGCGGCGGTTGTCGTCGCCGCCGACGGCACGCCGCTGCGCAACTATCCCAGCCGCGACGGCATCTGGCGCTACCCGGTCAAGCCGGAGCAGGTATCGCCCAGCTACCTGGATACCCTGCTGACCTATGAGGACCGCTGGTTCTACTGGCACCCGGGGGTGAATCCGGTGGCCCTTGCGCGGGCGGGCTGGCAATGGGCCACCAACCGGCGCATCGTGTCGGGCGGGTCGACATTGACCATGCAGGTCGCGCGGCTGATCGATCCGCAGTTGGCGGGCAAGCCGTCGCGGTCCATGTCCGCGAAACTGCGGCAAGCCTGGCGCGCCGTGCAGTTGGAAATGCACTACAGCAAGGACGAGATCCTGTCCTTGTATCTGACCCACGCCCCGATGGGCGGCATTGTGGAAGGGGTGGAAATGGGGTCGCGCCTGTGGCTGGGCAAGCCTGCGCGCGACCTGAGCCCCGCCGAAGCCGCCATGCTGACCGCCTTGCCCCAGGCGCCGTCGCGCCTGCGCCCCGACCGCCATCCCGAGGCGGCGCAAACGGCGCGCGACAAGGTGCTGGACCGCATGGCCGAGCTGGGCCGGTGGACGCCGGCGGAAGTGGCCGACGCCAAGATCGAAACCGTGATCGCGCCGCCCTTGCGGGCACGCTGGCTGGCGCCGCTGGCCGCCCAGCGGCTTTTGCAGGAAGCGGGCGGCAAGTCGGCCAAGCGCCGGCCGGGGGACCGCCCGCCGCTGGTCGCCTCCACGCTGGATGCCGACATGCAGGCCGCGGTGGAACGCATGTTGCTGGACCGCGTCGACAGCCTGCCGCCGAAGGTGTCGATGGCGGTGCTGGTCATGGACAACGATACGCTTGAGGTCAAGGCCTACGCCGGATCCGCCGATTTTTCCGACGATACCCGTTACGCGCATGTGGATATGGTGCGCGGCGTGCGTTCGCCGGGTTCTACTCTGAAGCCGTTTTTGTATGCGCAGGCGCTGGATGAAGGCCTGATCCATTCCGAAAGCCTGCTGATCGATGCGCCCATGTCGTTCGGCGGTTACGCGCCGGGCAATTTCCAGGCGGCGTTTTCGGGGCCGATCAGCGTCTCGCAGGCGCTGCAGCGGTCGCTGAACGTGCCTGCCGTGGACCTGCTGGATCGCGTCGGGCCCGTCAGTTTCGCGTCGGTTATGCTGGCTGGCGGGGTCCGGTTACGTTTGCCTGCCGGCGCCGAACCGAATTTGAGCTTGATTTTGGGCGGGGGTGGCACCACATTGGAAGAACTGGTCGGCGCTTATCGGGCGTTGGCCCGGGGCGGGATCGCCGGCCGGCCGCGTTTGCGCGCGGAGCAGCCTCGGATCGAGTCCCGTATGATGAGTGCTGGAGCCGCCTGGATCGTCCGCGATATTCTCGAAGGCGGCGGGCATCCCGACCGGCCTTTCTACCAGTCGGGCAGCCCGGCCCGGCGGCTGGCCTGGAAAACCGGGACCAGCTTCGGTTTCCGGGACGCCTGGGCGATCGGGGTGACCGACAGATGGACGCTTGGCGTCTGGGTCGGCCGGCCGGATGGCACGCCGAACCCCGGATTTTTCGGGGCGAATGTGGCGGCACCGCTACTGCAGGATATTGTGCAGGCGTTGCCGGAAGGGGGGCAGCAGGTGCGTAGCCGGCCCGAAACGGTGCAGGCGGCGGTCACGTGCTGGCCCTTGGGTTACAGGCTGGGCAGCGTGCCCTCGGGGGAATGCCCCGAACAACGCGCGGCCTGGCTGCTGAATGACACGGCGCCGCCGTCTTTTGCCGGCTACGCCGACGCCACGCAAGGGCCGTTGCGCCTGGGTGGCGTGGCCAGGGGTTCGGTGCTGAGGCCCGTGCCTGGAAGCCGGCAGGTGGCGCTGGATGTGGATGTGCAGGGCGCTGAAGGCGAAGTATGGTGGATGCTTGATGGGCGCGTGGTCAGCCACGGCGCGTCGAGTCATCCGTTTAAATTGGTGCTGGCGCAAGACGGCCGGTATACGCTTACCGTCATGGACACACAAGGCCGTCACGACAGCGTGGTTTTTGAAATCGCTGGCGTTACGCCATGATCGGCATAGAATATGAATCGTGTATTTGACCGCTTCGATGCAATACGGAGGAAGCGTGATTTCTCAAGAGCTTGAAGTCAGCCTGCATATGGCTTTCGTCGAGGCCCGTTCGGCCCGGCACGAATTTATTACCGTCGAGCATCTGCTGTTGGCACTGCTCGATAACGCTTCGGCAGTCGAGGTCCTTCGCGCTTGCGCGGCGAACCTGGACGACTTGCGCCGCAACCTGCGCCAGTTCGTCTCGGAGAACACGCCCGTGATCCCCAGCGGCGCCGAGGTCGACACGCAGCCGACGCTGGGCTTCCAGCGCGTGATCCAGCGCGCGATCATGCATGTTTCCGCAGGCGGCACCGGCAAGAAGCCGGTCACCGGCGCGAACGTGCTGGTGGCCATTTTCGGCGAAAAGGATTCCCATGCTGTGTACTACCTGCAACAGCAGGGCGTGACACGGCTGGATGTGGTCAATTTCCTGTCGCATGGCATTACCAAACAGCCCCAGGTGGAGTCCGCCGCCGTGCAGAAAGAGCAGCAGACCAATGGTGAAGAGCAGGGCGAATCGCGTCCGTCGCCGCTAGACCAGTACGCCACCGACCTGAACGCCGCCGCGCTGGCGGGCCGCATCGATCCCCTGATCGGACGCGAGCACGAAGTCGAGCGCGTGATCCAGGTGTTGTGCCGCCGCCGCAAGAACAACCCGCTGCTGGTCGGCGAGGCCGGCGTGGGCAAGACCGCCATCGCCGAAGGCCTGGCCTGGCGCATCACGCGCGGCGAAGTGCCGGAAATCCTGCAGGCCGCCCAGGTCTTTTCGCTGGACATGGGCGCGCTGCTGGCTGGTACCAAGTACCGCGGCGATTTCGAACAGCGTCTGAAAGGCGTGCTCAAGCAGATCCGCGGCAACCCCGACGCGATCCTGTTCATCGATGAAATCCATACGCTGATCGGCGCCGGTTCGGCCTCGGGCGGCACGCTGGACGCCTCCAACCTGCTCAAGCCCGCCTTGTCTTCCGGGCAGCTCAAGTGCATTGGCGCCACCACGTATACGGAATATCGCGGCGTGTTCGAAAAGGACCACGCGTTGTCGCGCCGGTTCCAGAAGATCGACGTGCCCGAACCCAGCGTCGAGCAGACCGTGCAGATCCTGCGCGGGCTGAAGAGCCGCTTCGAAGAGCACCACAGCGTGCGCTATTCGGCTGCCGCCCTGTCGGCCGCCGCGGAGCTGTCCGCGCGCTTCATCAATGACCGTCATCTGCCCGACAAGGCCATCGACGTGATCGACGAGGCCGGCGCCGCTCAGCGCCTGCTGCCGCGCTCGCGCCAGAAGAAGGTGATCGGCAAGGTGGACATCGAGAACATCGTCTCCAAGATCGCCCGTATTCCGCCGCAGTCCGTCTCTAACGACGACCGCAGCAAGCTGGCCACCCTGGACCGCGACCTGAAGACGGTCGTGTTCGGTCAGGACGGCGCGATCGATGCGCTGGCCGCCGCCATCAAGATGGCGCGATCGGGCCTGGGC
Organism: uncultured Achromobacter sp.; assembly: GCA_963530045.1. Classification (GTDB taxonomy): domain Bacteria; phylum Pseudomonadota; class Gammaproteobacteria; order Burkholderiales; family Burkholderiaceae_B; genus Achromobacter. The sequence continues at coordinate 68,714 of CAUSDE010000025.1, forward strand.
AAGCCGGAAAAGCCGATCGGCGCCTTCCTGCTGTCGGGTCCCACGGGCGTGGGCAAGACCGAAGTGGCCCGCCAACTGGCGTTCACGCTGGGTGTCGAGCTGCTGCGTTTCGACATGTCGGAATACATGGAGCGCCACGCGGTGTCGCGCCTGATCGGTGCGCCGCCGGGATACGTCGGGTTCGACCAGGGCGGCCTCTTGACCGAAGCCATCACGAAGCAGCCGCATTGCGTGCTGCTGCTGGATGAAATCGAAAAGGCGCACCCGGACGTGTTCAACATCCTGCTGCAGGTCATGGACCACGGCACGCTGACCGACAACAACGGGCGCAAGGCGGACTTCCGCAACGTCATCCTGATCATGACGACGAACGCGGGCGCCGAAACCTTGAACCGCCCGTCGATCGGGTTTGCCAATTCGCGGATGCTGGGCGACGAAATGGCGGAAATCCGCCGCATGTTCACGCCGGAATTCCGCAACCGCCTCGATGCGATCATTCCGTTTGCCGCGTTGGACCGCGAGGTCATCCTGCGCGTGGTGGACAAGTTCCTCATGCAACTGGAAGACCAGCTGCATGAGCGCCGCGTGGAAGCCGTGTTCACCACGAAACTGCGCGAACACCTTGCCAAGGAGGGGTTCGATCCGCTCATGGGCGCACGTCCCATGCAACGTCTCATCCAGGACACCATCCGCCGCGCGCTGGCCGACGAACTGCTGTTCGGCAAGCTGGTCGACGGCGGTTCGGTTACGGTCGACCTGGACGATGCGGGCAAGGTGACGCTGGACTTCGACGACAGCGGCAAGCCGCCTTCGTCGGATGCGCCGGACAAGCAGGAAGTCGAACTGATCGATTGATGACCGCGGACCGCCAGCCGCTGATCGAGTGCGAACATTGCGCAAGCGTTTATCGCCGACATCAGCTTGAACCTGGCGAGACTGCCAATTGCGCCCGCTGCGGAGCCATACTCTGGCGCTACAGCGGGCTTACTTTGTCCAATTGGCTGGCCCTCGCCATCTCTGCCCTGATCATCTTCGGGGTGGCCAACGCGTACCCGGTCGCTTCCATGTCCGTTCAGGGCATGGTGCAGCAGGCGTCGTTGCTGGACGCCATTTCCATCACCTGGCGCCAAGGCCATTGGGTGGTCGCTATCATGACCGGCCTGGCCGGTTTTGCGCTGCCGCTATTGCAGCTCACGGTGCTGCTCTGGGTGCTGGGCCCCCTGTCACAAGGCCGCGAGCCCGCGGGGTTCCGCGGCGCCATGCGTTTGCTGGGCGTGCTGCGGCCCTGGTGCATGGTGCCCGTGTTCCTGCTGGGCGTGCTGGTGGCGGTAGTGAAGCTGGCCGGGATGGCTGCGGTATCGCCGGGCATCGGGCTGGGCGCCTTCGGCGTGCTGACCATCTTCCTGACGATGCTGGGGCGGCTGTCGCCGCATGTGCTCTGGCGTTTCGCGGAATCCACGGGCGTGGCGCCCGTGCACATCCCCGAAAGCGGCCCCGACACGGTGCTGGCTGGCTGCCACGTATGCGGACAGGTGCAGGCCCTGCCGCGCGACGCGGACCCGGAAGAAGAACACCATTGCGTGCGCTGCGAAGCCGTCGTGCATTACCGCAAGCCGGACCACCTGGCCCGCACCTGGGCGCTGCTGCTGGCGGCGGTGGTCTTCTACATTCCGGCCAACGTGCTGCCGGTCATGCAGGTCAGTTCCGTGCTGGGCGACAGCGCCCACACCATCCTGGGCGGCGTGGTCGAGCTCTGGCAGATGGGGTCCTGGGACATCGCGCTGATCGTCTTCATCGCCAGCGTGGCCGTGCCGCTGACCAAGCTGCTGGCGCTGATCCTGCTGTTGCTGACCGAGCAATGGCGCAGCACGACCAATCTGCGTCCCCGCACTCGCTTGTATCAAATGGTCGAGTTCATCGGCCAATGGTCGATGCTGGACGTTTTTGTCGTTATATTGCTGGCGGCGCTGGCTGATTTTCAGGGACTGATGGAAATCAGCGCTGGCGCGGGCGCGGCCGCCTTTGGCGTGGTGGTGATCCTGACCATGCTGGCGGCCATGAGCTTCGATCTGCGCCGCAGCTGGGATCTGGCAGGCGAAAGCGAGATCGATGTGCCGGAGGTCGAGGGCCGGGCCCGTCCGGCGCAAGCGCCGCAGCCGGGGCAGTCTCAAGTGGCGCCTGTAACAAGTAAAGAAGTGGGCTAGCGGCACCCGTGGTTCCCCGCTGAAGAAGAAAAAAGGAAATTTGATGTCCGACCAAGCTCCTGGATCCGGTGACGAAAAGAAGTACCAATCGCCGACCATCTCGCGCAAGCAAAAGAGCCGGATTTCTTGGATCTGGCTGGTGCCGATCGTGGCGGCGCTGATGGGCATATCGCTGGTCGTGCGCACGTGGATGCAGGCCGGCCCGGACATCTCCATTTCATTCAATACGGCCGACGGGCTGGAAGTGGGCAAGACGCAGCTGCGCTACAAGGACGTGAACATCGGCACGGTGAAGTCCATCGGCTTCAACAGCGACCGCAGCAAGGTGGTCGTGCAGGCCGAACTGGCCAAGGAAGTGGCGGACCTGGCGCGCGAAGGCACCAATTTCTGGGTAGTCCGGCCGCGCCTGGACGTCAGCGGGGTGTCGGGCCTGGGCACGTTGTTGTCGGGCGCCTACATCGGCGTGGATGCGGTCGAAGGCAAGAACGGATCCAGCAGCAAGGCCACCAAGTTCAGTTTCGAAGGGCTGGAGATCCCGCCGGCGGTCACGCATGACCGCGCCGGCAAGCGCTTCATGCTCAAGGCGTCCGACCTCGGGTCGCTGGACATCGGCTCGCCGGTCTACTTCCGCCGCATCAACGTGGGCCGCGTGATCGGCTATGCGCTGGACAAGACGGGCGCCGCCGTGAACGTCGAAGTGTTCGTGGATGCGCCGAACGACAAGTTCGTGACCAACGGCACGCGATTCTGGAATGCCAGCGGCGTGGATTTCAGCGTGAACGCGGATGGCCTGAAGGTGCGCACGCAGTCGCTGGTGTCGATGGCCGTGGGTGGCGTGGCGTTCGAGCCGGTCCAGAGCGCGCGTGACGGCGCCTCGCCCGCGCCTGCCGATGCGCATTTCGACCTGTATCCCACCGAGTCGGCCGCCAAGGCCAACCCGGACGGCGAGGCCTTCCCGATCCGCATGCGCTTTGATCAGTCGATCCGCGGCCTGGCAGTGGGCGCGCCGATCGATTTCAGCGGCATCACGCTGGGCAACGTCACGCAGATCAACCTGGACTTCGATCCGGTCTCCAAGCGCTTCTATTCGCTGGTGGACGCGACGCTGTATCCGGAACGCCTGGGCCGCGTGTACGAAGAAGTGCGCGACCGGGCAGTGAAGGACGGCGACGTGGCCGGCAACCGCCTGCTGGGCGTGATGATCAAGCACGGCCTGCGCGCACAGTTGCGTACGTCCAACCTGCTGACGGGCCAGCTGTACGTGGTGCTGGATGATTTCCCGAATGCCAAGCCGGTGGATTTCAAGCCGTCCGATCCGGCGATCATCCCGACGATCCCCGGCAATCTGGATCAGTTGCAGCAGCAGGTCAGCAATATCGTCGCCAAGATCGAGAAGATTCCGTTCGACAAGATCGGCGAAGACTTGCGGACGACGCTGGCCAGCACGTCCAAGCTGATGAACCGCCTGGACAAGCAGGTGGCGCCGGAAGCGCAGAGCATGCTGAAGCAGGCCAAGGAATCCATGGCGAACATCAATGCGATGCTGGCCTCGGACGCGTCCCTGCCGGTCAACACTGAAAAGGCGATGCAGGAACTGGGCCGCGCGGCGCGTTCGCTGCGCGCGCTGGCCGACTTCCTGCAATCGAACCCCGAAGCCTTGCTGCGTGGCCGCGGCAACGATCCGATTCCCGGCGCAGGCCCTGTCAGGAACTGAAGAACATGACTATTTCCCCGATGCGTACCGTCCTGTCCTTGCTGGTTGCGGGCGCCGCCCTGGCGGGCTGCGGCTCGTCGCCACCGGTGCATTACTACACGCTGCAAGGGCCGGCCCCGGCGCCTGCGGCGGCCGCGCCGGCGGCCTTCTTGATCGAGGTCCAGCCCGTCAGCCTGTCGACACAGGCAGATCAACCGCAATTGATGGTGCGCACCGGCGACGGCAGCGTGTCGGCGTTGTATTCCGAGCGCTGGAGTTCGCCCCTGGGCGACGAACTGCGCGGCGCGCTGTCCGATGCGTTGAAGCGGGAGCTGGGCGCGCTGGATGTGCAGATGGTCAAGCCCGGGCCCGGCGCCGCGGTCTGGCGGGTGCAGACGGACGTGCAGCGCTTTGAGCTTGTCTCCGGCAGCATGGCGCAGTTGGACGCCACCTGGCGCGTACGGCCGGTCAATACGCAGGGCACGGGGCTGATTTGCCGCAGCGTGGTCACGGAAAACGTCTCTGAGGCCGGGGTGCCCGCGTTGATCGCCGCCCAGCAGCGCGCCGTGGTCAGCCTGGCTGGCGCGATGGCCTCGGCCATGCGCGGACAGGCCCCGACCGGCTCGGGTTCGGTGCAGATGCTGGGCTGCTCGGCCCTGAAGGACTGAGAAAGCCGCGTGATCTCAAGTGGTTAACCTAGGGTTAACCTTAATACAAACGCGGTTGCAACCTGTCTAGCATACGGTCCTACCCATGCTGGATTCCGTTCGGATCCAGTATTACCTTTGCCATGCGACAGGAAGCAATCTCTTATGGCCAGCACGACCCTTGGCGTCAAAGTCGATGACGCACTACGCGACCGCCTGAAGGCAGCCGCGCACAAGCTCAATTGCACGCCGCACTGGCTGCACAAGCAGGCAATCCTTGCCTACCTGGACAAGATCGAGCGCGGCCATCTGCCTGCCGAAATGTCGCACCTGGGCATTGATGCGGGCACCGAAGACGATGCAGGCGACAGCCAGTCGGCGCCCACGCCGCCGTTCTACGAGTTTGGCCAGGATGTGCAGCCGCAGTCCGTGCTGCGCGCGGCGATCACCGCCGCGTACCGCCGGCCCGAGCCGGAGTGCGTGCCGCTGCTGCTGGGCCAGGCCCGCATGCCGAACCTGGAAAAGGTGCATGCGATGGCATCCGACCTCGTCAAGAAGCTGCGCGGCAAGCGCACCGGCGGTGGCGTCGAGGGGCTGATCCAGGAATTTTCGCTGTCCAGCCAGGAAGGCGTGGCGCTGATGTGCCTGGCCGAAGCGCTGCTGCGCATTCCCGACCGCGCCACGCGCGACGCGCTGATCCGCGACAAGGTCGCGCGCGGCGACTGGAAGTCCCACATGGGCGGTTCCCAATCGCTGTTCGTCAACGCCGCGACCTGGGGCTTGATGATCACCGGCAAGCTGGTGGCCGTCAGCAGCGAGCAATCGCTGTCCAAGGCGCTGACCCGCCTGATCGGCAAGGGCGGAGAACCGTTGGTGCGCAAGGGCGTGAACATGGCCATGCGCATGATGGGCGAGCAGTTCGTGTCGGGCCAGACCATTTCCGAAGCGCTGGCCAACAACCGCAAGATGGAAGCGCGCGGGTTCCGCTATTCCTACGACATGCTGGGCGAAGCCGCGACCACGGCGGAAGACGCCGAACGCTACTACGCCTCGTACGAGCAGGCCATCCACGCCATCGGCAAGGCCGCGGCCGGCCGCGGCATCTATGAAGGCCCGGGCATCTCGATCAAGCTGTCCGCGCTGCACCCGCGTTATTCGCGCAGCCAGCGCGAACGCGTCATCGCGGAACTGCTGCCGCGCGTGAAAGCGCTGACGGCGCTGGCCCGCAGCTACGACATCGGACTGAACATCGACGCCGAAGAAGCCGACCGCCTGGAAATCTCGCTGGACTTGCTGGAGGCGCTCTGTTTCGCGCCCGAGCTCGACGGCTGGAACGGCATCGGTTTCGTCATCCAGGCGTATCAGAAGCGCGCGCCGTTCGTGATCGACTACGTGATCGACCTGGCCCGCCGCAGCCGCCATCGCGTGATGGTGCGTCTGGTGAAGGGCGCCTACTGGGACAGCGAAATCAAGCGCGCCCAGGTGGACGGCCTGGAAGGCTATCCCGTCTACACCCGCAAGCTGTATACCGACGTGGCCTACCTGGCGTGCGCCCGCAAGTTGCTGGGCGCGCCCGAAGCCGTGTACCCGCAGTTCGCCACGCACAACGCCTATACGCTGGCGGCCATCTACCAATTGGCCGGCCAGAACTACTACCCCGGCCAATACGAGTTCCAGTGCCTGCACGGCATGGGCGAACCTTTGTATGACGAAGTGGTGGGGCCGCTGGCCCAAGGCAAGCTGAACCGTCCGTGCCGCATCTATGCGCCGGTCGGCACGCACGAAACGTTGCTGGCCTACCTGGTGCGCCGCCTGCTGGAAAACGGCGCCAATACCTCGTTCGTGAACCTGATCGGCGATGACAGCATTCCGGTTGAAACGCTGGTGGCCGATCCGGTGGAAGCTGCCTCGCGTATCGTGCCGCTGGGGGCGCCGCACGAGAAAATCGCGCTGCCGCGCGAGCTCTATGGCAATCCGCAGCAGGGCGCCCGCGCCAACTCGGCCGGCCTGGACCTGACCAATGAACACCGCCTGGGTTCGCTTTCTGCCGCGTTGCTGGCCAGCGCCGGCACGTTGTGGCGCGCGGGTCCGATGCTGGGCGAAGGCGACCAGGCCTGGGATGCGGCGCGCGCCATCGAAGTGCGCAATCCCGCCAACCTGCGCGACACCGTGGGCCATGTGATCGAAGCGCAAGCCGACGAGGCCGACACCGCACTGCGCGCGGCCGCCAACGCGGCCCCCATCTGGCAGTCGACGCCGGTGGCGGAACGGGCGCAGTGCCTGCGCCGCGCAGCGCAATTGCTGGAAGAGCAGATGCAGACCCTGCTGGGCCTGATCGTGCGCGAAGCCGGCAAGTCGCTGCCCAACGCGATCGCCGAAGTGCGCGAGGCCGTGGATTTCCTGCGCTACTACGCCGACCAGGCCGAACAGGAATTCAGCAACGACACGCACCGCCCGCTGGGCACCGTGCTGTGCATCAGTCCCTGGAACTTCCCGCTGGCCATCTTCACGGGTCAGGTCGCGGCCGCCCTGGCCGCTGGCAATACCGTGGTGGCCAAGCCTGCGGAGCAGACGCCGTTGATCGCCGCGCAAGCGGTGGCCATCCTGCGCGCGGCCGGCGTGCCTGCCGGCGCCGTGCAGCTGCTGCCGGGCCGCGGCGAGACCGTGGGCGCCCAACTGGTGGCCAGCCCCGCCGTGCGCGGCGTGATGTTCACCGGGTCGACCGATGTGGCGCGCATCATTGCGCGCACGCTGGCCGACCGCCTGGACGACAACGGCCACACCATTCCGCTGATCGCCGAGACCGGCGGCCAGAACGCGATGGTGGTGGATTCGTCGGCGCTGTCCGAGCAGGTGGTGTTCGACGTGCTGAGTTCGGCTTTCGACTCGGCCGGCCAGCGCTGCTCGGCGCTGCGCGTGCTGTGCGTGCAGGAAGACAACGCCGACCATGTGCTGACGATGCTGCGCGGCGCCATGCGCGAGCTGAGCGTGGGCAATCCGGACCGCTTGTCTGTGGACGTGGGACCGGTCATCGATACCGAAGCGCGCAACGGCATCCAGCGGCACATCGAAACGATGCGCACCGCGGGCCACCGCGTGGATCAGGTCGAACTGAACGGCGAATGCCGCCATGGCACCTTCGTCGCCCCCACCATCATCGAAATCGACCACATCAGCGAACTGACGCGCGAAGTGTTCGGCCCGGTGCTGCACGTGGTGCGCTACAAGCGCGATGAACTGGACGCCTTGCTGGACGCCATCAACGGCACCGGCTACGGCCTGACGTTCGGCGTGCATACCCGCATCGACGAAACGATCGCGCACGTGACGGGGCAGGTCCACGCCGGCAACGTCTACGTCAACCGCAACATCGTGGGCGCGGTCGTGGGCGTGCAGCCCTTTGGCGGCGAATGCCTGTCGGGCACCGGCCCCAAGGCGGGCGGCCCGCTGTACATGTACCGCCTGCTGGGCACGCGTCCCGCGGGCTTGCCACCGGCGCTGGACGCCGCGGCGCCGCTGCCGCAGCGCATGGCCTTGCCCGGCCCCACGGGCGAGACCAACACCTATATGGTCGAGCCGCGTGGCGCCGTCTACTGCGTGGCGGCTACCGAGGCCGGCGCACGGGCGCAATGGTCGGTGGCCCGCTTGACGGGCAACCATGCCTGGTTTGCGGACACGCCGGCCGCGCAGGCGCTGCTGGCCACGCTGGATGCCGAGCAGCAAGGGCAGGCGGGCATCCTGGCCGACGACGAGGTCGACCAGGCGGATTACCAGGCCGTGCTGTTCGAGGGCGACGGCGACGCCCTGCAAGCGCTGAACCAGCGCATTGCGCAGCGTCCGGGCGCGATCCTGTCGGTCCATGGCCTGACGTCCGACGCCTTGGCGGCCGGCGCGGGCTACGTGCCGGAACGCCTGCTGACCGAGCGCTCCATCAGCGTCAATACTGCCGCGGCAGGGGGCAACGCCAGCCTCATGACGATCGGTTGAAAGTGACTGGGCGGTAACCCCGGAGCCCTGGGGTTATCGTCGAGTAACTGAGGGTTATCTCCAATATCGGGCAAGGTTGCACTGGAAGCAAAATCCGGTCGCACCTCAAGTCCGGATGTCGCAACCCGGCATCCGGACTTTGCAGAAAATGCATGCGCAGCACCTGGCCACCGCCGGGGCTGCGGTAGTAAAAGAAACCAAAAGCCTGGCTAAAAGCTCAGGTATAACAAGGCAATAAGTCCGACACCCCGGAGGATTCCCCATGAAGTTCCGCACCACTTTGAAGCTTCTCGCCGCCAGCATCGCCGCCGTCGGCATGACGGCCGCCGCGCACGCCGCCGACATCAAGCTCGGCTTTGCCGCGCCGTTGACCGGTCCGCAGTCGCACTACGGCGAAGACATGCAGAACGGCCTGAACCTGGCCCTGGAAGAAGCAAACAAGAAGGGCATCAAGGTCGATGGCCAGCCGGCCAAGTTCGTGCTGGTGTCGCGTGATGACCAGGCCGACCCGCGTGTGGGCGTCCAGGTGGCGCAACAGCTGGTCGACCAGGACGTCGTGGGCATCCTGGGCCACTTCAACTCTGGCACGACGATTCCCGCGTCGCGCGTCTACCATGAGGCCGGTCTGCCCCAGATCGCCATGGCGACGTCGCCCGAATACACCAAGCAGGGCTACGAAACCACGTTCCGCATGATGACCAGCGACACCCAGCAGGGCGCCGCGGTCGGCAAGTTCATGGTGCAGAACCTGAAGGCCAAGAAGGTCGCGATCATCGATGACCGCACCGCCTATGGCCAGGGCTTGGCCGACGAAGTCGAAAAGGCCGTCAAGGCCGCCGGTGGCGAAGTGGTCCGCCGCGAATACACGACGGACAAGGCCAACGACTTCACGGCCATCCTGACCAACATCAAGGGTTCGGCGCCTGACGCGATCTTCTACGGCGGCCTGGACGCGCAATCCGGCCCGATGAAGCGCCAGTTGGCCACGCTGGGCCTGAAGGCGCCGCTGGTGTCGGGCGAGATGACCCGCAGCGACACGTTCATCAAGCTGGCCGGCGACGCCGCCGACGGCACCTTCGCCTCGCTTGCCGGCGTGCCGCTGGACAAGATGGTCGCGGGCAAGGACTTCGAACAGCGCTACCAGGCGCGCTTCAAGAAGGCCCCCGGCGTGTATGCGCCTTACGCCTACGACGGCGCATGGAACATGATCACCGCCATCGAGCAGGCAGGATCGGCCAAGCCCGAGAAGTACCTGCCGGTGCTGGCCAAGATGGACCGCAAGGGCGCCACCAGCGAGCATATTTCCTACGACGCGAAGGGCGATCTGAAGGAAATCTCGGTCACCATCTACGAAGTCAAGAACGGCAAGTGGGAGATGGTTGAAACGATGGTCAGCCAGGCCAACTAAGGCGGGTTGAACCAGGCGGACCCCGGCCGCGCCGGCGTCCGCCCACCTTGTCCGCACGCGCCGCCCGGCGTGTGCGGCGCGCACCCCGCGCCCGGCCCGTAACGGCTCCGGCTGCGCGTCCCGCGCGACTTTTCCAGGCTTATTTCCGCGGCCCCTATGGATATCTTCATTCAACAACTGATTAACGGCGTCACGCTAGGCAGCGTGTACGCCCTGGTCGCCCTTGGCTACACCATGGTGTACGGCATCATCGGGCTGATCAACTTCGCGCATGGCGACGTCGTCATGATCGGCGCCATGGCGGCCACGACGATCGCCATTTCGCTGGTGGGCGGCGACCCCGGCGTGTCCGCCTTCGTGGTGCTGGGCGTGGGCTTGCTGGTGTCCGTGCCGCTGTGCATGGCGGTGGGCTGGACGGCAGAGCGGGTGGCCTATCGGCCGCTGCGCCGCGCGCCGCGCCTGGCCGCGCTGATCACGGCGATCGGCGTGTCCATCATCCTGCAGAACGTGGCAATGATGGGCTGGGGCCGCAATTACCTGAATTTCCCCCAGGTGCTGTCGCCGCACGTGTTCGAATTCGCCGGCGCCCGCATGAGCACGCTGCAGATCGCCATCGTGGTGATCGCGGCGCTGATCATGGGCGGCCTGCTGGCCGTGGTGCACAAGACCCGCCTGGGCACGGCGATGCGCGCCACCGCGCAGAACCGCGAAGTGGCGGGCCTGATGGGCGTGAACATCAATACGGTCATTTCGGCGGCGTTCCTGATCGGTTCGGCGCTGGCCGCCGTGGCGGGCATGATGGTCGCGACCTATTACGGCGTGTCCCAATACACGATGGGCTTCATGCTGGGCCTGAAGGCCTTCACGGCCGCCGTGCTGGGCGGCATCGGCAACATGGTGGGCGCCATGGCCGGCGGCTTGCTGCTGGGCATCATCGAATCGCTGGGCGCCGGCTATATCGGCGACCTGACCGGCGGCTTCCTCGGCAGCCATTACCAGGACGTGTTCGCGTTCTTCGTGCTGGTGCTGGTGTTGATCTTCCGTCCGTCCGGCTTGTTGGGCGAACGTGTGGGAGACCGCGCATGAGTTCCTCGTTGAAAGCGAGCGGGCTGTCGACCCGCAACCTGATCGGCATCGCGCTGATCGGCATCGTGCTGGCGGTGCTGCCCTTTGTGATCGGCATGGCCGGCCAGAGCTGGGTGCGCATCCTGAACTTCGCGTTGCTGTACGTGATGCTGTCGCTGGGCCTGAACATCGTGGTGGGCTTTGCCGGCCTGCTGGATCTGGGCTATATCGCGTTCTACGCGGTGGGCGCCTACACGTGGGCCTTGCTGGCGTCGCCGCACTTCGGGCTGCATCTGCCGTTCTGGGCGATCCTGCCGATCGCGCTGGCCGTGGCGTGCCTGTTCGGCGTGCTGCTGGGGGCCCCCACGCTGAAGTTGCGGGGGGATTACCTGGCCATCGTGACTTTGGGCTTCGGGGAAATCATCCGTATCTTCCTGAACAACCTGAACGCCCCCATCAACATCACGAACGGGCCGCAGGGCATCAATCGCATCGACACCTTCAAGGTGGGCGAATTCGCGTTCGGGCGGACGGAAAGCCTTTTCGGCATCCGCTTTACCGGGCCTGAGAAGTACTACTACCTGCTGCTGGCACTGACGCTCATCATCATCGTGGTGTGCGTGCGCCTGCAGAATTCGCGCATTGGCCGAGCGTGGGAAGCCATTCGTGAAGACGAGATCGCCGCCAAGGCGATGGGCATCAACACCCGCAACATCAAGCTGCTGGCGTTCGCGATGGGCGCCTCGTTCGGCGGCGTGGCGGGCGCGCTGTTCGCGTCGATGCAAGGCTTTGTCAGCCCCGAGAGCTTCTCGCTGATGGAATCGATCTCGATCCTGTGCATGGTGGTGCTGGGCGGCATGGGCCATATCCCGGGCGTGATCCTGGGCGCGCTGATCCTGGCCGCATTGCCGGAATTCCTGCGGGCGGTCGTCGAGCCGTTCCAGCATATGGTGTTCGGCGCCGTGATCCTGGACCCTGAAGGCATCCGCATGCTGCTGTTCGGCCTGGCGATGGTGTGCGTCATGCTGTTCCGTCCCGCGGGCCTGTGGCCGTCGGCGGTGCGCAAGCGTGAACTGGCCACCAAGGCGCAAGGAGGCGCGGCATGAGCAAACTGCTGCAAGCCCAGAGCCTGGGCAAACGCTTCGGCGGCCTGCAGGCCTTGTCGGACGTCAGTTTCGACATCGAGCAAGGCGAGATCTATGGCCTGATCGGCCCGAACGGCGCGGGCAAGACCACGCTGTTCAACGTGCTGACCGGCCTGTACATCCCGGAAGAGGGCAGCTGCACCTTCAATGGCGAATCCATGTCGGGCAAGAAGCCGCATGAAGTCGCCTTCGCAGGCCTGGCGCGCACCTTCCAGAACATCCGCCTGTTCGCGAACCTGTCGGCCATCGAGAACGTGATGATCGGGCGCCACATGCGCACCAAGGCGGGCGTGCTGGGCGCCGTGCTGCGCACGCGCAGCACGCGGGCCGAAGAGGCCGCCATCGAAGCGCGGGCGCAAGAGTTGCTGGACTACGTGGGCATCGGCCATCGCGCCAACGACGTCGCGCGTTCGCTGCCTTATGGCGACCAGCGCCGACTTGAGATCGCGCGCGCCCTGGCGACGGATCCCAAGCTGCTGGCGCTGGATGAACCCGCCGCCGGCATGAACGCGTCGGAAACCGTGGTGCTGCGCAAGCTGGTCGAGAAGATCCGCGACGACGGCGTCACGGTGCTGCTGATCGAACACGACATGAAGCTGGTCATGGGGCTGTGCGACCGCGTGCTGGTGCTGGAGTACGGCAAGGTGCTGGCGATGGGCAAGCCCGCCCAGGTGCAACGCGATCCCAAGGTCATCGAAGCGTATCTGGGCGCCGGCGCGGCGCAGGACCCGCTGATTCACAAAGAGAACCCGGCAACATGACGGCATCCCAACCCTTATTGGAACTGCGCGGTCTGCAGGTCGCCTACGGCGGCATCCGCGCGGTGCGCGGGATCGACCTGCGCGTGGACGACGGCGAACTCGTGTGCCTGATCGGCGCCAACGGCGCCGGCAAGAGCACGACATTGCGCGCCATATGCGGCCTGGTGCCGCTGGCGGGCGGTGAAGTCGTTTATGGCGGCCATTCGATCGGCGGCCAGAAGTCGCATGAACTGGTCCGCAAGGGCCTGGTCATGGTGCCGGAAGGCCGTGGCATCTTCGGCCAGCTGACCATCGAGGAAAACCTGGCGATGGGCGCGTACATCCGCCGCGATGCGGCGCAGGTCCGCCAGGACACCGACCGCGTCTTCACCCTGTTCCCGCGCCTGGCCGAACGCCGCAAGCAGGCGGCGGGCACCTTGTCCGGGGGCGAGCAGCAGATGGTGGCGATGGGCCGTGCGATGATCGCCCGCCCCAAGCTGCTGCTGCTGGACGAGCCGTCGATGGGCTTGGCGCCCCTGATGGTCGAGAAGGTCTTCGAGGTAGTGCGCACCATCGCCCGCGAAGGCGTCACGATCCTGCTGATCGAGCAGAACGCGCGCCTGGCGCTGGAAAACAGCCATCGCGGCTATGTGATGGAGTCGGGTGAGATCATCCTGTCCGGGCCCGCCGGCGACATGCTGCACGATCCGAAGGTGCGCGCGGCCTATCTGGGCGAGTCCGAGTAGGGCGCGGCCGATCTTGGGTGCGGGGCGGCAGGGCTTAGCGCTTGCGGATGTCAAGGTTCTTTAGCCGCCGAGGCTGCCCTGCGCCATTCCGATGCTCGCCCCGGTGGGGCTGCGCTT
>CAUSDE010000026.1:0-80302 GCA_963530045.1 uncultured Achromobacter sp.
GCTCAGGCCTTCGGGCTTTAGCTTCTGACCGTCCAACTTCTGGGGGTCAGTTCACCAAGGGTGCGTTTTTTTTGCTTTCCAGGCTTCAGGCGTGCGCCTCGATATGCGCCGCGATGGCGCGGCCGATGTCTTCGGTGCGGGCGGTGCCGCCCAGGTCGGGCGTGCGCGGGCCGTCTTTCAGGCAATGCTCGATGGCGGCCAGGATGGCGTCGTGCGCGTCCTGGCTGCCCAGGAACTGCAGCATCAGCGCGCCGGACCAGATCATGGCGATCGGGTTGGCGATGCCTTGGCCATAGATGTCCGGCGCCGAACCGTGAACCGGTTCGAACAGCGACGGGAATTTGCGTTCCGGGTTCAGGTTGGCGGACGGCGCGATGCCGATGGTGCCGGTGCACGCGGGGCCCAGGTCCGACAGGATGTCGCCGAACAGGTTGGACGCCACCACCACGTCGAAGCGCTGCGGTTGCAGCACGAAGCGCGCTGCCAGGATGTCGATGTGCTGCTTGTCGGTCTTGACGTCCGGGTAGTGCTGGCCCATGGCATCGGCGCGTTCGTCCCACCACGGCATGCTGATGGCGATGCCATTGCTCTTGGTGGCCACCGTCAGTTGCTTGCGTTCACGCCGGTTGGCCAGCTCGAACGCGTAGCGCATGACGCGATCGGTGCCGTGGCGCGTGAAGACGGATTCCTGGATGACGATTTCGCGGTCGGTGTCGGCGAAGAGGCGGCCGCCCAGATTGGTGTATTCGCCTTCGGTGTTCTCCCGCACGATGAAGAAATCGATGTCGCCTGCGCGCCGGCCGGCCAGCGGGCAGGGCACGCCGTCGAACAGCCGGACATGGCGCAGGTTGATGTACTGGTCGAATTCGCGCCGGAACTTCAGCAGCGAGCCCCACAGCGAGATGTGGTCGGGCACGGTCGCGGGCCAGCCCACGGCGCCGAAGAAGATGGCGTCGTAGCCTTGCAGCTGCGCCTTCCAGTCGGCCGGCATCATCTCGCCGTGTTCTGCGTAGTACGCGCAGTTGGCCCAGGGGAAGGTGTCGATCTGCAGGGCCAGGCCGAACCGCTTGGCGGCGGCGTCGACGGCGCGCAGGCCTTCGGGCATGACTTCATTGCCGATGCCGTCGCCGGCGATGGCTGCGATTTTGAAAACTTGGGACATGGGGAGCATTGCCTGAGTGAGGGAAACAAGACGGGCCATGGTAGGCGCGGGCGCCAGGCATTTACAATGGACCGTACTGTGAATTTACTGTGCACATATCGTGAATAATGACCTGTTGCCCGCTGACCTGCGTGTCTTCAACGCCGTGGTGCGCGCGTCCAGCTTTTCCAAGGCGGCCGAAGGCCTGGGCATGTCGCCCGCCTACATCACCAAGCGCATCCGACTGATGGAGGAAAGCCTGGGCACCAAGCTGTTCCACCGCACCACGCGGCGCGTGGTCATCAGCGAGGCCGGCGAACGGGTCTATCACTGGGCGCAGCGGGTGCTGGACGACATGGACCATCTGGTCGAAGAGGTCAGCGTCACGCGGCGCGAACCGCGCGGCCTGTTGCGCGTCTGCAGCAGTTTCGGCTTCGGCAGGCGGGTGGTGGCGCCGGCGCTGTCGGCGTTCGTCGGCCAGCATCCCGCCATGCAAGTGCGATTTGACGTTGCCGACCGCTTGATCGACGTGGCGGCGGAAGGCTACGACCTGGACGTGCGGGTCGGCGACGATATCGCTCCGCACGTGATCGCCCGCAAGATCGCCAACAACCACCGCGTGCTGTGCGCGGCTCCCGCCTACCTGGCCGAACGCGGCGTGCCGCGCACGCTGGCGGAGCTGCCGTCGCACGATTGCCTGGTCATCAAAGAGCGCGATCACCCCTTCGGCGTGTGGCGGGTGCATCGCGGACGCCAGGCGCACACGGTGAAGGTGCGCGGCCCCTTGTCCGCCAACAACGGCGAAATGGTGGTGCAGTGGGCGGTGGACGGTCGGGGCATCATCCTGCGTTCGATGTGGGATGTCGGACCGCTGATCGCCCAGGGCAAGCTCGCGCAGGTGCTGCCGCAGTACCGGCAGGAAGCGAACGTGTGGGCGGTGTATCCCACTCGCTTGAACGCGTCGGCCAAGGTCCGCGTGTGCGTGGACTTCCTGGAAGCGCATCTGCGCGCCCAGGCGCCGCTGGACTGATCCGCGCCCGCCAACTGATCCGCTGGTTGCGGCATATCAAGCCGGCTTCGCATCCCGCGCGCGCCCGCGGCGGCGGTTGACGCGCCGCAAGGCCGGGCGCTATCCCTCCCGATGTAATAACCATAAATAAGTGGTGGTTATTCAACAGGAGAAAGCACATGAGAAAGCAGAGCGCGTTGCTGGCGGCGGGCGTGGTCCTTGGGCTGTGGACGAGCCACGCGATGGGCACCCCCCGGCAGGAGCCGATTTCCCCGATCGAGGCGGCCGTGGTGAAGGACCCCGCGAAGGTGGAGCTGGGCAAGAAGCTGTTCTTCGACCCGCGCCTGTCCCGCTCGGGTGCGATCTCCTGTAATTCCTGCCATAACCTGGGCATGGGGGGTTCAGACAACCTGAAGGCGTCGATCGGCCACAAGTGGCAACAGGGATCAATCAATTCGCCTACGGTGCTCAATTCCAGCCTGAACATCGCGCAGTTCTGGGACGGCCGCGCGAAGGATCTGCGCGAGCAGGCCGGCGGCCCGATCGCCAACCCGATGGAAATGGCGTCCTCGCACGAATTGGCCGTGCAGGTGCTGAATTCGATTCCGGGCTACCGCGCCGAGTTCAAGCAGGTATTCGGCAAGGACGGCATCACGATCGACGAGGTGACTGGCGCACTGGCCGCCTTCGAGGAAACGCTGGTGACGCCGAATTCGCGTTTCGACCAGTGGTTGAAGGGGGACGACCGCGCCCTGACGGTCAAGGAACTGGCCGGCTACACGCTCTTCAAGAACAGCGGCTGCGTCGCCTGCCACAACGGCGTGGCGGTGGGCGGCAATTCGTTCCAGAAGATGGGGCTGATCGAGCCCTACAAGACCGACAACAAGGCCGAGGGCCGCGCCGGCGTGACGGGCAAGGACGCCGACCGCTTCAACTTCAAGGTCCCGACGCTGCGCAACGTGGCGTTGACCTATCCGTACTTCCATGACGGCGAGGCCGCCACGCTGACGCAAGCCGTGGATGTGATGGGCCGGCTGCAACTGGGCCGCAAGTTCACGCCGGAAGAGAACGCGGACATCGTCGCGTTCCTGAAGACGTTGACCGGCGACCAGCCGGTGATCCAGTATCCGGTGCTGCCGCCGTCCGAAGACGGCACGCCCCGGCCCGAACCCTTCATGAAGTAGGGCGGGCGGGGCCTGGCGCGCTTACTGGCGGACGGTGCGTACGTCCGCCGGGGGCGCGGTTTCGAAATTGCTGCGCCACGGGTTGATATCCAGCCCGCCGCGGCGCGTGTAGCGCGCATAGACCGTCAATTGCTCGGGCGCGCAAGCCTGCATGATGTCGCTGAAGATGCGTTCGACGCAGTGCTCGTGGAATTCCGCGTGCTGGCGGAACGACACGACATAGCGCAGCAACGATTCGCGGTCGATGGGCGCGCCGCGGTAGCGGATCTGCACACTGGCCCAGTCAGGCTGCCCGGTGACCGGGCAGTTGGACTTCAGCAGGCGCGAAGCCAGCGTTTCTTCGACCACGTCCCCGGGGCGGGTGCGCAGCACTTGCGGCGCCGGTTCGTAGGTATCGATCTCGATATCCAGCTTGTCGATATAGATGCCGTCCATCTCCCCCATGCGCAATTCGGAAAAGCGCTGCGGCAGGAAGAAGTCCAGGCCCACAGGCGCGCCGGCGGCGGCGCTCAGGTCGCGTTCGAGGCGGCCCCGCAGCGCGGCCGAATTGACCAGGCGGGTCTGATTGAACGAGTTCAGGTAGAGCTTGAACGACTTGGACTCGATGATGTTGGGGCTGTCGGCCGGCACCGAGAAGGTGGCCATGGCGACGCGCGGCTTGCCTTTGGCGTCCAGCCACGAGAGTTCGTAGGCATTCCACAGGTCCACGCCCGTGAAGGGCAGGTTGCCGGCGTTCAGATTGAGCGCCGCGCGGTTGTGCGAACGCGCGATGGGGAAAAGCAGCGAAGGATCGTATTGCGAGGCGTAGGCCACGCTCTGGCCCAGCGGGCCGTGAGACAGGGTCATGGCGGAATCAGGGAATCAGCGGGAATGGGGGCATTGTAGGCGGTCCGAAAAGCAGCGATTTTTCGTATTGTGAAATGTAAGTCCCGTCATGTGAAAGTTCCTGCTGCTGTGCAACGAGCGCCCATTTCACAGATGACAATATCGTTCCATAATGCGAAACGTTGAATATAAGTGGATGATTTTAAACAAAAACATTTTTCATCTTCTATAAGACACAAGCCCTCATTGCTCCGCAGCACAGGCATAGACTTTGTCCAACGATTCACGCAATGCAAGACGCGAATCTTTTGAAGTCTTCTCATCACTGACCAGGAGCATCACCATGAGCACTCGCGAAACCGAAATCCGCAATTTGCAGAAAGACTGGGCCGAAAACTCCCGCTGGCAGGGCATCAAGCGCGACTACAGCGCCGAAGATGTCATCCGCCTGCGCGGCTCGATCAGCGTGCAGCACACGCTGGCCCAGCGTGGCGCCACCCGTCTGTGGGAACAACTGCATAGCGAGCCTTTCGTGAATTCGCTGGGCGCCCTGACCGGCAACCAGGCCATGCAGCAGGTCAAGGCCGGCCTGAAGGCGATCTACCTGTCGGGCTGGCAGGTCGCCGGCGACGCCAACCTGGCCGGCGAAATGTATCCCGACCAGTCGCTGTACCCCGCGAACTCGGTGCCGCAAGTGGTCCGCCGCATCAACAACTCGCTTGCCCGTTGCGACCAGATCCAATGGATGGAAGGCAAGAACCCGGGCGACGAAGGTTACATCGACTACTTCGCGCCCATCGTGGCAGACGCTGAAGCCGGTTTCGGCGGCGTGCTGAACGCCTTTGAACTGATGAAGTCCATGATCGACGCCGGCGCGGCGGGCGTGCACTTCGAAGACCAGTTGGCGTCGGTGAAGAAGTGCGGCCACATGGGCGGCAAGGTGCTGGTGCCCACCCGCGAGGCCGTGGCCAAGCTGGTGTCGGCCCGCCTGGCGGCAGACACGATGGGCACGCCCACGCTGCTGCTGGCCCGTACCGACGCCGATGCGGCGGATCTGGTCACCAGCGACGTGGACGACAACGACCGCCCGTTCATCACCGGCGAACGTACGGTCGAGGGCTTCTTCCGCACCAAGGCCGGCATCGACCAGGCGATTTCGCGCGGTTTGGCCTATGCGCCTTACGCCGATTTGATCTGGTGCGAAACGTCCACGCCCAACCTGGAATACGCCCGCAAGTTCGCGGACGCCATCCATCGCCAATTCCCGGGCAAGCTGCTGGCGTACAACTGCTCGCCGTCGTTCAACTGGAAGAAGAACCTGGATGACGCGACGATCGCCAAGTTCCAGCGTGAACTGGGCGCCATGGGCTACAAGTTCCAGTTCATCACGCTGGCGGGCTTCCACTCGCTGAACTATGGCATGTTCGAACTGGCCCACGGCTATGCGCGTCGCCAGATGAGCGCCTTCGTGGAACTGCAGCAGAAGGAATTCGCCGCCGCCGAACTGGGCTTTACCGCCGTGAAGCACCAGCGCGAAGTGGGCACCGGTTACTTCGACGCCGTGACGCAGACGATCGAAGGCGGCCAGTCCTCGACCACTGCGCTGACCGGCTCGACGGAAGAGGCCCAGTTCGAACACGGCAAGGCGCAGAAGGCGGCCTGAGCGCTTGATTAGGAATTTGCAGTTGCAGTTGTAGGTGCTGTTGTAGGGTGGATTCAGGGTGCCTTCGGGCACCCTTTTTTTTCGCCCCGACGCTTGCCCTGGCCGCTACAGGTCGAAGAACACGGAATAGACCAGCCGTTCTTCCACGAGTCGCCGCTGCCGCAGCGTGCCACCACGCCTTTCGGCAACCGCGTTGTCGGTGTAATAGCGTTCATATTCGCGCACCGCGATCCGCGCCGCTTTGCCGCCCGGATCGGGAATCGAAGCGCTGGCGGACCAGATCACGGGGTCCAGCAGTTCGCCCAGGTTTGGACCCTGCAGCACAGGCGGGAACCGGATGGCAAGCCCGCCGGCCACGGAAATGGGCGTGCTGCTGCTGCTGCTGCTGCCACCGGGGTCGAGCAGACCCGAGGCCAGCACGGGGCCGTCGCTCCATGCCAGATCGCTGTCGACCGCAGGATCGCGGGTCTGCAGCACGAGTTCGATCCGGTTGCGGCCGCTTTCCCCGGGCTGACCCAGCACCGGAAGAAAGGAAATGCCG
The DNA here is from genome assembly GCA_963530045.1 of uncultured Achromobacter sp. Classification (GTDB taxonomy): domain Bacteria; phylum Pseudomonadota; class Gammaproteobacteria; order Burkholderiales; family Burkholderiaceae_B; genus Achromobacter. The sequence goes on from CAUSDE010000026.1 coordinate 6,364, forward strand.
AGGTATTCCGATTCCATGGGGAATTGCATCGGGCCGTGCGCGGGCACCACGCCACGCAGCGTGAAGGCCAGCTTGCCGCGCTGCCGTTCAAACACCGCGCGGCGGCGCGGCAATACTTGCGCGAATTCGGCCAGCACCACCCGCGAGAGTTTGGCCGAATCGATGGCGTGGGGCTGATAGCGCGCCAGCGCCAGCCGCACGAACGGCATGTAGCTGCGGCCGGGGTCCAATTCAATGTCGCAGTACCACCGCCCGCGCGCGTCGTCCCAGTGGACCCGGTGGCCCACCACACGCACTTTGCTGGCGGGAAGCTCCTGCAGGAATACGTCTTCGTCCAGGACGCGCGCCGCGAAGTCGGCCACGCGCGTCCGGTGCGCGGGAGGCGGGGCGTCCCATAGCGGGTCCATGCCCCATTGCGTGACCAGGGGCGTCATCTCTTCGGGAACATCCGTGAAGTTCTTGCCGTCTCCGTAAATCACCACGCCCAGCAACTCGCCGTCGCCTGACGAGAACCAGGGGCGCTCCAGCCATACCCGCAGCCCGTTGCCAAGGCGGGTGCTGTCCAGCTTGGCGGCGCTGGCGGTTTGCTGCCATCGGAACGTCGGCAACACGTACATCAGGTTCGGCGCAGCGGGTGGCGCGCTGGCGAGCACGACGGTGTTCAGCGCCGCACCGCTTTGCGTCAGCACCGGGGCGCCCGGGTCCGTGTCGGCGCCCGTCAGGACCAACGGGCCCTGCGCGATGGGCCCCAGCCGCGTGACCTTGTCCGTCTGGCCGTACAACGCAGGCGGCAGGTACTCCCGAAAACGCGTCGTGGCGCGCAGCCGGTACCGGATCAGCCGATATCGGGTATCGCCGAATTCATGGCGGTTGCCGGGAGCGCGCTGCTTGCCGGGTCCTTGCAGCTGTTCGGCCACGGCGTTGCTCAGGCTGAAGAGGTTCGGATAATTCTCGGCCAACGGAATCTCGGCCAGCACGCCGTGCCCGTCCAGGCGTTCCGGGCGCGGCTTGGCGACATCGTCCTGCCATTCCTGCCAATCGGCCTCGATTTCGATCTTGCCGGTGGTGGGCCCGTGCAGCCGCACGCGCGCTTGCAGGTCGGCAAACGGCGCACCGGGCTCTCGTTGCAGTTCGTCCGTCAGCAGCAACACGGGTTCGCACACCGGCTGCTGGGTGGCGTGGACCAGGACCAACGGGCGGTAGGGGGTGAGCATCCAGCAATTGCCCAGCACCGCCGCCATTTGCAGCGCCTTGCGGTTGGCGTCGCCGCTGACCCAGTCGGACAGGCCGAAGGTGTCGAGCACGCCATGGTGCACAAAGCTGGAATAGCGCAGCCGCGCGATCATTCCCTTGGGCAGGAAGAAGGTCAGGACGCGTTTGTCCTTGTCCCACTTGGGCGCGCCATCGTCTGGATAACTTTCCGCGCAGGGGGGATCCGTCAGCGTGGCGGCGCGCTCGGCAAGCGCGATGCGCAGCCCGACGGTATCAGGCCACTGGCCGGCGTAGGTCACCAGCAGCACCCATTCTCCGGACGGGGCGGCCAGCACCACGGCGCCTTCGCCCAGCACCATCGGCCCGGTGACGCCGGGCAGGGTGTGGCCGGGTTGTGCGCGCAGCGAAATCCCCCAGGCCGCGACATCCGGCAGGTAAGGGGTGCGTACCTGGGCTTCGCGATGGATCACGTACTGGCCGGCAGCCAGCCGTTCGCCGGTGGGTTCGTCCGGGCTGGGCGGGCGCGGCGGCAATTGGTCGGTCGTGGCCACGCCGGCCAACGCCTCCGGCGTCACCAGTTCGACGTCGGCGCCGGGCAGTTTGTCGAACAGCGTACCGGTGTCGCGCGCGGAGATCTCGTAGGCCTTCTTGATGCCGTCCGCGTCGCTGAACATGGCATCGAACAGCCCATGCGTTTCGCACTGCAATTGCGATGATTTGGGCGGCACCACGTGGCGTTCGTTCACGGCGCGGTAGTCGAAATCCGTCGAGGCGGCCGACGCGTTCACGAAGTCGGGGCTGGACAGATAGGTCTGGGGATCCTGGCCGCGGTTGCTGCGGATCACCAGGCGTTCCAGCGATTCCCCTTCGCTGGTGCGGGCGCGGTGCGACAACGCAGGCGGGTCGACAGGTTCGAAGCGCCAGTAGGTCACGGGCTGAGTGACGTTGCCATCCTTTTCCAGCGAGGGGTCGTCCCATGCCAGGCTGTTGCCGGCCAGGTCCACCAGCCGCGCACGCAAGCGGTAGGGCATGCCATAGCGCAGGCGGGGCAGGCTGCCTTTGACGGCGCTGAATGTCACGGCCAGGCCATTGCCGCCGGCGCTGGCCGCGTCGGGCACGGATTCGGGATGTTCACCTTGCACGCCGCTGGCGGGGTCGGTCCGATCGCGCAGCGTGCGCCCGGGACGCGGGGCGACCAGGCTCCAACCGGTCCAGCGGAACAGTGATTCGTGCAGGTAATGGTCATCGGGATCGGCGCCGCCACCGGTGGCCGACGCGCCTTTCACATAGCCCTCGTCGTCCGGAAACGTCAGGTCCGGACCGCCGTCGGTGCAGCGGTACGCGCCATGGCGTCGGCACAGCGATTGCCAACGTTGCGGGTCGTTGGGCGGATAGGGCTGCACATCCACGCGATAGCCGCGCAGCAGGTCTTCGGTGTAGAGCACGATGCTGCCGGGTTCGCCGGACAGGGCCGCGTTTTTCAAGGCCGCCGACGCCGCGTTTTGAGCGACTTCGCGCGCACGGTCGCGCCGTGACACGCCCAGGCCGGCAGATCGCAGCGCGGCCACGGGTTGCTTGTCGCCGGTGGTATAGGTGACTTCCCCGTCTGCCCCGCGTTGCAGGCTGCGGCCGATCAGGTTCTGCGCAGTCAGCACGAAATTCACGGTCTTCAGCGCGGCTCCATCCGGGTCGACCTGATAGACGTCGAACTGCGGATTTCGCGGTTCGCGCGTGTCCCAACGGTCATCGGCCATCCGTAGCCTGAGCATGCCGCGTTCGTGGTCCGGACTGCGCGAGCGGGCGATGAAACGTTCGGCGTCGCCGGCCCACGCCGTGGCGGCAAACGTGTGGCCGCCAGCCGGTGCGCCGTCGCCGCGCAGCATCAGCCAAAAGAGGCCTTGGGCGCCAGGTCCGGCCGCCAGCCGCTGGTCCAGCGGCGAGTCCGGCGGCAGCACGCAATCGATCACCAGGCCCAGCTGACGCAGCAAAGCGGGGTACTCGCCATATGACGCGACGATGGCATGAAAATCCATGTCCGGCTGCTTCGGCGCGGGCGGCACGTGCTTGCCGTCCGGGCGCAAGATTTCGCGTTGCTTGGCGGTGGGCGGATCGCGACGATAGAAGCGGTTCGCCTGGAACAGCGTGTACTCGCCTTGCGTGCGCCAGTTCTCCATCAGGCTTTCATCCACGCCCTGGTGGTTCCGGTCCTGCCATCTGCCGGGCAAGGCGCGCAAGGGAAATGTCGGGCCGGGTCGGGCGTTGCCGTCGGCGTCTGCGCCGGGGCCGGCCGTCTGGCCCGGGTAGACACTGCGCTTGCCGTACACCAGCTCCCGCAACACGCGTTCAATGCCGCCGCCGCGCTCGTCGAAGAACCGATCGAATCCCGTGTTCTTGAAATTCTCGCCGTCGTCCCGTTCCCGGACAGGGGTGCCGCAGGCGGTCAGAAAGGTCCGCAACGCGGGATGGGCGTTGCGCCAGGGAAGCAGCGTGGGATGCGTGGTAGTGGATTCCACCGCCAGGCGTCCGTAGTGTTCGCGGACCAGACCGAGTACGCCCGCCACGGAATACGACAGCAGATTGACCTGGCTCATGTCGCGGAACTCGAAGCCCGTCACCGGCGTGGTCTTCGGCAGCAGCCGCATCCACAGCGCCGAGTCCGCTTGCGGCAGGACCTGCAGGTCGATCTTGTCGGCGCCGGTGTTCAGGACAAACCCGAGGCCGCCGAGCGTCGCGGGCCAATCGGCCCAATCCGCGAAGGCGCCCAGTTCCTGCTCGGCGGCGGTTTCCGGCGTCAGCCTCGGCGACGCCACGACGGATACCCGCAGTTGTCCGGCGAACTCGCCGTCGGGCACGCGCCCGTTCGGAATGACGGTCCATAGAAGGGTCTGCTTGGCCATGGGGAAATCCTCAGGCAAAGGCTTCGGCGTATTCACGCCAGGCGTAGCGGCTGGTCGTGCTGATCAGCGCCAGTTCTTCGTCCAATGGCAGTTCAGGGTTCGGACCCATCAGGTCGCGGAAGCCCGGATCGCCATTGGCGCCGGCAAACTTGCGTTCGCAACTGATCTGGACGCTTTTCGAGAACATGAAGATCTCGATCTCGATGGTCAGGGTGGCGCGTCCGGCGCACTTGCCGCTTTCGAATTCGTAGCGCAGTTCCAGATACAGCTCGATGGAGACGCTGACAAGGCCCAGCACACTGACGTAACCGCCCATGCGGAAGTAGCCGGCCAGCGAGCAGGCGTTCTTTTCCATGCGGAAGTAGATGCCCGCCATGACATGCACGCCGCCGGAGGCCACGCCCAGGTTCACCGAAACGCTGGCGCCGAACTCGAAGGCGGCCTCCATGATCTGAACCCCCTTGGGGTCCAGCGTGACGCCGAAGAATCCGCCACCGCCGAACAGGCATACCGACAGATTGAAGGGTTGTTCGCGCGTGCAGAAGTTGAAGCGGACCGACAGGGGCTGGCCGATGAACGGCACGGTGAACCCCGCGCCCAGGCTCAAGTTGGACAGGTTGAAGACGCCGATGGCGATCGCTGGCAGCGCGACGTTGTAGCCGGCGTCGATCCCCTGCGGCGTGATGTCCAGATGCGGCGGGTCGGAAAAGCCGTCCAGCGGGATCAGGTCGCGCAAGGTCTCCACGAAGGACAGCGGCCCGACGAATTTGATGTCGGTCAGCACCACGTCCACGTCCATCTTCGACGCGGTGTCGACACGGAACTCGATCTTCTCGAAGTTCAGTTCCATGAAGCTGGCGGGAGCGATCAGCACCAGATCGAAACTCTTGAGCGAGCAGACAACAGACAGTCTCGGCGCGCTTTGCCCGTTCTTGCGCACCTTGGCTTCGACAGCCACGCGAAACCCCTGGGGATCGTTGGCGCGAAACAGCGGCGGCCCGCCGGGCTCCAACGCCCAGTTCTTGATCAGCGGATTCCAGTCGAAGCGCAACGTCAGTTCGTCGCCCGTCAGCATGGCCAGCAGTTCGGTACTGGCCAGCACGGCGTCGACGGCAGTCGTTAGCGCCTGCAAGGCGGTGGACAACAACTGCCGCGGCGCGCCGTCCAGCAAGGCCGACCCCGCGACGGTGGCGGCCAGCGCTTTCGCCGCCGCGGAGATGGCCTGCAGCCGCGGCGCGAGCGTGGCGGCATCCGAGAGGATCGCGCCCAACTGATCAGGGTCGCCCACCAGAGCGTGCAGCGCATCGTAGAGGGCTTTGCCTTGCGTCAGGAGCGCGGGCACCACCCCCAGCGCGGTGATAAGGCCCTCGCCGACATTCGCTGCCTGCAGCAGCGATTGGCGATATCCCGACGGCAATGACGGACCGCCTGCCGGCGGCTGCGTCGCCGCGCGCAAGGCGTCGACCGCCGCCTGCGCGGCGGCCAGCGCGCCTGGCAATCCGGGCAGCGACGGCGTCGTGTCGAACGACTGGTCCGCAAGCAAGGCCGCCTGCGCGGCCACCGCGTCAAGCGCCGCCTTCAGTTGATCCACGCGCATGCGCGCATCCTGCACCAGGGGCCCGGCGTAGGCTTGCGCCTGCGCCTGCAAATCCGCCAGCGTGCCGCGCAGGGCCGTCAGCGCGCCTTGGCCGATGCGGCCCGGATCCTGCGCCAGGCCCGCGACCAGCCCGTACAGCCTGCCGGCGTCGTTGATGAGGCTTTCCAGTTGTGAGCAGGCTTCAGCGACGAAGCGCGGCACCTTGTCCGCTTGCCCCGCCACGTCGGTGACGGTGCTGATCACTTCTCCCAGCGGGATGCAGCCGAACAGCAAGGGCAAGGGCAGCCCGCCCGTGCCGGGGGAGAAGGCTTGCGCGGCATTGAAGGTGCCGCCGAGGAATTCGTCCGCGTTGCCGCTGACCGGCCCTGCCAGCCGGGACAGGGCGCTGGGGCGCAGATTCGGCTGGACGAATCCGCCGGCCCGGTCGCCCTGGGCCGAGAAATCCAATGATGCGCCGCCTTCGAGACCCGGCTCCGCGTCGATATCGCCGAAGACCTGGCCGGCGTTGCCCGCATCGAAACCGTTCGCCAGGTAATAGGCGTTCCAGCTGAGCGTGCTGGTCTTGGTGCTGCCGGTCAATTTGGCCAGTGCCGCAATGCGCAACGCCGCGCGCCGGACGTGCGGATAGAAGACGGGGCCGTTCAGATTGTCGCTGTACGCGCGCAGTTGCGCGTTGCCGGGGTCGACCACGGCATCGAACTCCAGCCACTCCGCTTGCGCGGCGGTGTCGCCGGCCTTTACGCTGGGCGCCAGCGTGATTTGCTGCTGCCGCATCGGCGCTTGGCGCATGGTTTGCGGCGCACTGCGCCAGGCTTTTTGCGCGAGTGCCGCAAACGCTTCGGCTTTGTCGTAAAGCGGGGTCAGCCAACGTCCGGTCTGCGTGCGGGGACAAGCATAGCCGCCGTCCATGAAGATCATGGGCAGGTCGAACTGCACGGTGCGGCCGTCGATGTCCGTGGCCGAGCACGCAAACCGGAAGGGCGTCTGGTTCACGTATGGCCAAAACAGCAATTGCTTGTCGACCGAGCTGTCGGCCGCCTCGGGCGAATCCAGGCTGGGTGTGACCGTCGTCAAAATGCGCACGCTGGTCAAGGGCATCTGCCTGTGCAGGAAGACGGTGCGGCCGCCGGCTTGCGTGGTGTAGGCCGGGTCGGCGTACACGCGTTCGCGTTCGCGTACGATGATGAACAGCCGCTGGCGCAGATAGGCGGGGTTGCCGGTCCGGTCGTGATGGAATTTGCGTTCACTGACCTTGATCAGCGATGCGCGATGGCCGAATGGATACAGCAGCCCTTTGTAGACCACGCGCACATAATGGTCCCGGCCCATGGCGCCCCGATGCGTCCATTCCTCCACGGACAGGCCCGGCGCGTCCCAGTTGCCGCGCGAGTCCAGCCAGGCGCCCAGCGAAGACAGCATCAGCAGCCGGGTGTCGATTGCTTGGGGCGTGTAGTCGGCAACCGAGAAGTTCGACGACAGGTGCGCGATCTGGAAACGGTCGAAATCGTCCATCGGCATGCGAAATGGAATGGTGCCCGGCCGGGGCAGGGACGTGTCCATGGGCACGGGGTAGGGAGCCTGCATGGGCTTTTCCGAGCCTTCCCCCGATAGCGCCCAGACGGCGCGGACGGTGCGCGCTGCGTCGGCGCCCGGCGGTTCGATGTCGGGGTCTGGCGACGGCGGAGCCAGCAGGCGCGAATGCCAGAGCTCGGTGTGAAGGGTATCGGGCGAGGTGGCGGGCGCTTTGGCGTGGCGCCAGCGCTCTTGCGCATACGGGCTGAGAATCAGCCGCCAGGGCAGCTCGATCGCGGTTTGTTGCGGGCCTGGCAAGGCGGGTCGAGGCCCGCGCGGTGCGGGGATGGCGATACTGCCCGCGCGTATCGCGGCGGAGGCGGTCGCTGCCGAGGGCAGGCGCAATGCGCGCAGTCCTGGACTGCCGCTGGCCTGCCGCAACAGCAATGCCGCGGCCGGCGCGCCGGGCTGCATCGCCAGGCGCAGGTTGCGCAAGGCGAAGCTGGCCAGCGCGGCGCGTTGCGCGGGGGGGAGTTTGGCGACGCGTTTGTTGAAGGGCTTGTCCAGCAGGTCGCGCAGGCTGAAGACCGGGCGGGGGGCGCTGGGTGTGGGGGCGCGCGCATTGGACGGCACGGCAAGGGGCAGCGACTCTATCGCGGCCAGCACGCCCTCCAGCGTGTACGGCACGTCAAAGCCGTCGGGGACCGTGAACGCCAGGCGGGATTCGCCCGCCATCCGCGCGCGCACCGGCGGCTTGGATGGCGCTTCTTCGCCGCCGCCTGCGGGTTCGGGCTTGTCCGGCGTGCCGTCGCGCGGGGGCGGCCGATTGGAGGTGCCCGGCGAGGCGGTGGCGAAGAACGTTTCTTCGGCAATCGACTGCGGCGGAAAGTGCACGATCAACGTCGCTGCGCCGCTGCCGCGCTTCTTCAACCTCGGCGGCTGGCCGGGCGTTACGCTCAGGTTGCGCAGCTCTATCCGCAGCGCCAGGAGATCGGCAGGGCGCAGCACGGGCTGGCCGGGACGCGAGCCGTCGAAGAAATTGCGGTTGGGGTCGGGGTTGAGGCTCGGTATGCCGGGCGGGATCCGGACGATGCCGCCGCCCAGTGCGGACGCGCCAGCTGTTGCCGTCTGGCGTCGGGTTGCCGTGCCCGCCGCGGAGGCAGGACGAGGCTTTCTGGTGACCATGCCAGTTCTCCTGCAAATAAGGAACAACGGAATTCAATCCCTGCTTGTCCTGCTACCTGCGAATCGAACTGCATTAGTGGCGGAAATCTATCCCCCTGCCGTGTTAGTGGTCAAGGCCGCGCGCAGCATGCATGGGCGCGTCGCGCGCCGGGGAATCGAGGGGGACGGATCTCGGGGCGAGCGGGGGAATCCCGGGCAGGATGTGGCCTTTGGGCGTAGGCGCCATCATGCAAGGACGCAGAGTTCAAGTGAACCCTCAACCTGAAGTCGTTACGTTTGCGCGGATGGATACCAACCGCCGGCGCGGTGGGGCGGGCCGGACGATCGGGATTATTTTTTGTTTGCATCCGTAACGGCCCCGGCCCCGAAATCGCATCCGGCGCGGCAGGGCGCCGCGCCGGCGCGGCGTCCGGTCAGGCAGCGGCCGGCTCCGCGGCCAGCGACGCCATGTCGATCACGAAGCGGTATTTCACGTCGTTCTTCAACAGTCGTTCGTAGGCGTCGTTGACCGACTGGATCGGCACGATCTCCACATCGCTGACGATGCCGTGTTCGGCGCAGAAGTCCATCATCTCTTGCGTTTCTTCCATGCCGCCGATGGCGGAACCCGCCAGCGACTTGCGGCCCATGATCAGGTTCGAGCCCGGGATCGGGTCCAGCGGCGTCAGCGCGCCCACCAGCGCCATCGTGCCGTTCAAGCCCAGCAACGCCATGTACGGGTTCACGTCGTGGCTGACGGGGACGGTGTTCAAGAGGAAGTCGAACGTGCCGGCGTGCGCGGCCATGGCCTCGGGGTCGCGCGAGACCAGCACTTCATCGGCGCCCAGGCGCTTGGCGTCACGCCCCTTGTCGGCCGACGTCGTGATCATCACGACGTGCGCGCCGAGCGCGCGGGCGAATTTCACGCCCATGTGCCCCAGGCCGCCCAGGCCGATGACGCCCACTTTCTGGCCCGGGCCCACCTTCCAATAGCGCAGCGGGGAATAGGTGGTGATGCCGGCGCAAAGCAGCGGAGCGACGGCCTTCAGGTCCAGCGTGTCGGACACTTTCACGACGAAGTGTTCGCGCACGACGATGCGGTCCGAGTAGCCGCCGAAGGTCAGCTGGTCGCTGCCGCGTTCGTGGTCGTTGTAGGTCAGCGTGGCGCCTTCTTCGCAGTATTGCTCCAGGTTGAGGCGGCAGGCCTTGCAGTGCAGGCAGGAGTCGACCATGCAGCCGACGCCGGCGTAGTCGCCCGCCTTGAACCTGGTGACGTTCTTGCCCACCTGGGTGACGCGGCCGACGATTTCGTGGCCCGGCACCATCGGATAGACGGAGTTGCCCCAATCGCCGCGCGCCTGGTGCAGGTCGGAATGGCAGATGCCGCTGTAGAGGATCTCGATCAGCACATCGTCGTCGCCGGGTTCGCGCCGGGTGAAACTGAACGGAACCAGGGGGGTATCGGTGCTGTGGGCGGCGTAGCCTCGGGCTTGGATCATGACGGTCTCGAATAAATTCTGTTGAGCAGGCGTTCACAATATTCCGGCGAAACCGAGGGATCAAGCTAGAATTTCCGCATGCTTTATTCGAAGGATTCGCATAATCGTGCTGCCCGATAACCTGTCGCACCTGGCCGCATTTTCCGCCGTGGCCCGTCACAGCAGTTTCCGCCGCGCCGGCGAGGAACTGGGTTTGTCGACCTCGGCGGTCAGCTACGCCATCCGCAGCCTGGAGGAGCGGCTGGGGGTGAATCTCTTCAACCGCACCACGCGCAGCGTGGCGCTGACCGACGCCGGCCAGCGCCTGGCCGAGCGCCTGCTGCCGGTGCTGAGCGACCTGGGCGACGCGCTCGAGGAAATGAACCACTTCCGCGGGGCGGCCTCCGGCACGTTGCGCATCAACACGTCGCGCGCGGCGTCCTACATGCTGCTGATGCCGTTTGCCGCGCGTTTCCTGGCAGCCTACCCGGACATCCGGCTGGAAATCGGTGAAGACGACAGCTTTGTCGATATCGTCGCATCGGGCTTCGACGCCGGCGTGCGGCTGCTGGAAGCCGTGCCGGAAGACATGGTGGCCGTGCCCATCGGCCCCAGTCTGCGCGCCGCGGTAGTGGCGTCGCCCGCGTATCTGCAAGGGCGCGAGATTCCTCGCCACCCCCACGACCTGATGCGGCACGAATGCGTGCGCTACCGCTTTGCCAGCGGCCGTTTCTACAAATGGGAATTCGAGAAAGACGGCGTGGCGATCGAGGTAGACGTCACGGGCCGCATCGCGCTAAGCGACGTGCATGCCGAGGTGCGCGCCGCGGTCGATGGCATCGGGATCGGCAGCGTGCCGGAATACTACGTGAACGAGCTCGTGGCATCGGGCCGGCTGGTGCGGCTGCTGGACGACTGGTGCCCGCCGTTCCAAGGCTTCATGCTGTATTACCCGCGGCAGCGCCGCGTGTCGTCGGCGTTGCGGGCGTTCATCGACATGGCTCGGTTGGAAGGCGGCGCCTGAATTCGGCCGCGCCGTCGGCGTTTTGCACGTTACGGACGCGCGCCTTCCAATAGCGCCTGCACCAGCCGGTTGTCCTGGTCCGTCAGCCGGCATACGAACGAGATCTGACGGTAGGGCGCCTGCTTGCCCAGCGGCAACACGCGCACCGGATGCACGTTCAGCAGGTTCGGGCCCGGCTCGGGCAGCACGCATACGCCCAGCCCGGCGGAAACCAGCGCCGTCAGCGCCGCCAGCGATTGCATTTCGATGCGGCAGCGCGCGTGCGGAGCATGCTGCGCGACATAACGCGCCGCCAGCCGGCCGCCGATGGTGGTCTTGTCGAAGCGGATCCATTCGTACTGTTGGAACAGGTCGGCAACGCGCGTCGCGTGTGAATCGGGCGGTGCGATCAACACCAGGGTTTCCCTGAACAGCGGCGTCCAGGCCAGGCGGCTGGACCCGCCGGTTTCGGGCTGCGTGATGATGGCGGCGTCGATCTCGCCCTTCTTCAGTTTTTCGGTCAGCTCCGTGGCGCGTCCCCGCACCAGCCGCACGTCCAGCAGGGGATAGCGTTCGCGCAGCTTGCGCAGCAGCGGGGGCAGCAGCGTCACTTGCAGGGGCTCGATGGTGCCCAGCCGGACCCGGCCTTCGACCGCGGGCGTGCTGCGCCGGCGCAGTTCGTCCAGGCGCGCCAGCGCCTCCTGCAGGACGGCATCGACTTCCGCCGCAAAGGCGTTGGGCCGCACTTGCAACGCGGAGCGGTCGAACAAGGGCTGTCCGAAATACGCCTCCATCTGCTTCATCTGCAGGCTGACGGCGCTGGGCGACAGGTTCATGTCCGCGGCGCCCGCCGCGAAGCTGCCGCCCCGCAACACGGCGTTGAGCGTACGGAAAGATTCGATCTTCATCAGAAATCCTCACGTAGTGTTTTAAGAATCCTCGCTTTATATCACCAGGCGCGCGGCCTAGTATTCGCTTCAGACAAAACGACAAGCGGCAGGAGCGCGGGCGCCAGACGCCAGCCGGACCGCAACCGAGGAGACCTCCCATGACGAAGACCCTTGCCGGCCTGCGTGCCGCCTTATTGCCCGCCCTGGCCCTGACCGCGGCGCTGGGCGCGCCCGGCATGGCCGCGGCGCAGGCGGCGCCCGCCGTGCCGGCGACCATCACGATGGTCGTGCCGTTCCCGCCGGGCGGCAGCAACGACGTGTTCGCCCGCGTGTTGGCTGAAAAGCTGGGCGCGCGTCTGTCCACCACGGTCATCGTCGAAAACCGGCCCGGCGCGGGCGGCGCGATCGGTGCCGAGTACGTGGCCCGCGCGCCCAAGGACGGTTCCGTGCTGATGCTGTCTTCGTCCACGCTCACGACCAATGCCGCCGTCCAGACCAACCTGAAGTACGACGTGGTGCGCAGCTTCGCGCCGGTGGCGATGCTGGCGCGCAGCCCGATGGCGCTGGTCGTGGGCAAGGACTCGCCCTACACGTCCATGGCCGAGCTGCTGGCGGCTGGCCGCAAGGAGCCCGGCAAGCTGACCTACGGCAGCGCCGGCCTGGGCTCGGTCAACCAGATGGCCAGCGAAATCCTGGCCGGGGGCGAGAAGACATCGTTTACGCACGTGCCCTACAAGGGCATGTCGCACGCGTTGAACGACCTGGCCGGCGGCCGGGTCGATTTCGTGATCGGCAGCTTCGCGTCCACCGCTTCGCTGCTCAAGGGCGGCAAGCTTCGCGTGCTGGCCGTGACCTCGCCCGAACGGTCGCAGTTCTATCCGGCGCTGCCCACCATCGGTGAGGGCCAGCCCGGCTATTCGGTGGAGCTGTGGTGGGGGGTGCTGGCGCCGGCGGGAACCCCCGCTCCCCTGGTCGACAAGCTGAACGCCGAGATCCGCGGCATCGTCAACGACGAGAAGATGCGCGCCATGTTTGCCGAAGAAAGCGCGGTGCCGTCCGCGCTGACCGTGCCGCAATTCACTGAACTGGTCGAGGCCGATGCCGCCAAGTGGAAGCAGGTGGCCCGCGACCGCAACATCTCCATCCAGTAAGCGCCGGCCCGCAACAACCCCTCTTTCCCTGAGTGCAAGCATGAGAAGCAAACTGTTCGTACCCGGATCGCGCCCCGAGTTGTTCGCCAAGGCGCTGGCGGGCGCCGCCGACGCCTTGTCCTTCGACCTGGAAGACGCGGTAGCGCCGTCGCGCAAGGACGAAGCACGCGGCCATCTGGGCCGCATGCTGGCCGCGCCCGAAGCCGCCGCGTCCGGCAAGACGCTGATCGTGCGCGTCAATGCGCTGGATTCCGGGCATTTCCATGCGGACGTGCAGGCCGTGGTGCGGCCGGGATTGCATCTGGTGAACCTGCCCAAGGCGGAGCGCGAGGCCGACGTCGTGGCGGCGGCCAGCGCGGTCGAACAGGCGCGCCGCGCCAACGGCGTGGACGAACCGGTCGGGCTGCTGCTGAACATCGAGTCGCCGCGCGCGCTGCGCCGGGCGGCCCGCCTGGCGGCGGCGCATCCCAGCGTGGCGGGCTTGCAGTTGGGGTTGGGCGATCTCTTCGAACCCGCGGGCATCGCCCGCCGCGCGCCGGTGGCGGTGCAGCAGGCCATGTTCGCGTTGCGCCTGGCGGCGGCCGAGGCAGGCGTGTTCGCCTATGACTCCGCCTTCGCCAATATCGAGGACGAAGCCGGCTACCGCGCCGAGGCGGAACTGGCCCGCAGCCTGGGGTATCTCGGCAAAAGCTGCATCCATCCGCGCCAGGTGCCGCTGGCCAACGCGGCGTTCCGTCCGACCGATGACGAGATTGCGCATGCGGGCCGCGTGGTGCAGGCCGCGCGGCAAGCATCGGCCAAGGGCGTGGCGGCATTCGTGGTGGACGGCCGGATGATCGACGGGCCGTTCCTGCGCCGCGCGGAAGCGGTGTTGCGCGCCGCGGCCGAGCTGGGCCTCGCCGATGCCGCGAACACCGCCAATGCGGCGGAGGCGCCATGATGGGCTCCGCCATGCAATCGACGGGCGGGCCGCTGGCAGGCGTGCGCGTGCTGGACCTCAGCGCCTACATCGCCGGGCCCTACGGCTGCGCGCTGCTGGCAGATCAGGGGGCCGACGTCATCAAGGTCGAGCCTCCCGGCGGCGACAACCTGCGCAAGTACCCGTCCACGCTGGCGGCCGAGAGCCGCGCTTTCCTGGGCGTGAACCGCGGCAAACGCGGACTGGTCCTGGACCTGAAGACCCCGCAAGCGCTAGCCGTGCTGCATGAACTGGCGAGCCAGGCGGACGTGCTGGTGCACAACTTCCGGCCCAGCGTGCCGGCACGCCTGGGCATCGCCTATGAGCAATTGGCCGAGATCAACGCGCGCCTGATTTACTGCGCCGTCACGGGCTATGGCGAAACGGGTCCGTTGAAGGACAAGGCGGGCTACGACCAGGTGCTGCAGACGATGACGGGCATGTGCGCCCTGCAGGGCAAGGCCGAGGGGCCGCCCGAGATCCTGTACGGATCGGTGGTGGACTACTATGCCTCGTCCATGGTGGCGGCGGGCGTGGCGTCCGCGCTGTATGAGCGCGAACGCAGCGGTCGCGGCCAGTTCGTGGGCGTATCGCTGTTGCGCAGCGCGCTGGCCTTGCAGTCGGCAAGACTGGTCTGGGCCGAAGGCGAACCGCGCGACATCGGGCGCGACATGCGCTCGGGCGGCATCACGGGCATCCATCCCACCGGAGAGGGGTATCTGTACATCTCGGCCAATACGCCGCATTTCTGGCAGGCGCTGTGCGCCAAGACCGGCCTGCCCGAGCTTGCCGCCGACGACCGCTATGACTCGGTGCGCAAACGCGCTGAACACCGCGACGAGATCGTGCCCCGCCTGCACGCCGCGCTGCGCGCGCGCACGGCGCTGGAATGGGAAGCCTGGTTCGGCGAAGAGGTGCCTTGCGCCGCCGCGCGCGGCGTAGAAGACATGTTCGACTTCCCGCAAGTGCAGGCCGAAAACATGGTCACGACGTTCACGCATCCCGTGGTGGGCAGCTATCGCGGATTCGCCCAGGCCATCAAGTTCGGCCGTAGCCAGACGGAAGCCCCCCGCGCCGCGCCCGCCTTCGGAGAACATAGCGAAGCGGTGCTGGCGGAGGCGGGGATATCGGCAGAACGGGTGGCGGCGTTGCGGGAACGGGGAGCGCTGGGATGAGGCCCGACGTCTAACCCGTCACCGCCGGCGCGCCGCCCAATGCCGCCAGGCATTCGTCCAGCGCAGGGATGGTCCGCGCCAGCGCGTCGACGGCGGCGGCGTCCACTTTGGACAGGGGCGGGATTTCGGCCAGCACGCGCACGTCGCCGAAGCGTTCAATGGCTTCCTTGTTGCCCGCCGACAGCGGGCCGCTCATGACGACGCCCAGGACGGGGATGCCGCGGCGCTTGAGCGCTTCCAGGCTCAGCAACGTGTGGTTGATGGTGCCCAGGCCGCTGCGCGCGGCCAGCACCACCGGCATGTCCAGACGGGCGATCAGGTCGATCATCATGTGCGTGTCGTCAATGGGCACGTACAGGCCGCCCGCGCCTTCCACGATCAAGGGGGCGTCGGTCGTCGGCGGCACGATGGTGGTCGCGTCGACCACGGTGTCTTCCAGCGTGGCGGCGGCCCAGGGCGACAGTGGCGCTTGCAGCACATAGGCCGGCAAATGCAGGCGTTCGGGCGGCAACTGGGCCAGCTGCGCCACGGTGTCGGTGTCGCCGGGTTCTTCGGACACGCCGGTTTGCACCGGCTTCCAGTAGTCGGCGTTCCAGGCGCGCGCCAGGATGGCGGACACCAATGTCTTGCCGATGCCGGTGTCCGTGCCGGTCACGAAAACCCCGGCGGGGCGTTGAGTCGTTTTTTTCCACATACCGTAGGCCAGGTGATACGTCACCGTGGCTCCTTGTTCGTCAAATGCCGCCAGCACGCGGCGCAGTGCCGCCGCGCTGAGCGGCGGCCGCCCGGGCGCGGGCGTGGTGGCGCCGATGCCTTTCAGGCCCTTCAGGAAAGCCAGGCCGTCAGGATGATTATGTATCAGCCGTTCGCTGTGGACGCTACCGGCCAAATTGCCCATGGCCGGACGGATGGCGGCGCGGGCAGGGTAGTGTGGCGTGGCTGCCACGAGGCCCGTGGCGTGATGGGCGGCCCGCCATTCGCCGAAGGTGCCGTCGGCCAGCGTCGCGACGGCCAGATGTCCGCCCGGCGCCAATAGCGCGGCCAGCCGGCCCAGGCCGGCGTTCAGGTCCGTGAACCATTGGACGGCCAGGCTGGAGCAGATCAGGTCGTAGGGGCCTGCAAGACCATGGGGGTATTCGCCGTCCAGCACCTGGAACCTTGCCGTGCCCGGCAGCGCTGGGCCCCGCTGCGAGGCGGCGAGCATCGCCGGCGAGATGTCGGTGACCGTCCAGTCGGCCGGCCCCAGCCGGCGGGCCAGCGCCTGGGTCAGCAAGCCGGTGCCGCAGCCGATCTCCAGGATGCGGGGGCGTGGGGGCAGGCGCAGCCGGGCGATATCGCCGGCCAGGCGTTCGGCCGTGATGCGCTGGACGGGCGCATGGTCTTCGTAGCGGTGGGCGGCCGCGCCGAAACGGGCGGCGACTTGCGGCTTGCGTGGGGCTTGCGTCATGGTGCGTGCAGTCAGGCCAGGCAATCAGGCCGCCTGAGTCGATCGGGTGATGAACGCGGCGATATGGCGCGCGCACCATGACGCGTCCGTCACCGGCAACAGATGGCCGCCCTGTTCCCGGTCGTGCCGTTCGTCTTCCGCCCGGCCGCCAAACGCGGCGTGCGTCATCGCCGCCGACACGATCGGGTCCGCCTGGCCTGCCAGGATCAGCAGCGGAACGGGCAGGGCCGCCAGCGCGCCGCGCTGGTCTTCGTCGCGTAGCGCTTCCAGGTCTTGCCCCAGCGTTTCCAGCCGCGGTTCGCCAAAGGCAGAGGCGTCGCCGCAGCGCTGGCGGAAGTCTTGCAGTACCGCGGTCGGATCGGCCGACAGGCGCTTGACCATGCGGTCCAGCATGCGGCGCGGTACGCCGGCGTCGAAGTCCGGCGCGGCGCCAAAGCGCGGGAAGCCGTTGATCGAGACCAGTCCGCGGCAATCCGCTGGCAAGCCACGCAGCAGCCGCAGCACGCCCATCGAATGGCCGATGGCGATGACCGGGCCGTCGATTGTCGGGAGGTGCGCCGGCCCGAAGTAACCGGCATCGGCCGCCGCTTGCGGCCAATCGCGCAGTTCGGCGCGCAGCGGCGCCCAGACCGAGGCGTCGAAGGCCCAGCCATGGACGAACAGCAGCGTGGGGCGGACGGGCAGGGGGCTGAAGTCCGTCATGCCAGCACCGCCGCAAAGCCGGCGATCAGTTGCGCCACGTCGGCGTCGCGGTGGGCGGCGCTGAGCGTCACGCGCAGCCGGCTGGTGCCGGCGGGCACGGTGGGCGGGCGGATCGCCACGGCCAGCAGGCCCCGCTGCTCCAGGTTGGCGGCCATCGCCAGCGCGCGGCCTTCGTCGCCCACCATGGCAGGCACGATCTGGGTGGAGGAAGCGCCGGTGTCCAGCCCCAAACCCTGAAGCGCGGCGCGCAGATGGTCGCCGGCCGCCGCCAGCCGGGCGCGTTCGGCGTCCAGTGTGGGCACGAGGTCCAGGGCGGCGTCCATCGCGCCCAGCACCGAGGGCGGCAGCGCCGTGGTGTAGATGAATCCCGAGCACGTGTTGATCAGGTAGTCGCACAGCGCGCGGGATCCCGCCACGTAGGCGCCGAAGCCGCCCAGCGCCTTGCTGAAGGTACCCATCGCCAAGTCGATGCGGCCCGGCGCCAAGCCGGCCAGCCCCATGCCGTTGGGGCCGAGCACGCCCGTTGCGTGGGCTTCGTCCAGATAGACGAAGGCCTGATGGCGATCGGCCAGTTCGGCCAGCCGGACGACGTCGGTCCGGTCGCCATCCATGCTGAACACGCTTTCCGTAATGATGAATCGGGAGACGGGCTTGTCCGACCCCTCTGCGGCCCGGGCTGCAAGCAGACGCTCCAGGTGGTCCAGGTCGTTGTGCCGGAAACGGATCTGCTTCACGCCGGCCGCCTGGCAACCATGGTGCAGGCTGGCGTGGTTCAACTTGTCGGCATACAGCTCGACCTCGCCCCGGGTGGCGGCGGCGCGCAGTAAGGCGGGCAGCACGGCGGCATTGGCCTGCCAGCCAGAGGCCAGCACGAGCGCGGCCTCGGTGCCTTTCAGGCGCGCCAGCTTGGCTTCCACCTGCTCGTGCAGGTCCAGGTTGCCGCAGACCAGGCGTGACGCCTGGGCGCCCGCCCCGTGGCGGGCCGCCCATTCCCGGGCACGCTCGATCAAGAGCGGGTGCCAGGACAGGCCCAGGTAGTCGTTGCTGGAAAAATTCAGCACAGGCGCGCCGTTTAGCACGATCCGGCCGGGCGGCGCCGCCGTGGCGGTGCGCAGGCGGCGGCGCACGCGGCGGGTGTCGGCCAAGGCCAACTCGGAGGAAAACAGGGAATCCAGCTTTGACATCAATCGTTCCGGCAGCGGCCGGGCGCAGGGGTCGCCCGCGCCAGGCCGTAGAATGCGGGCCATTGTAGTGGAGGCGCGCGCGGCGCTTTTCGGGGACAAACCTTCCCGGAATAGCCGGGCCGCCGCCGGTTTTTGCGGAGTTCAATCATGCACACGCCCGACTGGGTGGCCCAGGGCCAGCCTCATATCTGGCTTCCCTATGCCCAAATGAAGACGGCCACGCCGCCGCTGCCGGTCGTGCGCAGCCACGGCAGCCGGCTGGAACTGGCCGACGGGCGCAGCCTGATCGACGGCGTGGCGTCCTGGTGGACGGCTTGCCATGGCTACAACCACCCGCACATCGCCCAGGCGGTGCGCGGGCAGCTGGAGGCCATGCCGCACGTGATGTTCGGCGGGCTGACCCACGAACCCGCCCTGAACCTGGCGCGCCGGCTGGCCGGATTGCTGGGCCCGGGGCTGGACCGGGTCTTCTATACCGATTCGGGCTCGGTGGCGGTGGAAGTCGCCATGAAGATGGCCGTGCAGTTCTGGTTGAACCAGGGCGAACGTGGCCGCAGCCGCTTCCTGGCGTTTCGCGGCGGCTATCACGGCGACACGTTCGGCACCATGGCCGTGTGCGACCCGGACGAGGGCATGCACAGCCTGTTCCGCGGCATGCTGGCCGAGCATGACATCGTCGACCTGCCGCGCGACGAGGCCTCGATGGCGGCGCTGGACCAATTCCTGGAGACGCGCGGCCCGCAACTGGCCGGCATCCTCGTCGAACCCCTGGTGCAGGGGGCGGGCGGCATGCTGCTGCATGATCCGGAAGTGCTGCGCCGTCTGCGCCGGCTGGCGGACCGCCACGGGCTCTTGCTGATCTTTGACGAGATCTTCACCGGGTTCGGGCGCACGGGCACGATGTTCGCATTCGAGCAGGCCGGTATCCGGCCCGACATCATCACCTTGTCCAAAGCGCTGACGGGCGGCACGCTGCCCCTGGCCGCCACGGTGGCCAGCAACCGGGTGTTCGAGGCGTTCTGGTCCGATGACCCGGCGCACGCGCTGATGCACGGCCCCACCTTCATGGGCAACGCGCTCGCCTGCGCGGCCGCCAATGCCTCATTGGACCTGTTCGAGTCCGAGCCCCGGCTGGCGCAGGCGCAAAACCTGTCGACGGCGCTGGCCGCCGGCCTGGAGCCCTGTCGCGACTTGCCCTGGGTGCGCGACGTGCGCGTGCTGGGCGCCATCGGCGTGGTGGAACTGGACGGCATCGCTGACCGCGAAGCCCTCAAGCGCCGGCTGGTCGAGGCCGGCGTCTGGGTCCGCCCGTTCGGCAACGTCGTCTACCTGACGCCGGCGTTGACCATTGCCGACGACGAACTGGCCGCCCTGATGCGCGCCGTGGTGGACGTGCTGCGCCAGCAACGCCCCTGACGCGGCGGGCGGCTTCGGCCGCCCGGCACCCCCAGCGGCAAGGCGCGGAAAGCGCCTTGATCCAGATCAAGGCGCCCCTTAAGGGGGCTGGTTACCATCGGCGCATGCGAGCAAAATCGATCTTCGCCGTCCCTGCCTGCCTGTCTGATGCCGATCGCCAGCAGCGCCGCCACGCGCTGGTGCGCCTGTCGCTTGCCTGGCTGGCCATGATGCAGGTCATGATGTTCGCGTGGCCCGGCTACCTGCGGCACGACAGCATGCCCGCGGACGCCCTGGAAACGCTGGACTGGGCCATCGTGCTGATGAACTGGGCCAGCTTCGCGCTGACCATCCCCGTGGTGCTGTATTCGGCTTGGCCCATCTGGCGCCACGCCGGCGACAACCTGCGCCACGGCCGCGCCGGCATGGACGTGCCGGTGGCGCTTGGCATCGTCGCGGCCTTCATCCCCAGCGTGCACGCCACCTGGACGGGGCGCGGCGAAGTCTATTTCGATTCCGTGACGATGTTCGTGGCGTTCCTGCTGACCGCACGATATCTCGAACTCTGCGCGCGCCAGTCCTTCGGCGCGGCAGGCGGGCAGCGGCACCAGCGGGTCGAGGCCCAGCGCCTGGACCTGGGCGCCCGCGCCGACCGCCTGGCCTCGCGCTTCGTCCTGGCGCAGGTGGCGCTTGCGCTTGCCGCGGCGGCCGCCTGGGCCTATGTCGATCCCGCGCACAGCATCCCGGTGATGGTGGCGCTGCTGGTCATGAGCTGCCCCTGCGCCATGTCGATGGCGGTGCCCACGGCCATGGCCTCGGCGCATTCGGCGCTGGCGGCGCACCCGCACATGCCCGATGCCGCGCTGGACGAACTCTTGCGGCAAGCCCGCCACAAGGCCCGCCAGAACCTCTACGGATCGCTGATCTGGCACCTGCTCATGACGCCGCTGGCGCTGGTGGGCTGGGTCACGCCGTGGCTGGCCGCGATCACCATGCTGGTGTCGTCGCTGGCGGTGGCCTATAACTCCTGGCGCCTTTGCCGCCGCGACTGGTCCGGCGAGCCCTCGCCGTCCGGCGTGCTGGAAGCCGTGCAATGACCATCCTGTACCTGCTGCTGCCACTGTCCCTGCTGTTCGTGCTGGCGATCGGC
The DNA here is from genome assembly GCA_963530045.1 of uncultured Achromobacter sp. Lineage (GTDB taxonomy): Bacteria > Pseudomonadota > Gammaproteobacteria > Burkholderiales > Burkholderiaceae_B > Achromobacter. Next base: position 27,279 of record CAUSDE010000026.1, read on the forward strand.
ATATCGCTGTGGTGGGCCGTCTTCAACGGCCAATATGACGATACCGACAACGCCGGCACGGCCATTCTGCGCGACGACGACAGCGGCCCCGCCAGCCGCGGCTGAACGCCGCTGCGCAGCGCGTGCCAGCTTGGCGCCTTGCGCGCGTTTCGCGCCGCGTCGGCCGCGACGCGGCAACGCGACCGCGATCCGGCCGCAACATTCGCCTATCTCCTTGCCATTGCGTTGCGCCGACGCCGCGTTCCCCTGCGGGCCGTCTGGCGCTTGATCCATATCAACGCCGACTTGTGTGACTAGTCCCATCATCTGAGCCTGGAGCTATTTGTTACTTTGGGGGAAGGGTGATGAACGATTGCGCCGCAATCGCAAGCAAGGCCGAAACCTTCAACTACAAGATCGTGAGGCAGTTCGCGCTCATGACGGTGGTTTGGGGCATTGTCGGCATGGCTGTGGGCGTTTTTATCGCCGCGCAGCTGATTTGGCCTCAGTTGAATTTCGATACCGCATGGCTGAGCTACGGCCGCCTGCGCCCGCTGCACACCAACGCGGTGATCTTCGCCTTCGGCGGCAGCGCGCTGTTCACGACGTCGTACTACGTCGTCCAGCGCACCTGTCAGGCCCGCCTGTTCTGTGGCCCCTTGGCCGCCTTCACGTTCTGGGGCTGGCAGATCGTCATCGTCGCCGCCGCCATCACGCTGCCGATGGGATTCACCAGCAGCAAGGAATACGCCGAACTCGAATGGCCGATCGACATCCTGATCACGCTGGTCTGGGTGGCGTACGCCATCGTGTTCTTCGGCACGATCATCAAGCGCCGTTCCAAGCACATCTACGTGGCCAACTGGTTCTTCGGCTCGTACATCCTGACCATCGCCATCCTGCACATCTTCAACAACATAGAAATGCCGGTGTCGTTGTGGAAGTCGTATTCGGCGTACTCCGGCGTCCAGGATGCCATGGTGCAGTGGTGGTACGGCCATAACGCGGTGGGCTTCTTCCTGACCACCAGCTTCCTGGGCATGATGTATTACTTCGTGCCCAAGCAGGCCGGCCGCCCGATCTATTCGTACCGCCTGTCCATCGTCCACTTCTGGGCGCTGGCCTTCACGTACATGTGGGCGGGCCCGCACCACCTGCTGTACACGTCGCTGCCCGACTGGACCCAGTCGCTGGGCATGACGTTCTCGCTGATCCTGCTGGCGCCTTCCTGGGGCGGCATGATCAACGGCATCATGACCCTGCAGGGCGCCTGGTACAAGCTGCGCACCGACCCGATCCTGAAGTTCATGGTGACGGCGCTGTCGTTCTACGGCATGTCGACCTTCGAAGGTTCGATGATGTCGATCCGCACGGTCAACGCGCTGTCGCACTACACGGACTGGACCATCGGCCACGTGCACTCCGGCGCGCTGGGCTGGGTCGCCATGATTTCCTTCGGTTCCCTGTACTACCTGATCCCACGCCTGTACGGCCGCGAAAAGATGTACAGCGTGAAGGCGATCGAACTGCATTTCTGGATTGCGACCATCGGCGTGGTGCTGTACATCGCCGCCATGTGGATCGCCGGGGTGCAGCAGGGCCTGATGTGGCGCGATACCGCTTCCGACGGCACGCTGGTCTACAGCTTCGTCGAGGAACTGAAGACGCGCGTCCCGTACTACCTGATCCGTTTGCTGGGTGGCACGTTGTTCCTGTCTGGTGTGTTTGTCATGGCCTGGAACGTGTGGAAGACGGTGCGCGGCGCGCAACCGGTCAACCCCGCCATTCCGCAAGACGATCCCCACGCCGCTCGCTCGCCGGTCGTTGCGACCGCCGCGCCGGCTACTGTTTGACGAGGACATCATGGCCAACAAGAAACCTGGCTTCTTTTCCCACCAGACGCTTGAGAAGAACATCGGCTGGATGATCATCGCCAGCATCCTGGTGGTGTCCTTCGCGGGCCTGGTCCAGATCGTTCCGCTGTTCTTCCAGCACAGCACGACCCAGCCCGTCGCAGGCGTCGAACCCTACAGCCCGTTGCGGCTGATGGGGCGCGACGTGTACATCCGCGAAGGCTGCGTCGGCTGCCATTCGCAGCAAGTGCGCGTGCTGGCGGCGGAAGTGCAGCGCTACGGCTCGTACTCGACGGCGGCGGAATCGGTCTTCGACCATCCGTTCCTGTGGGGGTCCAAGCGCACCGGTCCGGACCTGGCCCGCGTCGGCGAGCGCTACTCCGACGATTGGCACCGCATCCACTTGCGCGATCCGCGCAAGGTGGTGCCCGAGTCGAACATGCCCGCCTATCCGTGGCTGGAAAAGACGGTCATCACCGGCCAGAACGTGGCCGAGCGCATGCGGGCGCTGCGCGTCCTGGGCGTGCCCTACACCGACGCCGACATCGCGGCCGCACCCAAGGCCATCGAGGGCAAGACCGAAGAGGACGCGCTGGTGGCTTACCTGCAGGAGCTGGGCGTAGGCGTGCGCAAGGCCCAGGCCAAGCAGGCCGAAGACGCCAGGAAGGCCGAAGCGGCCAAGAAGGCGGCAGCGCCTACCGCGCAGTCCGCCGTGCAACCCGCCGCGCAAGCGGCGACGGGAGGCTGATCATGGTGGGCTACCTGAGCGCAATCGTCACCGCCATTTCGATGGCAACCTTTTTCGGCATTGTCTGGTGGGCCTGCTCGCGCGGCCGCCAGGGCGCCAACCGCGAATCGGCCATGCTGCCGTTCGCCCTGCCCGATGAGTTCGGCCAGGCACAACAAGATGGAGCGAATCGGTCATGAGCGATTTCGTTAATGGCTTCTGGGGGTATTTCATCTCGGTCGTCGCCGTGGGCGGCGTGGTCTGGTGCCTGTGGCTGCTGTACACGCAGCGCCGCTGGCTCAGCAACAAGCCGGCCAACGGCCAGGTCGAAGACACCGGCCACGTCTGGGACGGTGACCTGACCGAGCTCAACAACCCGGTCCCCACCTGGTGGACCTGGATGTATCTGCTGGCATGCGTGTTCGCGCTGGGCTACCTGTTCTTCATGCCAGGCCTGGGTTCGTACAAGGGCCAATTGGGCTACAGCAGCACGGAAGAAGTCGCGCGGCACCAGGCCAAGATGGCCGAGGCCGTGCGCCCGATCTACGCGCGCTTCGAGACCATGACGGTGCCGCAGGTGGCGCAGGATCCGGCCGCCCTGGAAATGGGCCAGCGCCTGTTCCTGAATACGTGCGCGCAATGCCACGGCTCTGATGCGAAGGGCGGCCCCAGCTTTCCGAACCTGACCGATGGAGACTGGCTGTACGGCGGTTCGCCCGAAACCATCATGGAGACCATCACCAAGGGACGCCACGGCGTGATGCCGCCCTGGAAAGCGGCGATCGACGCCAAGACCGCCGGCGACATCGCCCAGTACGTGCGCTCGTTGTCGGGCCTGACCGCGGACGACATCCGCGTGTTCCGCGGCAAGCGCGAGTTCGCCAATTTCTGCGTGGCCTGTCACGGCGTGGACGGCAAGGGCAACCCGTTGCTGGGCGCGCCCAACCTGACGGACGACGTCTGGCTGTACGGCAGTTCGGAGGCCTCGATCGTCAAGACCATCCTGGATGGCCGCGACAACCGCATGCCGGCGCACGAGCACATCCTGAACCCCGAGCAGATCAAGGTGCTGACGGCGTGGGTGTGGGGCTTGTCGAACAACAAGCCGGGAACCGCCGAGAAGGGCGCGGCGGCGCCGGCCGCGCCGCTTGCGGCCAACGCTGCGGCGAAGTAAGGCGGGCAGCAGGGCTTAGGTGGGGGGCGCGTCTCGCGGCCCCTACATCATTGGACTTACCGTACGGAGCAGCAAATGGAAGATGGGTCAACCGCAAGCGTCGGCACGCCGCCTGGCGGAGACCCGCCGCCCTGGCAACCGTATACGCGGCCGCCGCGTCCCGGCCAGGAAACGCTGGAGCAGACCCTGGCCGGTGTGCGCAGCAAGATCTATCCGCGATCCGTCAGTGGCATCTTCGCCCGCTGGCGCATCGCCTTCGTCTTTATCACCCAGCTGATCTTCTACGGGCTGCCCTGGTTGCAATGGAACGGCCGGCAGGCCGTGCTGTTCGACCTGGGCGCCCGCAAGTTCTACCTGTTCGGGCTGGTGCTGTGGCCGCAGGACGTGGTGTACCTGGCCGTGCTGCTGGTGATCTCGGCGCTGGCGCTGTTCCTCTTCACCGCGGTGGCGGGCCGGCTGTTCTGCGGTTACGCCTGTCCGCAAACGGTCTACACCGAAATCTTCATGTGGATCGAGCGCAAGGTCGAAGGCGACCGCATCGCGCGCATCCGCCTGGACGAATCGCCATGGACCTGGCGCAAGGCGCGCCTGAAAGTCACCAAGCACGTCTTGTGGATCGCGCTGGCCTGGTGGACGGGGTCCACCTTCATCGGTTATTTCGCGCCGATCCGTGAACTGGGCCATGAACTGTTCGCGCTGCAGCTCGGCCCGTGGCAATGGTTCTGGATGCTGTTCTACGGGTTCGCCACGTGGGGCAACGCCGGATTCATGCGCGAGTCCGTCTGCAAATACATGTGCCCCTACGCGCGTTTCCAGAGCGTGATGGTCGACCCGGACACCTTCGTCGTCACCTATGACAAGCGTCGCGGCGACCCGCGGGGCGGCCGCTCGCGCAAGGTGGACCACAAGGCCGCCGGCCTGGGCGACTGCGTGGATTGCAGCTTGTGTGTGCAGGTCTGCCCCACCGGCATCGATATCCGGGAAGGGCTGCAGTACATGTGCATCGGTTGCGGCGCCTGTATCGACGCCTGCGAACAGGTCATGGACAAGATGCAGTACGAGCCCGGCCTGATCCGCTATACGTCGGATCGCGCCATGCAGGATGGGCTGTCCGCCAAGGGCGCGCGTTCGCATCTGCTGCGCCCGCGCGTGCTGATCTACGGCACGCTGATCCTGATCATGGCGGTGGCGTTCGTGGCGTCGCTGGCAATGCGCAACCCCTTGCGGGTGGACGTCATCCGCGACCGCGGCGCGTTGGGCCGGGAAGTGGCGGGCGGCCAAATCGAAAACGTCTATCGCCTGCAGATCATCAACACGTCGGACACCGCCATGCGCCTGCGCCTGTCGGCCGACGGCATGCCGGGCCTGTCCGTCATGACGGGCCAGCAGGGCTCGGACGTGGTTGAAGTGGAACCCGCCGCCAACAAGCTGGTTCCCATGGTGATCCGGGCGCCGGCCGGCGTCGCGCCCGGCGCGCATGCCATCACGCTGCGCGCACGCGGCCACGACGGCGAAAACCATCCGATCGAAACCGACGAACCCGCTAGCTTCTACGTGCCTGATTGACTACGTAAAGGACGAACTTCATGACCCTCGCACAATCCGCTCCGCCGCCCAAACCCTGGTACTACGAACCGTGGCCCTGGATCCTGATGGCCGGCCCGTTCGCGGCCATGGTCGGGTGCTTCATCACGATCTACTTCGCCTACAGCAACTTCACGCACGAGCCGATCCTGGAAGGCGTGGTCAAGCGCGGCCTGGTGATTGAGCAGGCGGCGCCCAAGACCGGCGAAGCCGCGGGCGCCGCGCGCGCCAATCCCTGATGGGAGGACACAAATGGGCTTGCGTTCATTGATGTGGATATTGTGGCCGTCGTTCCTGGCGGCTGCGGCGGGCAGCGCTCTGATCTTCGCGCTGATCGATCCGTTGGACGTGGCGATCTTCGGGCACGTGCCCACGGGGCGCATGGGCTTCTACACGGTGTCGTTCTTCGTGTTGTGGGTGATGGCCGGCTTGTCCAGCACGCTGACGGCCTACCTGATGCCCAAAGCGGCCGAGGAAGACCCGCTTTGAATGGAAAGGGGCCCGCCAACCTGGCGGGCGCCGCGTCAGACCTTTTTGACGAACTCCGACTTCAGGCTCATCTGGCCGAAGCCGTCGATCTTGCAATCGATGTCGTGGTCGCTGTCGACCAGGCGGATGCCTTTGACCTTGGTGCCCATCTTGATCACGCCGCCGGACCCCTTGAGTTTCAGGTCCTTGATGACGGTGATGGTGTCGCCGTCCTGCAGGACGTTGCCGGCCGAATCGCGGTAGACGCGGGCGTCGTCGTCCGAAGGCGCGGCGTCCTGCGCCGACCATTCATGCGCACATTCCGGGCAGACGTAGCCGCCGCCATCCTCGTAGGTGAATTCGGATTGGCATTTCGGACAGGCGGGCAATGCACTCACGGGTGTACCTCAGGTGAAACGCGCGAATCGCGCAATACTCGATTGTACTGCCCCTGAGGTCTATTTTTTCCTTAACAAGCGCCTATCTTCACGCATTTTCGTGCAGTAAGTCGACAAAATGCTGTCCTGCAGCGCTCAAGGGGCGGTCGCGCGGCACAATGCTGCCGAACGCGGCCAGCGACTGCCGGATCTGGTAGGGCAGGATCGCCAGCAGGCCGTGGCGGGCGTATCGGCTGGCGACCGATTCCGGAATGACACCCAGCATCTGCGATTTCATCGCCAGATTGGTGGTGGTCAGGATGGAGGCGGATTCGATCAGTCCGGGCGGCAGGGCCGTGTTGTGAGATCGGAACTCATGTTCGATCACGTCCCGCATCGGGCTGCCTTGCGGCTGCAGGATCCAGGGGTAGGCCTGCATCGCGTCGAAACTGACGCGCCGTTTGCGGGCCAGCGGGTGATCCACCGACGCGATGACGGACAGGGCCTCGTCGCCGATCGGGCGGAACAGGTAATTGCGGTCCGACAGGGTCAGCATGCGGCCGATCACCACGTCCAGCTTGCCTTCGTTCAACTGCGCGATCAGCAGGTCGCTGGTGCCGGTGGAGATTTCCACCGCCAACAGCGGATATGTCCGTTTCAGGCGCAGCAGCGCGTCGGTCAAATGGCTGGGCGAGGCCGCCATGATGCTGCCGATGAAGAGCTTGCCGGCGCTGCCCAGCCGCAGTTCATCCAATTCGCGGGCCAGCGACGACACCGTTCCGCGCATGCCCCGGAAATGTCCCATGACGCACTCGCCCGCGGCCGTCAGCGCCAGGCCGCGGCCCACGCGCTCGAACAGCGGCTGGCCCAACGCCAGCTCCAGTTCGTGCAGCATCTTGCTGGCGGCGGATTGGGTCATGTTCAGTTGCTGCGCAGCCGCGCGCAGGGTGCCCCGGTCGTCAATGGCAAGCAGCAGCACGACCTGCCGCATGCGCAGCCGGGCCAACAGGGCAGGGACATTCAGGTTGCGTTCCACGATTGATCGCTTCAGGTGAACGGTTGGTGCGAAAGTTTCATTTTACGGAAACGGAGGTTCTCCCTAAGATGCATTCACAACAAATTGCCCGGCAGCGGCAAAGAATTCATCAAGGAGACAACCATGAAGATCCGCGTATTGGCCGCGATGGCGGCGGGCGCCCTGTGCCTGTCCGTCCTGGCCACCGGCCCGGCGCACGCCCAGGCGCAACCGGCCGGCTGGCCCACCAAACCGCTGCGCCTGCTGGTCGGGTCCGCGCCCGGCGGCGGCACCGACGCCATGGCGCGCGCCGTGGCCGACAGGCTTGGACCCATGCTCAAGCAGACGGTCGTGGTCGAGAACAAGCCGGGCGCGTCCAACACGCTGGCGGCCGATCTGGCCGCGAAGTCGGCGGACAGCCACACCATGGTGATGGGCGTGTCCACGGCCCACGCGATTGCGCCCCATCTGCTCAAGCTGGGATACGACAATGACCGCGACCTGACGCCCGTGGTGTTCGTGGGCGCGGTGCCCAACATCCTGGTCGTCAACAACCAGGTGCCCGCGAAATCGGTGCAGGAACTGATCGCGCTGCTTAAAAGCAAGCCGGGGGAATACAACTTCGCCAGCAGCGGCTCCGGCAGCACCCAGCACATCGCGGCGGAACTGTTCAAGGACGCCACCGGCGTGCAGATGACGCACATCCCCTACCGCGGCAGCGGTCCGGCCATGGTGGACCTGATGGGCGGACAGGTGCAGATCGCCTTCGAGACGGCGTCCTCCGTCATCCCCCACATCAAAAGCGGCAAGGTGCGCGCGCTGGCCGTGCTGAGCGCCCGGCGCAACGCCCAATTGCCGGACGTGCCGACGATGGCCGAGGCCGGCGTGCCCGGCGTCGAAATGAGTGCGTGGTATGGCATCTACATGCCCAGCGCCACGCCCGCCGCCATCCAGAAGCGCATCCATGACGACGTCAACCAGATCCTGGCGCTGCCTGAAACGCAGACCCGCCTGTTGGCGATCGGCGCGGACATCACGCCAATGAGCCAGGAACAGTTCGCGCAATTCCACAAGACCGAGAATCAGCGCTACGCCGGCATCATCAAGAAGAACAACATTTCCGTGGAATGACCCCAGCATGAACCCCAACTCGAATTCCAACCCGAACCCCGTCATTGCCCTGACCCTGGGCGACCCCGCCGGTATCGGCGCCGAACTGATCGCCCGTCTGCTTGCCAAGCCAGAGGCCTGCGAGCGCGCCAATATCGTGCTGGTGGGCGACGCCTGGCTGTGGCGCGAAGGCCAGCGCGTGGTGGGCGTGCAGGTGGCGACGCAGACGGTGGACAGCATCGAGGCGGTGCGCAACCGGCCGGACACCCGCCTGCCGGCGTGGCTGGAAATGGACACGATCCGGCCCGACCAGGTCACCGTCGGCCAGCCCCAGGCGGCCGGCGGCGCCTCGGTGCTGCGCGTGCTGGATGCTTGCATGGACGCGGCGCGCGCCGGGCATGTGGACGCGATCTGTTTTGCGCCGTTGAACAAGTTCGCCATGAAGCTGGGCGGCTTGAAGCACGACGACGAACTGCACCACTTCGCGCAGTACCTGGGCGTCACCGGCTACTTCTGTGAATTCAACACGCTGGGCGAGCTGTGGACGTCGCGGGTGTCCTCGCATATTCCGCTGAAGGACGCTGCGGCGGCGCTGAGCATCGACGGCATCAAGGCGGCGACGCGGCTGATCTACCGGTCGCTGCAGGCCAACGGCATCGCCACGCCGCGCGTGGCGGTGGCCGCCTTCAATCCGCATGGCGGCGACGGTGGCACGTGCGGCCGCGAAGAGGTCGATATCATCGCGCCCGCCGTACGCCAGCTGAACGAGGAGGGGCTGCCCGTGCAGGGACCCTTTCCCGCGGACACCATCTTCCTGAGAGCGCAGGCCGGCGAGTTCCAGGCGATCGTCACCATGTACCACGACCAGGGGCAGATCGCGATCAAGCTGCTGGGCTTCGCGCGCGGGGTGACGGTGCAGGGCGGCCTGCCGATCCCCATCACCACGCCCGCGCACGGCACCGCGTACGACATCGCGGGCCAGGGCCGCGCCAATGTGGAAGCCACCTGGCAAGCCTTCCAGATCGCCTGCCGGATGGGCGTATCGCACCGTTTCCCGTCTTCCAAGTAGGAACCCGACATGAAGATCAAATCCGTCCGCGCCCGCGTTTTCGAATGGACCGGCAAGACCGTGCCGCCCCAGGGCAATTTCTGCTCCAACGCCATGGACCTGCTGTATTCCAAGCAGGAAACCATGAGCACGTTCCGCTTTCACGGCTGGACCGTCGTCGAAGTGGAAACCGATGACGGCATCGTGGGGCTGGGCAATGTGGCGCTGGCCCCGCGCGTGGCCAAGGCCATCATCGACCAGTACCTGACGCCGCTGGTGGTGGGGCAGGACCCGTGGGACTACGAATACCTGTGGCAGCGCATGTACCGGGCCACGCACGCCTGGGGCCGCAAGGGCGTGACGATGGCGGCCATCTCGGGCATTGACCTCGCCATCTGGGACGTCCTGGGCAAGTCGGTGAACAAGCCTGTCTTCAAGCTGTTGGGCGGCCGGACCAAGGAGAAGATCCCTGTCTACTACTCCAAGCTGTACCGCACCGATCTGAAGGCGATGCAGGAAGAGGCGCAGACCTATCTGGACCAGGGATTCACGGCGTTCAAGATGCGCTTCGGCTACGGGCCGGCGCATCTGCAGAAGGGCGTGGCCGAGAACCTGAAGTCGGTCGAGGCCGTGCGCGAAGTCATCGGGTACGACACGGACCTGATGCTGGAATGCTATATGGGGTGGAACCTGGAATACGCCAAGCGCATCCTGCCCAAGCTTGAGAAGTTCGAGCCCCGCTGGCTGGAAGAGCCCGTCATCGCCGATGATGTCGACGGCTACGCCGAATTGAACCAGCTGACGTCGATCCCGATCTCGGGCGGCGAGCACGAGTTCTCGCTTTACGGGTTCAAGCAGCTGCTGGACAGGAAGGCGGTGTCGGTCGTGCAGTACGACACGAACCGCGTGGGCGGCATCACGGCGGCGCACAAGATCAATGCGCTGTGCGAGGCCTACAGCGTGCCGGTCATCCCGCACGCCGGCCAGATGCACAACTACCACCTCACCATGAGCACGCTGGCCTCGCCCATGAGCGAGTATTTTCCGATGTTCGACGTGGAAGTCGGCAATGAGCTGTTCTACTACATCTTCGACGGTGAGCCGGTGGCCAAAGAGGGCTTCATCGACCTGGACGACAACAAGCCGGGCCTGGGGCTGACGCTGAAGACCGAGTACCTGAATGATTTCAACATCATCGAATAGGCCCGCCATGATCACGACCCCCACGATCCCCACGCCCCAGGCGCCGCGTTACCGCGGCATCTTCCCGGTGGTGCCCACGCCTTTCACCGAGGCGGGCGACCTGGATCTGCCCAGCCAGAAGCGGGCAGTGGACTTCATGATCGATTCGGGCGTGGACGGCCTGTGCATCCTGGCGAACTTCTCCGAACAGTTCGTGCTGTCGGACGACGAACGCGAGGTGCTCACGCGGACCATCCTGGAACACGTGGCGGGCCGCGTGCCCGTCATCGTGACGACCACGCACTTCAGCACCCGGGTGTGCGCGGCGCGCAGCCGGCGCGCGCAGGACCAGGGCGCGGCCATGCTGATGATCATGCCGCCCTACCATGGGGCGACGATCCGCGTGCCTGAAGCGCAGGTCGAGGCGTTCTTCCAGCAGGTGTCGGACGCGGTGGACATTCCCATCATGATCCAGGACGCGCCGGTGGCGGGCACGCCGTTGTCGGCCGCGCTGTTGGCCAAGATGGCGCGCGAAATCCGGCAGGTCTCGTATTTCAAGATCGAGACCGCGGGCGCTGCCTCCAAGCTGCGCGACCTGATCGCGTTGGGCGGGGCGGCGGTGGAGGGCCCCTGGGACGGTGAGGAAGCCATCACGCTGCTGCCCGACCTGGACGCGGGCGCCACGGGATCCATGACGGGCGGCGGCTTCGCCGACGGCATCCGCCCCATCATCGAGGCGCACCGCGCGGGCCGGCGCGATGAGGCCTGCTGCCTGTACGAGCGCTGGCTGCCGCTGATCAACTATGAAAACCGGCAGGGCGGCATCCTGACCGCCAAAGCGTTGATGAAGGCCGGCGGCGTGATCGATTGCGAGGCGCCCCGGCACCCGTTCCCGCCCATGCGCCCCGAGGTCCGGCAGGGCCTGTTGGAAACCGCCCGCCGATTGGACCCCCTGGTGCTGCGTTGGGGGCGTTAATCCCTGAAACGGGAACACTGCGTTCCGCCACGCCGAACAAGCTGTAACGGCGTGGCGGGTAAAATCTCCGGCTATCGATCACGTCGGGGGCTCGTGTGCAGCCGGTTATATCAGTTCAGGGCTTATCCAAGCGGTACGCCTCGGGGTTCCAGGCGCTCAAGAGCGTCAACCTGGAAATTCAGCGCGGTGAGATCTTCGCCTTGCTCGGGCCGAATGGCGCGGGCAAGACGACACTGATCAGCATCATCTGCGGCATCGTCAATCCCAGCGATGGCCGTGTCCTGGCCGACGGCCACGACATCGTGTCGGACTTCCGCGCCGCGCGTTCCAAGATCGGCCTGGTGCCGCAAGAGATTTCCACCGACGCGTTCGAAAGCGTCTGGAACACCGTCACGTTCAGCCGTGGCCTCTTCGGCAAGCCGGCCAATCCGGCCTACATTGAAAAGGTGTTGCGCGACCTGTCCTTGTGGGACAAGAAGGACAGCCGCATCATGGCGCTGTCGGGCGGGATGAAGCGCCGCGTCATGATCGCCAAGGCGTTGTCGCACGAACCCGCCATCCTGTTCCTGGACGAGCCCACGGCGGGCGTGGACGTGGAGTTGCGCCGCGGCATGTGGGAAATGGTGCGGCGCCTGCGCGAAAGCGGCGTCACCATCATCCTGACCACGCATTACATCGAAGAAGCGCAGGAAATGGCCGACCGCATCGGCGTGATCCGCAAGGGCGAGATCATCCTGGTCGAAGAAAAGGACGCGCTGATGGCCAAACTGGGCAAGCGCCAGCTGAGCCTGACCTTGAAAGCGCCGTTGCCGGGCATCCCGACCGCGCTGGACGCCTATCAGCTGGACTTGTCCAGCGATGGGTACAAGCTGGTCTATACCTACGACAACCAGGGAGGCGGCCAGATTTCCCAGCTGCTGCACGACCTGAGCCGGCTCCAGATCGAATTCACCGACCTGAATTCATCGGAAAGCTCGCTCGAGGATATCTTTGTCAGCCTGGTACACGGTCAATCATGAACTTCTACGCCATCCGCGCGATCTACCTGTTTGAAATGGCCCGGGCCTGGCGCACGCTGATGCAAAGCGTGTTGTCGCCGGTCATCTCCACGTCGCTGTACTTCGTGGTGTTCGGTTCGGCCATCGGTTCGCACATGGTCGAGATCGACGGGGTCAGCTACGGCGCGTTCATCGTGCCGGGCATGATCATGCTGTCGCTCTTGACGCAAAGCATCGCCAACGCGTCCTTCGGCATCTACATGCCGCGGTTCTCCGGCACCATCTACGAAATCCATTCGGCGCCCATCTCGTATGTGGAGATCGTCATGGGCTACGTGGGGGCGGCCGCCAGCAAGTCCATCATCCTGGGGCTGATCATGCTGGCCACGGCGCGCCTGTTCGTGTCGTTCGAAGTCGCGCACCCGGTCTGGATGCTGGGCTTCCTGGTGCTGACGGCCGTCACGTTCAGCTTGTTCGGCTTCATCATCGGCGTGTGGGCCGACGGCTTCGAGAAGCTGCAGATCATCCCGCTGATGATCATCACGCCGCTGACCTTCCTGGGCGGCACCTTCTATTCGATCAAGATGCTGCCGCCGTTCTGGCAGACCGCCACCCTGTTCAACCCGGTGGTCTACCTGGTCAGCGGCTTCCGCTGGGCGTTCTACGGCGTGTCGGACGTCAGCGTCGGGGTCAGCGTCGGCATGACGCTGGTGTTCCTCGTTGCCTGCCTGATCGGCGTACGCTGGATCTTCAAGACGGGCTATCGGCTGAAGACCTGATCAATCGGCGGCCGTGGGCGCGCGGCGGGCCATGCCGTCAAAGGCATCGAGCAGCCGTTCGCGCCACGCATGGACGGGGTCGTCTTCGGCCAGCAGTTCCAGCGGGCTGGTGCAGCGGGCCCACATGAACATCCCGAACACCGCATAGTCGGCATAGCCGTGCTGGCTGCCCGCCAGGTAGGGCTGCTTGCCCAGCGTCAGGCGCAGCGGCAGCAGCGCTGCCCGTAATGCCGCGATCTGTTCGGCGTAACCCGCCGGCAGGTCTTCCAGTCTGCCGAAGCGCTTTTCCCGCGAGGCGCGGAAGTAGTCCTGGTCTTTCTCGTGGATCAGGCCGTGGATGGCGGGCAGCAACAGGCGCGCCAGCACCGGCACCAGCGTGGCATCGGCCCAGGCGTTCGCGAACCGCGTGACCGCGCGCCCGCCCGCGCCGCCGAACAGGGACGGCCGTTCGGGAAACGTGTCTTCCAGATAGCAGGCGATCTGCCATGAATCGCTGACCACATGGGTGTCGTGCACCAGCACCGGAACCAGCTTCTGGCCGGAAAAGTCGATCGCTTCCTTTTCGGTGAAGCGCCAGGGCACGGTCTTGGCGGACAGGCCCTTGTGGGCCAGCGCCATGTGCGTTTTCCAGCAATGCGGGCTAAAGCGCAGCGACGCGTCGGCGCCGGCCAAATCGTACAGGGTGAGATCCGGGTTCAAGATGTCGCGCTCCTTGGACATGCCAGTGGAAAAGGACGGCAGTCAGGATAACGCTTCCCCGCTTGGCGGCCCATAAGAAAAAGCGCCACGCGCCCGAGGACGCGTGGCGCAGGCCGGACAATCCCCGGTCCGGCCTTGGGTTACTTCGGCGCGCCCTGGCTCATGTTCATGACTCGCTGCTTCAACTGCGGGTCCTGCTGCACGGCCTGGCCGATGCCATTGAATTCTTCGACGGTCAGTCCGTCCGCACGCACCAGCTGCACCATCTTGGCGTCCGCTTCCTGCACCACCTTCTGCTTGGCGTCATCGGACTTTGCGGCGTCGACCTTGGGCCGGTATTCGTCGACCACGCCGGACACCTTTTGCGATGCCGATGCGAAGCGTTGCAGCTGCTGGTCGGTGGGTTGCGTAATGGCGGGGGCCATCTGCGGTTGAGCCGGCGGCTGGCTGGCGTTCTGCGCCAGGGCGGGGGCACCGGACAGCGCCGTCGTCAGAATGGCGGCGGATAGGAATGCGTAAGTGGAACGCTGCATGAAACCTCCTTGTTCCGGTTGAATGTCCGACCATGATGACGACGGGACCGGCCGCGGGACAAGTTTCGCGATGTGTTTTCCTGTGTCGGCAGGCCACGAGATCCGGGCGTGCCGCGGGAGGGCCGCCCCTGGGGCGGCGCCGGAAACGTTTTGCGCGGTTTCGTAGTCGCTGCTGGTCGCGATGTGTCTTTAGGTTTGTGCGGCGCAGCGCGGGTCGCGCGCCGACGGGTCAGATCAGCAGCATGCTCAGCATCACCAGCGCCAGCAGCAGGATGTACACCCGGGCATGCAGGCGGTCGGGAATGCGCGGGATCAGCGGCGCCGCCAGCCGGATGCCCGCCAACGAACCCAGCGCTAACGCCGCGAAAGCCAGCAGATCGACATAGCCGACGATCCATGGGGCCAACGCGGCGGGCAGGCCGCGCGCCGCCGCCATATAGGCCAGTGTGCCCACGATGGCCACCGGCAGCGTCAGCGGGTTGGCCATTGCCGCCGCCTTGGCCATGGGCAGGCCGCGCCGGCGCAGCAAGGGCACTGTCATCACGCTGCCGCCAACCCCAAGGAAAGTGGCGATGGCGCCAATGACCACGCCGCCGCCCACCACGACGCCCTGTCCCAAGGGCCGCGGCGCCTGCGTGTCATGCTGCTGCGCCAGGAAACCTTGGCGCAGCAGGCAGTCCAGGATCGTCACGCCCAGGTAGGCGATGAAGATCCCGCGCACCAGGTCGCCGCTGGCGCGGGTGGCGGCCCACGCGCCCAGCAGGGCGCCCGCGGCGATGAAGGCGGCCAGCGGCCAGACGTAGGCGCGCACGATATTGCCGGCGCGCTGATGCTTGCGCGTGGCGGCGATGGAATTCACGATCATGACGCAGGTGGACGTCGCCACCGCGATGTGCATCGCGGACTGGCCGATGGCGTCGCCCGCGCCGTGCGTGGCCGTCAGCACCCCGTACAGCACCGGCACCACGACAAAACCGCCGCCGAAGCCGAAGAGGACCGTGGTGACGCCGCTGGCGCAGCCGAACAAAGCCAATACGAGATAAAGCATGCCGTCCATCCTTTCGCATAGAAGTCGCCACGATACGGCGGGGAGGATTGGCCTGCTTTATAGGATTGGACAATAATGTTCGTATTTCGGCCAAGCCCGTCGGTTGCCCACTCCGTCTGCCATGCGAAATACCCATATCGACCGCTACGACTCGCTAGACCGCGCCGTGGTCGCCATCGGCAACGACTATCCGCCCGGCCAGCTGCTGCCGGCCCATGCCCACCGCCGCGCGCAGCTGCTGTACGGCGCCACCGGCGTCATGCAGGTCGAAACCCGCGACGGCAACTGGGTGGTGCCGCCGCAGCGCGCCGTCTGGATACCCGCCGGCGTGACGCATCAGGTCCGCATGCTGGAAGTCAGCACGCGTAGCGCGTACATCGAACCCGGCGCCGCGCGCGCGGATCGCGACGCCTGCGAGGTGATCGAGGTGTCGCCGCTGTTGCGGCAATTGCTGCTGGAAGCCGTGGACATGCCCGCCGCCTATGAGCGCGAAGGGCGAGACGGCGCGCTGGCGGCCTTGCTGCTGCACGAGGTCGACCGCGCGCCCGTGTTGCCGCTGCATATTCCGCTGCCGCGGGACAAGCGGCTGGCGCCGCTGTGCCGGGCCTTCATCGCCGCGCCAGACGCGCGCGTGCCGCCGCAGGCGTGGGCCGACCGCCTGCACATGAGCCTGCGCACGTTCAGCCGCCACTTCCGGCAGCAGACCGGCATGTCCTTTTCGGCGTGGCGGCAACGCGCTTGCGTGGTGCTGGCGCTGGCGCGGCTGGCTTCCGGGCAGCCGGTCACCGCCATCGCGCTGGACTTCGGCTATCAAAGCCCCGCGGCGTTCTCCACGATGTTCCGCCGGGTGCTGGGCAGCCCCCCGACCGAGTACCTGCGGCAGGACTAGTGTGTTGGTACTATCGCGGCACGAATGTCGGCCCGTGCCGGGCCGATCGCCGATACGGATTCCATCACCTTGTCGCAATCACCGCTTTCTGTGGGTATCGCCGGCGCGGGCAGCGCGGGACTGGCCACTGCGCTGGCGCTGGCGCAGGCCGGGCATCAGGTGCGCGTCTTTGAAAAGCATCCGGGTTTCACGACCCAGGGCGCGGGCCTGCTGCTGCAGCCGCCCGGCGTGCGCGCGCTGCGCTCCTTAGGGGTGGACGTGGCTGCGCTGAATGTGGGCGCGCCGATCGACCGCCTGCTGGGGGTGTCGCATCGCGGCTGGCCTGTCGTCGATATCGATTACGTGGGGGATGGCGCCCGCGCGGTGACCCGGGCGGCGTTGGGCGGGGTGCTGTTCGACGCCTGCCGGCGCGCGGGCGTCGCGTTCTCGTTCGGCTGTCCGGTCCAGACGCTGGACAGCCAGGCGGGCAGGGCGCGGGTGGTCCATGGGGAAGGCGCGAACCAGGCGGAATCCCTGTTCGACGTGTTCGTGGTGGCCGATGGCGCCGCGTCCGCGCTGCGTGAACAGGTGGGGTTGGCCAGCAAGTCCCGCGTGTATCGATGGGGAGCGTTGTGGGGGCAGTTCTGGACGCCGGACTGGCCGGGGGCCACGCAGCTCTTGCAGCGCTTTCGCGGCACGCGCCAGATGATGGGGCTGCTGCCTACTGACATCGGCCCCCAGGGCGTCCGCCTGTCGCTGTTCTGGAGCATTCGCCATGACGCCTTGCCCGCTTGGCGCGCCGCGCCGATCGGGCAGTGGAAGGATCAGTTGCTGGCGTTGTGGCCCGAAGCCGCGCCGGTCGTGGCCCAGGTGTCCCGGCATGAGGACCTGGCCGTGGCCACTTATCGCCACACGTGGCCGCGCGGGCTGGCGGCCGGGCCCTACTGCGCGGTGGGGGACGCCGGTCATGCGATGAGCCCGCAGTTGGGACTGGGGGCGACGTTGGCGGTGTTGGATGCGCTGGCGCTGGCGCGCGCGCTGGGCGAGCACGGCGCCGCCGAGGGACCGTCGCGTTACGCGCGCAGCCGGCTGCTGCCATCACGCCTGTACCAGACGCTGAGCCGCGCCTTGACGCCGTGTTTCCAGTCGTCGGGCCCGGGCCTGTGGCGCGACCTGCTGTTCGGCGGGTCGTTGCTGGTGCCCGGCGTGCGCGGGTTGATGAAGCGGGGGCTGCTGGCGATGCCGGCGGCGGACGAGGCCCGGCGCCGTTGATGGCGCGTCAGGCCGCGTACCACAGCACCGCGAAGAAATGGCACACGGTGCCGGCCAGCACGAACAGGTGCCAGATGAAATGGCTGTAGCGCCAGCGGTTGTCGAACACGAAGAACACCACGCCGCCCGTGTAGGCCAGGCCGCCGGCCACCAGCCACCACAGCCCGCCCGTGGGCACGCGTTCGATCAGCGGATTTACGGCGATGATCACCAGCCAACCCATCGCCAGGTAGAGGCCCGTCGAGATGGCTGGCCGATTCAGGCGCTTGCTGGCCTTCAATCCCACGCCCAGCAGGGCCAGTCCCCAGACCAGGCCGAACAGGGTCCAGCCCCACGGGCCGCGCAGCGCGCCCAGCGCAAACGGCGTATAGGTGCCGGCGATCAGCAGGTAGATGGCCGAGTGGTCCAGCACGTTGAAGATCTGCTTGGCGCGGCAGAGCGGCAGCGCGTGGTAGATGGTGGAGGCCAGATACAGCAGGCACATCGATGCCGCGAACACGGCGGCGCCTGCGATGAAGGCGGCGTCGCCCTGGCGTACGGCGGCGATGATCAGGAACGGGGCGGCGGCCACGGCGCCTGCCGCGCCCACGCCATGGCTGATGGTGTTGGCGATTTCTTCGCCCAGGGTCTGCGGTCTGTCGTTGGGAAACATGAATGCGTCTTGTTGTGTTGGTGCAAGGCTTACACCATAGGCGGTTTGCGCGGCGCGCTCAAGCGGCCACTCGTCCGCCGGCCCACTGATGCGGGCTGGCTTGATCTTGTGCAAATCGCGCACGGGCCGGACAGGCGGCCAGGCGCGGCCGCGAAGTTACTCTGTGATACATTTCACGCAGAAATAAATCCGCCCGCAGAGGCGGTGTACGTTCTTTTCCCAGGCTCGCGTCCGCGATCTGCGCGTCCGCGCGGCCGCAACAGATACTCTAAGGGGAGGCACCGATGATTCCGGCAATTGGCCTTATGGTTGGGGCATACATCGTTACGCGGATGACAGCCATGTTGACGCGTCCCGACTCCAGTAAAGTGGTCAGGGTATTGTCCATACTCACTATCGCCGTTGCGTTGATGTCCTGTCTGCAATTGTTGACGGGCGGTCTCGGTCCGGCGCCAAGATTCTGAGCTCCAGGCGTCCGCGACCTTGCGGACGCGATGGCCTGCGTGCCGCAGCGAGCGGCCCCGCGGCGTCAAGACGCCGACGCGAAGTCAAGAAGGTTTACTGGCCGAGGCCTAGCAATGGCGCGCAGTTTTACCAGTCTGTTTTTCAAAGCCGCAAAGAAACTAAGCAAACTCCAGCGCGCCGCGATGCGCATGGCGGCCCCCAAGTCCGCCAGGAAGCGAACCCCGTCGGTACGCAAGGCGGCAGCCAAGCCGGCGCCGCCGGCCGCGACGCCCCGCCAGCCGGCTGCCCCCTCCCTGGGCGGCGGCCGTTGGGAGTCGTCGCGGCAGTTCTCCGACGGCGCGGGGCGTCAGCTGACCTTCGCGCGCTATACCCCGGTATCTGCGCCACGCGCCGGCATGCCGTTGGTGGTGATGCTGCATGGATGCCGCCAGACGTCGCTGGCATTTGCGCGCGGCACGCGCATGAACCAGTGGGCCGACGCCGGCGGCTTCATGGTGCTGTACCCGCAGCAATCCATGACTCGCCAGGTCCAGCGCTGCTGGCGCTGGTTTCAGCCCGATGACCAGCATGGCGGCGCCGAGGCCGACTTGATCGCGGCGCTGATCCGAGCGGAAGTCGCGCGGCACGGACTGGACCCGGAACGGGTCTACGTCGCGGGGCTGTCCGCGGGCGCGGGCATGGCGGCGTTGGTGGCCCTGCGGCATCCCACGTTGATCGCCGCCGTGGCCATGCATTCCGGCCCGGTGGTGGGCGATGCCCATAGTGCCGCCGGCGGCATCGGCACCATGCGGCGCGGCAGCCTCAAGCCCTTGCTGCCGCTGCTGGAAGGCGTGGCCGACCCAGGCGTGTTCCGTCTGGGCATGCCCGCGCTGATCCTGCAGGGGCAGTTGGATCCGGCGGTGGCGCCCCGCAACGGAAAGCAGCTGTTCGAACAGTTCCGCGCGTTGAACGACTTGCGCCCGGAAGACGTTCCGGTCGAGCGCGTGCTGGGGCTGGGCACCGACAAGGCGTACCGCCGGGTGGACTTGCTGCGCGGACGCAAGACGATTTTGCGCCTATGCGAAATCACGCGACTGGAGCACGCGTGGAGTGGCGGCGACGCCTCGGTGAAGTACCACGCGCGCGGCGGCCCCGATGCCTCCGCGCTGGTCTGGCGCTTTTTCCAGGGCTTGCGCCGGACGGGCTCGGGCCAGCCGCAAGCGTAGACGCCATTGTTCGCGAATCGGGAATGCAGTTGTCGACGCCGGCAGCCGGAGAAACCGCAGGTCGCGGCGGTAAGATCGCCCCATTCCTGATCCCGGCGGAGCGCGTGCTTCGCCCAGGCTGGCCTTTTTGGAAATCTTCGCCATGTCCCTCTCCCTCTATCGGGCGTCCGTGCCTGTCTTCGTTCGCGGCATGGCCGTGCTGGCCGACCTGCTGGAAAAAGCCGTCGCCCATGCGCAGGCCGAAGGCCTCGACCCCGCCACGCTCGTCAATGCGCGCCTGGCGCCCGACATGTATCCCCTGTCCGGCCAGATCCAGCGCGCCAGCGACGCCGCCAAGTTCGCGGTGCAGCGCCTGTCCCAGGGGCAGGCCCCGAAGTTTCCGGACGAGGAAACGACCTTCGCGCAGTTGCAGCAACGCATCGCCGACACCATCGCATACCTGCAGAGCGTGACGCCTGAACAAATGGACGGCGCGGAAAGCCGCAAGGTCGTCGTGAACTTCGGCGAGTTCAAGCCGGAGTTCAGCGGCGAGGATTACCTGCTGACGTTCGCGCTGCCCAACTTCTATTTCCACGTCACGACCACGTATGCGATCTTGCGCAACGCCGGCGTGAAAATCGGCAAGCTCGATTTCCTGGGGCCGTATTCGCAGTAAACCCGCCGTTACTGCTTGGCGGCCTGATCGCCGCAACCGGTCATTTCGCCCATTTTGGCCATGTTCTGCTGGATCTCTTCGGGCGAATAGTCGAACTGGTGCGTGGCGATGGACCAGCGGTGGCCGAACGGATCCACGACCTGGCCATAGCGGTCCCCCCAGAACATGTCAGCGACCGGCATCGTCACGGTGGCGCCGGCTGCGACGGCCTGCTTCATCGCCGCGTCTACGTCTTTCATGTACAGATGCAGCGTCACCGGGGAGCCTTTCAGCGCCTTGGCACCCAGGCTGCCCCATTCAGGGAAATCGTCCATCAGCATCAGCACGGAATCCCCGATGCGGATGGCGGCATGCATGACCTTGCCGTTGGGCCCCGGCAGGCGCGCGAGCTCTTCGGCGTTGAAGGCTTTCTTGTAGAAGGCGATGGCGTCCGAGGCGCCTTCGCACACGATGTGCGCGGTCAGCGTGTGCATGCCGTCGGGGATGGGATTCTTTGCGGGCGTAGCCATGGTGTGTCTCCAGAATCGTGGACTATCAGTGGGGGACGGAGCACCCGGGTCCAATGCGGCCGGGCGCCTCCTTTCTCTACGACGAACGGGGGCTGCCGATTTCGACAGGCCGCCCGGGTTTTATTTGCCGACCAAGGTATTGAAGCCGCCCAGGCACATGCGCTTGAAATCGAAAATGCCTTCGCAAGACATGCCGGTCAACCTGGGGTCCGCCATGACGAGGGCGTTGATCCGGTCGCGTTCGGCCTTGTTTTCGAACACGACCCAGGCGAACACGACCGTTTCGTCCTCTTTGGCGCCAGCGGCGGCGGTGAATGAGCCAAAGCCCTCCCTGTCGATGTCTTCCGCGACGCATTCCCGGTAGTCCAGCGCGCCATGCTCCATCCAGACGGCCATGGCCTGTTCCGCCATGTTTTTGTAGGTCGGCAGCTTTGCGCGGGGCACGGCAAGCAGGTAACCATCTATGTACTTTTCCATCAAACACTCCTTTGATCCATGTTGTTCTATTCAGTGGCGGGCGCACCCGCTGGTTGCGCTCGCCGCCGTCCGGCCTCAATGCCGGCAGATGTCACTGTATCGGGATTGGGAGCGCTTTCAGATAGGGGATTGCGACATTCTTGCGGGTGGATTGCGACAGTCGGCAGGCGTATGCTTGGCGTCATGAAAAATGACGCCGCGCCGCATCCGCCGCGCGGGTCTATGAGCCCCTTCCGAGGGGGCATCTTCGGAGCCGCCCGGCGATGAAAAACGTCGCTTTCCTTTTGCCGACGGGAGCCAATATCGCTTCCCTGGAAACCGCGCGCCATGGCTTTCTGGTGGCCAACGAGTATCTGGCGGCGCATGGCCGCGAACCGCGGTTCCGCGTGCGCACGTTGGCCTTGACCCGCGAGGTCAGTCTGGACGACGGCCGCATCAAGGTGCAGGCCGATCTGGTGCTGGCCGACGAGCCTGAAATCGACATCTGCATCGCGCCGCCTTTGCTGGGCGCGGTGTCCGATGCCGTGCTGTCCAACCGCGAGCTCATCGACTGGTTGTCGCGCCATCACCGCGAAGGCGGCGAAGTCGCCAGTTTGTGCATGGGCGCCGCGCTGCTGGCGGCAGGCGGAGTGCTGGATGGCCAGCAGGCGGTGGTGCATTGGGTGGCGCAGAACCTGTACGCCAGCCTGTTCCCGAACGTGCAATGGGTCAGTGACCGGATCGTCATGGCCGACAACGGCATCTATACCAGTGGCGGCGCGTTTTCGGCGGCGCATCTGGTGTTGCACCTGATCGAGAAATACACCGACCGCGACACCGCCATCTGGTGCGCCAAGTACTTCCAGCTGGATTGGAGCCGGCAGAGCCAGCTGCCGTTCTCGGTGTTCATGGGCCAGAAGGGCCATGCCGACGACGTCGTGCGCGCCGTGCAGAACGACATTGAAGGCCGCTACACGGAAAAGATCACCGTGGAAGATCTGGCCGACCGCCATGCGATGGGCCGCCGCACGTTGGAACGGCGGTTCCGGCAGGCCACCGGAAACAGCATCGTGGAATACGTGCAGCGGGTCCGCGTCGAAGCCGCGAAGAAGCGGCTGGAGACCTCGCGCAAGAGCGTGTCGGAAGTCATGTACGAAGTCGGCTACAACGACACGAAGGCGTTTCGCGACATCTTCAGTAAATACTGCGGCATGTCGCCGGTGGGTTATCGCGAGCGCTATCAGTGACGCTGCGCCATCATCCGCGTTGCGGCGTCGCGGGGGCCGCGCTTTGCGCGGCGCCGCCGCGCAGGCGCAGATACTCCGCGTGGCGGCGCAAGTATTCGGCATCGTTGAGGTCAGGCGTGTCTTGCGTGCGCGAGAGTTCCGCCATCCCGGACTCGCGCCATGCGCGCAGATCGGCCTGGATGTCGGCCTGCGTCAGCGTGCCGGCCGGGGGCGGCGGCACTTGGGTTTCTTCGGCGGCTGCGGCACTGCCAGCGGCAAGCGCGAAGACAAGTGTTGCGGCGGCGGATGCGAAGGTCATGGTCATGTCGAGATCTCCTGTTGGTCGCATTCAATGCGGTTTGGGGGGATCGGCGTTTTCCGATCCTTGACGCCATTCTGGACAGCAGCGGCTGACCCCACCGTGACCCGCGCATAACATCTTTGTCAGCTTCGGCCACGCGATTTTCCGGGCTTGCGTCGTTTCGTCATTTCCGCGTCAGCAACGCGTCACGGTCAGGACAGTGTCGGGAATCTAGAGTGCATGCTCTTCACGTCTACGGGGCGACGCAGCCATGGTGTCCTTCACGCAATTCCTGACGCGTCCGCGGATCATCGCGTCGGCTTCCTTTCTGGCGTTGGCGACCGCGGCAGCCGCCTATCTTTGGTGGCCGCGAGACAGCGGTGCGGCCGCGCCGGCCGAACGGCCAGCCGTTCCGGTGCGCATTGCGCTGGTGGAACGCCGGCCCGAATTGCCGATGCGCTTGCGCTTGCCTGGCGACGTCCGTTCCTTGCGCAGTGTCGATGTGCGCACGCAGGTCGATGGCGTGCTGAACGAGATCGCCGCGCAAGAGGGCGCCATGGTGCGGGCCGGAGACGTCCTGGCGCGCATCGACCATCGTGTGATCGAGTCCGAGCTGGTGCAAGCCCAGGCGCAGCACGCGATGGCGGCCGCGCAGTTGCACGTGGCGCGCCTCGATCTGGCGCGGTATCGCAGCCTACGCAAGGAAGAGGCCGTTTCCACGCAGATCCTGGAGCAGCAGGTGGCCCGGGTGAACGAGCTGCAAGCGTCTGCCCGCAATCTTGAGGCGGCCGTGCAGGCCCAGAAGGTCCTGCTGTCCCATACGGAGATCCGCTCGCCGTTGGAGGGCCGGGTCGGCCTGCTTCGGCTGCATGCGGGCAATGTGCTACGTGCCGCGGAATCGCAGGTCATGTTCACCATCGTCCAGATGGATCCGATCGCGGTGGAAGTGTCGGTGCCGCAAGCGCTCTTGCCGCGCATCCAGGAGGCCTTGTCCGGCATGTCGGACGTGCCGGTGCAGGCGTATGCCAGCGACGGCGGAGCCGTTCTAGGCGAGGGCAGGCTGGCCCTGATCGACAACCAGGTCTCCGCGGCCAGCGGCACGATACGGTTGAAGGCGCTGTTCGACAATCGCGACGGCCGGCTCTGGCCGGGGCAGTCGGTCGTGGCGTCGGTGCAGTTGCAGGTGCTGCAGGACGTGCTGGTCGTGCCCGCCCGCGCGCTGCAGCGGGGCGACGGGCGCATCTTCGTCTGGCACGTCGAAGACGGCATGGCGCAGCCGCGCGAGGTAGACGTGCAGCATCAGACCGATACGCTGGCGGTGGTGTCGGGGGTGGACGCGGGCGCGGCCGTCGTCGTGGACGGCGCATCCCGCTTGTACCCGGGAGCGAAGGTGCGCACCGAGGCTGCGGGGGGCGGTACGCAGCCGCCTGGCGTGGCGATCGCGGGCAAGGTGGTCGCCGATGCAACGCGCTAGCCTTTATGCGTGGTGCATCGCGCATCCCGTCGGCACGGTGCTGTTGACGGTCGCCGTAGTGCTGTTGGGCGCGCTGGCGTATGCGCGTCTGCCCGTGGCGCCGCTGCCTGAAGTGGACTTTCCCACCATCCAAGTCGAAGCGCGGCTGCCTGGCGCCAGCGCCCAGACCATGGCCTCGTCGGTCGCCACGCCGCTCGAGGTGCAGTTCAGCGCGATTCCCGGCGTCAGCGAGATGACCTCGTCCAGTTCGATTGGCGCCACCACGCTGACCTTGCAGTTCTCGCTGGACAAGAACATCGACGTGGCGGCCCAGGAATTGCAGGCAGCCATCAATACCGCCGCGGGCCGTCTGCCCGCCGACATGCCCAACCTGCCCACCTGGCGCAAGGTGAATCCGGCGGACAGCCCGATCCTGATCCTCAGTGTGACGTCGGAGACCTTGTCGTTGACCGAACTGAGCGATCACACGGAGACCGTGCTGGCGCGCCAACTGAGCCAGGTGGAAGGGGTGGGCCAGATCACGCTGACGGGCCAGCGCCGGCCCGCGATACGTGTGCGCGCCAATCCCGAGTCGCTGGCGGCCACGCGCAGCAGCCTGGAAGACGTGCGCAGCGCCATCCAGCGCGGCAGCGTGAACCTGCCCAAAGGATCGCTGTTCGGCGCCGAACGCGTGGCGACGCTGGACGTGAACGACCAGTTGTTCGATCCGGCGGACTACGGTGAACTGGTGATCGGCTACCGCGAAGGCCAGCCGGTGCTGCTGAAAGACGTCGCTACCGTCGAGCACGGCGCCGAAGATGATTACGCCGGGGTGTGGCCCAACGGTAAACCGGGGGTCGGCGTGATCATCCGGCGCCAGCCCGGGGCCAATATCGTGGCGACGGCGGACCGCATCATGCAGGCGCTGCCGGCCCTGCAGGCGGCGTTGCCTGCCGATGTGGCCGTGGAGATCTACAACGACCGCACCCGCACCATCCGGTCGTCGCTGCACGAGGTGCAGTTGACGCTTGTCGTGGCCATCGTGCTGGTGATCGCCGTGATGGCGGCATTCTTGAGGCAGGTGTCCGCCACATTGATCGTGTCCGCGGTGCTGGGGGTGTCGCTGGTGGCGACGTTCGCCGTGATGTCCCTGGCGGGATTCAGCCTGAACAACCTGACGCTGGTGGCGATCGTGGTGGCCGTGGGCTTCATCGTGGACGACGCCATCGTGGTCATCGAGAACATCCACCGGCATCTTGAGGCCGGAGCGGGCATGCGCGAAGCGGCGCTCAAGGGCACCAGCGAAATCGGATTCACCGTGGTGTCCATCAGCGTGTCGCTGGTGGCGGCCTTCACGCCGCTGCTGTTCATGGACGGCATCGTGGGCCGGCTGTTCAGCGAATTCGCGCTGACTGCCACCGCCGCCATCATGGTGTCCATGGTGGTGTGCCTGACGCTGGCGCCGACGCTGGCCAGCCTGTTCATGAAGCCGCAAGCGCATCCGCCCGGCACGGCGACCGGCCCGTCCGGCCGCCTGGTCACGCTGTACGAGCGGGCGCTGGATTGGGTGCTGGCACGCCAGCGCGCGACCTTGCTGGTGTTCCTGGCGACGGTGCTGGCCAGCGTCGCCAGCTTCGTGGCGATACCGAAGGGGTTCTTCCCGCTGCAGGACACGGGATTCATCATCGGGGTGACGCGCGCCGCTTCCGATATTTCGTACGAGGACATGGTGGAAAAGCACAAGCGGATCGAGGCCATCGTCCAGGCCGATCCGGACGTGGTGGGCGTCAACCACGCGGTGGGCGGGGCGGCGACGCTGGGCAATGGCCGCCTCTGGCTCGTGCTGAGCGATCCGGACGCGCGCAAAGCGTCGGCCAGCCAGGTCATCGACCGGCTGCGCCCGCAGTTCGCCGAGATTCCCGGCATCCAGGTGTTCTTGCGCGCCGCCCAGGACATCAACATCGGGGCGGGGCAGCCGCGCGCGCAGTACCTGTACGTGATGCGGGCCCAGGACAGCGCCCAACTGGCCGACTGGGCCGAAAAGCTGACGGCGCAGTTGCAGCGGGACCCCTTGTTCCGCGACGCGTCGCACGACCTGCAATGGGACGCCCAGATCACCCGGCTGACGATCGACCGGGCCGAAGCGGCGCGCTACGGTTTCACGGCAAGCGATGTGGACAACGCGCTGTACGATGCCTTCGGCCAACGCCAGATCAACCAGATCCAGACCGAGGCCAACCAGTACTACGTGGTGCTGGAGATCGACCGACATCAGCGCGGCACGGCCGACAGCCTGGCGTACTTCCAGTTGCGTTCGCCGTCGACCGGTGAGATGGTCCCTTTGCTGAGCTTCGTTCGGGTCGAGCCGGCGGTCAGGGGGCCGGCGGTGATCGTGCACGACGCGCTGCTGCCGGCGGTCAACCTGTCCTTCAACCTGGCGCCGGGGGCGGCGCTGGGTGATGCGGTGGACCGGCTGGAGCAGATCCGCGCCGACCTCGACATGCCGGCCAATGTCACCGGCACCTTCCAGGGCGCGGCCCAGGCCTTCCAGGACTCGCTGGCCAGCCAGCCCTGGCTGATCCTGGCGGCGCTGCTGGCGGTCTACATCATCCTGGGCGTGCTCTACGAGAGCTTCGTGCACCCGCTGACAATTCTCTCCACGCTGCCGTCCGCGGGTTTGGGCGCCATCCTGTTCCTGTGGCTGTGGCGCCTGGATTTCTCGGTGATGGCGTTGATCGGGTTGATCCTGCTGATCGGCATCGTCAAGAAGAACGGCATCCTGCTGGTCGACTTCGCGCTGCAAGCCCAGCGCGAGCGCGGGCTATCGGCGCAAGCGGCGATCCGGGAAGCCTGCTTGACGCGGTTCAGGCCGATCATCATGACGACGCTGGCGGCCGCGCTGGGCGCGGTGCCGTTGATGCTGGCGTTCGGCACGGGCGCCGAGCTGCGTGAACCCCTGGGCGTGGCCATCGTGGGCGGCCTCGCGGTCAGCCAGGTGCTGACGCTGCTGACCACGCCGGTCGTGTTCCTGGCGCTGAACCGCCTGTTCCTGGAACGCCGGGCCGCGACGCACGCGGCACAATCCCTGAAAAAGAGCGGATCGGCATGATGACTCGCACGAAACGGTTGCCGGCCCTTGCCGCGTTGACGCTGTTGGCCGCCTGCTCGGCCGTGCCTCCGGAACTTGCGGCGCCCGCCCGGCCGCATTCCGCTGAAGGGGTGCTGGAGCAGGCGGGGATGCCCCTGCGCTGGTGGGAGAGCTTCGAGGATCCGGCACTGGACCGCCTGCTTTCGCAAGCGTTGGCGTCAAACCTGGACCTGGCGGCGGCGGCCGAGCGCATCCGGGAACAACGCGCCCAACGCCGGCTGGCGGGCGCCGCGTTGTTCCCGGTCGTGAACGCCGGCGCCAGCGCGCAGCGGGCCGCAGCCGTCGAACCGGCGTCCTGGGCGGGCCTGGACCTGTCCTGGGAGCTGGACTTGTTTGGACGGCTGCGCGCGCAGCGAGATGCCGCACAGGCCCAGGAGCAGGCAACCGAGCACGACTACCAGGCGCTGCGGTTGAGTTTGATGGCGGAAGTGGCCGTGGCGTATTTGCAATTGCGTCTGGCCGAGCAACAGGCGCGGCTTGCGGAAAGCACCGGCGAAGTCCTCCGGCGGACCAGCGCCCTGGTGGAGGCGCGCCGGCGGCTGGGAATGGCCAGCCGGCTGGATGCCGAACGGATGATCGCCGAGTCTGAATCGACGTATGCCGAAGTGCCGCTCGCGCAGCAGCAAGTGACGGCGGCGCGCCATGCGCTGGCCTATCTGCTGGCAACGGAGGTGGCCGCCATCGACGATGTGCTGGCCCTGGGCGGCGGGCAGCCGCAAGTGCCGCATCGGGACGCCCTGGAAGCGCTGCTGGCGATGCCGGTGGACGCGTTGCGCTGGCGGCCCGACGTGCGGGCGGCGGAACGGCGCATGGCGGCCTCCGGCGGCGAACTGGCGGCCGAACGGGCCGCACGTTTTCCGCAGCTGACCTTGGGCAGCCTGGGAGGCGTCGAGCAGGGCGTCAGCGGGCCGGCCTGGACGCTTGGCCTGCAACTGCTGCAACCCTTGTTCGACTTCGGCAGGATCCAGTCCCGCATCGATGGCGCGGACGCCAGGCTGGCGCAGAGCCGGCTGGCTTATGCGTCGGCGCTGCGGCTGGCGGTCAGGCAAAGCCAGACCAGCATCCACGGCTACGGCCAGTCCATGCGCCGGGAGGCGCGGCTGGACGCCGCGGCGACGGCTGCCAGCCAGGCGGTCGGGCTGGCGCGACGGCAGTACGAGGCCGGCATGGTGTCGTTGCTGGAGGTGCTGGACGCGGAGCGCAGCGCCTACGATATCCAGCGTTCGCTCGCCAGCGCGCGGATCGATGTCGCGTTGCGCTGGGTGGAGATCTACCAGACGTTGGGGGTCTACAGCGACGTGCCCGCCGCCCGCGCGGGGTGATGGCAGGCGGCCAGCACGCTGTCGTAGATGTCCAGCGTGCGGCCGACGAAACGCCGGACACCGAATTCGGCCACGCTTTTCGCGCGCGCCGACCGGCCCATGGCCCGCAGGCGCCCGCGTTGCAGGAGGATCTGCGCCAGGCATTGCGCGATGGCGGCCGGCGATCCGGGATCCACTATCCAGCCGTCAACGCCGTCCGTGATGTTCTCGGGCAGGCCCGCGTAGCGGCTGACCATCACCGGCTTGCCCATCGCCATCATTTCGCGGCACGCGAACGAAATGGTCTCGATCCGGGTCGACAGCACGAATCCGATGTCCAACGCCGCCACGAACGGCCGCACGTCGGGCAGGAGGCCCGCATAGTAGACGTGATCCTCCATGCCCAGCGCCAGGACGCGGGCCTGCTGCTCGACCGTGGGCGGCTGACCGGCCACGGCCACCAGCACCTGTTCGCGCAAGGTAGGGGGCAGCAAGGCGACGGCTTGCACCATATGCAGCCAGTTCTTGTAGGAAGCCGTGCCGGCGTTGCTGCCGATGACGAGGCGGCCTGCGGTGCGGACGGGCCAGCTGTTGCGCACGCCGGCGCCCGCCGCGTGGGAATAGGGTTGGAACCAGTCCGTGTCCACGCCGTTCTTCACGGTCGAAATGGGGCGCCGGGCATAGGCCGACCGCTGCAGTTTCCGATGGGTGTCTTCGCAGACCGCGATCACGTGATCGGTGGCCAGGCTTGCGCGCAGAAAGGCTCCCAGCCCCGAGACCTCGTGGTTGTCGTGCTTTGTGTACACGATCCGCGGCCCCGGTCCGGCCATTTTCATCCTGGCAAGCATCGCGCAGCGGTGGTCCAGCGAACCGTTGACGTGCACGATGTCGAATTCGCCGGCCGCCATGATGTCCGCCAGGCGCGAGACCAGGGCGGGCGTGTGCCAGATGCGGCTGGAATAGTCCACCGCCATGGCTTCGGCAAGACCGGCCTGCCGCGCTTGCCCGTACAGGCGGCTGGTCCGCGGGGCAGCCAGGGCGACGTGATGCCGCGGTCCCAGATGCTGGATCAGGGTGGTGAGATAGGTGGTGTGCCCGCCGCCATCGCCCTTGTGGTAGTTGGTGTAGAGGATTTTCATGGTTGCCAGGCGCAGGGCGCCCGCAAGACGGGCGGCACTTGCTTGAAGGTTTGAATTCCTGGCACTCTAGTCAGGTGCGACTTACCCTAGCGTGACCTGTTGCTGACGCGAGGGCGTCACAAAACTGACAAAACCCTTGCTGACAATTGCGTCAGGTTCGGGTCATGTTCTTGACGGGGTTGCCAGGCTAGAGTGACGGTGCGCCGTTGTCGCTGGCGCAGGGGTGCGTGCCGGCGGAGAAACCCGGTGGCGGCCGCGTCCAATCAAGACCTACTGAGAAGGCCCTCGGAGAAAATGCGCCTGTTACTTCTGGAAGACGAGGCCAAGACGGCCTCGTATATCAAACGGGGCCTGACCGGCCTGGGCTACACCGTGGATGTGGCCGACGACGGCACCGAGGGCCTGTTTCTGGCGCTCGAGCAGGACTACGACGGCATCATCCTGGACGTCATGCTCCCTGGCCACGATGGCTACACCGTCCTGGAGCTGCTGCGCGCGCGCAAGAAGACGCCCGTGCTCATGCTGTCGGCGCGGGGCTCGGTCGACGAGCGCGTCAAAGGGCTGCGCAAGGGCGCCGACGACTATCTCCCCAAGCCTTTCTCGTTCACCGAACTGGTCGCACGCATCCAGGCGCTGCTGCGCCGGGGCGCGGGAGCGGGCGGCGAATCCACCTTGCTTCAAGTCGCCGACCTGCAGGTCGACATGATGGCGCGCCGGGCGATGCGCGGCGGCCAGCGGCTGGACCTGACGGCCAAGGAGTTCGCGCTGCTCAGCCTGCTGGCCCGGCATGAAGGCGAGATCCTGTCCAAGCTGATGATCGCGGAACAGGTCTGGGACATGAATTTCGACAGTGACGCCAATGTGGTGGAGGTGGCCATGCGGCGGTTGCGGGTCAAGGTCGACGCGCCGTACGACAACAAGCTGCTGCATACGGTGCGGGGCATGGGCTATCTGCTGGAAAGCCGCGACCTGCCCGGCGCGGCGCAACCGGTCGACTGAACGATGAGAGCGTCCATCTCAACGCGCCTGGCGTTGATGTTCGGCTTGTCCGTGGCGCTGATCGTATCGGTCTGCGCGGTGCTGCTGCACGGCTCGCTGAAGGCGTCGTTGCAGCAGCAGATGCGCAACGAGCTGGAATTGCGGCACTCGCTGCTGGATCCGTTGCTGATGTCGCGCGATTCCAAAGAATCCTGGGCGAAAGCGATCAACAAGCTCAACGCGCTGGCGCCGGACGACGGTCCCGACGCGCAGCACTGGGTGGCCAGCGACGACCCTTTTTACCGTTACGGCGTGGACGCGCCGCAGGGCGTCGATTGGCGGGCCGTGCCGGACGGCTATTCGACGCTGCCGCTTGAGCGCGGCTGTTGTCCGCTGAATGTCTTCATCACGACGCTGGCGCCTTTCGGCAGCCGTCCCGAGGTCCGTTTCATTGTCGCGCTGGATTCCACGCCCTACATGAAGACGTTGGGCGACTTCACCAGCACGCTGGTCGGCATGTCGATCGCCGGCACCTTGCTGGTCGCGCTGTTGGGCTATTTCATCGCCCGCCTGGGCCTGTTTCCGGTCAGGCGCCTGAGCGCGCAGGCTCACGGCCTGGCGCCGGGAAACTCCGGTCAGCGTTTGCGCACCCGGCATCTGCCCGCGGAAATCAAGGACATGGCCGTGTCGTTCAACGGCGTGCTGGAGCGGCAAGAAGTGGCGTGGCGCCAGCTTGAGAGCTTCAACGCCGATGTGGCCCACGAACTGCGCACGCCGCTGACCAACCTGGTGGGGCAGACCCAGCTGGGCCTGGCGGTGGGCAAGGACGTGCACGAGTTCAAGGAGCTGCTCCAGTCCAACCTGGAGGAGCTTGAGCGGATGACGTCGATCATCAACGACATGCTGTTTCTGTCGCACGCGCAAGTCGGCCGGATGGCGATGGACCTGAGCGACGTGTCGTTGCGCGAAGAGGCGGCCAAGACCACGGAATATGTCGAACCGCTGTTCGGGGACAAGGATCTGACCGTGACGCTCAACGGCGATGCGCGCGCGCTGATTGACCGCAGGCTGTTTCACCGGGCGCTGGCGAACCTGCTGGAGAACGCGGCGTTCTACGCCAAGCCGGGAACCGACGTCGCGGTCGCGATGCAAGAGCAGACCGGCATGGCGCAGGTGTGCGTCTCCAATGTGGGCGACCCCATCGACGCCCAATCGTTGCCGCGCCTGTTTGAACGCTTCTTCCGGGTGGAGTCCGCCCGCACGCAAAGCGACAAGCACCACGGCCTGGGCCTGTCCATCGTGAAGGCCATCGCGTCGATCCACCAGGGCGACGTGTTCGTGCGCAGCGAAAACGGGGTCAACACGTTCGGGTTCACCATGGCTTGCCGGCCAGCGCCGGGCGCGCAATAAGCGCCAGTCCGGGGTAGGGCCGCCGGACAGCGACTGGATATTCACCACTGCGGGATCGCTTCGCGCGCGCGGGCATTTACTGCCTGATTCGTGTGCGGCGGGATGTCGGCTGCGCGTCAGGCGAACGTATCGGTTTGAGATTCGATGTAAAAATTTGTAGGTTATTATCGCGCGGCTTGCGTGATTTGAATGAAAGCCGCATCAGGCATACGCCTGGGTTAATAACAGTCAGATTCAAAATCCGGTATGAAAACGAGAAACAAGAAAGCACCGCATTACGCCACGCAATATGGCGCTACGACCAGAAGTGAATTTACCGGGGTAATGACGCGCCGCCCGCAGGCGGTTGCGATTTCCCGAAGTTTCGTCCCGGCATGGGCGATCGGCGGCGCGATGTTGCTGAGCTCGGCGATGGCGCATGGGACGGTGATTGGCGTCGGAGATATACACGAGCTGCCATTCACTCCCTTGGACAACGCGCCGGTTCACATGGCGGGCGGCACATTGGTGGCGCATATGGATGCCGCCCTTTCCCCGCTGCAAAAACTGGTATTCGAGGAGAATACAGGCAGCGTCGTGACGGTAAACCAATTTTCCACATTGACGATCGGCGGCGGCGTGGATTTGCGAGGCATTGCGCATTTCGGCGAGATTGGTAGCCTGGGTGTTATCCAGTTGACGGACGGAGGCCCGATTACGGTCGGCGCGGAAGGCGGATTCACGGTAATGGGTGGCACGCTTAGAAATGCGGCAGGAAGCGACGCACTGAGCGGGCTTACCCGCCAAGTTGCTTCGACCTACGTCCACCAAGGCGGCACGCTGGACTTTCAAGGCGGCACCGCGCACATCAAGAATCTGCAAGGCAATGGCACCGTCAATGCCGGTTTCGGTTCGCCGGAAGCGCTGGTTGTGGAACAGGGCAACTTCTCCGGTGCGATACTCGGTGGGGCAAAGTTCAAGAAAGTCTCCTCGGGCACGTTTGAATATCATCACGACCAAGGCTTGAGCGGTGTGATCGAGGTGGCGCAAGGCACTCTGCTGGCTGGCGGAACTGGAAGCTATGGCACCGCAGGCAAGAGCATCCTCAATAACGGCTCGCTCGTGTTCAAGTGGTTCGCGGGCGGTGTCTCGGGGGACATTTCGGGGTCCGGCAACGTGGATGCGACCGTGAATTCGCTGGTCGCGCTGACCGGAACGAACACCTATAGCGGCACCACGAAGATCGACCACACCTCGCAGATCATTCTTGCCGACGCCGGTGCGCCGACGGACTCGTCGAGCACGCTGGGGACCGGCGCGGTCTTGAATGACGGCAGGCTCAGCAATCAACGGGCCGGCCGCACGCTTATTGCCAATGGCATCTCGGGGAACGGCGCCGTATTTCACAGCAGTCCGGGCTGGTTGACGCTTTCGGGAGACAACACCTACAGCGGCGGGACAGAGATCACTAGCGGCGGCACGCTGGAAATCGGAACCGGCGGCTCGACGGGAAGCCTGGGAACGGGATATTTGGCCACCGCTGCGGGGAGCACGCTGATCTTCAACCGTGGCGACGATTTCTCCGTGGCCAACAACATGTCGTATTCGGAGTCGACCCTTATCAAAAAGGGCGCCGGCACGATGACCGTCACGGGCCCTACGGGCGGATTCAATGCGCTGGTGGACATCCAGAGCGGCACGATCCGGTATGTGAACGCGCCGGGCTCATCGATGATCCCCCCGGGAAACATCAATATTGCGCAGGGCGCGCAAGTGGTCTTTGACAACGCCGAGATCTTTCCTTCCGGCGAACGGTTTACAGGACAGGGGACGATCCGCAAGACCGGCGCGGCACGATTCCATTACTCGGGCGACAGCTCTGGATTTTCCGGCTCCACCATTATCGACGGGGGAGAACTCTATCTGGCGAATGGTTGGCTGGGCGGCACCGTGACCATCAACGCCGGCGGACGCTTGCAGGGCACGGGCCGAGTCGGGACGACGGACATCCTGGCCGGCGGCATGCTGGTCAGCTCGGGTTATTCCCGTTTGCGGATCAACGGCGACCTGTCTCTCAAGGACGGTTCCACGTTCCGCTATTACCTGGGCGATCCCGGGCCCGACGCGGCCAACGCCGGCACGACCGGTTCCACCCGGGTTGTCGGCAACCTGGACCTGAACGCCAAGCTGCAGATTCGCGACAATGCGCAGCCGACCATCGGCTACTACCGCTTGTTCACCTACGGCGGTACGTTGAGCGGGAATGGGCTGACGCTGGACACGATCCCGGCAGACCACACTCGGGACCAGTTCTTGATCGATACCACGCGTGCCGGCTTCGTCGACCTGCGCGTGGCTCCCGCTACGACGCCTGATGCTTTGCTGGTCTGGACCGGTGGCTCAGGAACGTGGGGGGCAGGTGGCCTGCAGTGGGAGGCGGATGGCCAGCCGGGCTGGTCGGGTGCCTGGGGCCAGCAGCATGCTGTGTTCAAAGGCGCCGCCGGTCTGGTCTCGGTCTCCGGCACTCAGACATTCAAGGGCTTGCAGTTCGTGTCCGACGGCTGGCAGATCGGGCCTCTTGCCGGCACAGGCGGGGCCTTGCAGATGGCGGGTGACGGTAGTGAACTGCGCGTGCTGGCCGGCGTGACCGCCACGGTCGGCGCGCCGATTCAGGGCGCCAGCGTGTTGGACAAAACGGGCGGCGGCACCTTGGTGCTGGACGGTGTGAACGGCCACACCGGCGGCACCCGACTGTCCGAAGGCGTGCTCAGTGTGTCGCAGGACGCCAGCCTGGGCGATGGCGCAAGCGACTTGATGTTCAACGGCGGCACGCTGCGCGTAACGGGCCAGAGCTTCTCGCAGACAGCGCGCAATCTGCAGTGGAGCGCGCAGGGCGGGGCATTCGATATCGCGTCGGCCAGCAATCGCTTCACGGTGGGGCAGGCGCTGTCGGGTGCGGGCGATCTGGTCAAGCTGGGTGCCGGCACGCTGGTGCTGACGGGCACCAACGCCTACGGCAACACGCGCGTTGAAGCCGGTACGCTGGTGGGCAATACGGATTCGATCCGCGGCAATTTGCAGAACAACGGTTTCGTCGTGTTCGATCAGGCCTCTAGCGGAACGTTTGGCGGCGACATCTCGGGCTCGGGCGAAGCCACCAAGACTGGCGCGGGTGTCCTGACCTTGTCGGGCCGCAGCGTACAGAACTGGCGCGTGACGGCCGGTACGCTGGCCGCCTCGGGCGGCGCCCTGTCCGGCAATGTGGACGTGGGAGCGGCCGGAGCGTTGCATCTGGACGCCCCGCAATCGAGTACCTATTCGGGCGTCTTGTCCGGAACGGGCGGCTTGTCCAAGACCGGCGCAGGCATGCTGGCGTTGACCGGCGACAGCGCGGGTTTCGCCGGAACCACCCGCATCGATCAAGGCATCTTGTCGGTCGGCATCAATGGGCAGGGCAAGCTGGGCGGCCAGGTGACGGTGGCCCGCGACGCCGTGCTGCAAGGAACGGGCACCGTGGGCGGCACCACCGTGCAGGCGGGCGGCGTCATCGCGCCGGGGAACTCCATCGGCACGTTGCATGTGGCCGGCGACCTGACGCTGGAAGCCGGTTCGGTGTACCGGGTCGAGGCAGATCCGCAGTCCAATAACAGCGACCGCATCGCCGTCAGCGGCACCGCCAACCTGGGCGGTTCGGTGGTGCACGTCGGCCCGGACGGCAATCTGGCGGGCGAGCGCAGCTATACCATCCTGACCGCCAACCGGATCAACGGGGCATTCTCTTCCGCATCGTCCGAGTTCGCGTATCTGGACGCGAACCTGGGCTACGACGCCCAGGCCGTAACGCTGCGTCTGGACCGCAAGCGCGTGCCGGTGGACCCGTCCACGCCGTCCACGCCGGGCACTCGTCCGGTGCGTTTCGCCGACGCCGCAAGCACGTCGAACCAGCGCGCCACCGCGAATGCGCTGGACAGCCTGTCCGGTGCGAACCCGCTGTATCAGTACGTGCTGACCCTGCCGGAAGGCGCACCCGCCGGGGTGTTCGACAGCCTGTCCGGTGAAACGCATGCCAGCGTGACGTCCAGCCTGAACAATCTGAGCGGACTGTCGCGGAACTTGCCGTTCAAGAGCTTGCGCGCCAATCTGGATGCGGGCCTTGCGCCGGGCGCCGCCACCGCGCAGGCAGCCGGCACGTCGCCCGCATCGGCACTGCCGGGGTCGGCGGCGCAACCCGCCTGGGCCGAGCTTGTCGGCACCTGGCAGACGCTGGATGGCAACGGCAACGCCTCGCGCGTGGATCAGCGTACCGGCGGCGTGTTCGTCGGCGCTGACCACGCGGTGGGCGGCGGTTGGCGCCTGGGCGGCGCGTTGGGTTACACCGACAGCCGCATCCGGGTAGACGCGAATTCGTCCAAGGCGGACGTCGATAGCTACAGCGCGACGGTCTATGGCGGCAAGGCGTTCCAGGCCGGGCCGGGCAAGATCAATCTGCTGGTTGGCGCGGGCTACACCTGGCACGACATTTCCACGACGCGCAACGTCGCGGTCGCAGGCCAGCAAGACAAGCTGACCGCCGACTATGGCGCCAGCACCGGTCAGCTCTTTACCGAACTGGGCTATGCGTGGCCGGTGGCCGAGCGGACGCAGCTGGAGCCCTTCGCGGGTGTGGCGTGGTCCGACACGCGTACCCGCGGCTTCCAGGAATCGGGCGGCGTGGCGGCGTTGAGCGGGGAAAGCAACCGCAATTCGCTGACCACGACCACGCTGGGCCTGCGCGGCAAGACGGCGTTTACCGCCGGCAAGACGGAAGGCGTGCTGCGTGCCGCCGCCGGTTGGCGCCATGCGTTCGGCGACGTCGAATCGCAAACGCGACTGGCCTTCAACGGCAGCCAGCCGTTCACGGTCTCGGGCGCACCGCTGGCGCGTGACGCGGCATTCACCGAACTGGGTGTGGATATCGCGGTGTCGCGTTCTGCCACGATCGGCATCAGCTATAGCGGCCAGTTCGGCGGCGGCAATCGCGAGAATGCGGGTACCGTGGGTGTAACGTGGCGGTACTGAGCGTGCGTAAGCAAGACCGTCACTGAGGCCGGGGCGCCGTGGGGGCCGAGAGGCTTTTGCGGCATGGCTCGGCGCAAGACCAGACGCCGCCTGCGGGCGGCGTCTGCCGTTTCAAGTGCCGCTTCAGACCGTCGGCAGCGTCTTCCCGACGCTTGCCGCCAGCATCTGCGCCGTGGCCGCCGACAGGGTCCATCCCAGGTGACCGTGCCCCGTGTTGTAGAACACGCCAGGGCGCTTGCCGGGACCGACACGCGGCATCATGTTGGGCGTCATGGGGCGCAGGCCGCACCAGGGCACCACGCGCGACGTCCGGATGCCGGGGAAGTGCTTGCGCGTCCAATCGACCAGCGGCTGCACGCGTTCGGCGCGGATGTCCATGTTGAAGCCGTTGAACTCCGCCGTGCCCGCCACGCGGAAGCGGTCGCCCAGCCGGCTGGTGACAATCTTGGCGGCTTCGTCCAGCAGGCTGACGCTGGGCGCGGCCGCCTGGCTTTGCGCATCGTCCAGGTGCACGCTGATGGAATAGCCCTTGACGGGATAGATGTTGAGCGAGTCGCCCATCTGCCGCGCGAACTTACGGCTGACCGCGCCTGCGCAGATGACGATGGCATCGGTTTCGTGCTGCTCGCGCACCGTGCCGCCTTCGCGCAGGACGTCCATCGCATAGGGACGGCCCTCGCGGCTGATCTGCTCGATGTCGGCGTCCTGAACGAACGTGACGCCAAGGCGTTCGCAGGCCCGCGCCAGGCCGCTGGTGAATTTGTGGATGTCGCCAGTGGCGTCCGACGGCGTGTAGAAGCCGCCATAGCAATCCGTCTGCAGCGTGGGTTCGATGTTGCGGGCTTCGCTGCCCGACACGGCAAAGCGCTCCAGGCCGCCGGCCTGCAGCAGCGCATTCGAACGGCGGGCGGCGTCGAAGCTCGCCGCGTCGTGATAGATATGCAGGATCCCCCGGCGTTCCAGGTCGAAGTCGATGCCCTCGGCCTCGGCCATGTCGAACAGGTGCTGGCGCGCTTGGATCGCGAGCCGCGTGGTGGCGATGGTGTTTTCGCGGTAGTTCGGGATCTGCGCCATGAACTGCGCCAGCCACGAATACTTGTGCCAGCTGAACTTGGGGTTCAGCAATAGCGGCGCGTTCTTGCGCCACATCCAGCGCAGGCCCTTCAGAACGGTAGCGGTGCTGTTCCAGACCTCGGCGTTGCTGGCCGACAGCTGGCCGCCGTTGGCGTAGGACGTTTCCATGGCGGGATAGCGCTGGCGGTCGTAGACGGTGACCTGGTATCCCAGCTTGGACAAGGCGTAGGCGGACGTGACGCCGGTGATACCGGCGCCAATGATGGCGATGCGGGGCATGATGGCTCCAGATTGGGTGGCCGCGGCCCGAACTGGCCGCCGCACCCCATCTGTCTTGGTACCTGAGAGCTTCACCCGCTGCGCTGACGGCGGCGGGATCCCCTTCGGTGGGCGCGCACGGCGCCTCTCTCCAGATTGTCTAGACGCGCGCAGTCCTGTTGCCTGAGAGTTTCCGGGGCGGTTGCTCCGTCGGCGCCGGCCGCAAGGGCCAGTCTCTTCTGCGCGGTTTTGAATCGACGGGATAGAGAATAGCCAAGTTCTTGTCGGATGGGATTCAGGGTAAGTACTATGTCGGGCGATCGACACCGGCCGGAATTGAAGGAATAGGACCATGAGGATGCATGTTGAACGGGCCCGGCACATTGCCTTGTCGGGGCTGGCGGTTTTGGCGCTGGGCGCAGGCGCTCCGCAGGCGTTTGCCGCGCCGACGCCTGCCGTGGACCCGACCGAGGCCAGCCGTAGCATCGACGAAGCCGCGCAGGCCGTGATGCGGGAATACGGCGTGCCCGGCATGGCGATCGCCATTACCCGGGACGGTCGGCAGCAGTTCTACAGCTATGGCGTGGCCTCGCGGCAGACCCAGGCCAAAGTCAGCCGCGACACCCTGTTCGAGGTGGGCTCGATCAGCAAGACCTACACCGCGACCTTGGCGGCCTATGCCGAAGTGCTGGGCAAGCTGTCGTTGAACGACAGCCCCGCACGCTTCCTGCCCGAATTGCAGGGGTCCGATTTCGCGAAGCTGACGCTCGTCCATCTGGGCACGCATACCGGCGGGGGGTTTCCGCTGCAGGTGCCCGACGCCGTGCGTAACGACGCGCAGCTGATGGACTACCTGAAGGCCTGGACGCCGAAATACCCGGCAGGCACGTACCGCACCTACGCCAATCCCAGCATCGGCATGCTGGGCGTGGTGGCCGCCAAGAGCCTGGGCGAGCCGTTCACGAAGGCGATGGAAAAAACGCTGTTTCCCAAGCTGGGGCTGACGCACACGTACATCGACGTGCCCGCCGCCGCGATGGCGGACTACGCGCAGGGCTACAACAAGCAGGATGCGCCGGTCCGCGTGAATCCCGGCGTGCTGGCGGCGGAGGCCTATGGCGTGAAGACCAGCGCGCGCGACCTCTTGCGTTTTGTCGAGGCCAACATGGATACAACGGGCGACGCGGCTATCCAGCGCGCCGTCGCGCGCACCCATGTGGGCTATTACCGGATCGGGGACATGACGCAGGACCTGGCGTGGGAACAACTGGCCTATCCCGTGGCGCTGGACGCGCTGCTGACGGCCAACGCGGGCACGCTCAACAGCCAGAGCCACCCGGCAGCCGCACTGAATCCGCCGCTTGCGCCGCAGGATGCCGTGTGGATCAACAAGACGGGATCGACCAACGGCTTCGGGGCCTATGTGGCGTTCGTGCCGGCCAGGAAGGCGGGCATCGTCATCCTGGCCAACAAGAACTACCCGAACGAGGCCCGTGTGCGGCTGGCCTACCGGATATGGGAGGCGCTCGCCCCCTGAGCGTCAGTTGCGGTGCGCAGGCGCGGCATGGGCGCCGCCCGCGCGCGGCAGCAGCCCCATGATTTGCAATCGCTGGCATAGCTGCGCCAGGCGCTCCAGTTTGTAGGCGTCCACGTCCATGCCGGCGTAGTCGTAAAAGCCCTGGCCGTCGCGCAGGCCGTTGCGGCCTTCCTCCATGTTGCGGGCGATGACTTCGGGCGAGGCGAAGCGGGGGCCGATGGCTTCGGACAGGTAGCGCGACGCGTAGTAAAGGATGTCGCCGCCGCCCCAATCGATGAATTCCAGCAGGCCCAGCACCGAAAAGCGCAGGCCGAAGCCCAGCCGTACGGCGGTATCGATGTCTTCGGCGCTGGCGACGCCTTCCTCCACCATGCGCGCGGCCTCGTTCATGGCGAGTGCCTGGATGCGCGGCACGATGTAGCCCGCGGCCGGCGCGCACTGCACCGGCACCTTGCCGGCCTGGCGCAACGCCTCCAGCAGCTCCTGGGCCGCGGCGTCGCGGGTCTGCGGCCCGCGGCTGACTTCCACCAGCGGAATCAGGGCGGCGGGATTCAACCAATGCGCATTCAGGAAGCGCTCGGGGTGCGGCACCAGTTCGGCCAGTTCGGTGACGAGGAAGGTGGACGTGGTGGACGCGATCACGCTGTCCGGCGCGCAGGCCTGTCCCAGCCACTGGAAGGCGTCGCGCTTGGCGTCCAGCCGTTCCGGCACGGCCTCGAACACGATGCGCGCGCCTCGCAGGTCGGCCACGGCGCCGTCGCGCCCGCACAGGCGCACCCTGCCGATGGCAGCGCCTGCCTGGCCGCCGTCCAGCAGGCCCAGCTGGCGGAACGTGGCGAGTTCGCGGCGCAGGTTGGCCAGCACGCGCGCGTCGTGCGCGGCTTGCTCCGCCAGCGGCCTAGGTTTGATGTCGATCAGCGTCACATCCCGGCCGGCCAGCAGGTAGGACAGGGTGATGCCTTCGCCCATGCGGCCGGCGCCGATCACGCAGATTCTGTCGGCCATGGTCAGCATCCTTGCGCCAGCAATTCGGCCATGCTGCGGCGCGACAGGGCGTCCAGTCCCAGGCCCTCGAGGGTGCGGCCTTCGGCGTACAGATCGCGTCCGGTGATGGCGCTGGCGAGGCTCAGCAAGCCTTGCGCCACCGGGGTG
The DNA here is from genome assembly GCA_963530045.1 of uncultured Achromobacter sp. Taxonomy (GTDB): domain Bacteria; phylum Pseudomonadota; class Gammaproteobacteria; order Burkholderiales; family Burkholderiaceae_B; genus Achromobacter. The sequence goes on from CAUSDE010000026.1 coordinate 68,925, forward strand.
GGGACATCTGCCCAACGGCCCGCCGACACCAGGAAAGACAGGCCCAGCCGCGTATCTTCGAGCATATAGCGGTGGGAGTGCAGGTCGATGGTTTCGCGCCAGTCGCCGCTGTCGGTCAGTTTGCCGTGGGCGCCGCGGCCGTACATCCATTCGTCGCCTTCGGAGGCGTAGTGGTCGGCCAGCGGAAAGTGCGGCGCGGCATAGCCCAACGCTTCGCGGATGGCGATGCGTTCGGCGTCCAGCGCGTCAGTCACGCGGCGGATCGAGGCCTGCGTGCCTTCGTTGTGGATGTCCCACTTGTCGAAGTGTTCCAGCGGGCCGGCGTTCATCATGATGAGGGGCGGGTGGATGATGGGGCCGGCATTCATCAGCGCGCCGGACAGGCCGTCTTCGATGGGTTCGATGGCGGGGTAAGCCTGCCGCAGCAGCGCAAGGGCTTCAGCGGACAGGCGGCTGGGAAACACGCCGGTAGGCAGGCGCGTGGCGTAGCCGCTGATCACCACCTTGTTGCCGTGCTTGCGGGCCAGGTAGGGCAGGGTGCCGGTTTCCGCATAGGCAACGCGGGCGGGGTTGCCCGCAACTTTCTGGGCGTGGGCGAAGAGGTAGCTGCCGAACGTGCCCGGCGGCAGGAACACGACCTGCCCGTCTCGCAACAGCGGGCCAAGCGCTGGCGCCAGCGCGTCGTGCGTCGTGGCGGGCAGCGGGATGACCAGCAGTTGCGCATGGGCTACCGCGTCGTCCAGGGCCTCTGCCAGTTGCAGATGGCCGGGGCCCGCGCCCACCGGGACCTGGCGTGTGCCGCGGTAGTCGGTGACCGTCAGCGCACCCGCGTCCCGCAAGCCCTGGAACGCGCTGCTGTCGCGACGCCACCAGCGTACGTCATGCCCATTTTCCGCCAGTTCGGCCGCCGCTGCATAGCAGCCGTGGCCGCCGCCAATTACGCTGATTCGCATGATCAAGCTCCTTCGATAGAGGCTTGATCCTAGCGGCGGCGCGCGGCGCGGGCTGCGCAAAACGCGCAAGCGCCATTCCGATCCGGCAAGGGAATGGGCCGCGCTTATCCGCGATGCTGCCGCAAGGTGTCCGACGGCAGGCAGCCGTAGCGCTTGCGGTAGTGCGTGGCGAAATGGCCGAAGCTCGTCACGCCGTGGCGCAGCAGGATGTCGGTCACGCTGTCGCCCGTGCGCGCGGATTCAAGCGCCGCATGCACCAGCGCCAGGCGCTGGTTGCGTACGTAGTCGCTGGGGCTTTGTTTGAGGAATTGCGTGAAGCCGTTCTGCAGCGTGCGGATCGACACGCCACAGTGAGCCGCCAGATCCGCCAGCGAGATGGTTTCGTCGACGTGGGTTTCGATGTATTCGCGCGCCCGGCGCACGTGCTGGGGCAAGGGCTGCCGGCGATCGACGCGCAGCAGGTCCGAGTAGTTGTGGGGCAGCTGGGTCAGCAGCAGGGCCAGCAGATAGTCGGAAAAGCCTGCCGCCAGAGTCTGCGTCACGCCGTCGATGGCGGGATGCTGGTACAGCCGGCACAGGTAGTCCAGCGTTTCGCGCACGGCGGCCAGGCCCGGCGCATCCGGGTCCACTTCCAGGTCGAACACCAGCGCCTGCCGGATCGGCCGGTCCAGCAGACGTTGCAACTGGTGTTCCAGCGCCTGCCGTTCCACGCGCAGGATCAGATTGCGGCAATCCCGCCCGATGCTGATGACGCTGGGCTCCGACGGGGACGAGATCGTGAGGCTACCTTCGCGCATCAGGGCGCGGCGCTTGCCCAGCGTGACCAGGCCGGAGCCTTGCAGCGTGATGCGGATCAGGTAGTAGCTGGCGATGTCGCCGGCATCGATTTCGACTTCGGCGCCGTAGTGCAGGTCGAACAGCGCCGCGCTGCCGAAGAACACGCCGTATAGCCGCGACTGCAAGGGTTTCCCCTGAGCGACGCACATGCGGTGCGACCATAGGTGCTGGCTGACCTGGTCTTTGATCTCGGTGGCGTTGCCCGAGTCCAGCAAGCAATGGCGGTTCAGCGGATAGGTGTCGTTGAACATGCTTTCCTGCGCAGTGGGAACAGTCGTTGCGTCCGGCGTATAGAGCCGGTTTGCGCAAAGACCTACAACAGATGGACAAACGGGACGCAGCCCGATCCCGGCACACTCCAAGGGAAAAACATGACTGACGCCACCCCGCAGCAAGGGACAAGACGAAGCTACGCCTACGAGTGGTACGTCGTCGTGATCTGCATGCTAGCGTACATATTTTCCTTCGTCGACAGACAGATCCTGGCGCTGATGATCGAACCGATCAAGCAGGATCTGCAACTGTCCGACACGCAATTCAGCCTGCTGCACGGCTTGGCGTTTTCGTTGTTCTATGCGTTCATGGGCATTCCGATCGCCTTGCTTGCCGACCGCTATTCGCGGCCCAGGATCATCGCGATCGGGGTGGCGTTCTGGAGCCTGGCCACGGCCGCCTGTGGGCTGTCGCGCAATTTCGCGCAGATGTTCCTGGCGCGCATCGGCGTGGGCGTGGGCGAAGCGGCCTTGTCGCCCGCTACCTATTCCATGCTTAGCGACATGTTCCCGCGTGAAAAGCTGGGGCGCGCGGTGGGCATCTATTCGATCGGGTCGTTCATCGGCGGCGGCATGGCCTTCCTGATCGGCGGCTATGTGATCGACCTGCTGAAAAGCGTCGACACCGTGGTGGTGCCGTGGATCGGCGCGATGCGGCCCTGGCAGGTCACGTTCTTCATCGTGGGGCTGCCCGGCCTGCTGGTGGCGCTGCTGATCCTGTTGACGGTGCGCGATCCGCAACGCCTTGGCCTGCGCCGCGATGCCGCCGGCCAGGCGCAAAAGCCCACGCTGCGCGACACGGCCCGCTTCCTGGGCCGGCACCGGGGCACGTTCTTCTGCCATTACCTGGGCTTTTCGTTCTACGCCATGGTGCTGTTCGCGTTGCTGGGCTGGACGCCCGCGTTCTACATACGGAAGTTCGGCATGTCGCCGGTGGAAGTGGGGTACATGCTGGGCGTGGTGGTGCTGGTGGCCAATACGGCGGGCGTGTTCTGCGGCGGCTGGCTGATGGACCGGCTGGCCAAGCGCGGCTACAGCGACGCGCCCTTGCGCGCCGGCGTGATCGGCGCAGTCGGCATGGCCTTGCCGGCGGTGGCCTTCACGCAGGTGGACAGCCTGTGGCTGTCGGTGGGCCTGCTGCTGCCCGCGATGTTCTTCGCATCGTTCCCCATGCCCACGTCCACAGCGGCCATGCAGATCCTGCCGCCCAACCAGATCCGCGCCCAGGTGTCGGCCCTGTTCCTGCTGATTTCGAACCTGATCGGCCTGGGGCTGGGAACCACGGCGGTCGCCTTGCTGACCGACCGCCTGTTCAAGCAGCCGGCGGCGGTGGGGCAGTCGCTGTCCATCCTCGTCGGCGGCGCGACGGTGCTGTGCATCGTGCTGCTGGCAACCGGGTGTGCACGGTACCGGCGCAGCCTGGCGTTGGAGGACACCACGCAGGCGGCTCTGAGGCCCGCGCAGGCGGTGTCCTGAACGGGGACGGGAGCGGGGGCCAGGCTTGGAGCCGCGTGCGGCCTGTACAGGCGGCCGGTCTCGGCCTGTACAGTGAGGCCAGCGTGATGCGATTGTGTATTTGCAGGGCGCTGGTACACAGTCAAGAATGGCCCGTACCGATGCCGCATGCCGCGGCCGTCCCCTGAACAGGAACTCCCATGACGCTTGCCTCCGCAACCCCCACCCTGGCCGACCTGCGCGTGGATGGCGCGCGCTTATGGCAATCCTTGATGGACCTGGCCCGTATCGGCGGCACCGAGAAAGGCGGCGTGTGCCGGCTGGCGCTGACCGACCTGGACCGCCAGGGCCGGGACCTGTTCGTCAATTGGGCAATGGACGCCGGCTGCGAGGTGCGCGTCGACGCCATCGGCAACATCTTTGCGCGCCGGCCGGGGCGCGACAACCGCCTGCCCGCAGTCATGACGGGCAGCCATATCGATACCCAACCCACCGGCGGAAAATTCGACGGCAATTACGGCGTGCTGGCCGGCCTGGAGGTGTTGCGCACGCTCAACGAGGCCGGGGTGCAGACCGAGGCGCCGCTGGAACTGGCCGTATGGACCAATGAAGAGGGCTCGCGCTTCGTGCCGGTGATGATGGGCTCTGGCGTGTACGCGGGCGCCTTCACGCTGGAGCATGCGCTGTCGCAGCAGGACCGTGAGGGCGTCAGCGTGCGCCAGGCCTTGAGCGACATCGGCTACGGCGGCGACGCGGCCGTGCCGCCGGCGCAGCCGGACGGCGTGGGCGCGTACTTCGAGGCGCACATCGAGCAAGGCCCGGTGCTGGAAGCCGCCGATACCGTGATCGGCGTGGTGACGGCCGCGCTGGGCCAGCGCTGGTACGACGTGGTGCTGACGGGCGTGGAAGCGCACGCGGGGCCCACGCCCATGCCGCTGCGCCGCGACGCCTTGCTGGCGGCGTCCGACCTGGTGCTGGCCGTGAACCAGATCGCGCTGGCGCACGCGCCGGACGCGCGCGGGACCGTGGGCTGGATGGATGTGTTTCCGAATTCCCGCAACGTGATTCCCGGCCGCGTGCGCATGACGGTGGACTTGCGCGCGGCCGACGACGCCACGCTGTCCGCCATGGACGCCGCGCTGCGCGCAGCCGTGGATGCAGCGGCGACGGCCCGGGGCGTCGCCGCACAGGTGGAGCAAGTGGTGTACTTCCCGCCACAGCCCTTCGCGCCCGCGCTGGTGCAGTCGGTGCGCGACGGCGCCAAGGCCTTGGCGATGTCCGCCATGGACGTGGTCAGCGGCGCCGGGCACGACGCTGTCTACCTGGCGCGCGTGGCCCCCGCTGCGATGATCTTCGTGCCCTGCAAGGATGGCATCAGCCACAACGAGATCGAGGACGCGCGCCCCGAGCACCTGGAGGCGGGATGCAATGTCCTGCTGCGCGCCATGCTGGCGCAAGCCGGCGTGGCGGCATGATCCGCTGACGCGCACGCCCGCACCACGGCGGCGCATGGTGCGCTGCCCTGGTGCCGCCGGCCACGGGACCGCGCCGTTCCTGACCGCATTTCCCGGGGCCTGCCCCGGGCGCTCCAATGCCCTGCACATGGCACAGAACTTGCTTATACAAATTCTGTGTACTAACTCTGTGCACGTGACCCTGGAGAACCACAATGCAGACACGGAGTATCCGCATCCAATCCCTGGCCGCCGCACTTGCGCTGACGGCAGCGGGCGCCGCCGCCTTCTCGCCGGTCACGGCGCACGCTGAAAAGGTGCTGCGCATCGGCATGACGGCGGGGGACATCCCGCGCACGCTGGGCCAGCCTGACCAGGGGTTCGAGGGCAACCGCTTCACCGGTATTCCGATGTACGACGGCCTGACCCAGTGGGACCTGTCCAAGCAGGATGGCCCCAGCGTGCTGATTCCCGGTCTGGCCCTGTCCTGGGACGTGGATGCCGCCGATAAGACCAAATGGGTGTTCAAGCTGCGCCCGGGCGTGAAGTTTCATGACGGGTCGGATTTCAATGCGGACGCGGTGGTATGGAACGTGGGCAAGGTGCTCGACAAGACCGCGCCGCAGTTCGACGCGAGCCAGGTGGGCGTGACGGCCTCGCGCATGCCGACGCTCGCGTCTGCCAGGAAAATCGATGACCTGACGGTGGAGTTGACGACCACGGAGCCCGATTCGTTCCTGCCGATCAACCTGACCAACCTGTACATGGCTTCGCCTGCGCAATGGCAGAAGAAGCTGGCGGCGGTTCCGGCGTCGGTGACGGACGCCGCCGAGCGTTCCCAGAAGGCCTGGGCCGCGTTTGCGGCCGATGCGGCAGGCACGGGCCCCTTCAAGATGGCCAAGTTCGTGCCGCGCGAAAGACTGGAAGTCGTGAAGTACGACGGGTACTGGGACGAGAAGCGCCGGCCGAAGATCGACCGCGTGGTGATGCTGCCGCTGCCCGAAGCCAACTCGCGCACCGCGGCGCTGATGTCCGGCCAGGTTGATTGGATCGAGGCGCCGGCGCCCGATGCGTTCGAAGCGATCAAGGCCCGCGGCTTTGTCATCTATTCCAATGAACAGCCGCATGTGTGGCCGTGGCAGTTGTCGTTCAAGGAAGGGTCGCCGTGGCTGGACCAGCGTGTGCGCCAGGCCGCCAACCTGTGCGTGAACCGGGGCGAATTGAAGCAGCTGCTGGGCGGCATGATGGCCGAGCCCAAGGGCACCGTGCCGCCGGGGCACCCCTGGTGGGGCAACCCCAAGTTCGACATCAGGTACGACCCGGACGCCGCCCGCAAGCTGATGGCTGAAGCGGGGTATTCCAAGGCCAAGCCGGTAAAGGTCAAGGTGCAGACCTCGGCGTCGGGCTCGGGCCAGATGCAGCCGCTGCCGATGAACGAGTTCGTCCAGCAGAACCTGAAAGACTGCTACTTCGACGTGAGCTTCGACGTGGTGGAGTGGAACACGCTGTTCACCAACTGGCGCAAGGGCGCCAAGGACCCGTCGGCCAACGGCAGCGACGCCATCAACGTCAGCTTTGCGGCGATGGATCCGTTCTTCGCGATCGTGCGCTTCGTCAGCACCAAGACCTTCCCGCCCACGTCGAACAACTGGGGCTACTTCGGCAACGCCGAGATCGACGGCCTGATCAAGGATGCGCGCACGACCTTCACGCCAGCGGAACGCGACGCCGCGCTGGCCAAGCTGCATGCGCGCGTGGTCGAGGAGGCGCCGTTCGTCTGGATTGCGCACGACGTCGGCCCGCGGGCGATGTCGCCGAAGGTCAAGGGCGTGGTGCAGCCCAAGAGCTGGTTCATCGATATCGCCACGATGTCGATGGACTGACCCTGAACGCGGGCAGGGTGCCGCCCGGCGCGGCGTCCTGCCTGCATTAGCCGGTGACGCCTATGCTGTCTTACATTTTCCGGCGCGTGGTGTACGCCCTGCCCATCATGGTGGGGGTCGCGCTGCTCTGTTTCCTGTTGATCCACCTGGCGCCCGGCGATCCGCTGGTGTCCATCCTGCCGCCCGACGCGTCCGCCGACCTGCAACGGCAACTGATGCAGCTCTACGGCTTCGACCGTCCGCTCGTCGAGCAGTTCGCGGGCTGGCTGTGGCGCGCGCTGCATGGGGATCTGGGCACTTCGATCGCCACCGGCCGCCCCGTCGCCGCCGAAGTGCTGAACGCCGTGGGCAATACCTTGCGGCTGGCCTGCCTGGCGACGATGCTGGGCTTCGTCGTGGGGGGGTTCCTGGGTTTCGTGGGCGGCTATTACCGTAACTCGCCGATGGACCGCGTCGCCTCCTTCGTGTCCGTCGTCGGCGTCAGCGTGCCGCATTATTGGCTGGGGATGGTGCTGGTCATCGTGTTCTCGACCCAACTGATGTGGCTGCCGCCTACCGGTGCGGGACCGGGCGGTTCAGGGGAATGGGCCGCCGACTGGGCGCATTTCCGCCACATGATCCTGCCCGCCGTGACCATGTCGGTGATCCCGATGGGCATCATCGCCCGCACGGTGCGTGCGCTGGTGGCCGAAACGCTGTCGCAGGAATTCGTGGTGGGGCTGCGCGCGCGCGGGCTGACCGACCTGGGCGTCTTCCTGCACGTGGCCAAGAACTGCGCGCCCACGGCGCTGGCCGTGATGGGCCTGCAGCTGGGCTACCTGCTGGGCGGCTCCATCCTGATCGAAACCGTCTTTTCCTGGCCGGGCACGGGCTTTCTGCTCAACGCCGCCATCTTCCAGCGCGACCTGCCGCTGCTGCAGGGCACGATCCTGGTGCTGGCGCTGTTCTTCGTGGTCTTGAACCTGGCCGTCGACATCCTGCAAGGCCTGTTCGACCCGCGTATCGAAAGGAGCTGATCGCATGACCGATTCCGTTGCAAGCCTGGCGGCCGCCCCGGCCGTGGCGCCGGTGGCGCGGTCGCCCGGCTACTGGTCCAATGTGCTGCGCCGCCTGCGGCGCGATCCGGTGGCGCTGGCCGCCGGCGCCGTCATCCTGGCGCTGATCGTCATGGCGATCCTGGCGCCCTGGATCTCGCCGGCCGATCCGTTCCAGGCGTCGATGCTCAAGCGCCTGCGGCCCATCGGCACCGAAGGCTATCCGCTGGGCGCCGACGAGCTGGGGCGCGACATGCTGTCGCGTCTGATACTGGGCGCGCGCCTGTCGCTGTTCATGGGCATCGTCCCGGTGATCGCGGCCTTCGTGGTGGGCAGCGCCATCGGCATCCTGGCGGGCTACGCGGGCGGCTGGACCAGCACGCTGATCATGCGGGTGGTGGACGTGTTCTATGCGTTCCCGTCCGTGCTGCTGGCGATCGCCTTGTCCGGCACGCTGGGGGCGGGCATCTTCAACGCCATCGTGTCGCTGACGGTCGTCTTCATCCCGCAGGTCGTGCGCGTGGCCGAAAGCGTCACGGCGCAGGTGCGGCGCAGCGACTACGTCGACGCGGCGCGGGCGTCGGGCGCCTCGCCGTTCACGATCGTGCGGGCGCACGTGCTGTCCAACGTGCTGGGTCCGATCTTCGTGTATGCCACGAGCCTGATCTCGGTGTCCATGATCCTGGCCTCCGGCCTGTCGTTCCTGGGCCTGGGCGTGCGGCCGCCGGAACCCGAGTGGGGGCTGATGCTCAACACGCTGCGTACCGCCATCTATACCCAGCCCTGGGTGGCGGCGTTGCCCGGCGTGATGATCTTCATCACGTCCATGTCATTCAACCTGCTGTCCGACGGGCTGCGGTCCGCCATGGAGGTCAAGGAATGAGCGCGTTGATCGAAACCGCACGCGCCGCCCACGGCGATGTGGGCGGCCCGGCCCAGCCGCTGTTGAGCGTGCGCGGGCTGGTGAAGCACTTTCCGCTGAAGCGGGATCCGCTGTCGCGCAAGCGGGGCGGCAACGCCGTGCGCGCGGTGGACGGCGTCGACTTCGACGTGAAGAAGGGCGAGACCCTGGGCGTGGTGGGCGAGTCGGGCTGCGGCAAGTCCACCACCGCGCGGCTCGTGATGCAGCTGATTGCCCAGGACCGCGGCGAACTGGTCTTCGACGGCATGGCGGTCGGTTCGCGCGCGCTGACGCTGCGCGAATTCCGCCGCCAGACGCAGATGGTGTTCCAGGACAGCTATTCGTCGTTGAACCCGCGCATGACCATCGAAGATTCGGTCGCCTTCGGCCCGCTGGTGCACGGCACGGCCAGGAACGAGGCCATTGCGGTGGCGCGCGGATTGCTGGGGCGAGTGGGGCTGGACCCGCAGCGCTTCGCTGGCCGCTATCCGCATGAATTGTCCGGCGGCCAGCGCCAGCGCGTGAACATCGCGCGGGCGCTGGCGCTCCATCCGCGCCTCGTCATCCTGGATGAAGCGGTCTCGGCGCTGGACAAGTCGGTCGAGGCGCAGGTGCTGAACCTGCTGCTGGATCTTAAGGACGATTTCGGGCTGACGTACATGTTCATCAGCCACGACCTGAACGTGGTGCGGTACATCTCTGACCGGGTGATGGTCATGTACCTGGGCGAAGTCGTCGAACTTGGCCCGGTGGAGCAGGTGTTCGACGCGCCGCGCCACCCGTATACGCAAGCCCTGCTGCGGTCGATGCCGTCGATGGAGCCGGGGCAGCGCACCGAATCCGCGCCCTTGTCGGGCGACCCGCCCAACCCCATCGATCCGCCTTCGGGTTGCCGCTTCCATACGCGTTGCGCCCAGGCGCGCGCGGTCTGTGCGCGGCAGGCGCCTGACATGACTCGGCAGGGTGACGGCCATGCCGTGCGCTGCCTGATTTATCAACCCGATTCCGGCTACGCCGATTCAGGAGCGTTGGCATGACGTCCGCCCCGCAACCGCTTGTCAGTATCCGCAACCTGGAAGTCGCGTTCCAGGCCGGCGCGAAGACCGTGCATGCGCTCAATGGCGTGAACCTGGAAGTCGGGCGCGGCGAGGCCGTGGCCCTGATCGGCGAATCGGGCTCGGGCAAAAGCGTGACGCTGCGCGCGTTGATGCGCCTGCATCCGCCGCGCCGCACGCGCATCCGCGGCCAGATGCACGTGGACGGGCGAGACGTGCTGGCGATGAGCCCGCGCGAACTGGCGGCCATGCGCGGGCCGGTGGTGTCCATGGTGTTCCAGGAGCCGTTGCTGGCGCTGGATCCGGTTTACACCGTGGGCCGTCAAATTGAAGAGATGGTGCGCCGGCATACGGGCAAGACCGCCGCCGAAGCGCGTGCGCAGGCCTTGTCGTTGTTTGAACGGGTACGCATTCCCAGCCCGGAGCGCCGCCTGCAGGCCTTTCCGCACGAGATGTCCGGCGGCATGCGCCAACGCGCCATGATCGCGCTGGCCTTGTCGTGCAATCCCAAGGTGCTGCTGGCCGATGAGCCCACGACCGCGCTGGACGCCACCGTCCAGATCCAGATCCTGCTGCTGTTGCGCGAATTGCAGCGCGAACTGGGCCTGTCCATCGTCTTCGTGACCCATGATATCGGCGCGGCCGCCGAGATCGCCGACCGCGTCGCCGTCATGTATGGCGGCCGGATCGTCGAGCAAGGCACCGTCGCCGACCTGTTGCGCGCGCCGCGCCATCCCTACACGCTCGCCTTGTTGAAGGGCAGGGCGCACGGCGCGATGCGAAAAGGGCAACGGCTTGAAACCATTCCGGGCTCCCCGCCTGATTTGGCCGCCTTGCCGCCCGGCTGTTCGTTCGCGCCGCGTTGCAGCTTGGCGCAGCCCCGCTGCCAGGCGGCGGTGCCCAATATCGCGCCTGTGGCGCCGGGGCACGAGGTCCGGTGCATCCGAGTGGAAGAGACGCAATAGCCGGGCCAAACTTGTTTCAACGTATCACCGCCACAATCTGTCCCTGATTTGGCTTTTCATTCTTGGCCGATAATGCTTGCTGTTGCTCCCAGCCGGACCCCTTATGCCCTGCGTTACCCGTCGTGTTGCTTTGCCTCTGTTCGCCATCCTGTCGGCCGTGTTGGCGGGATGCACCTCCCCTAAACCGGCCTACGAACGCGAGGATTTCACCCAGAACGACGTGTTTTCCCGCACGTTCCCCACCGCCAGCACCACCGCGTGCGACGCGGGCCGGCGCGCCTTGCTGAGCCAGGGCTACAACATCGACCGGTTCGATCCTTCGCGAGTGTCGGGGCACAAGAATTTCCAGGGCGAAGACGGGCTGCATACCCAGATCAATTTCAATATCGACTGCGCCTCGGACGGCAGCGCCAACCAGCGCGCCACGGTATTCGCCAACGCCGTGCAGGACCGCTATTCCATCAAGCGCACCAGCAGTTCCGCCAGCGTAGGCGTGAGCGTGCTGGGACAGGTGTCGATGCCTTTCGGGTCCAGCGACGATTCCCTGGTGAAGACGGCCAGCCAGACCG
>CAUSDE010000027.1:0-79246 GCA_963530045.1 uncultured Achromobacter sp.
CTCAGGCCTTCGGGCTTTAGCTTCTGACCGTCCAACTTCTGGGGGTCAGTTCACTTCGGCGGGTTTTTTTCGGGCCTCGGCTTTTTGGGGACCGCAGGCGGCTAGGGTTTGCCGGCCAGGGCCATTGCCACGGCGTCAATGGTCTGGGGTACGGCATCCGCCGCCAGGCAGTCGACGATGACGCGTTCGGGCTGGGCCCGCAGCCACGTGATCTGGCGCTTGGCCAATTGGCGCGTGGCGGCAATGCCTTGCTCGCGCGCGGTGTCCAGGTCGATCTCGCCGTCCAGGTGCGCCCACATCTGGCGATACCCCACGCAACGCACGGACGGCAGGCCGGGATGCAGATCGGGCCGCGTGCGCAGGCCGCGTACTTCGTCCAACAACCCGTTGGCCAGCATGGCATCAAAGCGCTGCGCGATCCGGGCATGCAGCGCACTGCGGTCGGAGGGCTCAAGGCTGATGGTCAGGTACTGGTTGGCGTTGTCATCCGGTTTGCGCTGGCCGCGCTGCAGCAGGGCGGACATGGGCTGGCCGGTCAGTTGGCAGATCTCCAGCGCTCGCTGGATGCGCTGGCTGTCGTTCGGCGCCAGGCGCGCCGCCGTGACGGGGTCCAGCCGCGCAAGTTCGGCATGCAGCGCGGGCCAGCCGTGCGCGGCCGCGCGGGCTTCCAGCTCGGCGCGCAAGGCCGGGTCGGCCTGCGGCAGGTCGTCCAGCCCGTCGCGCAGCGCTTTGTAATACATCATCGTGCCGCCCGCCAGCAGCGGAATGCGGCCGCGCGCGCGGATGTCGTCGATCAGGCGCAGCGCGTCGGCGCGGAACTCGGCCGCCGAATAGGACTGCGCCGGGTCCAGGATGTCCAGCAGATGCTGCGGCACGCGGGCCTGTTCTTCCAGCGAGGGTTTGGCCGTGCCGATATCCATGCCGCGGTAGATCGTGGCCGAATCGACGTTGACGATCTCCATCGGCCAGCGTTCGGCCAGCGCCAGCGTGGATGCGCTCTTGCCGGCAGCGGTAGGGCCGGCCAGGCAGATGACCGGCAGCGTGTCGGGGGAGCGAGTCGACGACAAACCTATTGCCCGCGCAGAAAGAGCTTGTCCAGGTCCGACACCGACCACTGCACCCAGGTCGGGCGTCCGTGGTTGCACTGGTCGGCGCGTTCGGTCGTTTCCATCTGGCGCAGCAGGCCGTTCATCTCTTCGATGGTCAGCTTGCGGTTGGCGCGCACCGAGCCGTGGCAGGCCATGGTGGACAGCAGTTCGTTGCGCTGTTCGGTCAACAGGCGCGAGACGCCCACGGCGCCCAGGTCGCGCAGCACCGCGCGGGCCAGCGTCTCGATGTCGCCGCGGGCCAGGATGGCCGGCACGGAGCGCACGGCGATCGACGTGGGGCCGGACGGGCGCATCTCGAAGCCCAGGTCGGCCAATTGTTCTTCGAATTCCTCGACTGTGGCCACGTCCTTTTCCTGGGCGTGGAACACCACCGGTACCAGCAGGTCCTGGCGCGGCAGGCTGCGGGCGTCCAGCGCCTGCTTCAGCTGTTCGTAGACGACGCGCTCATGGGCGGCGTGCATGTCCACCAGCACCATGCCGCGGCGGTTCTGGGCCAGGATGTAGATGCCGTGCAATTGCGCCAGCGCCATGCCAAGCGGATGCTCTTCGTCGGCAGGCAGGCGGGGGGCGGGGGTGGGTTCCTGCACGGGCGTGACCGTCGCGGCTGTGCCGTCGGACAGCGGGCGGTACAGCGACTGCCAGTCCGCGGCCGGAATGCCGGAGGGTTCGGCGTGCAGGCGGAACGGCACCTGGGTATGGGCGCGTTGCGGGGCTGGCGACGGGCGCAGGCCGTAGGTGGCCCCGCTGCCAGAGCCGCTGCCGGCGTAGCCGCCGGAATTGCCACCGGAATAACCCGGCCGGGGCGTGTCCGCCGATGGCGCGGGGCTGCCGGCGGGGGGGCTTTGCGGCGTGGGGGAAGGCGTGGGCGTGGAGCCCTGCGCCACGGTTTCGAAACCGCCGTCTTCCGCCTCGCTTTGCGCGGCGGGCGTAACGGCCGACGAGCCGCCCGTCTGCGCCAGGGTCTGGCCGACGGCGTGCGACACGAACCGGTGCACGGCGCCGCTGTCGCGGAAGCGGACCTCGTGTTTCGCCGGGTGCACGTTCACGTCCACGGCGGCGGGGTCGATGTCCAGGAACAGCACGTAGGCCGGCTGGCGGTCGCCATGCAGCACGTCCGCATAGGCGGCGCGCAGCGCATGGCTGACGGTACGGTCGCGCACGTAGCGGCCGTTCACATACAGGTACTGGCGGTCGGCGCGGGCGCGCGCGGCCGTCGGCCGGGTGATCATGCCGGCCAGGCTGACGGTGCCGACAGAATGCGACAGCAGCAACCCGTGCTCGGCGAATTCGGCGCCGAGCACGTCGCGGATGCGCTGCGGCGGTTCAGCCGGCAGCCATTGGCGTTGCGCGCGGTCGTGGTGGAACAGGCGGAACGCGATCTGCGGGTGCGCCAGCGCGATGCGCTCCATCGCGTCGACGCAATGGCCGAATTCGGTGGCTTCCGAGCGCAGGAACTTGCGCCGCGCCGGAACGGCGTCGAACAACTGGCGCACGTCCACGGTGGTGCCCGGCGGCCCCGAGGCGGGGCTGACCTGCATGCTGCCGGCGTCGATCTGCCAGGCATGCTCGCCGTCGCGGGTGCGGGAGATGATGGTGACCTGGGCGACCGAGGCGATCGATGCCAGCGCTTCTCCGCGGAACCCCATCGACGCCACGGATTCCAGTTCGTTCAACGACCGGATCTTGCTGGTGGCGTGGCGTGCCAGGGCCAGCGGCAATTCTTCGGGGGGGATGCCGCCACCGTCGTCCGTGACGGCAATCCGACGGATGCCGCCGCCTTCCAGGCGCACTTCGATGGCGCGGCCGCCCGCGTCGATCGCGTTCTCAAGGATTTCCTTGAGCACGGAGGCGGGGCGCTCGATCACTTCGCCAGCGGCGATCTGGCTGATGAGCAGGTCGGGAAGCGCAAGAATGGAACGGCGTTCGGTCATTAGGCTAAATGTCTGGTGGGGCTATGTGGATGATTTTAGCGCCATGCCCGGGTGGGCTATAGTCGCTGGGGATTAACCCTCTACCGACTTCCGGGCTGCTGAATGCTTGAATTTTTCAATATGGTGCTCCACATCGACAAGACGCTAGGCGTCTGGGTCGCGCAATACGGCGTGTGGGTGTACCTGGTGCTGTTCTTGATTGTCTTTGCGGAAACAGGGCTGGTCGTCCTGCCATTCCTGCCTGGCGATTCCCTGCTGTTCATCGCCGGCGCGTTTGGCGCCACGGGGCATATCGACCCCGTCATGATGGGGGTGCTGCTGATCGTCGCCGCGATCTCCGGCAATACGCTGAACTACATGATCGGCCGCTATATCGGGCCACGCGTGTTCTCGATGAACCTGCGCTTCCTGGACCGCGGCGCGCTGATGCGCACGCACGCGTTCTACGAAAAGCATGGCGGCAAGACGATCGTCATGTCGCGCTTCATTCCTGTCGTGCGCACGTTCGCGCCTTTCGTGGCGGGCGTGGCGGACATGTCGATGTCGCGTTTCCAGCTGTTCAACGTCCTGGGCGCACTGCTCTGGGTCGTCAGCCTGGTCGCCGCGGGCTATTTCTTCGGCAACATCCCGCTGGTGCGCGAACACCTGAACACCATCGTGCTGCTGGGCCTGGCGGCGGCGATTGTGCCTGTCGTCGGCGCGGGCGTGTTCAAACTGATCAAGTCGCGCCGCGCGTAGGTTGGGTGAAGCGCGAGAGTCCTTCAGCAAGAACATGCCTGCCCAGCGCGCGCAACCCATCAAGCAACGGTTGTGCTGTGGCTGAATCGGATAAGGATAGCGGTGCTGCCTGATGGGTTGCGCGCGCTCCAGGCCTGAATTCTTGCCGGACTTTTCTCGCGCTTCACCCGTCCTGCGCACCAGGCAGTGCGACGGCTTTTCAAACAAAAAAGGCGATGCGCCCTACGACGCATCGCCTTTTTTACGCCAGCCCCATCAGCTGACGTCGCCCAGCCGCGCCAGCGGCGGGTTGGCGGTGAAGTAGCGCTGGATGCCGGTCATCATGGCTTGGGCCAGCTTGTCCTGGTGCGCGTTGCTGCGCAGCAGGGCCTCTTCCTGTGGGTTGCTGATGAACGCGGTCTCGACCAGCACGGACGGGATGTCCGGGGCCTTCAGCACGGCAAAGCCGGCCTGCTCGACGCTGTTCTTGTGCAGGCGGTTGATCTTCTTGATCTCGTCCAGGAAGGCGTTGCCGACCTTGAGCGAATCATTGATCTGCGCTGTGGTGGACAGGTCCAGCAGTACTTTGGCCACCTGGCGGTCGTGGCTGCCCAGGTTGACGCCGCCGATCAGGTCGGCCGCGTTTTCCTTGTCGGCCATCCAGCGCGCCTGGGCGCTGGTGGCGCCGCGCTGAGACAACGCGAACACCGACGAGCCATTGGCAGACGGCTTGACCCAGGCGTCCGCGTGGATCGAGATGAACAGGTCCGCGTGCACGCGGCGGGCCTTCTGCACGCGCACATGCAGCGGCACGAAGTAATCGTCGTCGCGCGTCAGGTAGGCGCGCATGAAGGGCTGGCTGTCGATCAGCGCCTTCAGGCGCCGGGCGATGCGCAGCACCACGTCTTTTTCGCGCAAGCCGCTGCTGCCGATGGCGCCCGGGTCTTCGCCGCCGTGGCCCGGATCCAGCGCGATGGTCAACATGCGCTGCTTGCCGCGGCCGGCGGTGGCGGGCGGTGGCTTGGGCGCCGTGGGCAGCGGCGGGGCCGGCTGCTGGCCCTTCACGCGGGGCGGTTCGGGCGGATCGGCGCGGGTTGCCGGATTGCGCTGGATGTCTTCCAGGATGCGCGCCAGCGGATCGTCCGCGTCGGCGCCGCTTTTGTTCAGGATCGCCACCAGGGGGTCCTGGGCGATCTTCGGGTACAGGTCCAGCACCAGCCGGTACTGGTAATCGGCCACGGGCTTGAGCGTGAACACCTGGGGAGCCACGGGCTGCTTCAAGTCGAACACCAGCCGCACGACGTTCGGGCGGTTCTGCGCCACGCGCAGGCTCTGGATGTAGGGGTCGTCCGGCCGGACCTTCGAGACCAGGTCGTTCAGGGCGGCGCTGATGGTCAGCCCTTCGATGTCCACCACCAGGCGGTGGGGGTTTTCAAGCGTGAACTGTTCGGCCTTGAGCTCGCTGTCGAGTTCGAGGGTGACCCGGGTGTATTCGTCTGCCGGCCAGGTACGGACGGCCAGGATCGTCGCGGCCTGCGCCAAGCGCGGCAGAACCGGCAGGACGAGCAGCGTGGCCGCGACGCTGATCAGGCGGCGCCGGGTGGCGCCTGCCGAGGGAAGGGCGCCGTCTTGGGCGGGGGGACAATCGCGTTCAACCATGTTTGTCCTCGAGCGGTGTTCGCGGTCAGGGTGGCGTCACGTCCCTCGCCGGCATAAGCCAGGGAAATCAGCAGGTCGGGCGGGGGCAAAAGACCCTCGGCCCGCTCCGGCCATTCGATCAAAACGACCGCATCGTCACGCAGTAAATCCCGGAATCCTGCGTCCAACCATTCGCGCGAATCACTAAATCTATAAAAATCAAGATGATAGAAGTATAAGTTAGAAACTTTATAGGATTCAAGCAGCGCGTAGCTTGGACTTTTGATTCGGCCAGTGATGCCGCATTCCCGCAACAATGCCCTGGTGAAGGCCGTTTTTCCTGCTCCCAGGTCGCCCTGAAGGTGGATACAAGCGCCTGCCGGGCCGGTTTTGCCTCCGGAAACCAAGGGGGCAAGCTGCCGCGCCAACGATTCCGTGGCGGCTTCGTCGGGCAAGTGCAAGGTCAGGCTGCAAAGAGGGGCGGACATGGCGCTGGGCGAGTGGTAAAAAACGGTGGAGGGAACACGGATTCCAGCAATTATAGGAATGCGGGTTTCTGCTAACCTAATAAGTGATTGCTATTCTCAATAATGTCGCGCTTGGCGGGTGCCGCCGGCCGCGACTTACGTCGCCACGGAGTTGTACGCGCCATGAAGACCCGCATCGAAAAAGACACGTTTGGGCCCATCGAAGTCCCCGAGGATCACCTCTGGGGCGCCCAAACGCAACGTTCGCTGCATTTTTTCGCGATTTCCACCGAGAAGATGCCTGTTCCCCTGGTCAACGCCATGGCGCGCTTGAAGCGCGCGGCGGCCAAGGTCAACGCCGAGCTGGGTGAGCTGGATCCGAAGATCGCCGACGGCATCATCCGCGCGGCCGACGAAGTCATCGACGGCAAATGGCCCAACGAGTTCCCGCTGTCCGTCTGGCAGACGGGGTCGGGCACGCAAAGCAACATGAACATGAACGAGGTGCTGGCCAACCGCGCCTCCGAGCTGCTGGGCGGCGTGCGCGGCGAAGAGCGCAAGGTGCACCCGAACGACCACGTCAACCGCGGCCAATCGTCCAACGACACCTTCCCGACCGCCATGCACGTGGCCGCCGCCGTCGAGGTCGAGCACCACCTGCTGCCGTCGCTGAAGAAGCTGCGCGCGACCTTCGCCGAGAAAAGCGCCGAGTTCTACGACATCGTGAAGATCGGCCGCACCCACCTGCAGGATGCGACGCCGCTGACGCTGGGCCAGGAACTCTCGGGCTACGTCGCGCAGCTGGACCTGGCCGAACAGCAGATCCGCGCTACGCTGCCCGGCCTGCACCAGTTGGCCATCGGCGGCACCGCCGTCGGCACCGGCCTGAACGCGCATCCGCAATTCAGCGCCAAAGTGTCCGCGGACCTGGCGCACGCCACCGGCACGGCCTTTGTGTCGGCGCCGAACAAGTTCCAGGCGCTGGCTTCGCACGAAGCGCTGCTCTTCGCGCACGGGGCCTTGAAGGCGCTGGCCGCCGGCCTGATGAAGATCGCCAACGACGTGCGCTGGCTGTCCAGCGGCCCGCGTTCCGGCCTGGGCGAAATCAGCATCCCCGAAAACGAACCGGGCAGCTCGATCATGCCGGGCAAGGTCAACCCGACGCAGTGCGAAGCCATCACGATGCTGGCCGCGCAGGTGCTGGGCAATGACGTGGCTATCAACATCGGCGGCGCCAGCGGTAACTTCGAACTGAACGTGTTCAAGCCGCTGGTCATCCACAATTTCCTGCAATCCGTGCGCCTGCTGACCGACGGCATGGCCAGCTTTAACGAGCACTGCGCCGCGGGCATCGAGCCCAACCACGAGCGCATCGCCGAACTGGTGGACCGTTCGCTGATGCTGGTGACGGCGCTCAATCCGCACATCGGCTACGACAAGGCCGCGCAGATCGCCAAGAAGGCGCACAAGGAAGGGCTGTCGCTGAAGGAATCCGCGCTGGCGCTGGGTTATGTGACCGAGGCGCAGTTCGCCGAATGGGTCGTGCCGGGCTCCATGACGAACGCGCACAAGACGTCCTGATCGGCATCGTCAACCGTGCGAATGGCCGCCTTTCGGGCGGCCATTTTTCATCGGGCGGCGCGGGCCCGCCAAGCCCGCGTAACCCGCATGAAATAAGGGAAAACCAGAAGATTTCGCTTTTGGCGAAAGCGCCCTTTTGAGGGGCGCCGGCCGAGGATCCGCACGCTATGCGTGTGTAAGCATTTGCTGCTATTCTCCGTCATTCTGGCGGACGCGTGTGCCACAAGCAATCCATAAAAGCAGCGCGAAACACGCAGCACACACGCAAAGCGCCCCCACCGTTAACTGCTGGTCCGCCTACAGGCGGGCACATCACAAAACGGGCCGTTTACATACGGGCTCGCAATCTTGGAGGAAACACACCTATGAATAAAGTTCGCTCCCTGGCCGTGGCTATCGCTTTGGCTACTGGCGCTGCCGGCACGCTTGGCGCCTCCGTCGCACACGCCGCCGACAAGTACCCCAGCAAGCCCATCCGCGTGATCGTTCCGTTCGCGCCCGGCGGTTCCACCGACATCATCGCGCGTCTGGTGACGCAGCGCATGAGCCAGGAACTCGGCCAGCCGATGGTTGTGGAAAACAAGGGCGGCGCCGGCGGCGCCATTGGCGCTGCGGAAGCCGCGCGCGCGGATGCCGACGGCTACACGCTGTCCATCGCCACCGTGTCGACGATGGCGGTGAACCCGGCTTGCCGTCCGAAGGACCTGCCGTACGATCCGATCAAGGACTTCCAGCCCGTCACCAACTTCGCCAACACGGCCAACGTGGTCGCCGTGAATCCGAAGTTCCCGGCCAAGGACTTCAAGGGCTTCGTCGAAGAGCTGAAGAAGAACCCGGGCAAGTACTCCTACGGCAGCTCGGGCACTTGCGGCGTGCTGCACTTGATGGGCGAGTCGTTCAAGATGGCCACGGGCACCGACATCGTGCACGTGCCGTACAAGGGTTCGGGCCCGGCCGTGGCGGACGCCGTCGGCGGCCAGATCGAAATCCTGTTCGACAACCTGCCGTCGTCGATGCCGCAGATCCAGGCGGGCAAGTTGCACGCCATGGCCATCGCATGGCCCGAGGAAATCGCCGCAGTCAAGGGCGTGCCGACGTTCAAGCAAGCCGGTTTCCCCGTGTTGAACCAGCCCGTCTGGTACGGCCTGCTGGCGCCCAAGGGCACCCCGATGGACGTCGTGAACAAGCTGCGTGACGCCGCTGTCGTGGCCCTGAAGGACCCGAAGGTCATCAAGGCGCTGGACGACCAGGGCTCGGCGCCGTCGGGCAACACGCCGGAAGAGTTCGCGAAGGAAATCAAAGAGCAGTTCGACTGGGCTCAAGACGTCGTGAAGAAGCAGAACATCAAGCTGGACTGATGCTGCGAGGGGGCGGCCTTGGGCCTGCCCCAGCTTGCACGGCAAAGCGGGCGCCTTCGGGCGCCCGTTTTTTTTGCGTAGGGCCCGCGATTCAGGCGGGCGCGTCCAGCGCGGCGATGCGTTCGGCGCACGCGGTACGCAGGCGTTCGATCAGGTCGCGATGCAGGGACGACAGAGGGTCCTGGTTGCGCACCATGATGCTGATCGGCACACGTAGCGCGGGGTCCAGCCGGCGCAGGTGCATGCCGGGCCGCAACATCGCCTGCGCCGTGATGGCGTCGACGATGGCGTCACCGCAACCCGCGTCGACCAGCGCGCAGGCCACGTAATGCGTTTGCACCTGGATGGCGACTTGCGGGTCCAGGCCTTGCGCGTCCAGCGCCATCTGCAGCAAGGCGCCCGAGGCGTCGCTGGCGTCCAGCACGATGAGCGTGCCGCCCGACGGTGCCGCCAACTGCGGCAGCCGTATCGGGCCCGAGCCGGCCGTGCGGCTCAGGTGCACCAGTTCGGTATGGCCCAGACCCATGCGCGTCAGACCGGGATAGTCGTTGGTGTCGAAGGTCACGGCAAGATCCAGCTCGCGGGTCAGCAGCCCCTGGACGAGTTCGGCGCTGTGATGCGTGTGGATATCGAAGGTGATGCCGGGCTGCGCGTCGCGGCTGTCGCGCACCACGCCGGGCAACAGTCCCAGGCCCAGCGCGGGCGCGCATCCTAGCCGCAAGTGGCCGTTGGGCCGGTCGCGCAGGTTCGCCGCCAGCCGGCGCACGCTGTTCAAGTCTTGAGACAGCCGCGCGACCTCGGGCGTGAGGATGTCGGCCTCGTGCGTGGCGACCAGGCGGCCCTTCACGCGTTCGAACAGCTTGAAGCCCAGTTGGGCCTCGGCGTGCGCCAGCAGCTTGCTGGCGGCGGGTTGCGAGATATGCAGCGTGGCGGCGGCCTCGGTCAGGGATCCGGTACGGCGGATCGCTTCGAAAATCTCGATATGGCGCAGGCGCATGGCACGTTGGGGAAGAAGGACCGGAACCCGGATTCTATGTCGGAAGGCGTGGGGCAGCCATTTTCGACGGGCTGCCCGCAGCGGCGCGACAGCGGCGGATGGCTTGACTATGATGGACGCCTGCCGGCACGCCGGCGCTATCCCGGAGCCAGATCATGCGCGCCTGCCGCCACGCCGCCGCCTTCCTGCTTGCCGCCGCCATGGCGGCTACGCCCGCCGTGTGGGCGCGCACGCCGCAGGCGGTCGAAGACCGCAACCCAGAAGCCGCCAGCGGCACGCAGGCGCGCGAGCTCGTGCGCGCACCGCATTACATGATGGTCTCGGCCAATCCGCTGGCGACACAGGCGGGCGAAGAGATGCTGCGCCGGGGCGGCAGCGTGGTGGATGCCGCCATCGCGACCCAACTGGTGCTGAATCTGGTGGAACCGCAATCTTCCGGTATCGGCGGCGGCGCGTTCATGGTGCTGTATTCGGCCAAGGACGGGCGCATCCAGACGGTGGACAGCCGCGAGACCGCGCCCGCGGCCGCACGCCCGGACCGCTTCCTGGACGCCCACGGCAAGCCGCTGCCTTTCGCGCAAGCCGTCAACAATGGCATGTCCGTGGGCGTGCCCGGATTGCTGCGCGGCCTGGAGCTGGCGCACAAGGAAGCGGGGATTCTGCCTTGGGCCGACCTGTTCCAGCCCGCGATCCGGCTGGCCGAGCAAGGCTTTACCGTGTCGCCGCGCCTCTCTGCGCTATTGGCCGGCAACAAGGCCTTGCCCAAGCAGGCCGCTGCCGCGGCGTATTTCTACGCGCCGGACGGCACGCCGTGGCCGGTGGGGCATGTGCTGAAGAACCCTGAATTCGCCGCCACACTGCGCGCCGTGGCCCAGCAGGGCGCGGACGCGTTCTACCAGGGCGACATTGCGCGCGACATCGTGGCCGCGGTGCACGGCCATGCCACGCCCGGCGACCTGAGCCTGGCGGACCTGGCCGACTACCGCGCCAAGACGCGCGACCCGGTATGCGGCGCCTATCGCGGCTACCAACTGTGCGGCATGGCCCCGCCCAGCAGCGGGCCCATCGCGGTGCTGCAGATGCTGGGCGAGCTGGAACAGTTCCCAATGGCCAGCTTCGCGCCGGGCTCGGTCGAGGCCGTGCATTATTTTTCCGAAGCCGGGCGCCTGGCATTCGCCGACCGCGACTTCTACGTGGCGGATCCGGATTTCGTCCCTGTGCCGGTGCGCGCCATGTTGGACCCGGCCTATCTGCGCGCGCGCGGCGCGTTGATCCAGCCCGACCGCAGCATGAAGGTGGCGCTGCCGGGCGACCCGGAAGGAAAGCTGCTGACGCTCGGCCGGGACAACGCGTTGGAGCTGCCGTCCACCAGCCATCTGGTGGCGGTCGATGCGCAAGGCAATGCGCTGTCCATGACGACGACGATCGAAAGCGAGTTCGGCAGCAAGATCTTCGTGCGCGGCTTCCTGCTGAACAACGAGATGACGGATTTCTCGTCGTCGTTCAAGGACCCGGAGGGGCGCCTGATCGCCAACCGCATCGAGCCGGGCAAGCGCCCGCGCAGCGCCATGGCGCCGATCATCGTCCTGCGCGACGGCAAGCCCGTCATGCTGGTCGGCTCGCCCGGCGGCAGCGCCATCATCAATTACGTGGCCAAGACGATCGTGGGCGTGCTGGATTGGGGACTGGATATCCAGGCCGCGATTTCCCTGCCGAACATGGGCAGCCGCAACAAGGAAACCGAACTGGAAAAGGGCACCGCGCTGGAAGCGCTGGCGCCCCCGCTTGAGCGCATGGGACACCCGGTGCGCATCACCGAATTCCCCAGCGGCATCCACGGCATCGTCATCGACGGCAATGGCCTGCAAGGCGGCGCGGACCCGCGGCGGGAAGGGCTGGCCGCCGGGGGCTGACCCCGGCGCCCGTAATGCTTGCGGCGGCGACCTACTCCAGCGTGGATGGGTCCAGTTCCATGCGCGCTTCCTTGCGGTGCGCCAGATAGGTCACGCCCCACATCACGACGCCCAGCAGCAGCAACCAGCCCGCCACCTGGTATTGGATGACGTCGCGCCCGGTCAGCGGCGTGACCAGGAACAGGCACGCCGCCGCGCCCAGCCAGGGAATGATGCGGTTGATGCTGAAGTGTTCATGCTTGACCTTATCGCGGCGCAGGACCAGCACGGCCACATTGACGAAGGCGAACACGCCCAGCAGCAGCAAAGCGGTGGTGCCGCCCAGCGCGCGGATGGCTTCGGAATCCGCCAGCGCCACCAGGATGATCAGCCCCAGCGCCAGCACCGTGGTGAACAGGATGGCCGTCCACGGCGTCTGGTTCTTGCGGTGCACGTGCGCCAGGAAGGCCGGCAGCACGCCCTGGCGCGACATGCCGTAAAGCAGGCGGCTGGCCATCATCATGTTGATCAGCGCCGAGTTCGCCACTGCGAACATCGAGATGACGGGCATGATGTATTCCACCGGCAGGCCGGGAGCGGCGCGCTTGACCACCAGCACCAGCGGCGTCGAACTCTTGGCCAGTTCGCCCACCGGTACCAGCGCCACCGCGCAAATGGACACCAGCACATAGATCACGGCGGTGATGCCCAGGCCCGTCAACATCACCTTGGGGAAGATGCGGCTGGGGTTGTGGGTCTCTTCGGCCATGTTGACCGAGTCCTCGAAGCCCACCATCGCGAAGAAGGCGAGCGCGGTGGCGGAGGTCACCGCCAGGAATACGCTTTTGTCCTCGGGCGTGTCGAACGCGATCACGCGAGAGAAGTCTGCTTGCCCGCCGGCGATGGCATAGAAGCCCAGCAGGATCACCATCAACAGGCCCGACAGTTCGATCAAGGTCAGCACCACGTTGGCCTTGACGCTTTCGGCAGCGCCGCGCAGGTTCACCAGCATTACCAGCAGCATGAAGCCCAGCGCGCCGAACGTGATCCAGGTCTTGTCCGCCTTGATGCCGAAGGCGGCGAAGAGATTGGCGGCAAAGGCCTGCGACGCGGTAGCCGCGGACGTCAGCCCCGAACACATGACGGTGAAGCAGACAATAAAGGTCAGGAAGTGCACGCCGAACGCCTTGTGCACATAGAGCGCCGCACCCGCGGCCTTGGGATACTTGGTGACGAGTTCCAGATAGGACAGCGCGGTCAGCAACGCCACCGCGAACGCTACCAGGAACGGCAGCCAGGCCGCGCCGCTGACTTCGGCGGCCACCTGTCCGGTCAGCGCATAGACGCCTGTGCCCAGGATGTCGCCGACGATGAATAGCAATAATAGTTTTGGGCCCATCACCCGCTTGAGCGGGGCGTGGTCTTTCGTTTCATTCGTGGCCATGGTCCTTCTCCTCTTTCTTCGAATTTGGGGGAGGTGCTGCCCGGCAACGCGAGGCGACCCGAAAAGTCTACGGCGGCCGGTGGCCTTTCGATGCAACAAGGGTGCAACGAAATGTCTTAGTTGTTGGAATGCTGTGAAAGCCCAATCAAAGTGTTGGGGACAGGCCCTTCAAGACGAAAAAAAGCCCGGCCTGATGGGCCGGGCGGGTTGAACGCGCGTTGGCTATTCTTTCGATGCCGCGGGCGCGAGGGCGGGCGGCAGCTTGCGCAGCGTGGCTGGCGTGCGCGACAGTTTGATCGGCGAACCCACGCCTTGATAGTCGCCCTGTTCCAGCACCATGCCGCGGTGCCGCGTGTGCGGATGCGCCAGGGCCTGGTCCACCGTCTGCACGGCGGCAGCGGGTACGCCTGCGCGCAGCAGGCGGTCGGCCAACGTGGCCGCGTCCTGCCCTGCCAGCAAGGCGGACAGCTCGTCGCGCAAGGCCTGGCGGTGCTGCAGGCGGTCGGCGTTGGCGGCGTAGCGCGGGTCCGTCGCCAGGCCCGGCGCTTCCAGCACCTGCGCCAGCAATGCGAATTGCCGGTTGTTGCCGACTGCCAGGAAGATCGGTCCGCTGGCGGTGGGCAGCGTCTCGTACGGTGCGATGTTCGGATGCGCGTTGCCGCTGCGGCGGGGCACCTTGCCGCTGTAGAAGTAATTGGCCGCATGCGGATGCAGCAGCGACAGCGCGCAGTCGTACAGCGTGATGTCCAGGAACTGCCCCAGGCCGCTGCGCGTCCGTTCATTCAGGGCAAGCAGGATGGCGACGGCCGCGTTCAGGCCGGTCACCATGTCCACCACCGGCAGTCCGACGCGGGTGGCGTCGCCGTCGGCTTCGCCGTTCACGCTCATCAGGCCGCACATGGCTTGCGCGCACGCGTCGTAGCCCGGCAGCCCGCCCAGCGGGCCATCCGATCCGAAGCCGCTGACGCGGCAATGGATCAGCTTGGGAAACGCCTGGCTCAGGGTATCGAAGCCCAAGCCCCACTTTTCCAGCGTGCCGGGCTTGAAGTTCTCGACCAGCACGTCGGCGTCGGCCAGCAGGTGGCGCAGCAACTCCTGGCCGGCCGCCTGCGACAGATCCAGGGTCATGCCTTCCTTGTTGCGGTTTACGCCGATGAAGTAGGACGCCGTGTCGCCCAGGAAGGGCGGGCCCCAGCCCCGGGTTTCATCGCCGCCGGGCGGTTCGATCTTCAGGACGTCGGCGCCGTGGTCGGCCAGGATCTGCGTGCAATAGGGACCGCCCAGCACGCGGGACAGGTCGATCACCTTGCAACCGGCAAGCGCGCCGGCATTCGGTAGGGTGGGAGCCATGGGGAGTCAGCTTCAGTCGATGGAAACGTTGGCGCTGGTGATGAGCTCGCGCCACTTGGGGACTTCGGTGGTGATGAACGCCGCCAGGCCTTGCGGGGTCTGGTCCTGCGCTTCGACGATGCCCTGCGAATGCAGGGTCTGCTTGATGGCCGGGTCCGACAGCGCGGTCTTGAACGCCTGGTTCAGCGTGTTCACCACGTCGGCCGGCGTGTCCTTGGGGGCGACGATGCCGAAGAAGACGCTGACGTCGTATCCCTTGAGCCCCTGTTCGGACAAGGTGGGCAGGTCGGGCAGGGCCTCCGAGCGCTGGGCGCTGGCCAGGCCGATGGCGCGCAGCTTGCCGGCCTTGATATAGGGCAGCGCAGTCAGGATATCGGTGAACGACATCGACACCTGGCCGCCCAGCAGATCGTTAAGCGCCGGTCCCGTGCCCTTGTAGGGGATGTGCATGATCTGCGTGCCGGCCATCTTGTTGAACAGGATGCCGGCCAGATGCGACGAGGCGCCATTGCCGGACGAGGCGTAGCTGAGCTTGTCCGGATTCTTCTTGGCGTAGGCGATGAGCGCTTGCGCGTTGTCGGCTGGCACTGACGGGTTCACGACCAGGATGTTGGGCAGATGGCCCAGGCGGATGATGGGCGCGAAGCTGGTTTCGGGGTTGTAGCCCTGCTTCTTGTAGAGGCTGACATTGATGGCCAGCGGGCCGGACGTGCCGAACAGCAGGGTGTAGCCGTCGGGCTTGGCCGAGGCCACGTATTCCGATCCGATGTTGCCGCCCGCGCCGCTGCGGTTTTCGACGATGACGTTCTGTTTGAGAGGTTCGCGCAGTTTCTCGGCCAGACGGCGCGCCATGGCGTCCGTGGGGCCGCCCGGCGGGAAGGGCACGATCAGCGTGATGGGGCGCGCGGTGGGGAAGGCGTCCGCCGCCAAGGCGGTCGCGGACGGGGCCACGGCGGTGGCGGCCGCCAGCATCAGGGGGGCAAGAAGGCGTTTCATGGTGGTGTCTCCTGGGGGGGCGCGCCGGCTGTGCCGCCGGCGTCGGTTTACAGCGCGTAGTGCAGGATGGCCTGGCAGGCGGCGCTTTCGTTGGGGGGAATGGCGTAGGGATCGCGGGGCGCCAGGCGGTGCAGCAGCACCTGGTCGGCCAATTGCGCGCGGCTTTCCAGGCCGGCGCTGGTCGCTTCCCAGCGCAGGGCGGCCATCGATACCGCGTGATACAGCAGCGATGCGGCCTGGCGGGCCAGTTCGGCATGGTCGCCCTGGGCAGCATGCTCGGCCAACGTGAACGTCTGTTCCAGGGCGTGCGCCTGCGCCTCGGCCAGGGCAGGCGGGCAGGGCGCGCCGTCGGCCAGCAGGCGGTCGATGTGGTCGCGCAGCGCAGGCAGCGAGTTTTCTTTCTTGATGGCGCGCAGCACGTCCAGCGCGACGATGTTGCTGGTGCCTTCCCAGATGGAGCCCAGATGGGCGTCGCGCACCAGGCGCGGTTCGGTCCATTCTTCGATGTAGCCGCAGCCGCCACGCACCTCCATCGCGTCGCCCGTCACCTTGCGGGCATCGCGGCAGGCGCGGAATTTGATCAGGGGCGTCAGGATGCGGGCCAGCGCGGGATCGGCCGTGCCGTGGTCCGCGTCGGCCAGCGCACGGGCCGTCTGGAACATGACGCTGCGCGCCTGCTCGGCCCACACCGTCATCTTGACCAGTTGGCGCTGCATCAGCGGCATGTCGATCAGACGTTTGCCGAAGGCGCGGCGATTCTGCGACACGTACACGGCTTCAGTGACCGCGCGGCGCATCAGGCCGGCCGCACGCATGCCGTTGGACAGGCGCGAGTTGTTGATCATGTCGGCCATGTGCTTGAAGCCGCGGCCGCGTTCGCCCACCAGCCAGGCGACCGCGCCCTCCAGCCGGATTTCACCGCTGGCCATGGACCGCGTGCCCAGCTTGTCTTTCAGGCGCAGGATGCGGTAGTGGTTGTGGCTGCCGTCGGCCAGGTCGCGCGGCAGCAGGAAGAGCGACACGCCCTTCAGACCGGGCTGCGACTCGCTGCGGGCCAGCACCATCGCAAAGCCGGCGTCGGGGTTCGAGCAGAACCATTTGTCGCCGTGGATGCGCCATGTGCCGTCGTCCTGGGCCGCGGCCGTGACTTCGGTGGCGCTGACGTCCGAGCCCGCGCCCTGTTCGGTCATGAACATGGCGCCTTGGCGCAAGGTGTCGAAATCCTGGGAGGTGACCTGTGGCAGCACGCGCTCGACCAGCGCGGGGTCACCGAACTTGCGCAGCGTGCGCGCCAGCGAATCCGTCATGCTGACCGGGCAGCACAGGCCGAATTCCGCCTGCACGAACAGGTGGCTCAGCGCGTACTTGGCGGCGGCCGGCATGGGTTCGGGCCAGCCCAGGACGCCGCCGCGGTGCGATAGCGCCGCCAGGCCGAATTCGCTGTAGGCCAGGCGCTCGAGCTCGACATAGGCCGGATGCTTGTCGACGCGGGATTCGTCGGCGCCAGCGCGGCTGCGCACGGACAGGGTGGGGGGATGCTTGTCCGCCGTGGCCGCCAGCTCGTCCATGACGCCGCCGGCCAGGCCGCCCAGCCGTTCCAGGTGGGGCAGCAGGTGGGCATGCAGCGCGGGCGGCAGATAGCGCTGGCTGAGCGCGGCCGCATAGGGGTCCGCATTGAAGAGGTTGACGCCGCGGGAGTCCGGAACGGGCGTGGCGACGGGGGCGGCGGCGGTGGGGGCAGCGGTCGGGGCGGCGATCTTGGGCGTGTCCATGGCGGCATCCTGCGGAAAACGGGGAAGATGGCCGATGTTGCGCGGGTCGATTAATCTATGCAAATACCGTTTTCGTGTAGAACAATCCATAAAAAATATAGATCGGGGAGACACCATGGACCTGGATCCGCGCCTCTTGCGCTATTTCATCGCCGTCGCCGAAGAGCGCCATTTCAGCCGCGCCGCGACGCGCCTGCACATTTCACAGCCGCCGCTCAGCTACGCCATTCGCCAACTGGAGGACAACGTGGGGGCGCGCCTGCTGGCCCGTACCAGCCGCCACGTGGAACTGACCGACGCGGGCCAGGTGCTGTACCGCGAGGCCTTGACCTTGTTGCGCCAGGCCGAAGAGGTGCGCACGCTGGTGCAACGGGTGGACGCGGGCCTTCGTGGCCGGCTGCGCATCGGTTTCGTGGGGTCCATGCTGTATCGGGGCCTGCCCGCGCTGCTCAACGCCATGCGAGCCGAGCTGCCCGACGTCGAACACGTGCTGACCGAACTGAACTCCTATGAACAGATCGAAGCCGTGCGGCGCGGCGAGCAGGACCTGGGCTTCATCCACGCCAATCCGGTGCCGGACGAGGTTCACGCCCGTAATGTGATGGCCGAACCTTTTGTCGTCTGCCTGCCGGACTCGCACCCGCTGGCCGACCGCGCGTCGCTGCAATTGGCGGATCTGGCGGGCGACGATTTCGTGTTTTTCGCCCGCGCCGCGTCGCCCAGCTATTACGAGACAGTGCTGTCGATGTGCGTGGCGTCGGGGTTCATGCCTGTGATCCGGCACGAAGTGCGGCATTGGCTGAGCGTGGCGTCGCTGGTGTCGCAGGGGCTGGGGGTGTCGATCGTGCCGGCCTGCCTGTCGCGCAGCGGCCTGGCGGGAACGCGCTTCATCGCCTTCGAGCACGAGGCCCGGTCGGTCAGCCAGGTGATCTGGCCGGCCGAGGCGCGCTCGCCGCTGCAGCAGAAGGCGGTGGCGCTGGTGGCGCGCCAGTATCCGCCCGCCGCCGCAGGCTGAGGATCAGCGGAACACGACGGTCTTGTTGCGGTTCAGCAGGATGCGGTGTTCGACGTGGCTGCGCACGGCGCGCGACAGCACCAGGGATTCGATGTCGCTGCCGACCTGGGTCAGGTCCTGGGCGGTCATCGTGTGGTCCACGCGTTCGATGTCCTGATCGATGATCGGGCCTTCGTCCAGGTCGGACGTCACGTAGTGGGCGGTCGCGCCGATGATCTTCACGCCGCGCGCATGCGCCTGGTGATACGGGCGGGCGCCCTTGAAGCTGGGCAGAAAGCTGTGGTGGATGTTGATGGCGCGGCCGTTGAGCGCGCGGCACATGTCCGCCGACAGGATCTGCATGTAGCGGGCCAGCACCACCAGGTCGGTGTTGGACTGCTCAACGATCTGCAGTACCTGCTTTTCCTGTTCCGCCTTGGTGTCCGCCGTGACGGGCAGGTAGTGGAACGGGATGTTGTAGGACGCGGCCAGGCTGGCGTAGTCGTTGTGGTTCGACACGATCGCGGCCACTTCGGCGTGCAAATGCCCGCTATGCACGCGAAACAGCAGGTCGTTCAGGCAGTGGCCCTGCTTGCTGACCATGATCAGCAGGCGTTCCTTGCGGCGCGCATCGTGCAGCTTCAGGTCCATCCCGTAGTCGCCGGACAGCGTGGCCAGACGGGCGCGCAGGTCGTCGGCGGCCACCGCGGTGGGCAGATCGAAGTGCACGCGCAGGAAGAACTGGCCCGTTTCCTCGTCGCCGAATTGCTGTGAATCCAGGATGTTGCAACCCAATTCGAACAACAGGCCGCTGACGCGGTAGACGATGCCGGTGCGGTCGGGGCAGGACAGGGTCAGGATGTAGTCGTTGTGCTGCATGGTGCGGAAATAGGCCGAGGTAAGAAGGGGGATGGGGCGGAATCAGGCGGCCAGGCGCGCCAGGGTTTCTTCCGCCAGGGCCAGGCTGGAGGTCAGCCCGGGGGATTCGATGCCGAACAGGTTGACCAGGCCGGGCACGCCATGCGCGGCGTGGCCGGCGATGACGAAGTCGGCGGCGGGTTCGTGCGGCCCGGAAATCTTGGGCCGGATGCCAGTGTAGCCGGGCGCCAGCGCGTTGTCGGGCAGGGCGGGCCAGTAGCTGCGCACCGCTTCGTAGAACACGTCGGCGCGGGCCGGGTCCAGCGTGTAATCCTCAGTGCCGACCCATTCGGTATCGGGGCCGAACTTGGCCTGGCCCCCCATGTCCAGCGTCAGGTGCACGCCCAGGCCGGCGTGTTGCGGCACGGGGTAGATCAGGCGCGAGAACGGGGCGCGGCCGGACAGCGTGAAATAGCTGCCTTTGCACAGGTAATCGGTGGGGATGCTGGCGGGCGGCACGCCGTCGATGCGGCGGGCCAGCGCCGGCGCCTGCAGGCCGGCCGAATTGATCAGCACGTTGCAGGACAGGGTCATGGCTTCATCGCCGCCGAATTGCAGGTCGAACCCGCCTTCGGGGCGGACGCGGCCGGATACCAGCGGCGTGTGGAACACGCATTGCGCGCCGGCGTTCTCGGCATCGCCCTGGAACGACAACATCAGCGCGTGGCTGTCCACGATGCCGGTCGACGGCGACACCAGCGCGGCGGTGCATTGCAGCGCGGGCTCCAGACGCATGGCGTCTTCGCCGGAAATGTATTGCAGGTCGTCCACGCCGTTGGCGCGGGCGCGCTGCGCGATGCCTTCCAGCTGGGCGGCCTGTTCGCGGTCGGTCGCCACGATGAGCTTGCCTAGCCGCTTGTGCGGAATGGCGCGCTCGGCGCAGTAGGCGTACAGCAGGTGCTTGCCGCGCACGCACAGGCGGGCCTTGAGGCTGCCGGCGGGGTAATAGATGCCGGCGTGGATGACTTCGGAATTGCGCGAGCTGGTGCCGGTGCCGATGGCTTCCGTGGCCTCGGCCACCAGCACCTCGCGGCCGGACTGGGCCAGCGCGCGGGCAATCGCCAGGCCGACCACGCCTGCGCCGATGACGACGCAATCGACATCCACGCTCATGGCGCCTTCCTTTCGGACCGGGACCCGGCCGGGGTCAGGTCGAAGCCGCCCGCATGGAAGACCAGCGGCGGTTCGCTGCTGTGGCCGCAGCGCTCGACCTCGCCCACCATGATGACGTGGTCGCCTTCTTCGTAGCGGCTGCGGTTGCGGCATTCGAACCAGGCCGCGCAGTGGCCGTCCAGCATCGGCGTGCCGCCGGGCGCATGGTGCACGGTCAGGCCGGCGTAGCGGTCGGGCGTCTTGCCCGTGGCGAAACGCCGCGCCAGCGCGATCTGCTCGGCGCTCAGCACGTTGACCACATAGCGTTCGCACCGCTCGAACGCTTCCAGCGAGGATGAACCGCGCGACAGGCTCCAGAGGATCAGCGGCGGGTTCAGCGACACGGAATTGAAGGAGCTGACCGTCAGCCCGATGGGGGCGCCATCAAGGCCGGCGGCAGTGACGACCGTTACGCCCGTGGCATAGCGGCCCAGCGCGGTACGGAAGAAAGAGGCGTCAAAATCAGGGGAGGAGGCGGGCATGCAATCGTTAAGTCGGGCGGGCGCGCGGGGCGCCCGGCATCAAGGCGACAGGCGTTCGATATTCCAGGCCGCGCCGTCGGCGACATAGCGCAGGCGGTCGTGCAGGCGCGACGGCCTGCCTTGCCAGAACTCGAAAGCGGTGGGCTTCAGGCGGTAACCGCCCCAGTGCGGCGGGCGCGGCGGCTGTTCGCCGAAACGTTCGCGGAACTCCTGTTCGCGGGCTTCCAGCTCTTCACGGGTGATGGGCTGGCTCTGGCGCGAGGCCCAGGCGCCGATGCGCGAACCGGCGGGACGGCTGTGGTAGTACGCATCCGACTCTTCGGCGGCGACTTTTTCGACCACGCCTTCGATCCGTACCTGGCGCTCCAGCGGCTGCCAGAAGAACAGCAGGCAGGCGCGCGGCTCGGCCAGCAGATCCTGGCCCTTGCGGGATTCATAGTTGGTGAAGAACGTGAAGCCATGCTCGTCAAAGCCCTTGATCAGGACGATGCGGGCGCTGGGCTGGCCGTCGGCGTTCACCGTGGCGAGCGTCATGGCGTTGGGTTCCGGCACCTTGGCGGCCAGCGCTTCGTCGAACCAGCGGGAAAACTGCTGGAACGGGGACGCGGCGGCCTGGCTTTCCAGCAGGACGTTCTTTTCGTAGCTTTGACGCAGATCGGAGACGGACATGAGGCGTGGGATTCAGCGTTGATAACAGGGAGTTTATACCGCTTGGGGCATCGCTCCCTTATTGACCCCGCGCAGGTCTCAGGCATGTTTGCCGCCCGGGGCCGGGCGGGGGCTGTCAGCCGCCTTCCGGCAGCGGCCGTCCGTCCAGTTCCAGCCGGCGGGCGATGGCGTCCAGCCGGGCGTCATGGATGCCGGCGGCGCGCAGCGCCTGGGCCGTCTGGACCACGTAGTCCGTGCAGGGCCCGTAGCGGCCGGCGGCCCGGCGCACGATGGCCAGCAGTTCGGCATCGGGCAGGGCGCGGATGTAGGCAGGATTGTCGCGGTTCATGATGAACACCAGCGCGCGGACGGGGCCGGCGTCGGTCGCGCAGTTGATCCAGCGGGGCAAATAGGCTCCGGTGGACATCTCGCGTTCCCAGAGGGCGGGGAAATAGGCGGGGACCTGGTCGCCGGCCAGGCGGTAGACCACGCCCCGGCAGGAGCCCCCGCGGTCCAGCCCGAAGACGAGACCTGGGCATTCCGGCGTGCCGCGATTCACGCGCGACCACAGGCACAGCGCCCGATGGTGCCCGCGCAAGGTCGCCAGGCGGCGTTCCATGAAGTCGAAATCGGGGCGCCAGATGAGGGATCCGTACCCGTATACCCAGACGTCTTGCCCGGATTGCCAATGCTGCAAGGCCTGGTCCAGCGAGGCCTGCCTTTCCTCTGGCGTCCAGAGGCGGAAAGGCAAGCTGGCGCCGGGGATGCCGGCGGCGGGAGGAGAGGACTGCATGTTCACGACTACGGGTTCCGGTCAGACTCGAGCGGGGGATTGCGGTTGGCCCATCCGCCTGCCATCAGGGCTAGCGAATACGCCCAGAACAACGGGGCCACTCCAATTACCGCACCCAGCGCGCCGAAGGTCAACGGCAGGGAAACCTGTGACCCGTTGATCAGCGCCATCCGCAGCCCGACGGCTTCGGCGGCGCGGCCCGGCGGCGAATGCTGGTGCAGCAGGGATAGCATACTCGGTTGGCAACACCCCAAGGCAAGGCCCAGGATGAACGACAGCACGATCAGGACGGTAACGTCGGTGAACAGCGGGTAAAGCATGAAATCGATGGCGGCCGTCGCCATGGCCACGCGCACCAGCGTCCACGACCGCACGCGGCGCATGATCAGTGGCAATACCAGGCGGATGACGAACGTTGCCGCCGCGAAGGACGCAAGAATGACGCCGATGGTGGTTGCCGACAGGCCGATGGCGACGCCGAAGATGGGTACCACGAACAAATGGGTGTCCCAGGCGCCAGACAGGATGGTGTTGACCATCAGGATGCGGCGCAGCGCGGGCACGGCCAGCAATTCCGTCACCCGGCGGCGCTGCGCTTCCTTGGCGCCCGACAGTTGCGAATCCACCGCCTTCAATTGGTGCCGCATCGCATACAGGCCGATTCCCGACAGGATGGGCCCCAGGGCCAGCAGGCCGAAGGCGGTGCGCGTGCCCAGGTGGTCGATCGCCAGGCCAGCAATCAGCGGCCCGGAAAATCCCGATCCGGCCAGCGCCAACGACATGAACGAAAAATTGCGCAGCCGCTGGGCGGGCTCGGCGTGGCCCAGCAAGTCCTGCGTGGCCACCTGATGCAGCATGAAGCCGATGCCGATACAGCAGGACGCGATCAATAGCGCCGTCTGGGTCTGCGAGATGAAGGGCAATGCGGTGCCGATCGCCACCAATGACGTCCCGATGACGAGCGGGCGTACGATGCCCACCCGGTCCACCCAGCGCCCCGCGCGCACCGAGAACAGCATCGGCAGCACCGCGAACACGGCCACCAGCGTCCCGACCTTGAAGGTGGACAGGCCCATCTGCAGCGCGGTCAGCGAAACGGTGATCCGTCCCCCTGTCAGCGCCACGTGATTCATCATTGCCAGCAGGCACAGCAGCACCGCCCCGGAAAATTCCGGGGAACTGGAAGGCGAGGAGGGGGATCTGTTGGAGGTAGACACGGCGTAACTGCATTCATTCTGGGCGGATCGTCGGTCTATGTCGAGGCGCGGATTTTTTGCACTGCCGCAAATTGTTTCAGCGCGTGGTGACAAGATAGGCGCCATCTAACGGGCAAGTCGCGTGCTTACGGCGCAAGATGGCGGCACGTTCGCGGCATGTGCGCAATACGGGGTTCCGCGCGTGCGCCGCAGACGTTGTATCGTTCTCACAACGGAACAATCGAATGCAGGCTTGACGAACCGGTGCCGCTTTACTGTTTTTCACCGTTTTGACACAGATTGGCAGTGGTTTGGACAGAGGGCCCGTTTAGGATGGGCGCCTATGCTTCGCAATACCGGCGCGGGTTCGCGGCCCGCGCCTCCTCTCATCAGGTTCAATGAAAAAGTCCCGCAGCAAGTTCAAGCGCTATGCGCTGATCGCCGTCGTCGTCCTGCTTGGGGCATACGCCTTGCGCGCCATGTTCTTCTCGGCGCCGCCGCCGCCCACCTTTGCGGTGGGCGAAGTCAGCCGGGCGAACCTTGAAGACAGCGTGCTGGCCAGCGGCACCATCGACGCCATCGAGCGCGTCAGCGTGGGCGCCCAGGCCACCGGGCAGCTGAAGTCCCTGAAAGTGGCGCTGGGCGACCGCGTCAAGAAGGGTCAGCTGGTTGCCGAGATCGACGACCTGACCCAGCAGAACGAACTGCGCAACGCCGAAGCCGCCCTGCAGACGCGGCGCGCCGAACGCGCCGCCAAGGTCGCCACGCTGAAGCAGGCCGAACTGGCCTTCAAGCGGCAACGCCAGATGCTGGCGGCCGACGCCAGTTCGCGCGAAGCCTACGAGACGGCCGAGGCCACGCTGGCCGTGACGCGCGCGGAGATCGCCTCGCTGGACGCGCAGATCGCGCAGGCCGAAATCCAGGTCGACACCGCCCGCGTCAACCTCGGGTACACGCGCATCGTGTCACCCATCGACGGCATGGTGGTGGCGGTGGTGACCAAGGAAGGCCAGACCGTCAACTCCATCCAGAGCGCGCCCACGATCATCAAGGTGGCCCAGGTGGACACCATGACGATCAAGGCCCAGATCTCGGAAGCCGACGTGACCCGCGTGAAGGCCGGCCTGCCCGTGTACTTCACCATCCTCGGCGAACCCGACCAGCGCTACCAGGCCAAGCTGCGTGCAGTGGAACCGGCCCCGGACTCCATCCAGAAAGACGACGCGACGTCGTCGCTGACGTCTTCCACCGGCAGTTCGACCACCGCCGCCGTTTACTACAACGGCCTGTTCGACGTCCCCAACCCGGATGAAAAGCTGCGCATTTCGATGACCGCCCAGGTCTTCATCGTGCTGGGCGAGGCCAAGGATGCCATCGTGGTGCCGGCCTCTGCGCTGGGCAAGCGCGGCGAAGACGGCCGCTATGCCGTGCGCGTCGTCTTGAAAGACAACAAGACCGAGGTGCGCCAGGTCAAGATCGGCATGAACAACAACGTGCAGGCGCAGGTGCTGGAAGGGCTGGAGGTGGGCGAGCGGGTCGTGACGGCGGATTCTGCGCCCGCGGCCGCCGCGGCGCGGGGGGCCTGACATGAGCGGCCCGCTAATCTCGCTTTCCGGGGTGCGCCGCGAGTTTCCCGCGGGTGAGCAGACCATTGCCGTCCTGAAGGACATCAACCTGACGATCGAGGCCGGTGAAATGGTCGCCATCGTGGGCGCCTCCGGTTCGGGCAAGTCCACGCTGATGAACATCCTGGGTTGCCTGGACCGCCCGACCCGCGGCGACTACCGGGTCAGCGGGCGCAGCACCGGCGAACTGGACCCGGACGAACTGGCCGAGCTGCGGAGAGAGCATTTTGGCTTCATCTTCCAGCGCTATCACCTGCTGTCGGACCTGACTGCGCAGGGCAACGTCGAGATGCCGGCTGTCTACGCCGGCAAGCGCCGCGAAGCCCGGATGGTCCGCGCCGAGGAATTGCTGAAGCGGCTGGGGCTGGGCGACCGCTCCGAACACCGCCCGGGCCAGTTGTCGGGGGGGCAGCAGCAGCGTGTGAGCATCGCGCGCGCGCTGATGAACGGCGGCGACATCATTCTGGCCGACGAGCCGACCGGCGCGCTGGACACGCATACTGGCCAGGAAGTGCTGCGCATCCTGGAAGAGCTGAACGCGGCCGGCCACACCATCATCATCGTCACGCACGATATGAATGTGGCGCGTCACGCGCAACGCATCATCGAGATCAGCGACGGCGAGATCGTCGCAGACAAGCGCAATCCCGACGCTCCTCGGCGGGACGCCGACCGCGACCCGCCGCCGGAACTGCCCAAGCGGCCAGCGTGGCAGTCGTACCTGGACCGCTGCGGCGAAGCGCTGCGCATGGCGCTGCTGTCCATGAACGCGCACCGGCTGCGCACGTCCTTGACCATGCTGGGCATCATCATCGGCATCGCGGCCGTGGTGTCCGTCGTGGCGCTGGGCGAAGGGTCTCGGCGCAAGATCCTGGAAGACATCAGCGCCATCGGAACCAATACCGTCGAGGTGTTCCCCGGCAAGGACTTCGGCGACGAGAAAGCCGTCAACATCCGCACGCTGGTCGCCGCCGACGCCGACGCCCTGGCGCGCGAGCCCTACGTGGACAGCGTCACGCCTGAAGTCGCCACCAGCAATACGCTGCGCTATCGCAACGTATCCGTGAACGGCTCGATCCAGGGCGTGGGCGAACAGTACTTCCGCGTGCGCGCCATCAAACTGGCGCAGGGCAAGTTCTTCGACGAGACCAGCGTCGTGCGCCGCGCGCAGGAAGTGGTGATCGACGAAGGCACGCGGCGGACCTTGTTCGGCTCGCATACGGAACCGATCGGGCAGGTGGTGTTCCTGGGATCCATGCCGGCCCGGGTGATCGGCGTGACCGAGAAAAAGGAGTCCGTATTCGGCAACAACGAATCGCTGAACGTCTGGATTCCCTACACCACCGCGCTGTCGCGCGTGCTGGGCCAACAGCATCTGAAGAGCATCACGGTGCGCGTCAACGACGCCACGCCGCCGGCCGCCGCCGAGCGGGCCATCGAGCGGGTGCTGATGCGCCGCCACGTGGTGAAGGATTTCTTCGTGTTCAACACGGACGCCATCCGCAAGACCATCGAGCGCACGACGGCCACCATGACCCTGCTGGTATCCCTGATCGCGCTGATCTCGCTGATGGTGGGCGGCATCGGGGTCATGAACATCATGCTGGTGTCCGTCACCGAGCGCACCCGCGAGATCGGCGTGCGCATGGCGGTGGGGGCGCGGCGCAGCGACATCATGCAGCAGTTCCTGATCGAAGCGGTGCTGGTGTGCCTGATCGGCGGCGCGCTCGGCATCATTCTGTCTCTGGCGCTGGGCGTGCTGGTGTCCAAGGCCACGGCAGGTTCGTTCCAGATGATCTATTCCACGGCATCGATGGTGGCGGCATTCACGTGCTCGACGCTGATCGGTGTGCTTTTTGGCTATTTGCCGGCGCGCAATGCGGCGCGCCTGGATCCCGTCGAGGCATTGGCCCGGGAATGAGGAAGATGAAAGCGGTTTCCCTGATTCGCACCTCCGCCGCCCTGGCGCTGGTTCTGGTGCTGGGCGGTTGCGGCAGCCTGCTGCGTACCGACTACGAGCCCCCCCTGACCCAGGCGCCCGCCGCCTGGACGCATGGCGCGCCGAGTGACGCGCAAGCGCCGCTGGCCGACGGCGGCGCCTGGTGGCGCAACTTCAATGACCCGGTCTTGAACGGACTGATCGACGCCGTACTGGCGCGCAACAACGACCTGGCCGCCGCGGCGATCCGGGTGCGCCGCGCCCAGTACCAGGCGGGGCTGACCGAGGACCAGTTGTTCCCCCAGCTGGGCGGCAGCGCCAACGTGACGCGCAACCGCAACCTGTATGGCGACCGCGCCATCGCGCGGACCAATGCCACCGAGCTGACGGTGAGCTACGAGGTCGACCTGTGGGGCAAGCTGTCGCGTCAGCGCGATGCCGCCCAGTGGGAAGCGTTGGCCACCGAGCAGGACCGCCAGTCCGCGGCGCTGTCCCTGGTGGGCACCACGGCCACGCTGTACTGGCAGACGGCCTTCATCAACCAGCGCATCGCCAGCAGCGAAGAAAGCATCGCCTACGCCCGCCGCACGCAGGATCTGGTGCGCGCGCAGTACGCCGCGGGCGGCGCGTCGGCCCTGGAATTGGCGGAAGCCGAGCAGACCGTGGCCAGCCAGCAGGCGGCGCACACCCTGCTGGTACAGCAGCGCGTGGAATACACGAATGCGCTGACCATCCTGTTCGACGGCCCGCCCGACCGCAGCATGGCCGACCCTGCCCGCCTGCCGCAGTACCCGTTGCCCGAAGCGCGCGCGGGCGTGCCCGCCGACCTGCTGGGCCGTCGGCCGGACCTGCGCGCGGCGGAACTGCGGCTGCGCGAAGCGCTGGCCACGGTGGACGCTACCCGCGCCAGCTTCTACCCGCCGGTCACGCTGACGGGCGCGGTGGGCACCGCCAGCCCGACGCTATCGAACATCCTGCAAAACCCCGTCGCGTCGCTGGGCGTGGGATTGACACTGCCGTTCCTGCAATGGACGCAGATGCAGCTGAACATCAAGATATCCAAGGCGGACTACGAAGAACGCGTCGTCAACTTCCGGCAGTCGTTGTATCAGGCGATGGCGGACGTGGAGAACGCGCTGTCGAACCGCACGCAACTGGCGTTGCAGGCGGAGCAGTTGGCGGTGTCGCTGCGGGCGGCGCGCGATGCCGAACGCTTGTATGAAGTGCGTTATCGGGCAGGGGCCGTGTCCTTGAAGGACTGGCTGGACGCGCAGGAGAAGCGGCGGACCGCAGAGATCGCGCGGGATGAGAACGGGTTGAACCGCTTGGTGAATCAGGTGACGGTTTATCGGGCGCTGGGCGGGGATGATTCTCCGGGTTGACGCGGACTATGCCGGCTTCATACCCGCCGCATGCGGCGGCATCCCAAACGGGTTGCTTCGCCGCAAGCGTTCAATCTGCCATCAAGCAGGTACGGCACGGGCGGCTATCGCCCCGCCTTGCCCGAAAGATAGCCGAATCGGCTACTGCCACTCCACATAGATCATGTGGTTGCCGGTGTAGGTCGGTTGGGCAGGGTAGGTGCCGCCGTTCAGCCGGACTCGAACGATGAACGAGTTCGAAGCCTTGAAATCGTTGAAGTAATTGGTCCGGGACTGGAGGTTCTTGGAAACGTCGAAGCAGCGCGACGTTCCCGGCAACATGCAGATCTCATACGTGGCGCTGGTATTGCCGTTGCCATAAGGACTCAGATCCCACGACAGGCTCTTGATCACCGCGGTTGAAGGCGGGGTATAAGGAGCGAAGAAGTTGGAGCTGTTGACGTACGTGCCGCTGGCATTGACGACGGGCGCGGGATTGATCATTACCCAGTTTCCAGCAGACGCAGACAGCGAGACGCCTGAAAACAAGACGCCAAGGGATAAAGCGATGATTTTCTTCATTCTATTATTCCAGTTGCTAGGTTTAAGTACGAGGCATGCAAATACAGGAAAGCTGTCCGGTATCCGGGTGCGAGAAAATGCAGCCGGATGCAGCTCTCCTGAATAAATTACGGCGCTTGGCTGGAATAATTTAGGCCGGGTGGCGATATTTAATTATTTGAGTCTGAGTGAAGATATTTAAATGTGCTTAATCGACAATATTTCTGGATGAGTTGGCGTTCGCGGCGGCAGGACGGCAATAACGCTGTTTATTCACTGCCGTCCGTCAATCCTATGTATCCGCCAGAGATTCCAAAGACCTCAATTCCTGCTGGCGCGGCGTGGCCTGTTGTCACTGCGACCTGACTTGCCGGGTGTTCAGGAGAGTCGCGGTGAGTCACTGTCAACTTTTCGCCGACCCGGGAAACCGCCGCGGCCGGTATGACGACGGCGTGCTCATTGCGATAAACGACGATGGACAGACGGGCGCTCATTCCCAGCCGCACGCTAGCTTGTTGTTCAGCGGTCAGTGGCGGAATTCCCACTGCGATCTGATAAGAAGCCCCCGCGCCTTGCGTATCGCTGTTTGCACTCTGCCGGCCGACGGACTCAATATGTCCTTCCAAGACGACCCCTTCAAAGCCGTCACCGCTGATCTGCACGGGCAGGCCCTCACGAAGCTGGTTGACGTCGCCTTCGTCGACCTTGGCGACCGCTTTAACGCGTTCGACGCTAGCCAATCCGATTAGAGGTTGGCCCGGGGCGACTCGAGTTCCCGCGTAAACGGGCAGCGCTGCAGGAGCAGAACCCGGTCCCTGCACGTTTATGGCAATTCCCGCGAAGGGGGCTGTGAGCTCGCGCCGGGATTTTGCAGCGACCAGATCGTCATATCGTGCCGTTGCATTTGCCAACTCCATATCGGCAATCTGCCGGTTTTCACCCTGACCCCTGGCGAGCGTTGACTTCAGGTCCGCTTCGGCCGCCGCGAGATCCAGCCGTTGTTGCCTTGCTTGCTGTTCTAGCGCATCGACCTCCATGCGGGGCACGATCCCTCGGTCGAGCAGTTGGCGGGTCTCCGTCAGTTTGCGTTCCGTATCTGAGAGGA
Source organism: uncultured Achromobacter sp. (assembly GCA_963530045.1). Classification (GTDB taxonomy): domain Bacteria; phylum Pseudomonadota; class Gammaproteobacteria; order Burkholderiales; family Burkholderiaceae_B; genus Achromobacter. Next base: position 30,027 of record CAUSDE010000027.1, read on the forward strand.
TCATGCGCGCGGTCGCCAACCCGCGTCTCGCGCGGCCCACGTCCTGGCTATTCTCCCAGGTCTCCAGCTCTTGCACGGCGCGTTTCGCTTTAAGCAATTCGGCCAAAGCCTGACGCATTTGAATATCGAGCTGCGTGGTGCTGAGCGTAAAGAGCAGTTGGCCTTGCGTGACGCGCTGGCCTTCCGACACAAGCTTGTCTTGGACCGTGGCGTCGAAGGGGGCCGTGATGGTCAATGTCGACTCCGCCTCCAGGCGGCCGACCAACCCCAGGCGCACCGTCAGCGGCTCCGGGTGGACCGGAATCCACCGCGTGGCGGGAACAACGGGAGCCGAGGAGGACCGCTGCATCACCAGGGCTGCCGAGGCGAGTCCTGAAACAACCGCGATGCCACCCAACCAGAGGGCGGCCTTTCGTCGTGCGCGTAGGAGGGGCTTAGTCATTGAGTGCGATGTCCCAACTTATCAACGTCATTCCAAGCCTCTGATCCAATTGCGTTTGCGCATTCAGATAACCGATCAGGGCGTTCAAGCGGGCGTTTTCAGCATTGCGCAGATCATTTTCGAAACTGAGAACTTGAAAATTGCTTGATCGGCCGGCTTGCAGTTTTTCGCGTTCGAACTCGAGTTTCTTTTTCGACAGGTCGCGCGCGCGGCCGGAAATTTCATATTGGCGCCATCGCGACTGCACGTCGCGGACCGCATTCGCGATATCCCGCTCCAACTGTTGTTCCGCTTCCTTGATGCGGACGGCTTGGCTATCCACGGTGACTTTCGCATGCACCTCGCTCTGGCGCGTGCTCAAGTCGCCGATCGGAACCTCTATCTGTATGCCGGCGTAGCTTTGCCAGTTCCGATCGATCCGGCTTTCATAGCCGCCGCTCAGGCGGCTCCGCGCTTGATTTGCGCCGCCGACCAGCGAAACGTCCCACAGGCTGTTGTTGCGCGCCACGACCAGATTGATGTCGGCTTGTTCCCCCGCGATGACTTGGCTGAGGTAGTCCGGTTGGTGCTCCAGCGCAACGCGCTGCGCTTGCAGTTCGTTGATCTGCATAGGATCGGCCTTGAGCGAATCGCTGGCCTTGATCGGATTGTTCAAATCAAGCGCGAGCAGTTGCAGTAGCGCCAGTTTGCTTGCGTCCATCTGGTTGCGTGCTTCTTCCACGCCCAGCTCCTGGTTTGCCGCATCCGCCTCTGTTTGGATAATCTCGAACTGGGCCATGCGGCCGGCGGCGATCAGCGCCTTGTTGATTTCCAGCAATTGCCGAGAACGCGCCAGCGATTCGCTGGCGATGGTCAGCTGCTCCTGATTTCGCAGTAGTTCCCGGTAGGCAAGGATGATTCGGGTTACCGTATCGGACACCGTGGCCTGCAGCATCAGGCGGTTGTTCTGTTCGATCAGGCGCGCAAGCCGCGTGGGCGCCGTTGCGACGTCCCGGCCCGCACCGCGCAATAGCGGTTGGATTACGGTAAACGTCACGCCATTGCTGTGCTGGTTGCCATAACGATCCGAGCGATTGATCTGGGAGTTCCAACCGAGACTCAGTTGCGTGCCGATCGGAGTGATCATCCGCGTGATCGGAGCAATGTTGCCTTCGCGAGTTCCGTCGTCCTGGCTCCGCGTAGCAATGTATCGCCCCGCGAGCACGAGTTTGGGATTGAAGTAGTCTTCCGCGACGCGCAGATCATATTTCTGAGCAACGCGCTCGAAGTAGGCGCTGCGTATAGTTCTATTTCCCCGCAGGCCAAGAAACACGGCATCGGCCAAGCTCAGGTCGATAGTTTCTCCCTTTGCTGAAATCGACGGCGGCCGCCGCATCGTTGCCTGCCCGACAGGGGGCGGATTGCCCGCGGCGGCTTCGCCTAGCCCCATGATCAACGCAAGCAGGAAACAACCAATCGGCTTTGCGTCAAGCATCGCGCAACGCCTCGACCGGCTGGAGCCGAGCTGCTGCCACGGCGGGGTGAATGCCAAAGAACAGGCCGATCAACAGTGAGCTGCCTATGCCGAGCGGCAGGGCATGCGGAGCCAAAGAAAATTCCCAACTGGATACGCGGGCAAAAAAATAGGCACTCATGACTCCAAGCACGGCGCCTGATACGGCGCCGGCGATAGATAAAGCGCCTGCCTCCAGCAGAAACAACGCGCGTATGTCTTTTGGTCGCGCACCCAGCGCCAGGCGCACGCCGATCTCTCGGCGTCTTTCGGTGACGTTCATCAACATGACGTTCATGACGCCCACGCCTCCCACCAGGAGCGAGATGCCTCCGAGGCCTGCGAGCAAATACGAGAAGGTGTCGGCTTGGCGTTTCATCCCGTCCAGCAGTTGCCGGGGTATCTGGATGTCCACGGGGCGACCCGCCAACAGCATGTCCAAATACCGGTGCAGATCTTCTGCTGTCTCTGTCAGATCGGCATCGGGGTGTGCCCTGGCCACGATGCTGGAGACTTCCGGGGCCGGCCGTAGGCGCCGCAATCCCTCCAGGGGAATCATGATGGACATGTCCGCGACGACAGGAATCAATGGATTCGGAGCGAGAGAGCGGGCGATGCCGATGACTTCAAACAGGTAGGGGCCGAGCTGCAGGCTGTCACCGACCTTCAATGGCTGGTTGCCTGCCCCAAGTTCTTGGGCGATTCCTGCGCCGACAACGGCAAATGCGCTTCGCTGATCGAATTTGCTCAGGAAACGACCCTCCGCCATGTTCATATTGATGACAGAGGCTAGTCCGGAGGTTGTACCGATCAGGCGCGCTTGCGCGCTTTTTCCGTTGATGCGGACATTCGTCGCGTGAAATGAGAGGGGGGCAACGCTGAATATCCCAGGAACGGCGCGAGACAGGGCGGACGTATCCAATGTAGAAGGAAGTGGTCCGGCATCTTGAACAAGGGGGAAGTTCACGACCAGCCGGTCTGTTCCCATTTCCCTGAAGGCGCGCATGGCGTCTTCGGCTGCGGTATGGCCGATATTCAGCAAAGCGATAATCGACGCGCTGCCGACGGTGATGCCGAGCAATGCCAATAGCGAGCGCCGGCCGAGCAGGCGCAGGCTATGGAGCGATTCGCCCAGCAATTGTGCGAATGTGGGGCCATGCCTGGATTCACGCATCGCGGGTCGTCGGCGCGTCAGAATGCTCGACTACCGCGCCAGAACGGACATGCAGTTGCCGCTGGAATCGGCGCGCCAGATTCGCGTCGTGCGTAACCATGATGAGCGTCACCCCATGCTTTTCATTCAAATCCAGCAGCAGTGCCATGATGTCGTCTGCGGTTGCGCCATCCAGATTTCCGGTGGGCTCGTCTGCCAGGATCACCGCCGGGTTGCCGACAAGCGCCCGAGCGATTGCCACGCGTTGGCGCTGTCCTCCCGAAAGATCCGCGGGAAGATAAGCTGACCTGTCGGCAAGGCCTACGCGCCCGAGATGTTCCATCGCCCGTTCGCGCGCCTCCCGGCGCGCAATGCCTCGGTAGGCCAAAGGCAGGGCTACGTTGTCGAGCGCCGTCAAGCGGGGCAGCAGATTGAACGACTGGAACACGAAACCCATTTCGGTGTTGCGGATATGGGCGAGTTCGTCGACGGACGCGCGCAGCATATCGCGGCCATTGAAATGAAAGTGGCCGGAAACCGGGCGGTCCAATAAGCCGAGGATATTAAGCAACGTGCTTTTACCTGACCCGGATGCGCCCAGCAGCGCGCATGTCTGCCCCCTGCGGATTGTCAACGACACATGTTGCAGTACAGGAACGACCATGTCTCCCATCTGATACGACCTTCCGATGTCTGTTAATGACATGAGGACAGACGGGTCGGGTATTCGCTTTGTGCAGGTCAAAGTCTGTCCCACGCGTTAAGGGGCAGCCAGAACCATAACCGGACGATAATCATCACAATCCGAGGAAATATGGCAGAAATCGGCCGTTCTTGAAGAAAAGGGCATTTTTAATCAGCGTGAGCGGTATATCCCGCGATGATTTAATCTATTGCGGCGGCGCGCAGAGAGCCGAAAGTTGCCGACTGCAATAAAATATGCGCCATGTCTTCTATTGAGCTTCCCGTCGAACCCGCCGACCTTGACCGCCGTTTCGGTGGCCTGTCCCGTCTCTATGGCCCTCAGGCCCCGGCACGCCTGCAAAACGCCCACGTCGCGGTCGCCGGCCTGGGCGGGGTCGGTTCCTGGACCGTCGAGGCGCTGGCGCGCTGCGGGGTGGGGGCATTGACCCTGATTGACCTGGACCACATCGCCGAATCGAACGTCAACCGCCAGATCCATGCGCTGTCGTCCACGCTGGGCCAATCCAAGGTGGATGCCATGGCGGAACGGGTGCTGGCGATCAATCCGGAATGCCGGCTGACGCGGGTGGATGATTTCGTGTCGCCCGAGAACGTCGCCGACGTTTTGCCCGGGCCCTACACCGTCATCATCGACTGCACCGACCAGGCCACGGCCAAGATCGCCATGATCCTGCATGCCCGGGCGCTGGGCGTGCCGATGCTGTTGTGTGGCGGCGCCGGCGGCAAGACGGATCCGCTGGCGTTGCGGGCAGGGGACCTGTCGGCTGCGGTGAACGACGCCTTGCTGGCCAAGCTGCGCAACAAGCTGCGCCGCGAGCATGGCTTTCCGCGCGCCTCCGACCAGAACGGCAAGGCGCTCAAGCGCGTGCCCAAGATGGGTATCCATGCGCTGTGGTTCGACCAGCCCGCCATCCTGCCCGATGCCTGGACCCGCCCCGTCGAGGGCGAGGACGACCTGGGTGCTTCCGGCCAGAACATCGCACCGCAGGGGCTGTCGTGCGCGGGTTACGGCTCGGTCGTGACGGTGACGGCCGCGATGGGCATGGCGGCCGCCAACGAGGCGCTGCGGTTGGCGATCTGAACGCCAGCCGGTGGTCGCGTCACAGCCAACCTGCCGCCATTGCGCCGCACAGCCTTCGCCTTACAGCGCCACGAACACCATCCCGTCCTCGATCCTGACGGGGTAGGTCGCCACGTTTTCCCGCAAGGGGGAGCATAAGGCCCGGCCGTCGCGCACATCGAAGCGGCCCTGGTGCAGCGGGCACTCGATCTCGTGGCCTTCCAGGAAACCATCGCACAGGCGGGCGTTGCCGTGCGTACAGAGGTTGGCGGTGGCGTAGACCTCGCCGTCGACGCCATACAGCGCGATCTCGCGGCCGCCCGCCTCAACGGCGACGACGTCTTCGTCCGGCACGTCGGCCCGCGCGATGGCCTTGATCCATTGCGTACTCATAGCGATTGTCCTGGTCAGATGGGATAGATGAGCGAATTCGGGATCAGGTCGCTGTCGAAAATGCACAGCCGCGATTCGAATTTCAGGCCGTCGGGCGTCTGGCGCACCACGTCCAGATAGCGCCCGACATTGAATACCGTGGTCAACTGGTTGGGCTTGGTGCGGAACACCGCGTAGCTGGCCTCGGATTCGATGCGGTCGCCATCGGCCGACAGCACCCGCGGCGCGCCCACGACGTGGCGCTGGTAGTACGGATCGTGGAAGATCGTATCGGTGGCGCCATAAATGCGGTCCTTCAGCATGCCGCGGCTTTCGAAGGCCATGGTCGCCAGCGGATAGCCGCGCTCGTGGTTTTCGCGGGGCAGCACTTTGTAGGTGCAGTCTTCCAGAAAAAAATCCGGCCATTTCTCCCAGTCTTCCGCATCCAGCGCGGCGGCGTAGTCGGCGTATAGGCGGGTCAGCTGGTAGTAAAGCGGGAAGTCCAGCATGGTCATGCCTCCATCACACGGCGCCAATACGCGTACATGCCGCGGATCAGCGTTTCAGTCACCATGTGGTCGGTGTTCTCGGCGGTCTTGCCGCCCAGCTCCGCCACGCTGCGGTGCCACGGCTTCTGTTGAAAACCCGCTTGCGAGAATTCGATCACCTCGCCGTCATCGGCGGACACGAAGCCGGCGGGGCCGAACAGATTGGCCTGCCGCAGGCGCCGGCGTGTCATCTCGGGCGTGTCGTCGGCAAAGCCGAAATGGGTCCAGACGAAGTCGAAAGCGTCGTGGCCCACGGGCTGGATGTGACGGGTGGACAGCGAATTCACTTGCTGCTGGATGATGACGCTGGGAAACAGCGTCATGAGTACGGCGGTGGGGCCGTTCCACCAGGGCTCCTGGACGATGTCCAGGAAGCGGTCGTCGTTCAGCGCCATCTGCTCCTTGAAGCTGGACACGCCGCTGGTGACGCTGCCTTTGCCGCCCTGGCCGCGCGTGGAGATCATGGCGGCGTGGCGGAAGTGGCGGTCCATCTTCAGTTCGGACCGGTTGTCCGCGCGCCAGAGCCCGAAGGTGACGAACCAGGTATGCAAGAGGCCCGGATGGTAGGGGTCTTTGATGTTCTCCTGCATCAGCTTCCAGTTGCCCGGAATGCGCTGGCGGCTGTAGCCGTGGATCACCAGTTCGCGGCCGTCGAAGACGCGGTCGAAGTAGTGCAGGATGTCGGGGCCCAGGTAGTCTTCCAGCGGCTCTACGCTGTGGTCGAACGAAGCAAAGACCACGCCGTTGCGGCAAGCCACGGCCAGTTTGGTCAGGCTGTGTTCTTCAGGCTTGAAATCAGGCGGCATGCCGCCGTTCACCTTGCCGTCCTGCTTCACGCCGCGCCGGAAGGGCACGCCGATCAGGTTGCCCTGCAGGTCGTAATTCCACTGGTGGTAGGGGCAGACGAATTCGCTGCGGTTGCCGGCGCGTTCGCGGCAGAACTGCACGCCGCGATGGGCGCACACGTTTTCCACGACGCGCACCTGCCCGTCGTTGTCACGCAGCAGGATGACGGACCTTTCTCCCACCGCGGTGCGCTTGAAGTCGCCCGGGTTGGGGATTTCGGCCTCCAGGCCCACGTAGCTCCAGTGCGCGCGGTAGAAAAAGCGTTCCAGTTCGCGCTGGTGCAGCGCGGCGTCGGTATAGACGCCGAAGGGAATGCGGTGGGAGCCGTCGCCCTGCCAGGGCGGAACGAAGTTGAGCGGCTGGTCGGTGTTCATGGGCGGCCTCCGGGGTGGCCGCCCGGTCTACAGGGCGTGGCGGGTTGCATGGCTTGTCTCCATTTTCCATCTGCGCCGCTGGGGCGGGGCAGGGCCGGCGCGGCATCGGCGCGGGCAGTTGTCGCCTCATCATCCGGCAGACCGCCGAATAAATAAATAGAATCTGCTTGATAAGACAGATCACCAAAATCAATATTGGTGGAGACAAGCGCATGAACCTGAAAGACGTGGACCTGAATCTGCTGGTTGTCTTCAATGAACTGCAGAAGCACGGCCGGGTGTCCGCCGTTGCCCAGAGCCTGGGCATTTCGCAACCCGGCGTCAGCAACGCGCTGGGGCGCCTGCGCAAGCTGCTGGGCGACGAGTTGTTTCTACGGACGTCGCGCGGCATGGTGCCCACGCCGTACGCAGAGTCCCTGGCCCAGCCCATCGCGGATGCGCTGGGCGCGCTGCACAGCACATTGAACGCGCGGGCGCGTTTCGATCCCGCGCGCAGCGAACGGGCGTTCGTGATCGGCGTGAACGACGTGGGCGAAACCTATTTCCTGCCGCGTTTGATGCGGGCGCTGGACGGCGCGGCGCCCGGCGTCACGATCCGGACGGTGCGCACGACCTCGATCGACGTGAAAGACGAGATGGAGCGCGGCCGCATCGACCTGGCCATGGGGTTTCTGCCGGGCCTGAAAAGCGGCTTCTTCCAGCGCAAGCTGTTCAGCCAGCCCTACGTGTGCATCTTTCGGCGCGACCACCCGCTGGCGCGGTCGGGCGTATCCGCCAGGCAATTCCGGGCGGCCGAACACGTGGCCATCGTGTCCGAAGGCACGGGCCACGGCGTGGTGGACGAGGTGATCGAACACGCCGGCATCCGCCGCCGCCTGCGACTGACGGTGCCGCATTTCATGGCGGTGGGGCCGGTGCTGGCCGCCACCGACATGATCGCGGTGGTGCCGCAGCGTTTTGCCGACTGCGCCTGTCAGCCCTTCGGCCTGGCGACGGCGCCCTGTCCGGTGAAGATCCCGGCGTCGGTCATCAACGTGTTCTGGCACGCCCGCAGCCACCGCGAACCCGCTAACCAGTGGTTGCGGCAAGTGGTGGTGGACGAGTTCGCGGATTGAGGCGGGGTCAGAACTGGACTTGGGCGGATAGCGCGACGCTGCGGGGGCTGCCGAGGTAGTAGCTGTTAAGCCAGTAATCCTTGCCAGTCAGGTTGTTGACGTTCAAGCGCAGCGTCAAGGGGCGTCCTGACACCTTTGCCGCGTAGCGCAAGCCCAGGTCGAACGTCGTGTAGGACGGCAGGCGGCTGGTATTGGTGTCCGTGGCCCATTGCTTGCCGACATGGTAGACGCCGCCGGTTACGCTTAGCCCGGGGGCGAAGGGCAGCGCATATTCCGAATACAGCTTGGCCATGAATTTCGGCACGTTGATGGGAACCTGGCCGTCATTGCTGCCGCCTTCAACGCGGGCGTGAAGCAGGGTGGCACCGCCCATGACGGTCCACGCCTCGGTCACCTTGCCCACGGCCGACACCTCCGCACCGCGATGGCGCTGGATGCCGTCCTGGGCGTAGATGTTGTCGCCGTTGGTGAATTCGTAGGCCTTTTCGATATCGAACAGCGCGCCGCTGACGAGCACGCTGCCCACTTCGGCCTTGATGCCCAGTTCCTTTTGCTTGCTGCGCATCGGCGGCATGACCTGCAAGCGGTTCGCGGCCTCTTCTGGCGCCACGCCGCCTTGCTCCAGCCCCTCGATATAGGTCGCGTACGTCGTCAACCACGGCGCCGGCGTGAAGATCAGGGACGCGTTGGGCGAATTGCGGCCACGGTCGTAGTCGGGCTGGCTGGCGCTGCCGTCCTGTTGCCGGTCGATGGTCTGGATGGTGCTGCGGTTGATGCCGACCAGCGCGGACCATTGGTCATTGAACCGGACCAGGTCGCCGATCATGAAGTTGTCGTTGCGCACGCGGTTCGAGAAGTACATCGTCCTGGGCGCGGACGGCCAGCCGGGTTCCGGCACATGCGTGGGCGAATCGAGCCCGTAAGGGCCCTGATAGCCGGTGTGGGGGAAATAGCTGGTTTGCCATTGCCGGTCGGTGAAGCCGTAATAGCCCATGGTGACCTTGTGGGTGACGGCCCCCGTGGCGAACGAGAGGTCCGCCAACGCCTGCCAGGACTCGGATTCCGTCTTGGTCGGACCGACCTTCTGCCGCAGCTGGAAGTATTCTCCCGGTCCCGCCACCGAATTCATGCTGTGGTATTGCACCGGGCGGTCCTGGTATTCGCGGATATGGGCCACGCGCAGTGTCAGGTTGTCACTGGCCTCGTAGGTCGCGCGGGCCATCCACTTGCGGGTTTCTGTTTCGTCACGGATCCAGGGCTGGCTCCAGTTCTTGCTGGTGTCCAGGGTCGGGCGAGGCGCGCCTTCCTGGAAGAACCAGTAGGCTGTGGGCGCCTGCATCTTGTAATCGCCGTAGGACGCGCCCAACTCAAGCTTGAAGCGGTCGGTGATGTTGAAGTCCAGTGCCGCGCTGGCCAGCGTGCGGTCGATCTTCTGGTCATCCACCGCAGTGTCGCCATCCTGGCGCACCAGGTTGACGCGATAGCCGACCTTGCCGTTGCTGTCGACGGGGCCGCCGAAGTCGCCATGCACGTAGTACTGGCTGCCACCGTAGTTGCCCACCGTGATGCTGTTCAGCCGCTCTGCCGTGGGGCGCTTGTTGACGTAGTTCACCATGCCGCCGGGCGAGGCGGCGCCGAACAGGAATCCCGACAAGCCGTTCAGGATTTCAACGCGTTCCTTGTCTTCCAGCGACGCGGCAAAGCCGTAAGAGCGGCGCAAGCCATCTTCGGCCCGGTCGTAGCTGTTGAAGCCGCGGATCTTCACCATCGGCGCCCACCCGCTGATCTGCGGCGTCTGCGACAGGGTCGACGGACTGATCTTGTAGACGTCGTCAGGCGATTGGGCCTGTACGTTCTGCAGCAGTTCCCGCGACACGACGTTGAAGGCGTAGGGCGTATGCTGCCAATCCATGCCGCCCAGGGCACCGACGGAAGACAAGGTCCCCGAGCGGTAACCGTCGCTGGCCAGCCCGTCCTGCTGCAAGGCGGCGGTGGCCGACCCGGTGACGGTGACGCTGGGCAAGGTCGTCACGCCGGGCGTAAGGCTGGCGCGCAGCGTGAATTCGCCGCCGCCCCGGTTGACGGCTTCAAGCCCCGTTCCCGCCAGCAGCGCGTTCAGGCCGCCTTGCACCGACTGCCTGCCGCGCAGGCCGGGACTGCCGCGGCCGGCGGTAAGCGATGCGTCCACCGACACCTGGATGCCGGCCTGCGCCGCGAACTGCGTCAGCACCCGGCTTAGCGCGCCGGGCGCGATGTCGTAGTCGCGCTCGGCCGGCGCGGATTGCGCGGTCTGCGCCACGGCCGGTGCGGCCGCGGCCAGGGCGATGCCCGGCAAGGCGGAACGGACCGCCAGCGACAGGAGGGCGCGGCGGAGGGGGGGTGACGGATGCATGGCGGGGCCTTGTCGATAGGGAGAAAAGTCGGTCTTCACCCCGTATGCCAAACGCGGGCATCGAAAAGGGAACCTCCGCGTGGAAATATTTGCGCCGCGCGCGAATTACTTTGGCACCACCACGACCCACCAGGGCAAGGAGGCTCGCACGCGCACCGGCAGCGTGGCCGCCAGCGCGACCAGGACCCGGTCGGTGTCCGCCACGGCATAGGCACCGACGATCCGCAGGTCGGCCACTTCCGGCGCACATGCCAGATAGCCGCGCCGGTAGCGCGACAGTTCGGCAATGAAGTCGCCCAGGCGCATGTTTTCGGCGACGATCAGTCCGTTGGACCAGGAGCGGCGGGCCTCGTCGGCAGGTACGGCCGCGTCGGCGCCGGTCCGGGTAACGCGGGATTGCTGGCCGGCGTGCAGCAAGACGGGGCGGGCGCCTGCCTGCAACGGCTCGACGCTTACCGCGCCGTCAAACACCGCGACGACGCTGGCGCCGTCCTCCTGGAAGACGCTGTAGCGGGTGCCTAACGCCCGCAGCCGCGCTTCGGCCGTGTCGACCACGAAGGGCCGGGTGGGAGACTGGAAGTCGGGCGCGGTGTCGATCAGGATTTCGCCCGCGATCAGCTTGATGCGCCGCAGATCCCCGCCGTAGTCCACGTCGATTGCGCTATCCGTATTGAGCCAGACGCTGGCGCCGTCGGCCAGGCGGATCTGGCGCCGTTCGCCCAGGCCGGTGGCATGCTCGGCCGTCCAGACGCGCCAAGGCGCAGTCTGCGCGCCCGCCCAGACGCCCAGGGCGGTCCCGCACAGCAGGGTCAACATCTTCATGGCGCGGCGGCGCTGGGCGCGCTTGGCCGCCGCGGCGTCCAGCAGGCGGTGCGCCATCGGGTTGTCGCCGCCCGGCACATTCTGGAACTTGCCGCTGATGGCCTCGACCTGGCTCCAGGCCAGTTGATGGGCGGGGTCCGCATCGTGCCATTGCCGCCAGCGCATCCGCTCATCGGCAGGCACCGCGGGCGCGCGCAGCACCGCAAACCATTCGGCGGCTTCCTGCAATACCTTGAAGCTGGGAGGCGCGCCGCGGGCGGGCGTCATGGCACGTCCGGCGCCGGCGCCAGGCTTGAGGTCAGGCACTGCAGCATCGCCTGCGCCATGTACTTCTTCACCATGCGCTCGGATACCTGCAGCTGTTCGGCGATCTCGATATACGTGCGGCCTTCCAGATGCGCCAGCAGAAAAGCGGTGCGGGCCTTGGGATTCAACCGGTTCAGCAGCGCGTCCAGCTCGCACAGGGCGTCCATCAGCAGTGCACGCTCTTCAGGCGAGGGCAGGTGGGTGTCGGCGACCGTGGCCAGCGTGTCGTGGTAGGCGCGTTCCAGGTCCTGGCGGCGCCAATGGTTCACGACCAGCCCGTGGGCGATGGTGGTCAGGAACGCGCGCGGCTCGCGGATCGGTTCCTGGTTGCGGAACAGGCGCACGAACGTGTCGTGCGCGATATCGGCCGCGTCGAACGCGTTGCCCAGGCGGCGTCGCAACCATTCCTGCAGCCAGCCGTGATGGTCGCAATACAGGGATTCGATGCAGGCGGGTGCCGCAAGGCGGGGGGAGGACACGATGAAACCGCTGACATGATGTCAATAAGAATGAGTATCAATTATTATTCAGCGGCGCAGGTTTGGCAATCGGCGCATGTCCGCGTCCAGGGCTCAGGCTTCCCGCAGCGTGACGGTGAACCAGCCGCGCAGGGCATTGGATAAGCGGATCTCGTCGGCGGCGTGCAGGTCGGCCAGCGTCAGCACACGTTCGCGGACATTGCCCGTGTCCAGCAATTCGCCGCGCTGCACGCCTGGCAGGCAGCCGCTATCGACCGGCGGGGTGTACCAGTGGCCATCCATGCGCAGGTACACGTTGCTGCGGCTGCCTTCGCACAGCTCGCCGCGCTCGTTCAGGTACAGCAGGTCGAAGATGTGCGGGTGCGCGGGCAGCCATTCGATCGTCTTGGTGTACCAGGGGCGGTGCGTGGTCTTGTAGCGCAGCAGCGGTTCCGAGGAACGCAGCGCCTCGGGCGCCAGCATCACTTCCTGGACGGCGGGCAGCGGCGGCAGCCGGGCGGTCTGGATATGGCGGGAGCCGTCGCGGGCCACCAGCAGGCGCAGGCGGTGCGGGCCGGGGGTGACGAGACCCATCGCGGCGATCATGATGTCGCCTTCCACCGAGCGTCCGCCCCAGGCATAGCCCAGCGCCTTGCACGACGCCTCCAGGCGCTGCAAGTGGCGGGTCAGCAGGGGCACGCGTTGTTCGGCATCGACCAGGATGGTCTCGATCAATTCGGGTTGCATGGGACTCTCCTGGAAAGGCGGGCGGGGCCGCGCTCTATGCTACTACTGCTGCCGCCGTCCCGGTAGGATGGGTTACGCGCGTTGCGCACCGGGGTTCTTGTTTGAGAACTCTCGCGCTCCACCCATCCTGCGGCGACATCGTCAGGCGCGCAAAATCCGGGCCTTCCAATGGCATTCCTGCCATTCCTCCGCGGGATTCGAATCGTGCACGATGCCGCCACCCACGCTGTAGACGCCGTGGCCGGCCGGGTCCAGCACCAGGGTGCGGATCGCCACGTTCAACGAAAAATCGCCGTCCGGCGCCAGCCAGCCCACGCTGCCGCAGTACAGCCCGCGCGGCGCGGCTTCCATTTGGCGGATGCGGCGCATGGCGGCCACCTTGGGCGCGCCCGTGATCGAGCCGCAAGGAAACAGGGCGTAAAGCACGTCTTCAAGCGTGGCGTCCGGCGCCACCGCCGAGACGGTGGACGTCATGGTCCAGACCGTGGGGTAGCGTTCCAGCGAGAACAGCGCATCGACCTTGACCGAACCCGGCTCGGCCAGCCGGCCCAGGTCGTTGCGCAGCAGGTCCACGATCATCAGGTTTTCGGCGCGGTTCTTTTCGCTGGCCAGCAATTCCTGGCCCAGGCGCGCGTCCTCGACGGGATCGGCGTGGCGCGGCGCGGTGCCTTTCATGGGGCGGGTCGTCAGCCGCGGGCCTTCCCGCCGCACAAAGAGCTCGGGCGAGAAAGACAGCACCGTGCGGTCGCCGTCCTGGATGAAGGCGCCGTGCGCCACCGGGTTGCGGGCGGCGATGCGGCGGTAGAGCGTGGCGGGATCTCCCTGGTACTGCAGATCCAGCGGTTGCGTGAAATTGACCTGATAGAGCTCGCCATCGCCGATCAGGCCGCGGATGGCATCGATCTGGCGCACGTAGTCCGCTTCGGTCATGCGCGGCGCCGGCAGGCTGATGGACGCGGGCGCGCTGGCGGCATCGGGCGCGTCCCAAGGGGCCTCGTCGATCTTGCGCTCGAACACCAGCGCGGTCAGGCGGGGGCGGCCGTCGTCGCGCGGGGGCGTCCAAGGGCCGGCGGGCGGGGCCTGGGCGGCTTCGGGCAACAGCCATTCGCCCAATTCGTAATCCAGCAACAGGGCGATCCATCGCCCCTGCCGCCGCGCGGCCTCGATGGCCGCCAGCGCAGGGGCGACGTCGGCCGCAGCGCGCGCTTCGATGCGGGAGCAAAAGCCCTCGAATCGCCGCGCACGGCCGGCCAGCCGGTCTTCAAAACGACAATCCATGCGTATTACTGCGGTTGATGTGCCAGGAATTCCGTCAGGACGCGCCCGGTGTGGGAGTGGTCGGCCAGGGTCATCACATGTTCCGGCGAGCCTTCGGCAACCAGCTGGCCGCCGCCCGTGCCGCCTTCGGGGCCCAGGTCCAGCAGCCAGTCGGCTTCGGCGATGACGTCCAGATTATGCTCGATCACCACGACCGTGTTGCCCGCTTCCACCAGGCGGTGCAGCACATGGATCAGCTTTTCCACGTCGGCCATCGACAAGCCCACCGTCGGTTCATCCAGCACGTACAGCGTGTGCGGGATGCGCGAGGCGCGGCCGGTTTTGATCAGGCCGTCGGTCAGGCGCGCCTTGGACAGTTCGGTCACCAGCTTGATGCGCTGCGCTTCGCCGCCCGACAGGGTGGGCGAGGGCTGGCCCAGCGTCAGGTAGCCCAGTCCCACGTCCTGCATCAGCTGCAGCGGGCGATGGATCTTCGGGTGCGCCGCGAAGTAGCCGATGGCGTCGTCCACTTCCATGGACAGCAGCTCGCCGGCGTTCTTTTCGCGCATCTTCACGCTGAGCGTGTCGCTGTTGAAGCGCGCGCCGTTGCATGCGTCGCAAGGCACCTTCACGTCCGGCAGGAAGTTCATTTCGATGGTGCGCATGCCTTGGCCTTCGCAGACCGGGCAGCGGCCGTCGCCGGTATTGAACGAGAACCGCGCCGCCGTCCAGCCGCGCATGCGGGCTTCGCGGGTATCGGCGAACTGCTTGCGCACGTCGTCCCAGAAGCCCACATAGGTGGCCGGGCACGAGCGCGGCGTCTTGCCGATGGGCGTCTGGTCCACTTCCAGCACGCGGTCGATGGCTTCCCAGCCCTTGATGCTTTCGCAGCCTGCCCAGCCCGGCGACTTGCCTTGCGAGACGGCCTGGCTCAGGTTGTCCAGCAGCACCTCGCGCGCCAGCGTGGACTTGCCGGAACCGGACACGCCCGTCACGACGCTCAGGCGGCCTACCGGGATCTTGGCGTCCACGCTACGCAGGTTGTGCAAGCGCGCGCCGCGGATCTCGATCATCGGCGTGTCGGCCTCGACCGCGCGACGTCCTTGCAGCGGGTGCTGCAGCGGCGTTTTCAGATAACGCCCGGTGACGGATTCCGGCGCATCCATCAGGTCCTGCACGGAGCCTTCCGCGACCACGCGGCCGCCGCGGATGCCCGCACCCGGCCCGATGTCGATCACGTGCGAGGCGCGGCGGATCGTGTCTTCGTCATGCTCCACCACCACCAGCGTGTTGCCGTTTTCTTCCAGGCGGGCCAGCGCATTCAAGAGGATGCGGTTGTCGCGCGGATGCAGGCCGATGGTGGGCTCGTCCAGCACATAGCAGACGCCCTGCAGATTGGAGCCCAACTGCGCGGCCAGCCGGATGCGCTGCGCCTCGCCGCCCGACAGCGTCGGGGCGGCGCGGTCCAGCGCCAGGTAGTTCAGTCCAACTTCCTGCATGAAGTTCAGGCGGCCGCGGATTTCCGTGAGGATGTCTCGGGCGATCTCCCCTTCGCGGCCGCGCGCCACCAGTCCGGTGAAGAACGTGTGCGCGTCCGACACAGGCAGCGACGCCAGTTCGGCGATCGACTTGTCGCGCCAGCGCACTGCGCGCGCCACGCGGTTCAGGCGCTGCCCGTCGCATTGCGTGCAAGCCTTGGCCTCGCCTTCATACCAGGCGTTCCACGCGGTTTCCTCGCCGGTCTGCTCTTCGTCGAAGCCTTGCAATTGCAGGCCCGTGCCGAAGCAGCCCGTGCACCAGCCGTGCTTGGAGTTGTACGAGAACAGGCGCGGATCGGGTTCGGGGAAGCTGGTGCCGCAAGACGGGCACGCGCGCTTGACCGAGAAATGCTGTTGCTGCAATTCGCTGTTCAGCGCTTCGTGCAGCTTGTTCACCGGCCACACCACCGACATCACGCCCTGGCCGTTTTCCAGCGCGCTCTTGACCGCGGCGCGCAGGTCGGCTTCGTTGGCCGGGTCGACCACCACGTCCGCCACGGGCAGTTCAATGGTGTGTTCCTTATAGCGGTCCAGGCGCGGCCATGGGGCCACGGGGATGAACTCGCCGTCCACGCGCAGGTGCGTATGGCCCTTGGAACCGGCCCACTTGGCCAGGTCCGTGTAGTAGCCCTTGCGGGCCGTGACCAGCGGTGCCAGCAGGCCGATGTGCTCGCCTTTGTGGTCGCGCAGCAGACGGGCCACGATCTGGTCCGTGTTCTGCGGCTCGACGGCCACGTTGCAGTCCGGGCAGTACTGCGTGCCCAGCTTCACATACAGCAGGCGCAGGAAATGGTGGATTTCCGTCATCGTGGCCACGGTGGACTTGCGGCCCCCGCGGCTGGTGCGCTGTTCAATGGCGACGGTGGGCGGGATGCCGAAGATGGCGTCCACGTCCGGCTTGCCCGCCGGTTGCACGATGGCGCGGGCGTACGCGTTCAGCGATTCCAGGTAGCGGCGCTGGCCTTCGTTGAACAGGATGTCGAAGGCTAGCGTGGACTTGCCCGAGCCGGACACGCCGGTGATCACGGTGAACTTGTCGTGCGGGATCTCGACGCTGATGTTCTTCAGGTTGTGCTCGCGCGCGTTGCGGATCTCGATCGCCATGTTGCCGTGGCGGCGCGCGCGCATCACGGATTGCAGCGGCGTGCCTTCGCCCGCGCCGTTGGCTTGGCCGTAGGTCGCGGCGGGTTCGGCGATGCGGGCCGTCAGGCCGGCCTGCTCGACTTCCTGCGCGTCGGCGTCGCTGGTCACGACCACGTCGGCCGGCAGGATGCTGACTTCGTAGTCGCGCAGCGCGGCGCCCGTGTGGGACTTGGGGTTGTCCATCAAGTCTTGCGGCGTGCCCACGCCAAGCACCAGGCCGCCGGCGTCGCCGCCTTCCGGGCCCAGGTCGATCAGCCAGTCGGCGGCGCGGATCATGTCCAGGTTGTGTTCGATGACCAGCAGCGTGTGGCCGGCGGCCAGCAGCTTGCGGAAGGCGCGCATCAGGCGCGCGACGTCGTCGAAGTGCAGGCCGGTGGTGGGCTCGTCGAACAGGAACAGGCTGCCCTTCTTGGCGACCTTGGCGGTGGAGATGCCGCTGCGCGCGGCTTCGGCCAGGTGGCCGGCCAGCTTCAGGCGCTGCGCCTCGCCGCCCGACAGCGTCGGCACGGGCTGGCCCAGCCGCACGTATTCCAGGCCCACGTCGGCCAGCGGCGCCAGGCCCGTCTGCACGTCGCGCAGGCCCTTGAAGAAGTCCAGCGCTTCGCTGACCGTCATGGCCAGCACTTCGTCGATGGACGCGCTCTTGCCCAGGTGTTCGACACGCACTTCCAGCACTTCGGGGCGGAAGCGTTTGCCGTCGCAATCGGGGCAGCGCAGGTACACGTCGGACAGGAACTGCATTTCCACGTGCTCGAAGCCGGTGCCGCCGCAAGTGGGGCAGCGGCCGTCGCCACCGTTGAAGCTGAACGTGCCGGCCGTGTAGGCGCGTTCGCGCGCCAGCGGGGCCTGGGCGAACAGCTTGCGGATGGCGTCGAAGGCGCCCACATAGCTGGCGGGGTTGGAGCGCGCCGTCTTGCCGATGGGCGTCTGGTCCACCATGACGACCTCGGCGATCTGCTCGGCGCCCAGCAGTCGGTCAAACGCCCCGGGCGCTTCCGACGGCTTGCCCTTTTGCTTGAGCAGGGCGGGGTACAGCACGTCTTGCACCAGTGTGGACTTGCCCGAACCGGACACGCCCGTTACGCAGACCAGGCGGCCCAGCGGCAACTCCACCGAGACGTTCTTCAGGTTGTGCGCGTTGACGCCTTCCAGCAGCAGCCGCGGCGTGTTCTTGGCGACCGGCATCGGACGCGGCGCTTCCACGCGCTGGCGCCCGCCCAGGTAATTGCCCGTCAGCGTGTCGGCGGCGCGCAACTGCTTGGGCGATCCGTCGAAAACGATGTAGCCGCCGCGTTCGCCGGGGCCAGGGCCGATGTCGATGATGCGGTCCGCGGCCACCATGACCTGCGGATCGTGTTCCACGACCACCAGCGTGTTGCCGGCGTTGCGCAGGCGGTGCATGACTTCCACCACGCGATGCATGTCGCGCGGGTGCAGGCCGATGGAGGGTTCGTCCAGCACGAACAGCGTGTTCACCAGCGAAGTGCCCAGCGCGGTCGTCAGGTTGATCCGCTGGACTTCGCCGCCCGACAGGGTGCGGCTCTGGCGGTCCAGCGTCAGGTAGCCCAGGCCCACGTCGCACAGGAACTTCAGGCGCGCGCGCACTTCCGTCATGAGCAGGTCGGTGGCCGCGTCCAGCGCGCCCGAAAACGACAGCTCGTCGAAAAAGCGCCGCACCCGCTCGATGGGCAGCAGCATCACGTCATGGATCGACAGGCCGCCCAGGTGGTTCAGCTGGTCGCGCGTCCAGTTGGCGCCGACCGGCATGAAGCGCTGGTAGCGGCCGTCGTCCGGCGGCAGCACCGTATCGGCCTCTTCCTTGGTGCCCAGGCGCCACAGCAGCGCGTCGGGTTTCAGGCGAGCGCCGTTGCAGGTGGGGCAGGGCGTGTAGCTGCGGTACTTCGACAGCAGCACGCGCACGTGCATCTTGTAGGCCTTGGTTTCGAGCCAGTCGAAAAAGCGCTGCACGCCGTACCATTGGTGCTTCCAGGCGTCGTTGCCGCCCTTCCAGTCGGGGGTGCCGTAGAGCACCCAGCGCTTGTGCTCTTCGCTCATCGACTTCCAGGGCACGCCCAGCGGCACGCCCGCGCGCGGCGCGTACTTCTGCAGCTCGTCCTGGCATTCCTTGTAGGACGGCGTGGTCCATGGCTTGATGGCGCCTTCCAGCAGGGTCTTGTTCTCGTCCGGGATGACCAAACCGAAATCGATGCCGATCACGCGGCCGAAGCCGCGGCAGGACTCGCAGGCGCCCAGCGGCGAATTGAACGAGAAGCTGCTGGGCAGCGGGTCGGTGTATTCGATGTTGCAGTCGGCACAGTGCAGGCGGTCGCTGTATTTCCAGATTTCCGCGTCGCCGCCTTCGGCGTCCATCACGTAGACGGCCAGATGCCCGGCGCCCATGCGCAACGCGGTGTCCAGCGCTTCCATCACGCGTTCGCGTTCGGTGCCCGCAAAGCGGAAACGGTCCTGGATGACGTGCAGGATGCGGCGTTCTTCGCCGGCATCCTTGGCGGCCTTGCCCTTCTTGGCGCCTTTCGCCGCCTTCGCGCCCTTGGCCGCGGCGGTGGCGCGCGGCACAGCGGTTTCCTCGGCGTGCACGCGGGTGTAGCCCTGCTGCTCAAGAAAGCCGCGCACTTCGTCTTCGGTGAAGTTGGCCGGCACGGCGATGGGGAAGGTCACGACCAGACGCGGGTCACCCGCCACCGCGGCGCGTTCGGCCAGCGAGTGGTAGATGGAGTCCGGCGTGTCGCGGCGCACCACCTTGCCGCAGCCGCGGCAATACAGGCGTGCGCCGCGCGCGAACAGCAGCTTCAGGTGGTCGTTCAGTTCGGTCATCGTGCCGACCGTGCTGCGCGAGCTGCGCACCGGGTTGGTCTGGTCGATGGCGATGGCCGGCAGGATGCCTTCGATGCGGTCCACCTGCGGCTTGTCCATGCGGTCCAGGAATTGGCGCGCATAGGGGGAGAAGGTTTCCACGTAGCGCCGCTGCCCCTCGGCGTACAGCGTGTCGAAGGCCAGCGAACTCTTGCCGGACCCCGACACGCCCGTCACAACGACCAGTTCGCCGGTGGCGATAGTCAGGTCCAGGTTCTTGAGATTGTTCTGGCGTGCGCCAACGATGCGGATTTGGGAGCTCATGGACGGTATCGTAGCCTGAGGAAGCCGCCTGCCCGAGCGATAACCCTTCGCTGGTTTCGAGCGCGGCGATATGGAATAATTGCCTATATTGTGAGTCGAATGTCCATAATATGGACATTCATAGGCTAACTAGCTGTACAAATAAACAGTATCGCAGATTCGTCTGACATTCGCGCTGTTTGCCTTGCGAATTCTGTGTGTTCATAGTTAAGGGCTGGTTGCCACTATTTGGGGACGTTCTTGTCGGAAACCAAGGTCGCGGGCGCTGCGGCGTTTGCCAAGTTCATGACCGTGCTGCAGGCGGTGGCCGACGCGCCCCAGCCGCCGACGGCGGCCTCGCTTGCGCGCAGCTGCGGCTATCCGCGTCCCACCGTCTATCGCATCGTGGCCGCGCTGGCCGAGCAGGGCATGGTGGCCGAAACCGGCGGTGTCTACCGCCTGGGGACGCGCCTGATGTCGCTGGCCAGCCGTGCCTGGTCGCAGTTCGACTTGCGCGCCGCGCTGGCGCCAGACCTGCAGGCCCTGCGTGACGCCACCGGCGAAACCGTGCACCTGGCAGTGCCTGCCGGCCAGGAAATGATCTATATCGACAAGCTGGAAAGTCCGGGCCCGGTGCGCATGGTGTCGCGCGTGGGATCGTCGGTGGCGTTGCATTCCAGCGCGGTCGGCAAGGCCTATCTGGCCGCCCTGGACGACGCCGCCCGCGAGCGCCTGCTGCGCGACCTGCCGCTGCCGGCGCGCATGCCCGGCACCGTGACCAGCCTGCCGGCCCTGCGGGCGGTGCTGGACGGGGATCGCGCCCGCGGCTACGCCATGGACAACGAGGAAAATGAAGCCGGCATCGTCTGCTACGGCGTGGCGCTGTGCGACGCGGCCGGCCGGCCCGTGGCGGGCGTCAGCGTCAGCACCTTGCTGTTCCGGCGGCGCGACGACCCGCAAGCCGCCTATATCGATCCCTTGCTGCGGCTGCGCGACGCCGCCGCGGCCAAACTCGCCGTCCTGCCGGCATCGTCCGGCGGCGTCTGACCGCCCGCTCCAGAGGAATTCCATGACCGCATCCGCTCCCATCGCCTCCAAGCTATCCGCCCTGTTGGCCGCCCGGGTCGTGCCCGTGCTGCGCTACTCGGACGCGGCCACCGCTGCCTATGCCGCCGAAGTCGCCGTGGCGGCCGGCTGCACCACGCTTGAGCTGACCTGGACGATTCCCGGCGTGACCGACCTGGTGCGCGCGCTGCGCGACAAGCACGGCGCCAGCCTGCTGCTGGGCGTGGGAACGGTGCTGGACGAAACCCAGGCGCGCGAGGCGCTGGTGGCAGGCGCCGACTTCCTGGTGTCGCCCGCCTTGGCGACCGAAATCGTGGACATGGCGCACGCGGCCGATGCCCTGTGCCTGCTGGGCGCGTTCACGCCCACCGAAGTGCTGGCCGCCCGCCGCGCCGGCGTGGACGTGGTGAAGGTGTTTCCGGCGGACACCGGTGGCCCCAAGCACCTGGCCGCGCTGAAGTCCGTCTACCCGGATACGATCTTCTGCCCCACGGGCGGCATCACCCAGGACAACATGGGCGCGTACTTCGCGGCCGGCGCCAACCTGGTGGGCATCGGCAGCAACCTGTACGACAAGGCCGCGTTCGCCGCGCGCGACACGGCGGCGCTGGTCGCCCAGATCACCCGAACCCGCGAGGCCGCCCATGGCTGATTTCGACATCGTCGCGCTGGGCGAACCGCTGGTCGAACTGAACCAGACGCACAAGGGCCAGCTGCAGTATCTGCAGGGCTTTGGCGGCGATACGTCCAACGCGGTCATCGCCGCTGCCCGCCAGGGCGCGCGCTGCGCCTACCTGACCCGCGTGGGCAATGACGCGTTCGGGGCGCAGTTCCTGGACTTGTGGCGGTCCGAAGGCGTGGATACGTCGGGGGTGCAGACGGACGACGATGCGCACACCGGCCTGTATTTCGTGCAGCACGGCCCCGACGGCCATGCCTTCAGCTACCTGCGCCGCGGTTCGGCCGCCAGTCTGATGACGCCAGCCCTGCTGCAAAGCGGCCTGATCGAGCGCAGCCGTTTCCTGCACGTGTCGGGCATCAGCATGGCGATCAGCACCAGCGCCTGCGATACCGTATTCGCCGCCATCGCCCGCGCGCATGCCGCGGGCGCGCAGGTCAGCCTGGATTCGAACCTGCGCCTGCGGCTGTGGCCGGTGGACCGCGCCCGCGCCGTCCTGCGCGAGGCCATGCGCGAAGCCGACGTGTTCCTGCCCAGCATGGACGACATGCAGCACCTGACCGGCAACGATGACCCCGAACGCACGCTGGACTGGATCCGCGACGGCGGCGCGGCAGGCGTGGTGGTGCTGAAACTGGGCAAGGACGGCTCCATCATCGACGACGGGCGCACCCGGACGCCGGTCGCGGCCTTGCGCGTGGAGGCGGTGGACGCCACGGGCGCGGGCGATTGCTTCGCGGGCAGCCTGCTGGCGCGTCGCTGCCGGGGCGATTCCTGGGAAGACGCGGTGCGCTACGCCAACGCGGCGGCGGCGCTGTCCACGTTGGGCTATGGCGCGGTCGATCCGCTGCCGCGCGCGGAACAGGTGCTGGAACGGCTGAAATCGCTGGCGGGCTAGGCGCTGACAGCAGGGGGCAGGGGATTCGGGGACGGATTGTGTCGCCGCCCAGCGCCCCGTCTTCCGCCCCAATTGGCGCCGCTGAAGGATTTCAGGCTAAAATGCCAAGTTATCCGAATTTTTTCCGCCAGCCCTATTTCCGGTTGTGCGGGCCACTTTCCGCAAATTCAACAGGAGAATCAACATGGCTGAACGCAAACGCGTGCGTCGTAACACCCTGGAACGCCGTTGCTTGGGCAAGGCTTTCAAGCGCTTGTTCGTCAAGTCGCCCAAGGGTGTTTTCAAGATGCTGGAAAAGATCAAGCGCGTCTAATCAACGCCCTGATCTGAAAAATCCCCGCATGGCGCAAGCTGTGCGGGGATTTTTCTTTTGGGGCGGGGCTTTGGGGGGGGGCGGCGCGCGGCGCCGGCCCGTCACTGCCCCGCCGGCCCGAGCTTGGGCTTGATGAAATCCATGAACGCCCGGGTCTTCGCGGGCTGGATGCTGGACGGGTACACCACGTAGATCGAGATCGGGTCCACCGACCAGCCCGGCAGCACGCGGCGCAGCGAATTGCGCTTGATGATCGGATCCAGCGCCTGGCAGTGCGGCATGCGCGTGATGGCCAGGTCCAGGCCGGCCAGCGTGCCCGCGATACTCATGTTGTTGGCGGCCAGATGGCCGCTGACCGGCACGACCTCGCTGACCGTGCCGTTGTGCAACGTCCAATGTGAATGCGCATCGTCGATGGTGGTGCGCAGGCATTGGTGCTGCGTCAGGTCGCCGGGCGTCTTGGGTTCGCCATAGCGTTCCAGGTAGCGGTCGGACGCATACAGGTAATTGTTCAGCGACACCAGTTCCTGCACCACGGCGCCATCGCTGCGCGCGACGGCCGCGCCGTTGCCATTGCCGTTGCCCGTGTCGACGGCGGCCAGGGGATAGTCAGTGTTGCGGCCAAAGCGCAGCACCACGTCGAACGGCGTGCCTTGCGCGTCGGACGCGGTCATCATGCTCAGGTCGAACTCGCACTCCACTTCCGGGTAGCGGTCGGTGAAGTCGTTGATGGTTTCCGGCAGCAGCCAGATCGCCAGGCTGTAGGGCATGGACACCCGCAGATTGCCTGACGGGCCGCCCGACAGCGACAGCAGCTGCTCGTGCGCCAGGCGGGCTTCGTCGATCAGGCCCTGGCAGCGGCGCATATAGGCCGCGCCGGCCTCGGTCAGGTCCAGCCTGCGGGTATTGCGGTTGATCAGCCGCAGGCCGATCGCGCGTTCCAGTTCGTTGATGCGGCGCGACAGCGTCGACGTGGGCATGTCCAGCGCGCGCGCCGCAAGGCTGAAGCTCTTGCGCTTGGCAACCTCTACGAATAGGGCGATGTCATTGAGCTGGACGGTCGAAGCTTCCATAGGCATTCCGGATTTGGCCGCCCGAGTTTACGCCACTCCCGCGCCCCGCCCAACGCTTAAAGGTCCGGAATACTCGTCAAAAAATGCAGGGGTTGACAGATTTGATTGCAAATTCGAATGGGTCGGCATCGGTTAGCGCAGGCATATCCCCTACACTTCAGGCGAAAACAGTTAAGACCAAGACCGCAGCGGTGTCACGGAGATCGCAAAGGGGCATAGCAGGCATGACCGATACACCAACGTTTTTCACCGTTCTGACGCCCACCTACAACCGGGCGGGTACGTTGCACCGGGTGTACGAATCGCTTTCCCGGCAGACATTCAGGGACTTCGAATGGGTGGTGGTGGACGATGGCTCCACCGACAACACCCACGATTCCATCCTGGATTGGCAGACGCGCGCCGATTTTCCGATCCGCTACGTCTGGCAGAACAACCAACACAAGAAAACCGCATTCAACCGCGGCGTGCGGGAAGCGCGCGGCCAACTGATCGTCGGCCTGGACAGCGACGACGAAATGCCGCCCGACGCGCTGGCCACGTTCAAGGACGCCTGGGAAAGCATTCCACCTGCCAGGCGCGATTCCTATGTGGCCGTCACCGGCCTGTGCGCGCGCCCCGACGGCAGCATCGTCGGCGACCGCTATCCGCAGGACGTGTTCGACAGCACGGCGGTGGACGTGTATTTCCGCTATCGCATCAAGGGCGAGAAATTCGGCTGTATGCGCACCGACATTCTCAGGAAATATCCCTTTCCCGAGGATGTCGCGCGCTTTGTGCCGGAAAGCCTGGTGTGGTGGGCGGTGGCGCGCGCTGGCTATCTCAGCCGCTTCATCAACCGCGTGGTGCGCACCTACCATGACACGCCGGGCGGCCTGAGCCAGGGCGCCGTGTCGGTGGCCAACAATGCGCAGGGCCTGTACCTGCTGGCCTGGGACATGCTGCAGCACCATCTGGAGTTCTTCCGCTTCCGGCCGCGCGAATTCATCATGGCGGCCGCGCGCTATACGCGTTTCCGCCTTCACCTGAAGCACTCCGGCGTGCCCACGGCCGTGCAGGCCTACCGGCTGACGAACCCGGCGGCGACCTTCATGGTGGCGGCGATGTGGCCCGTGGGCTATGCGCTCTACCGCCGCGACCGCCGGCGCGGTGTGGCGTAGGCGCATGCGCTGCCGGCGCGGGCCTCAGGCAGGCGCCGCCGCCGGCGCGCCGTGTCCCAGCCCCAGATACACCTCGACCACACGCGGATCCACCGCGACTTCCGCCGCGGGCCCTTCCAGCGTGACCGTGCCGGTCTCCAGCACGTACGCGTAATCGGCCACCTGCAGGGCCGCGCGGGCGTTCTGCTCGATCAGCAGGATGGACACGCCCATCTCGCGCAGCCGCGCGACGATGCGGAATACTTCCCGCACGATGCGCGGCGCCAGCCCCAGGCTGGGTTCGTCCAGCATCAAGAGGCGCGGCTTGGCCATCAGCGCGCGGCCCACGGCCAGCATCTGGCGTTCGCCGCCGGACAGGGTGCCGGCCAACTGGGCGTGGCGTTCCTTCAGTCGGGGAAACAGCGCGTAGACCTCGGCCAGTGTCTTGTCCTGGTCTCGCTGGCCACAGCGAAAGCGGTGGAACGCGCCCAGCATCAGGTTGTCTTCCACCGTCATTTCAGCGAAGAGCTCGCGCTTTTCTGGCACCAGGTTCATGCCGGCCGCCACCATTTCCTCGATCTCGGCGTGCGCCTGGGCCTTGCAGCCGAACACGATCTGGCCAGTGGACGGCAGCACGCCCATGATGGCGGACAGCAGGGTGGTCTTGCCGGCGCCATTGGGGCCGATCACGGTCACGATCTGGCCTTCGCCCACCGTGAGGCTGATGCCCGACACGGCTTCAACCTTGTCGTAGGCGACGCGCAGGTCGCGCACTTCCAGCAGTTTCGCAGTCATCATTCCACTCCGCCCAGGTAGGCTTCCAGCACCGCGGGGTTGTGCTGGATCTCGGCAGGCAGCCCCTCGGCGATCTTTTCGCCGAAGTCCATGACCACCACGCGATCCACCAGGCCCATCACGAAGTCCATGTCGTGCTCGACCAGCAGGATGGCCATGCCTTCAGCACGCAGCTTCTTCAACAGCTCGGCCAATTCGCACTTTTCCTGATAACGCAGGCCGGCCGCGGGCTCGTCCAGCAGCAGGATGCACGGGTCGGAGGCCAGGGCGCGCGCGATCTCCAGGATGCGTTGCTGCCCCAGCGCCAGCGAACCGGCTTCGTCATGCAGATGCTTGCCCAGCCCCACGCGTTCCACCTGCCGCGCCGCTTCGGCCAGCAGGCGGGATTCCTCGGGGCGGTCCAGCCGCCAGGCGGCCGGCAGCACGCCACGATGTCCGCGCAAGTGGGCGCCGATGGCCACGTTCTCCAGCACGCTCATGCGCGAGAGCAGGCGCACGTGCTGGAAGGTGCGCGACAGGCCTAGCCGGGCGATCTTGCGCGCGCCGACGCCCGCCACTGCTTGGCCCAGCAACGTGACTTGACCCGAGGTCGGCGTGTCCACGCCAGAAATCTGGTTGAACATCGTGCTCTTGCCGGCCCCGTTGGGGCCGATCAGCGCCAGGATCTCGCCCGCCCGGATCTCCAGGTTCATGGCGTTGTTGGCGACCAGACCGCCGAACTTGCGGGTCACGTCCACGGCCTTCAGCACCACTTCGCCGCGCGGCGGCATCGGCTTGCGGGGCAAAGGCTCGGCGTTCAAGTCCAGTTGGCGCACGGGCTTCTTCACCCGGATCCAGCGCGTCAGCACCGGCCACAGGCCGCTGCGCGCGCGATGCAGCAGCAGCACCATGCCGAAGCCGAAGACGATGACCTCGAAGTTGCCGGTCTGGCCCAGCAGCCTGGGCATCCAGTCCTGCAGCCATTGCTTGAGCACGGTGAACACGCCCGCGCCGACGAGAGCGCCCCAGACTTGTCCCGCGCCGCCGATGACGGTCATGAACAGGTATTCGATGCCCATCTGCAGGCCGAACGGGTTGGGGTTCACGAAGCGCTGCATGTGCGCGTACAGCCAGCCCGAGGCGCAAGCCTGCAGCGCGGCGATGATGAAGATCACCATGCGCGAACGCGCCGTGTCCACGCCCATCGATTCCGCCATCACGCGTCCGCCCTTGAGCGCGCGGATGGCGCGGCCTTCGCGCGAATCCAGCAGGTTTTGCGTGGACCACACGGCGATCAGCAGGAACGCCCAGATCAGGTAATAGATGCTGCCGCCCTGGTTCAGCGACCAGCCGAACAGGTTGATGGCGGGGATGTCGGGGATGCCGGTGTGGCCGCCCAGGCCTTCGACGGAGCCGAAGGCGAAATACAGCGACAGGCCCCAGGCGATGGTGCCTAGCGGCAGGAAGTGACCCGACAGCTTGAGCGTGATGGCGCCCAGCAGCCAGGCGATGAAAAGCGTCAGCACCAGTCCGGCCAGCAAGGTCAGCCAGGGGGAGGCGCCCAGCCAGGCCAGCCACGCCGGCAGGGTGTCGGCGCGGGTGGTGAGCAGCGCCGTGGTGTAGGCGCCCACGCCTACGAAGGCAGCCTGTCCGAAGCTCGTCAGCCCGCCCACGCCGGTCAGCAGCACCAGGCCCAGCGCCACCAGCGCATACAGGCCGATGTAGTTCAGCAGGGTCACGTAGAACGGCGGCAAGGCCAGCGGCCCCAGCGCCAGCAGCGCCAGGAATACGAAGAGGATGATGCGGGGATTCATTCGTCTTCTTCCTCGACGTGATGGCTTTTCAGCGAGCGCCAGAGCAGCACGGGGATGATCAGCGTGAATACGATGATTTCCTTGTAGGCGCTGGCCCAGAACGACGAGAAGGCTTCGATCAGGCCCACCAGGATGGCGCCGGCCGCAGCCAGCGGATAGCTGACCAGGCCACCGATGATGGCGCCCACGAAGCCCTTCAGGCTGACCATGAAGCCGGAGTCGAAGTACATGGTGGTGATGGGGGCGATGAGGATGCCCGATACCGTGCCAATCAGCGCGGCCAGGAAGAAGGTGGCGCGGCCGGCGAAGATGGGCGAGATGCCCATCAGCCGCGCGCCCAGCCGGTTGAAGGCGGCGGCGCGCAGGGCCTTGCCGTACATCGATCTTTCAAAGAACTGGTAGAGCACGATGATCAGCACCGCCGACACGGCCACCACCCACAGCGCCTGGCTGTTGATGTTGATGGGGCCCAGCGCCAGGCTGGCGTCGCTGAAGGGCGCGGTGCGCGCGCCTTCCGCGCCGAAGGCCAGGAGGCCCAGGCCGACCAGCGCCAGGTGGACGGCGATGGAGACGATCAGCAGCACCAGCGTCGAGGCCGATGCGATGGGCTGGTAGAACAGGCGGTACAGCTGCGGGCCCATCGGCACTACCAGCAGCAAGGTCAACAGCGCCTGCACCGACATGGGCAGTTGCGCCAGCGGCAGCCGATAGAACAGCGCCGCCAGCACCAGCGGATAGATCGCCTTGGCCGCGATGCGCCAAAGGCCACGGGCGCGGCCAGGACGCTTGGCGCGCGCCACCAGGTCGGCGGCCGCTTCGGCCAGCGCGAACGCCAGCAGCAGCCAGACCAGCAGCACGGGCTTGCCGGCCTGGATGGCCGCCATGGTCAGCGCGCCGAAGGCGACGAACTCGCCCTGGGGGATGAACAGCACGCGGGTAACGGTAAAGACCAGCAGGATCGACAACGCCAGCAACGCGTAGATTGCGCCGTTGGTGATGCCGTCCTGCCCAAGTATCAAGGCGATCTGAGCATTCATGCGAAATTCCGACAGGGACGGGAAACGCCGGGCCACCCGAAGGCGGCCCGCGCAACGCGGACGGTTTGCGCCGCCCACGCCGCGGTTAAGGCCTTACTTGACGAGCGCCCAGTTGCCGTCCTTCACGGTGATGAGTTCGCGGCCGCGGTCGTCGAAGCCGCTGTGGTCGGCGGCGCTCATGTTGTAGACGCCTTGCGTGCCCACCAGCTCCTTGGTCTGTTCCAGCGCGTCGCGCAGGGCGCTGCGGAACTCCTTGGTGCCCGGCTTGCCGGCCTTTTCCGCCAGCGGCACGGCCTTCTCCAGCAGCAGGCCGGCGTCGTAGACGTTGGCGCCGAACGTAGCGGGCTTCGACCCGTTGAGCTTTTCGTAAGCCGCGATGTAGTCGCTGGCGACCTTCTTGGACGGGTTGCTGTCCGGCATTTCCGGCAGCACCAGCATCAGGCTGGCGGCCAGCACCGTGCCTTCGACCTTCTTGCCGCCCAGCTTCAGGAAGTCGGGCAGCGCCGCGCCGTGGGTCTGGTAGAACTTGCCCTTGTAGCCTTGATCGAACAGCGTCGTTTGCGGCAGCACGCTGGCGGCGCCGGGGGCGGCCACCAGCACGGCGTCCGGTTTGGCAGCCAGGATCTTCAGCGCCTGGCCCGTGACCGAGCTGTCGAAGCGCAGATAGCGTTCATTGGCGGTGACCTTGATGCCCTTCTCGGTGGCCAGGCCCGTGAAGACCTTGGACCAGTTCTCGCCGTAGGGATCGTTCAGGCCGATGAAGCCGACCGTCTTCACGCCCGTCTTGACCATGTGGTCCACCAGCGCGCGGGCGATGATGTCGTCGTTCTGCGTGGTCTTGAACACCCACTTCTTCTGGTCGTTCATGGGCAGCACGACCGCTGCCGTGCCCACCGGCGCCAGCATCGGCACGCCCGCTTCGGCCGCGAACTGGATCACGCCCATGGCGTTGGGAGAACCCGACGGGCCGATCAGCGCGTCCACGTTCTGCTCCGAGATCAGCTTCTTGAAGGCGGTGACCGAGTTGGTGGAATCGCTGGCGTCGTCCAGCGAGATGTATTCCACCGTCAGGTCGCCGATCTTCTTGGGCAGCAGCGGCACGGTGTTCTTCTGCGGAATGCCGACCAGCGCGGTCGGCCCGGTGGAAGACGTGACGACGCCGACCTTGACCTGGGCAAGGGCGGGCAGGGCGAACAGGGCGGCGACGGCGGCGACCGCGGCCAGGGGGAGTTTCTTCGACAGCATGGCAAAACCTCCGGATAGGGAGCAATGGGCGTGCGGTTGAAAAGCGGAGAAAACAGGAACGGCGGGAATTACTTGTTGCTTAAAATTTCTAAGACGCAAGGATGAGCACTGTAGACGTGGTACTGATGCTTACCTATCCGTTAAAACCCGACGACAGACGCGGGATGCGCCCGGTCAGATGGTGATGGAACTGACGCTGGCGCCACCGCACACAAACAAGGTCTGCCCGGTGACGAAGCTGTTGGCGGGGTCCGCGAAGAACATCACGGCGCGCGCGACGTCGTCCGAACGGCCCAGGCGCTTGACCGGGATGCCGTTGGCCAGCTGCTTTTCGCGTTCGCTGCCGGGTTCGATCACTTCGTAGAACATGTCCGTCTGGATGGGGCCGGGCGCCACGACGTTGACCGTGATGCCGTAAGGCGCCAGTTCCAGCGACCACGTGCGCGCCATGCCGACCATGCCGGCCTTGGTGGCCGAATAGGCCGTGCGCGTGGGCAGGCCCAGCGCGCCGCGCGAGGACATCATCACGATGCGGCCGAACTTGCGTTCCTGCATGCCGGGCAACGCCGCCTGCACCAGGGAAATCGCCGCGCCCAGATGGATCTGGGTCAGCCCGTGCAGTTCTTCCTGCGTGACCTGCGGCAGCAGATTCGGCCAGATGACGCCCGCGTTGTGGATAACGTGGCTGATGGGGAACCGGGAGGCGGCTTCCTTCCCGGCCTGAGCGGTGGCCTCGGCGTCCAGCAGGTCCACCTGCATGTTGTGCAGGCGCGGATGGCTGAAGTCGGCCGCGCGGCGGGCCATCGAAATCACTTCATAGCCCGCGTCCAGCATGCTGCGGCAGATTTCCGCCCCGATGCCGGCGCTGCCGCCGGTGACGAGGGCAACATTCGCTTGTGTCATGGAATCCCTTTGTTCGTTGTGGGCGGGGCCGTTCAGGCCTTGGGCGCCAGCGCCAGCACGCGCAGGGGGCTGCCCGAGCCGCTGCGGATCTTCAGCGGCGCCGAAAAGATCACCGCGCCGGTGGGCGGCAGCTGATCCAGGTTCGTCAGGCACTGCAGGCCGTAGCGGTTGTTGCCGTGCATGTAGTAGTGGCAGGGGTAGGGCGGGTTCAGGTGATGGGCCTGTCCCGCGTCGGTGCCCACGGATTCGGTGCCGAAGCCGTGCACGTCGCGTTCCTTGATCAGCCACGGCACGACGTCCGCGTCGGGGCCGGGCGAGTGCGCGCCGTCCGCCTGCATGTTCAGGTATTCGGCGGGCTTGGCGCGCTTGGACCAGTCGGTGCGCATCAGCACCCACGAGCGCGCCGGAATGCGGCCGTGCTTTTCTTCCCAGGCCTTCACGAAGTCGATGGTCAGGAGGAAGTCGGGGTTATCGCGCGCCTCGGCGGAACAGTCGATGACAGAGGCGCTGGCGATGAAGGACTCGATGGGGATCGTGTCCACCGTGTTGTCGGGCTGGTCCTTGCCCGTGACCCAGTGGGCCGGCGCATCGAAGTGGGTGCCCGTGTGTTCCGAGCACGAGAAGTTGTTCCAGTACCAGGCCGGGCCGCGCTCGTCATAGCGCGAGATCTCTTCCATGCGGAAGGGCCACGCCTGGCCGAACTCCGGCGGCAGCACGATGGTGGGGAATTCCGGCGTCAGGGTCTCGGTCAGGTCCACCAGGCCGATGCGGCCCGACACGAGTTCCGACATGAATTGGGCAAGAATGTTCTGGCTCATGTTGTTGCTCCTCTTGGTTCGTGCGTTATCGGGCGCGGGCGGTCAGGCGCCCAATTCCCGTTCCAGTCCCTTGGGGTTTTCGGCCAGCCGGGCGCGGAATTCCTGCGCCACGTCGCCGACGTAGACGTCTTCAACCCCGTCCTTCAGCGCGCGCACGATGGCGCCGGCGATCGCGGCGGGGGCCACGCGCGGCGGGGGCGTGCGCTGCTCCCACTCGTGGTCCACCGGGCCGGGGAACACGTTCACCACCCGGACCCCCGCGCCCCGCATCTCGGCGCGCAGGCACTGGGCCAGCGACAGGGCGGCGGCCTTGGATGCCGACCACATGCCGCGCGCGGGCAGGTTCATGTGCGCGTAGATGGACAGCACGTTGACCCAGGCGGTGGCGCTGTTCACGCCGTCGGCGGCGCGGCCGCACAGGGCCGGGCCGAAGCACTGCGCCAGGCGCATCAGGCCCAGCACGTTCACGTCCATGGCGTCGCGCGCGGTGTTCACGTCCTTGCGGCCGAGCAGGCCGCCTTCACGTTCCAGATCGGCCGTGTTCACCAGGATCTCGACTTTGCCGCCGATCGAGGCGGCCGCGCGTTCGACGGAATCCGTATCGGTCACGTCCAGCACGACGGTCTGCACGCGCGGGTCGGCGGCCAGGGCGTCGAAGGCGTCGTCGCGTTTCCAGGCCTGCGGATCGCCCAGGAACACGGTGGGGCAGCCCGCATCCAGCAGGGCGCGCGCCACTGCCTGGCCGACCGCGGACTTGCCGTCCGTGACCAGGGCCCGGCGGAACTTCGGGTCGCACGAGGTCTCGCGCAGGGTCTTGTCGTCTTCCATGTTCGGGGTGTTCCTTTCTGGCAGGGCGATCATCACGGCCTGGCCGCCGCGATCCAGTTTCAGCGTCAGCCGCACACGGGCGCCGTCGGCGCAGTCCTGGTGGACGTGGGCCACGACAGAGGGCCCCGCGTCCATGCGCACGGTGCCCACGCGCCACGGCAGGCGTTCGCGGAAATACAGGTCGTTGCTATGGTGCAAAGTGGTGCTGACCAGCAGCACGCCGTTGGGATCGGCCGGCCGCCACGGCAGATGTTCGGACAGGCAGTGGCCGCAGACTTCGCGGGGCGGGTATTGCACCGCGCCGCAGTCGGCGCAGGTCTGCAGGTCGAAGCGGCCTTCGGCCGCGGCCGCCGTCAGCCCCAGGGCGCTGCGGCTGCGCCAGCCGGGCGGCAGCGTGGGCTGGCGGGTGCGCGCAACCGGGTTCTTCCGGGGCGGCTTGGCTAGCGGTTCGGTCATGCGTCGCTCCTGGCCAGAATGGCCGCGGCGGTGCACAGCCCGCGGTCGTAATTGATCATGCCGAAGCCGCTGACCATGCCGACGCGGGCATCGGCCACCTGGGTGCCGCCGGCCGTGCCGGTCAGCTGGCGCAGCGCTTCGACCATGCCCAGATAGCCGCCCGCGGCACCGGCCTGGCCCACCGACAGCTGGCCGCCGTTGGTGTTGAACGGGAAACTGCCGTCCACGGTGAAGGTGTTGTCGCGAACGAATGCCGGCGCGGCGCCTTTATCGCAGAAGCCCAGGTCCTCGATCTGCATCAGATTGATGACGGGATAGTCGTCATAGGCTTGCAGGAAGTCCATGTCGGCGGGCGCGGCCCCGGCCTGGCCGTAGAGCTCGTCAATGTCCATGGTCCAGCCGCCGCGCGTCTGGATAGGGTCGTCGATCCAGGCGTTGTGGCGTTCGATGGTGGACAGGATGCGGGCGTAAGGCAGGTTCAGCGCGCGGGCCTGGGCCTCGCGCATGACGAGGAAGGCATCGGCGCCCGCGCAGGGCATCACGCAATCGAACAGGTGGATCGGGTCGGTGATGACGCGGGCGTCCAGGTACTGGGCCAGCGTCAGCGGCTTTTTCATCAGCGCGTGCGGATAGCGCAACGCGTTGTCGCGCTGCGCCACGCATAGCTTGCCGAAGTCTTCGCGCGTGGCGCCGGTCGTGCGCATGTAGTTCGTGGTCAGCAGCGCGAAGCTGGCGTTGGGACCGCCCGCGCCGTAGGGATACACGGCGTCTTGCGCAAAGCGCGAGAACTGGCTGACCGTGTTGCGGAAGGAATCCACATGGTTGGTGTCGCCCGCGATGCAGGCCACGATGTTCGCGTCGCCGGCCTGCACGGCGCGGGCCGCGCGGCGCAAGGCCGCCACGCCGCTGGCGCCGCCCATCGGGATGTGGTCCAGCCAGCGCGGGCTCATGCCCAGGTGCTGGACGAGACCCACGGCGGTGTCGGGCGCCAGCGTGAAGCTGGACACGCACAGGCCGTCCACGTCCGCCTTGGCCACGCCGGACTGCCGGATCAGCGCGCCCAGCGCCCGCCCCAGCCACCAGTGCGCGGTGTGCGTGGAATAGCGCTCGTACGGGATCGTGACGGGCAAGGCCGCCACGATGCCGTCATAGCCCAGGCGGCTCATCGGGGCGCCTCCTGGCGTTTCTTCATGCCGGTCGTGTCGACGCAGCGCGCGGTGCCGGGCAAGGTGGGCGCCAGGGCTTTCATTTCGCCGCGCTGGATCTTGTTGGTGGTGGTCAGGGGCAGGCTGTCCACGAAGGCCACGTAGCCGGGCGCCTTGTAGTAGGCCAGCTGTTCCAGACACCACTGCACGATGCTGCGCGCGGCATCCGAGATGCCCGCATCGCCAGCGGGCAACGGTTCCGCCACGACGCAGGCCAGCACTTCGTCGCCGCGCACGGCGTCGGGCACGGCGGCCACGGCCACGGCCTTGACCAGCGGGTGCTGCATCAGCACGCTTTCCACTTCCACGGCCGAGATGTTCTCGCCGCTGCGGCGGATCACGTTCTTCTTGCGGTCGACGAAGCGCAACGCGCCGTCGTCTTCGCGGCGGACGATGTCGCCGGTATGGAACCAGCCGTCCTGCCAGGCTTCGGCGGTGGCGGCGTCGTCCTTCAGGTACCCCGCGAAGAATCCGTAGCGCGGGTCGTCGCCCGCATGGCGCACCAGCAGTTCGCCGTGTTCGCCGATGGCGGCCGGCTGGCCGGCGTCGGTCACGATGCGCACTTGCACATCGTCTTCCTCGCGGCCGAAGCTGCTGGTGCCGATGTGGCGCGGTTCCTGGTTGGCAATGATGACGGCGCCGGCGCCGGTTTCGGTCATGGCCCAGGCTTCCAGCAGCGGAAAGCCGAAGCGCGCTTCAAACGGCGCGTGCAGCTTGCGGTCCACGCCTGCACCGAAACCGAAGCGAATGGCGGGTTGCAGGTCGCCGTCGGACGGCGGCGCCTTCATCAGGATGGCGGGCATGACGCCCAGGTAATGCAGCACGGTGGCGCCCGACTCGCGGACGCTGTCCCACCAGGTCTTGGGATGGAAGCGGTCCAGCGGGATCAGGCAGCCGCCCGTCAGCACCATGGCCATGGCCGAATACGCCATCGCGTTCATGTGGACCAGAGGCAGCGGGGTCAGCATGCGCTCCTGGCCGGGACGCAAGGCGGCCAATCCGCCGATGCGGGCGTACCAGCCGCCCGCGTGCAGGAAATAGCGGTTCGGCAGGATGCAGCCCTTGGGGCGGCCGGTGGTGCCGGACGTGTACAGCAACGCGCATTCGCTCAGTTCGGTCGGCGCGGTGTCGCCCAGCGGGGCGGCAAAGGGCGCGGCGGGCGGCGCGTCGTCCGGGCCCATCACGCGCAAGGGGCGGCCTGCGCGCGTGGCGGCCGCCAGCAGGTCGGCGTGCCGTTCCGGCAAGGCGACGGCCAGCGCGATCTCGGAGTGGCCGGTCAGGTACTCCAGTTCGGCCGCGCGCAGGTCGGGGTTGATCGGCACCACCGATACGCCCAGCGCATTCAACGCGAACCAGTGCAGGAAAAACGACGGGCGGTTCTCCAGCAGCAGGCCGGCGCGGTGGCCGTGGCCATAGCCCGCGCGGGCATAAGCGGCGCGCAGCGTCTCGATGGCGTCGGCGGCGCGGGCGTAGGCCAGTTCGCCGGCTTCGATGCCATAGGCGGCTGCCGTTTCCGGCAGGATGCACAGGAAGGGCTGGGCGCCGTGGCGCGACGCGGTGTCGCGGAAAGCCTGGTGGACGGTCGTGTTCACAAGCCGCTCCTACATGAACAATTGGATGTTGCCGAAGGCGGCATCGCAGTTGACGAGGTCAACGCGCTTCAAGCGGATACGCAGCGCGCCGTCCTGCTCCACCAGATGATGCGTCGTCCAGCCGGCATACAGCGTCTGGGCGTCCTGCCGGGTCTCGACATAGTGGAAGGCGGTGCGCACGACGTGGCGGCCGTCGGCGGGCGCCGCGTCGGGGTGGCCGTGTTCGACCGTGGGCGCCTGCAGCAGGTGGTGGCAACGGCTTTTCGGCTGCTGCGAAAACGTGCGCTGGCCGGCCAGCCGCTCCACGCGCACGCGCAGCAGCAGCTTGTCTTCGTACATCAGCGAGGCGTGCAGCTTCGGGTCCGTCTGGCCGTGTGCCAGGGGCATCCAGTAGTAGCCGTCTTCGGTGTACAGGTCCAGCCAGTCCTCAAAGCGCAGCTCGTCCAGCAGGCGCGCCTCGGCGTAGACAAAATCGATCAACTCGCGGTCGCTTGCGCTCATACCGACTCCGGTCCGGTCATGTAGCGGCCCCATGCGCGGTACTGGTTGCGCATCTGCCATTCATTGGTGCCATTGGTGGTGACGTTCTTCTGGCCGATTTCGTCGGGCGTGTACAGCCGGCCCACGTTCACCCAGTCGCGCGCGCGGGAATTCAGGCCGTCTTGCGCGCGTTCGTACATTTCCAGGTCGTCATGGCCGACGACCGAGGTGGGCGCATTGATCAGCCGGTTGTACATGAGGGTGCGTTCCAGCAGCAGGTCGGGGGCGCCCACCAGGCGGAACGTCCATGATTCGACCAGCGTGCGGTCCGCGGCGATGGGCTTGAAGACCCGCAGCGTCTGGATCGGGCCCTTCACCATGATGTTGGGGAAGTACACGGTGTTGTGGCGCACGTCGCCCAGGATCTGCTTGGCGCGCGCTTCGCCGTAGGCCGAGACCATCGCGTCCCAATAGCCGGGCACGCCCGAGTAGGACGCGTGGATGGAATCCGACACGCCGGTGTGGCCGTGCCCGTTCTCCCACACGCGGATGCCCATGTTCTCGAAAAACTCGTAAGGCGAGATGAAGGGCGCGAACAGTTCCACGGCCATGGGCTTGGGCGTGCCCTCCGGCGCCTGTTCCCAGACTTTCACGGCGGTGCCGGCCGACGATTCGTGCGCGACCATGGGATGGCAGGTGTCGGTCTGGTTGTCGACCAGCATCTTCCAGTTGCACCGGTGCATGTAGCGCAGCACGCCGCCGGCCACTTCCAGCCGGCCTTCGGGCGAACGGTCGACCATGTTGTCCAGCGTGGACAGCGATTCGCCGAAGAAGTCTTCGAACGACTGGCCTTCAGGGTTCAGGCGGCAGAAGACGAAGCCGCGATGGTTCTTCACGTCCTTGACGGCCGCCATGCCCTGGCTGGCTTCGCAGTTCTCCAGCCCGGTGTTCTCGTAGCCTTTCTTCAGCGGGATCGACAGCAGGCTGCCGTCGGTCTTGAAGGTCCAGGCGTGATAAGGACAGCGGAAGAACTTGCCGGTGTTGCCGCAGGCCTCGCCCGCCACCATCGTGCCCTTGTGCGGGCAGCGGTTGTGCAGCACGCGCACGCTCTTGTCGCTGTGGCGGACCATCACCACGGGCTGGTTGCCCACGGTGGTGGTGATGTAGTCGCCCGGGTTGGGCACCTGGCTGTCGTGGCCGACGTAGACCCAGGTGTTGGCGTACAGCCGCTCCATTTCCAGGTCGAACAGTTCCTGGTCGATGAACAGGTCCTTGTGGACTTCGGTGTCGCGCAGCAGGGCGCGGATGGCGGCGGGGTTGTTGCGGTATTTGGCCATGTCGCTTCCTTGTCGTGGGCCCGGCGGCCTTAGAGGTCCAGCACCAGGCGCGCGGACTTCGCGCGCGAGATGCAGATCTGGATGATCTTGCCGCTGGCGCGCTCGGTGTCCGAGAGGTAGTAGTCGCGGTGGTCGGGTTCGCCTTCCAGCACCGTGGCCTGGCAGACGCCGCATTCGCCGCGCTTGCAGTCGTACATCGGGTCGCAGCCTTCTTCTTCCATGACGTCGACGATGGTCTTGTCGGCGGGGATGGTCAGCGTGCGGCCCGTTTGGCGCAGCTCGACTTCAAACGGCTGGTCGCCGGCCTGCGGCGCTGCCGTGACGAACAGTTCGAAATGGATGTGGGCATCGGGCCAGTGGCGTGCGCGGGCTTCGTGGATGACGGCGTCGATCAGCCCTTTGGGGCCGCATACGTACAGGTGCTGCTTCGGCGAGGCCGCTGCCAGCAGCGCCTGCAGGTCGAAGCGGCAAGAAGGGTCGTCGTCGGCATGCACGGTCAGGGCGTCGCCCGCCAATGCGGCGAGTTCGGGCAGGAAGGCCAACTGGTCCTTGCTGCGTCCGCAGTAATGCAGATGGAAGTCGCGGCCGGCGGCTTTCAGCGCGGCGGCCATGGACGCCACCGGCGTGATGCCGATGCCGCCCGCGATCAACACCACGGGTTCGTCGCCCGCGGGCGATTCATGCAGCGGGAAATCGTTCTTCGGGCCTTCGACGGTCAGCACGTCGCCTTCGGCCAGCCCATGCATGTGGCGCGATCCGCCTTGGCTGGCTTCTTCCAGGCGCACGCCCAGCCGGTATTCCGCGGGCTGGGCGAATTGGCCGGCCTCGGGCGCCAGCTGTACCAGCGAGTAGCAGCGCGGGTCGCGCAGGCCCGGCACCGTCACCTTCAGGTGCGCACCCGGCCCGAAGGCGGGCAGCGGGCCGGCGTCCTCGCGCGCCAGGCGGAAGGATCGGATCAGCGGCGACTCTTGCCGGACTTCCCGGACGATCAGTTTGAGTGTCTGCACGGCGGTTGTCTCTTTCGGTGTTCTTGTCAGGCGGCCAGTTTTTCGGCCAGTTGGCGTTCCATGGGACCGCACTTCTCGTTGGCCAGTGCGGTGTCGCGCAGGGCGCGCAAGGTGTCGGCGGCGTCGGGGCGGCCCACCAGCTGCGCCGCCGCGGCGATGAGTTGGCGGTATTTGCCGCCGCCGCGCACGTGCGTGTCGCTATAGCCCTTGACCAGGCGGCGGCAGTTGACGGTTTCGACGGCCAGGGCGTAGTCCTGCGGCGCCAGGCGCGCGATCAGGTCCAGCCACTGTTCCAGGCCGGCGGATTCGATCTGGTGGCGTAGCGTGCTGCGGCGAAAGCGCCGCATGCCGGCCAGCGAATACAGCATCAGGAAACCGCCGAGCGTGCTGCTTTGCATCAACCGGCCCTTGCCCAGGCGGCGTTCGACAAAGCCGCCGAATGCCTTGGAGCTTTCCAGCCAGCGGCCCATGCGCACGGGCAGAGTCCCGCAAATCTCTTCCAGCCGCGGATGCATGTAGTCGGTCGTCAAGACCAGTTGTTCCGGACGCGCGCCCACTTCCTGGCGCACGCGGTCAAAGCGCGAACCGCGCGTCTTCAGGTCGGCGACGCGGATCACGTCGTCGTAGGCCATGGCCGTGGCCACGTAGCGGGCAGCGGCACAGGTCAGTGCCCACTGCCGGGCCTCGCCGCCGTGCTGCGCGTCCAGGTCGCGCAGCGCCTTCATGCGGCGCAGGTAGTCGGCGGCGTAGGCGGCGTCCTGGAATTCCAGCTGGCGGCGCACGCCGGCCGTCAGCATGGGCTGCGCACAGGCGGGGAAGTCGCGCTTGATCGCGTCCAGCAACGCCTGGGTCTTGGGGCTGGCGGCGCGTTCGGGCACGGCGGGCACCGGGCGCGTCAGGTCGATGGCGGCCGGCTGGGCCGGGGCTTGGTGGGCCGCGTCGAAACCCAGCGCGAAGGCGCGCAGGCTGGCCTCCACGCCCAGGCCCGCGCGGCGCACGGTGGCTTCGAAGTCTTCGCGCGAAAAGGGCAGGGCGCCGCTGCCGGCCACCGCGCCGAACAGGCTGGCGCTGATGACGCTGCCCGCGCGGTCGGCCAGGTCTTGCAGGTCGAAGCACAGGAAGCGCTTGGCGGCGGCGCGGCCGGCCTCCAGCACTTTGTTGGGATCGGCGATGCCATTGCCCGGCGCGGATTTTTCGCTGACGGCGTAGCTGCGGTGCGACGAAGACAGCAGCACCGTGCGTTCCGGCGTGACCAGGCCGCGCTGGATGGCGCGTCCGCCTTCCATCAGTTCGGCGGCCACCACCAGGTCCACATCGCCCGGGGTGGGCATCAGCGCCAGTGCGGGCGGCCGGCCGGCGCGCTGCACATCGGCCTCGGGCAGCAGTTCCAGGTAGTAGATCGTGGCGCCGGTGCGCTGGGCCACGCCCGGCACCGACGTCGTCTGCGCCCACCAGCCGGCATGCTCGGCCATGTCGACGATCCAGTCGGCCAATACGCCGCCGCCCTGGCCGCCCATGGCCAGGATGGCGATCTTGATCGGGTTGCCTTGTTGCAGTGCCACCGGGTTCATGAAGCTGTCGTCCTTACAGGGCGTATTGGGCCAGGCGCGCCGCGCGGCGGCGTTGCAGGAAACCGATGACGGCACCACGCACCCGGGCCAGGAAGCGGTCGCTGCCCGTCGGGTTGTGCACGATGTCGGCGCGGTAGAAAGACGGGCACAGCACCGCGGCATGGGCGACTTCGCCGCAGTTGCCACAGCCGACGCAGCTGCTTTCCACGTGCGCCACCGGGTCTTCCTTCAAAGGGTCGCCACTGTCTTTCACCGACAGCGACGGGCAGCCTGACAGCCGGATACAGGCGTGGTCGCCGGTGCAGACGTCGGGGTCCACGCCGAATCGTTCCTTCACCACCCGCTTGCCTTCCTTGACTGCCTTGTTGAACAGCGGCTTGATGCGGCGCTGCTTGTTCAGCATGCATTCGGACTGCGCGATGATGACCTTGGGACCCTTGATGTCGGTGGT
Source organism: uncultured Achromobacter sp. (assembly GCA_963530045.1). Taxonomy (GTDB): domain Bacteria; phylum Pseudomonadota; class Gammaproteobacteria; order Burkholderiales; family Burkholderiaceae_B; genus Achromobacter. The sequence goes on from CAUSDE010000027.1 coordinate 70,599, forward strand.
CAGCGCCTCTTCGATCGTGGCGCGCACGCGCGCGACGTCATACGTGCGGTCCAGCGTGCGCACCCATTTCACGCCCACGCCGCGCACGGCATGGTCGATGGGATTGTTGGTCGAGCGGTCGGGGTTCTCGGCGCGAGACGACAGGATGTCCTGCCCGCCGGTCGCCGAGGCGTAGAAGTTGTCGACGATGACGATGACGCCGTCGTACTTGTTGAACACGGCGTTGCCGATGCCCGAGGACAAGCCGTTATGCCAGAAGCCGCCGTCGCCCATGATGGAGATCGGTCGCTTGGCGGCCGGCACGTTGAACGCCGCCGCGCTGGAAGCGCCCAGGCCGTAGCCCATCGTGGTGGCGCCCAGGTTGAAGGGCGGCAGGATGGAGAACAGGTGGCAACCGATGTCACAGGAAATATGGTGCTGCCCCAGCGTTTCCTGCGCCAGCGTCAGCGCGGAAAAGATGGGGCGTTCGGGGCAGCCCGTACAGAAACCGGCGGGCCGAGGGGGCACGACGGACGCCAGGCCTTCGACCTGCCTGTGAAAAGTGATGGGCTGCTCCGCGGCGGCGGGCTTGGCGGGTTTGGGGCGCGAGACTTCGGTGATTTCCAGCTGGCGCGCATCCGCTTGGGCGTCCGCCGCCACGGCGGGATGGGTCTGCAACGATTCCGGGCGGTGGCGTTTCAGGAATTCGCGTACGCCGTCGCGCATGACTTGCGTGGTGTACTCGCCCGCCATGGGCAGCACGTCCTTGCCGGACAGGTGGGTATCGATGCCGGCGCGGCGCAGCACCGCGTGCAGGTTCTGTTCGATATAGTCGGGCTGGCCTTCTTCCAGCAGCAGCACGGCACGCTTGTCGCGGCAGAAATCGATGACCTCGTCCTCGATGACGGGATAGGTCACGTTCATGACATACAGCGGAATGCGGCTGTTGCCGAAGTTGTCGGCCAGGCCCAGCAACTGCAGCGAGCGGATGACGCCGTTGTACAGGCCGCCCTGCAGGATCAGGCCGATGTCTTTCTGGTCGCCGTCGAAGTGCTCGTTGAGCTTGTGCTCCTTGATGTAGCGGATGGCGGCGGGCCAGCGCTCCTTGATCTTTTCCTGCTCGTGCAGGAACGAGGCGGGCGGCAGCACGATGCGGCTGGTGTCGCGCGCCGGGCTTTCCAGCGCTTCGGCCAGCGAAAAGGCGGGCCGCTTGTTTTCCTTCGCGATGAAGCGGCCATGCACGTGGCAGCCGCGGATGCGCAGTTGCAGCATCACGGGCGTCTTGCTGGCTTCCGACAGTTCAAAGCCGTCTTCCACCGCCTTGACCATGCTTTCCAGGTTGGGGCGCGGATCCAGCAGCCAGATCTGCGACTTCATGGCGAACGCGTGCGAGCGCTCCTGCATGATGGACGAGCCTTCGCCGTAGTCTTCGCCCACGATGACCAGCGCGCCGCCCGTGACGCCGCCAGAGGCCAGGTTGGCCAGCGCGTCGGAGGCGACGTTGGTGCCGACGGTGGATTTCCACGTGACGGCGCCGCGGATCGGGTACATGACGGAGGCGGCCAGCGTGGCGGCGGCGGTGGCTTCCGAGGCGCTGGCCTCGAAGTGCACGCCGAGTTCTTGCAGGATGTCGTTGGCGTCGGCCAGCACGTCCATCAGGTGCGAGATCGGCGAACCCTGGTAGCCGGCCACATAGCCGACCCCAGATTGCAGCAGGCCTTTCGTGACGGCAAGAATGCCCTCGCCGCGAAACTCTTCGCCTTCGCCGATGCGCAACTGCTGGACTTCTTTCTTGAAAGACCTTTCAGCCATCTCGAACTCCTTCGCGGGCCGGGTTGCCGGTCCTCAAGCCTTGCTGCCGTGCAGCATCGTCATGCCACGAAAACTTCATCTGAAAAATACTTTAGGAGTCAACGTTTTAGCTGTCAACAAAAAAGATGAAATTTCATGGAACTCAAAAAATATCACGCTAAAACAAGGGTGTATATACTGGTTGTTCTCTAGGACGACGGCAGTATTTCAGCGCCGGCATGGTGCAAAAACGGGTTGCGATTCCGGGTATACCCTGTGCTGCGCAACAGCATTGCGGCTCATCATGGCGCGTGTTTGCGCCGTCGTGGTGCAATGCGCTTTTCGGCCATCGGCCAAACATGAATTCCGGTGCGTGGGAGCAATGCAACATGCGGTTGGACAAGCAGCGGGACACGCTTCTGACAGGTCGGGGCGCGGCGGGGCCGCGTTTCGTCGACGGCTACCTGGCCTATCTGCTGGCGCAGGCCAGCCAGCGCATTTCGGCCGAATTCCATTTGCAGGTGAAGGCGGCAGGGTTGTCGGTGACCGAATGGCGCGTGTTGGCCAGTCTGGAAGGCAGCCCGGGCGAAACCATCGGCACGCTGGCGGTGCTGGCCATCACCAAGCAGCCGACGTTAAGCAAGGTGGTGCAGCGCATGGAGGCCGAAGGGCTGGTGGCGCGCACGGGGGTGCGCGCCGACCGGCGCCAGACGCGGGTTTGCATCACGACCAAGGGCACCCACCTGATCGCTTCCCTGTGCGAACAGGCGCTCCAGCATCAGAAAGCGGTGCTGGCGCCCTTCGGCGAAGAACGCGCCGCGCTGCTGATCGAGATGCTGGGCGTGCTGATGACGGAACACGTGCCGCTGGAGTTGCCGATCGACGCGGACGAGTAAGCCTGTTGCAGGCGCGCACTCGAACGCTGTTCGTTTCAATTATTTTGTTACAAGCATATATGTCCCCAATTGTTAGCTCTCTGTGAAAACGGTCTCCGGTACGCATAAACCCTGAATTGACGGGGGTCTGGCGCGTAGGCACACTCGCGCCGGTATTCAGACTAATGTCAGGAGTTAACCCCTATGCGCCGCACCTTGATTGCTATCGCGATCGCCGCCGCCGTGGCTGTGCCCTCGATCGGGCAGGCCAAGTCCTTCCGCTGGGCCGCCCAGGGCGACATCCTCACCTTCGATCCGCACTCCCAGAACGAAGGCATGACGATCGCCGCCAACAGCTACATCTACGAACCGCTGGTGGATTACGACAAGACGTTCAAGGTGGTGCCGCGCCTGGCGACGGAGTGGGAACAGCTGTCGCCGACCCTGTACCGCTTCAAGCTGCGCCCGGGCGTGAAATTCCATGACGGCGCCGCCTTCACGGCGGACGACGCGGTGTTCTCGATCCATCGCGCCATGGCCCCGACGTCGAACTACAAGGCCTACACGACCGGCATCAAGGAAGCGCGCAAGATCGACGACCTGACGATCGAGATCGAAACGTCTGCGCCCAACCCCGTGCTGCTGCGCCAGCTGACCAACGTGTTCATCATGAACAAGGCCTGGTCCGAGAAGAACAACATCGCCAAGCCGCAGGACTACGTCAACAAGGAAGAGACCTACGGCGCGCGCAACACCAACGGCACCGGCCCCTACAAGCTGAAGTCGCGTGAAGTGGACGTGCGCACGGTCTTTGAAGAAAACAAGGACTGGTGGAACAAGGCCGGCAAGGTCGGCAACGTGACCGAAGTGGTGTTCACGCCGATCAAGCAGAACGCCACGCGCACCGCCGCGCTGCTGTCGGGCGAAATCGACTTCGTGCTGGACCCGGCTGCCCAGGATCTGGAGCGCATCCGCCAGGCGCAAAAGGTCGTGGAAGGCAACGAATACCGCACCATCTACCTGGGCCTGGACCAGAAGCGTCCGGAACTCCAGTACTCGAACATCAAGGGCAAGAACCCGTTCCAGGACATCCGCGTGCGTGAAGCGCTGTACCGCGCCATCGACGTGGACGCCATCAAGCGCGCCGTGATGCGTGGCCTGTCCGCGCCCACCGGCACGATGATCGCGCCGCAGGTGCATGGCTGGGCGGAATCCGTGCACAAGCGCGTGCCCTACGATCCCGAGAAGTCGCGCGCGCTGTTGAAGGAAGCCGGCTACGACGGCACCTTGAACTTCACGCTGGACTGCCCGAACAACCGCTACATCAACGACGAAGCCATCTGTCAGGCCGTGGTCGGCATGTGGGCCAAGGTTGGCGTGAAGGCCACGATGAACGCCATGCCGCGTTCCACGTACTTCCCCAAGGTGCAGTCGTTCGACACCAGCGCCTTCCTGTTCGGCTGGGGCGTGCCCACGTTCGACGCCATGTACTCCCTGCAGAACCTGATCCGCACCAAGGGCGAAGGCGCTGACGGCATGTACAACCTGGGCGGCTACAGCAACAAGGAGCTTGACGTGATCATCGATCGCATCAAGACCGAAACCGATCCCGCCAAGCGCGACGCCGACATCATCACCGTGCTGCAAGGGCACGCCAAGGACTTCGGCCACATCCCGCTGCATGACCAGGTCATCCCCTGGGCGATGCGCAAGAACGTCACCGTCATCCACCGTGCCGACAATCGCCTTGTCGCCGATTGGGTCAAGGTCGACTGATCCTGGCTAACCGGACGGCGTGGGGTCTATCCGACCCCCGCCGTTTTGTTTTCTTCTTTTCCGCCGGGCGGTCCCAAGGAAAATACGCCCCCTTGGGAGGCAGCACGCACGCTGTCCGTGCGCGGCGTGGGGGTATTTCCATCTATGTTTGCTTTCATACTGCGTCGCCTGTTGCAGGCCGTAGCGGTGATGCTCACCGTCGCGCTACTGGCCTTTGTGCTTTTTCAATACGTCGGCGACCCTGTCACCATCATGCTGGGGCAGGACGCCACCGATGCCGAGCGCATCGAGTTGCGTGAACGACTGGGGCTGAACGAGCCCGCCATCGTCCAATTCGGCCATTTCGTGGCCAACGCCGCGCAGGGCAATTTCGGCATTTCCCTGCGGCAGAGCGAACCCGTTTCCACCTTGCTCAAATCGCGCCTGCCGGCCACGCTGGAACTGTCCATGGTGGCGGCCTTGCTGGCGCTGGTCGTGGGCGTGCCGCTGGGCGTGTACACGGCGCTCAAGCGCAATAGCCTAGTGTCCCAGATGCTGCTTGCAGGTTCTCTGCTGGGCGTGTCGTTGCCCACGTTCCTGATCGGCATCCTGCTGATCCTGGTGTTCTCCGTGCAGTTGGGCTGGCTGCCCAGCTACGGGCGCGGCGAAACCGTCAGCGTGGGCTGGTGGACGTCGGGCCTCTTCACGGCCACCGGCTGGAAGCACCTGATCCTGCCGTCCATCACCTTGTCGCTGTTCCAGATGACGCTGGTGCTGCGCCTGGTGCGTTCGGAAATGCTGGAAGTGCTGCGTTCGGACTACATCAAGTTCGCGCGCGCCCGGGGCCTGAAGCGCCGCGCCATCCACTTCGGCCACGCGTTGAAGAACACCATGGTGCCGGTCATCACGATCACCGGCCTGCAGCTGGGCGGCATCATCGCCTTCGCCATCGTCACCGAGACCGTGTTCCAGTGGCCCGGCATGGGCCTGCTGTTCATCCAGGCGGTCCAATTCGCCGACGTGCCGGTCATGGCCGCGTACCTGTGCCTGATCGCGCTGGTGTTCGTGGTGATCAACCTGATCGTCGATCTTCTGTATTTCGTCGTGGACCCGCGCTTGCGTTCGGGCATGACCCGTGCCGGGGGAGCTCACTGATGCGCGCCGTACTCAAACGCTGGTGGGACAGCGACCTTGCCTGGGCCTGGCGCCGGGCGCCCGTGGCCATCGTGGCCACCGTGCTGCTGGCGCTGCTGCTGATCGGCTCCTTCGGGGCCGGCTGGGTGGCGCCGCACAACCCCTTCGACCTGACCACGGTGGAACTGCTGGACGCCTTGCTGCCCCCCGCCTGGGAGGCCAACGGCCAGCAGACCTATCTGCTGGGCACCGACAGCCAGGGCCGGGACCTGTATTCGGCCATCCTGTACGGCACCCGCGTGTCGCTCCTGATCGGGCTGGCCTCGGTGGTGCTGTCCATGTTGATCGGCATCGTGCTGGGGCTGATCTCGGGATACGCGGGCGGGCGCATCGATGCGTTCATCATGCGGATCGCCGACGTGCAGCTGTCGTTCCCGGCGATCCTGATCGCGTTGCTGATCGATGGGGTGGCGCGCGCCGCCGTCCCGCGCGAGATGCATGAGCTGATCGCGTTCCCGGTGCTGATCGGCGCCATTGCGCTTGCCGGTTGGCCGCAGTATGCGCGCACGGTCCGCGGCTCTACGTTGGTGGAGAAGAACCGCGAATACGTGCAGGCCGCGCGCGTGATCGGCGTGGCGTCCCCCGTGATCATGTTCCGCCACGTGCTGCCCAATGTGCTGGGGCCGGTGCTGGTGTTGGCGACGGTGCATCTGGCCACCGCCATCATCACCGAGGCGACGCTGTCGTTCCTGGGGGTGGGGGTGCCGCCGACGGCGCCGTCGCTGGGCACGCTGATCCGGATCGGCAACGACTTCCTGTTTTCCGGCGAGTGGTGGATCACCATTTTCCCCGGCGCGGCGCTGGTGCTGCTGGTGCTGTCGGTCAACCTCTTGGGTGACTGGCTGCGCGATGCGCTCAACCCGCGGCTGAATTGAGGTAACCATGAGCGCACTTCTTGAAGTCCGCAATCTGCGCGTGGAGTTTCCCACGCGCCGCGGCACGCTACGCGCCCTGGACGACGTGTCCTTTTCCATCCAGGCGGGCGAAGTCCTGGGCGTTGTGGGGGAATCGGGCGCCGGCAAATCGCTGACCGGCGCATCCATCATCGGCCTGCTGGAGCCGCCCGGGCGCATCGCCGCGGGCGAGATCCTGCTGGCGGGCCGCCGCATCGACAACCTGCCCGATGAGCAAATGCGCCGCGTGCGCGGCCGCGAGATCGGCGCGGTGTTCCAGGACCCGTTGACCTCGTTGAATCCGTTGTACACGGTGGGCCGGCAGTTGGCCGAAACCATCGTCACGCACCTGGACATGACGTGGTCGCAGGCGCGCAACCGCGCGGTCGAACTGCTGGCGTCCACCGGCATTCCGGCGGCGCGCGAACGCATCGACCACTATCCGCATCAGTTTTCGGGCGGCATGCGTCAACGGGTGGTGATCGCCTTGGCGCTGGCGGCCGAGCCCAAACTGGTGGTGGCCGACGAGCCGACGACCGCGCTGGACGTGTCCATCCAGGCGCAGATCATCGAACTGCTGAAACGCCTGTGCCGCGAACACGGCACGGCGGTGATGCTGATCACGCACGACATGGGCGTGATCGCGGAAACCGCCGACCGCGTGGCGGTGATGTACGCGGGCCGTGTGGCCGAGATCGGCCCGGTGGCGGACGTGATCCACAAGCCGCGCCATCCGTATACGGCGGGGCTGATGGGATCGATCCCGTCGCTGGAGGGCCATCGCGAGCGTCTGGTGCAGATCGACGGCAGCATGCCGCGCCTGAACGCGATTCCGCCGGGCTGCGCGTTCAATCCGCGTTGTGGACAGCGCTTGCCGCGCTGCGCGACCGAGCGCCCCGAGTTGCTGCCGGCAGGCACGTCCCGCGCGGCCTGTTGGTTGCATGACACCGGAAACGCCCCAACGACGCTCCCGCCAGGCGGGTTTGTCACCCCTGAGGGGGCGGGGCGGTCCGACGGCAAGAGATCAGAGGAGGCAGCATGAGCGCGCCCTTGGTGGAAGTGAAGGACGCGGCGCGCTGGTTCGATGTGTCGCCGCCGTGGTTGGAACGCAAACTTGCCGGCAAGCCCAAAGTGATGCTGCGGGCGGTGGACGGCGTATCGTTCGAGATCGCCCGCGGTGAAACGCTGGCGCTGGTGGGCGAATCGGGCTGTGGAAAATCCACCGTCGCGCGGATGCTGGTCGGCCTGTATGGCCTGACTCGCGGCGATATCCGTTTTGACGGGCAACCTCTTTCGCGCATGTCGGAGCCCGGCGGGCGGGCTTTGCGCAAGCGCTTGCAGATGATTTTCCAGGACCCCTATGCCAGCTTGAATCCGCGTTGGCGCGTGGGCCGCATCATCGCGGAACCGATGCTGACGCATACCCGGATGACGCCGGAAGAGCGCGTGGCCCGGGTCAGCGAATTGTTGAAGCAGGTGGGCCTGGATCCGGCGGATCAGGGGCGCTATCCGCACCAGTTTTCCGGTGGGCAGCGTCAACGCATTTCGATCGCGCGGGCGTTGGCGGTGAATCCCGAATTTCTGGTGTGCGACGAGCCGACGTCGGCGCTGGACGTGTCGGTGCAGGCGCAGGTGCTGAACCTGATGAAGGACCTGCAGCGCAAGCTGGGGCTGACGTACCTGTTCATTTCGCACAACCTGGCGGTGGTGCATCACGTGGCCGACCGGGTGGGGGTGATGTACCTGGGGCGCATGGTGGAAGTGGCGCCGCGGGACGAGTTGTTCGCACGGCCTCGGCATCCTTATACGCGGATGCTGCTGGAGGCGATTCCGGACATCAACGGGGCAGGCAAGCCGCGCACCGCGGTGGCCGGGGAAGTGCCGAATCCGTTGAATCCGCCGTCAGGGTGCACGTTTCATCCGCGTTGTCCGCATGCCAATGATCGGTGCCGGGCGGAGGCGCCCGTGGCTCGGTTGGCGGGGGTGTCCGTGGTGGCTTGTCATGCCGTGGAGGAGGGGCGGATCTCTGCTTGATCTGCCTTTGCTGCGGGGTCGGTGCTGAAGGCGTCCGGCGCGTTGGGGGGCTGGGTGCGCGGGTCAACGATCGCGGTCCGGAGCCTTCGCTCCGGACTGCCCCGTCGTCATCTTCGTCACCGCCTTT